>NZ_JAASIO010000003.1:0-232298 GCF_019731765.1 Gordonibacter massiliensis (ex Traore et al. 2017) | reverse complement strand
GACGGCACCCAGTCGCTCGGCAGTCCTGGCTCGCACGAAGCGTCCTCTGGACGCTTCGGCTCGTGCGGAACTCGCTTGGTGGGTGCCGTCCCGCATCCGAGGCCCATCGCCTCTTTTGCAGAAACGATTTTGACCTGGGGGGCGCTTGCGCAACTTCGTGGCACACCTCTTTCGTGAAGAAGATTCTAATTGGTTGGTTTTGGTAGATGGGAGTTGGTGTTTTGTTGAAACGGTACGAACGGACGCGCGCCTTGGTGGAGGGGGACTCCACGTTGGCGCGCGCTATCGTGCGCGACGTCGAAGACGAGCTGGGCGTGGGTGCCGTGGCCGTTCTCGACGAGCCGCGCGAGGAGCTGGTCATGGTGAAGGTGCGCGAGACGGCGCACGGCGGCCTGTTCTACTTGGGGGAGGCCCTCATGACATCGTGCCGGGTGCGCCTGGGCGAGGCCGTGGGACTGGGCATGGTGCTCGGCAGCGACCGCTGCCGAGCCTACGAGCTTGCCGTAGTGGACGCGGCCTTCGCGGGCGCGACGGGCGAGCATCGCGCAGCCCGCTGGGAAGAGCGCTTGGGCGAGGAGCTCGAGCGCATCGAAGCGCGCGAGGTCGAGGACGCGCGCCGCAACGCGGCGACGAAGGTGGATTTTTCAACTATGAAGGTGGAGTCATGATGATGATTACGGAAAACGCCGAGCTGCATCGCGCACAGCGAGCGTTTCGCAGCGTGCTCGACGCGTTCGCGCATCCCGGTGCCTTATGCACGATCGAGCGCGCGGCCGACAATCCGGTGCGACCTGCGGCGCTCGACGGTGCCCTCGAGTCGGTCGTGCGGCTGTTCGTTGATCAGGCGGTCACGTTCAGCGTGGTGGACGCGGAGCCCGACGCCTCGGCCGCCTACCTCACGGGCGAGACGCATGCCATGCGCTTCCCTGTGCGCGAGGCCGACTTCGTCGTGGTGCCGGCGCGCGCCGACGTGCAGTTGGCGGCCGAGGCCGTTCTGGAGGCATGTCGTGGCACGCTCGTGGCTCCCGAGAAGGGCGCGACGGTGCTCATGGGTTGCGCCCGCTTGGTTGCACCGGAGCAGGCGGCCGCCGGTGGCGAGCCGGCCCGCCACGTGGTGGAGGTGCGCGGTCCAGGCGTGGCCGACGTGAACCGTTTCGCTGTCGACCGTGTCGAGTGGGCTCGCGCCCGCGCCGCGCGGCACGACGAGTTCCCCTGCGGCGTTGAGATCGTGCTGGTGGACGGCGAGGGGAACCTCGTGGCCGTGCCGCGTAGCTCGCAGGTGACGCTGGCGGGCGAGGATGCCTCGGTCGGTGAAGCGTCGATGTCCGATCGTGCTGCCGCGCCGTCGAAACCCTGCTTGGTCGGGGAGGCTCGCTAAATGGGCTACGTAGCTGTCCACGGAGGCGGCAAAGCCATCGAAGAAAGCCTCAAGCTGCTGGAATACGAGCGCGTGAGCACGTCGTCGCCTTGGAGCACCGACGAGATCGAGGGAGCATTCCCCGAACTGGTGGATCAGGTGATGGGCGAGGCGTCCCTGTACGCGCCGCGCTTGGCCGCCCTTGCGCTCAAGCAGGCTCAAGGCTCGCCCGACGAGGCCGTGTTCCTGCTGCGCGCGTTCCGCTCCACGCTCGAGCGTCCCTACGTGTCGCGCCCGGTGGACACGGGGGAGATGCGCGTCGCCCGGCGCGTGTCGGCCGCGTTCAAGGACGTGCCGGGCGGCCAGCTGCTGGGCGCCACGCGCGACTACAGCCACCGCCTGCTGGCCTTCGATCTGGAAACGGAAGGCCCCGAAGAGCTGGCCGAGAAGCGCGCCGAACTGGCCGCGCATTTCGACGAGGCCTCCGCTGGTGCGGGCGCCTCCGCCACCCTTCCGCGCGTGCTCGACTACCTGCGGGCTCAGGGTCTCGTTCCCTCCGTCGCACCTGATGACGCCGAGCCCGTGGACGCCACCATGGTGCCGCTCACGTTCCCCGCACCGCGGTCCGTGCGCCTGCAGACGCTCGCGCGCGGCATGACGCAGGCCGTGGAGGCGCTGGGTTACGCGGCCATACGCGGCTTCGGTCCGGCGCATCCCACGGTGGGCGAGCTGCGGCAGGGCCGCGTGGCCGTGGCCGTGGACCACCCGCTGGAGCCTGGCGGCGTAGACAACGCGTACTACCTGGGCTCCCTTCCCGTTACGGAGGTGGAAAGCGTGTTCATGTCGGAAGGCGACGGTGCCGAAGACGGCCTCTCGCTCGCCATCGGCTACGGGTGCGTGCTCGGCCGGGCCGAGACGAAGGCCATCGCCATGAGCGTGCTCGATCGCTGCCTTGAACTGGGCGACAAGCGCTATCCCACCGAGGATGAGGAGTTCGTGCTCTACCACGTGGACGGCGTGGAGGCCACGGGCTTCATCTCGCACCTCAAGCTCCCGCACTACGTGACGTTCCAGTCGAAGCTCTCCAGCGTGCGCGGCACGCGCAACGCGGACGACGGCGATCAAGCCGCCGACCAAGCGGCCGCAGCCGCGCTGGAAGCGAAGGAGGCAACCGATGCAGCAGCGCTATAACTACGCCTTCTTCGACGAGGCGTCCAAGCGCGAGATTCGCCGCGCCCTCATCAAGGGCGTGTCCATCCCCGGATACCAGGTGCCGTTCGCCTCGCGCGAGATGCCCATCGGCCGCGGCTGGGGCACGGGCGGCCTGCAGATCACGCTGGCCATCATCGGGCGCGGCGACGTGCTCAAGGTCATCGACCAGGGTTCGGACGACAGCGTGAACGCCGTCAACATCAAGAAGCTCGTGGCCGACACCACCGACGTGGAGGTGACCGACGCCACCGAACAGGCCACGCTCATCCAGTCGCGCCACCGCATTCCCGAGCAACCGTTGCGCGCCGACCAGGTGCTCGTGCTGCAGGTGCCCACGCCCGAGCCGCTGCGCAGCTTCGAGCCGAGCGAGGCCGCGACGAAGCGCCTGCACGCCGAAGCCGACTACACCGGCGCGTGGCTGGAGCTGTTCGACCAGATCGTGCGCTACGACATGACCACCACCGGCGCCGACCACCCCGTTCTGGTGAACGGCCGCTACGTCATGGCGCCGTCGCCCATCCCGCGCTTCGACAACCTGAAGCTTCACCAGGCCGAACACCTTACGCTGCTGGGCGCCGGCCGCGAGAAGAAGATCTATGCCGTGCCGCCCCACACCGACGTGGTGCCGCTCGATTTCGAGGACTACCCGTTCGCAGTGGAGCGCTTCGACGGCAAACGCTGCCGCCTGTGCGGCGCCGAGGACGTCTACCTGGACGAGCTGGTGGACGAGACAACCGGCGAGACGTACTACCAATGCAACGACACGGCGTTTTGTGCGGGATGTCATCCTGAGCGAAGCGCGCAGCGCGTAGTCGAAGGATCCCGTGCGTCGGCATTAGCCGAGGATCATGCTCGAAGCGTGTGGCCTTCCTGCGCGGGATCCTTCGACTCGCTCACGCTCGCTCAGGATGACAATCCGTCAGAAGCCTCCCAGCTGACCTTACGAACAACCAGTGACTCTCGGAAAGGAGCCTCCCATGCTCGATGAGCAGCGGTTCGGCGCGGACGAGGCTCCCTGTCTGTCCGTGCGCCACCTGTCGAAGCGCTTCGGGACGGGCTGCCCGCACTGCCGGGGACCCGAGCCGCAGCTCGAGCGCAACGTGTGTCCGCGCTGCGGCACCGTGCACGCGGTGCGCGACGTGAGCCTGGACGTGTTCCCGGCCGAGATCGTGGGCATCGTGGGCGAGTCGGGCAGCGGCAAGTCGTCGCTCATGAAATGCCTGTTCTTCGACGAGGAGGCCACGGAAGGCGACGTGCGTGCCCGGCCCTTCGACGGCGGGGCGGCCAACTTGCTGGCGCTCTCGCCGCAGCAGCAGCGCGCCATCCGCAACACGGTGTTCGGCATGGTGTACCAGAACCCCTACCTGGGCCTGCGCATGGACTTCTCCAGCCTGTCGAACATCGCCGAGCAGATGATAGCCGCCGGCAGCCGCAACGTGGGCGTCATGCGCGCCCGCGGCGAGGAGCTGCTCGAACGCGTGAACATCCCCCTGTCCCGCGAGGCCGAGCCGCCCCGGAACTTCTCCGGCGGCATGCAGCAGCGCGTGCAGATAGCGAAGGCGCTGTCGAACAACCCGCCCATCCTGCTGCTGGACGAGGTCACCACGGGCCTCGACCTGTCGGTGCAGGCCGCTGTGCTCGACCTCGTGCAGCAGATCAGGCGCGACTTCGACGTGAGCATGCTCGTGGTGAGCCACGATCTGGGCGTTATCCGCATGCTGGCCGACCGCACGCTCGTCATGCTGGACGGCCGCGTCATCGAAAGCGGCCTGACCGACCAGATACTGGAAGACCCCCAACACGCCTACACGCAACAGCTGGTGTACTCGCTTCTGTAACGCCCCGGTTGTCATCTCGAGTGGAGCGCTCGCTCCAGTTGTCATCCTGAGCGGAGCGCGAAGCGCGAAGTCGAAGGATCCCCTGCGGCGCCAGCCGAAAACCTCCCTGCTCTCGCCGCACGGGATCCTTCGACTCGCTGCGCTCGCTCAGGATGACAACCAAGGACGTGCGCTCGCTCAGGATGACAGCCCAAACCCGAAAGGAACCCTCCCATGAACGACAACTCCTGCATCATTCGCGGCGGCACGGTGGTGTGCGCCGACCGCGTGCTTCCCGACCACGACGTGGTGGTCATCGACGGGCGCATCGCGGCCATCGAGCCCGCCGGCGCCAGCGACTTCGACGCTCAGCCCGATGCCGTGGTGGGCGTGCTGCCTATCGTGGACGCGCGTGGCGCCTACGTGGCGCCCGGCCTCATCGACATCCATTCCGACTACGTGGAGAACGTGGCCTCTCCGCGCCCGAGCGTGGTCATGGATCTGAACACGTCGCTGTACAAGGCCGACCGCGAGCTGGTGTCGCACGGCATCACCACCATCTTCCACTCGCTGTCGGTGTACGGCGCGCACATCTTCGACCACAAGCCCATCCGCGATTTCGGCAACGTGAGCGCCCTTATCGACCGCGTGGCCGGCCTACGCGCCGGCGAGGAGCGCGACCACCTCATCCGCCACCGCCTGCACATGCGCGTGGAGCTGGACTCGGTGGACCTCTACGACGACATCGAGGAGTTCCTGCGTTCGGGCAAGGTGGACCTCGTGTCGTTCATGGACCACACGCCCGGCCAGGGCCAGTACCGCGATCTGCTCATGTTCGGCGACACGCTCAAGGGCTACCGCGACGTGACCGACGACGAGGTGCGCGATATCATCCGCATGCAGCAGGAGAGCAGCAAGATGACGTACGCCCAGATCGCGGCGCTGGCGTCCATCGCGCGCGAGCGGGGCATCTCTATCGCGTCGCACGACGACGACAGCGCGGAGAAGCTCGCGTTCATGGACGGCCTCGAGGCGTCCATCTCCGAATTCCCCATCTCGCTCGACATCGCCCGCGAGGCGCGCGCCCGCGGCCTGCACACGGTGGCCGGCGCGCCGAACGTGATGCTCGGCCATAGCCATTCCGGCAACCTGAGCGCGCGCGAGGCCGTGGAGGCCGGCGCCATCGACGTGCTGTGCAGCGATTACTATCCGGCGGCCCTGCTCGACGCCGTGTTCACGCTGCGCGACGAGTGCGGGCTCGACATCGCGCGGGCGTTCGCGCTCGTGTCCATCAACCCGGCAAAGGCCGCGGGCATCGCCGACGAGACGGGGTCCCTCGCGGTGGGGAAGCGCGCCGACGTGCTGCTCGTGCGCGAGATCGCCTGCGGCGACGCCGGCGAGCGCACCATGCCCGTGGTCACGCGCGCGTTCGTGGGCGGTCACTCTGTGTTCCGCTCGCACTATCCCGACCAACCGCGCGGCTACGGCCGCGACCTGGGCGAGCACGCCGAATACGCCCCCGCCCTCGCCCCCGAGGCGGTGTGACATGGCAACCGTATGTCACCCCGAGCAAGCAACGCTCCCAACCTGTCATCCTGAGCGAAGCGCGCAGCGCGTAGTCGAAGGATCCCCCGCGGCGTCAGCCGGAACCTCCCTCCTGCGCATCGACGACCTCTCTAAGTCGTTCCTGCTCCATCGCGTCGACCGGCGCATCCAGGGGTGCCAGCACGTGAGCTTCGCCCTATCGCCGGGGCAGTTCGTGGGCATCACCGGGCGCAGCGGCAGCGGCAAGTCCACCATCCTGCGCTGCATCTGGCGCACGAACCTGCCGGAGCAGGGGCGCATCCTGTACGATTCGGCGCGCTTCGGCCTGCTCGACCTGGCGCAGGCCACCCAACGCCAGATGCTGTACCTGCGCGCCTTTGAGCTGGGCTACGTCTCCCAGTTCCTGAACGCGCTGCCGCGCCAGACGGCCCGCGACATCGTGCTCAAAAGCGCGCTCGAGGCCTACGGCGCCGACGAGCGCGAGCGGGCCGAGGCCGAAACCGAGCGCATGCTGCGCCACTTCGACCTGGACGAGAGCCTGTGGGAGCTCTATCCCCGCACGTTCTCGGGCGGCGAGAAGCTGCGCCTGAACATCGCCGCCGCCATGATCAAACGCCCGCGCCTGCTGCTGTTGGACGAGCCCACCGCCTCGCTCGACAACGCGTCGAAGCTCAAGGTGCGCACCCTCATCGAGCAGCTGAAAGCCGAGGGCACCACCATGCTCGGCATCTTCCACGACCTCGAATTCATGGACGGCTTGTGCGATCATGAGTTCAACATGCAGGAAGGAATGATGGCGTAGCCGGTGCGGCTGCGGCACACGTCACGCAAAAACGGCTCCAAGACGCGAAATTCACCGCTGTGAAGCGATTTCGCGGCCTTGGAGCGCTCGCGAGGGTCCCTTGCCCGGCGTGCGGCGGCGAACTGCCAGCGTTGTCGCAGGTCGCGGATCCTCTCGAAGCGCGCTATCAACGAAGCGCGCTTCACAGCGGTGAATTTCGCGTCTTGGAGCGGGATTTCCGCGTCAAGCCGCCGCCGACGGGGCAGCGTCCTACCAAGAAAGAAGGTGCAGAGCATGACGAACCTGCGGCGAACGGATGTTTCACGTGAAACATCCGGCGACGGGACGGCGCCCCGCCCGGCGGGCATCGCCGACCTGCACGTGCACACCACGATGTCGGACGGCTCGGACACCTTCGAGGAGGTGCTGGTCCAAGCGCGCGAGCGCGGCATCGGCCGCATCGCGTTCACGAACCACGACACCACGCGCGGCCTGGACGAGGCCGCGGCCCTCGGGCAGCGCTACGGCGTGCAGGTGACGGGTGGCATCGAGGTGAGCGCCTACGACTACAAGCGCAACCGCAAGGTGCACGTGCTGGGCCTGGGCCTGCGCGAGGGGTCGCCTGCGGTGGAGGCCCTGTGTCGGCCGCTTCTCGAACGCCGCAACGCCAACTCGCTCTGGCAGCTCGACCAGCTGGTCGCCGCCGGCTACGACATCGACGCGGACCGCGCCCTCGCGCTCGGCCGCGCCTCCACCTGCCTGTACAAGCAGCATATCATGGCCGCGCTCACCAGCGAGCCGCACGTGAGCGCCGCCTACCGCACGCTCTACCAGAGCCTGTTCAAAAACGGCGGAATCTGCGACCGCGACATCGTCTACGTCGACGCGCGCGATGCCGTGCGCGCCATCGCGGAAGACGGCGGCATGCCCGTGCTGGCGCATCCTGGCCAGCTGGACAGCTACGACCTGGTGCCCGAGCTCGTTCCCCTCGGCCTGCGCGGTATCGAGCGCCACCACCCCGATCACACGCCAGTCGACCACGTGCGCTGCACCCGCCTGGCCGAACGCTACGGCCTCGCGTGCACGTCGGGCTCCGATTACCACGGCCGCTTCGGCAGCATCCCCCACGTCGGCTTCCGCATCCCTGCCGCGTAGCCGAGACAGGCATGACTTCTCAATGAAATGAAAACTCTTTGCAAAGATGGAAAAGTTTTCAATGAAATGAGAATTTATAGCATCCTATCCCTATCGAGTTCGGATCCAATCGAATTATTGGATCATTGCGCGTGTTTGACGTTTGGTGTTCGCGCTACACTTATCAGCTATGAAAAAGCAAGCCTCGAAAACCATGCAAAGCGCCCAATCCGACGGAAGGATCGTTACCGCATGCGGCGATTCCGTCGTTTTGGGCATCGACGTGGGCGGCACGCACACGAAGATGGGGGCGTTCTCCCTTGAAGGCGAGCAGTTGGGCGCGCATGCGTTCGAATCGCAGCGGGTGCTGGCCGCCGGGTCGCAGGAGCCGTTCGCGAGCGAGGTCGAAGTGCTGCTCGAGCGGGCAGGGGCCGACGAGGGCCGGGTGGCCGCCGTCGGTTTGGCGGTGCCGGGTGCCGTGTCCGAGGGCGGTTCGCTCGAACTGTGCCCGAACATCGATCTCGACCTGGAACAGTGCAAGGCCCTCCTGCGCGCGCAGTTCCCGCAGGCGCGCCTGACGGTGCTGAACGACGCCGACGCCGCCGTGCTGGGCGATTGCTGGCACGGCTCGGCGAGCGGGCTTCGCGCGGATAACGTCGCGCTCGTCACGCTGGGAACGGGCGTGGGGGCCGGCTTCGTCTTCCGGGGCGCGCTCTACGGCAGCGCGCGCGGAGCGGCGGGGGAGGTGGGCCACCTGTGCGTCGATCCGCACGAACAGGAACCGTGCTCGTGCGGGAAGGCGGGCTGCTTGGAGCAGTACGCCTCCGCCAAGGGGCTCGTGCGCACCGCGCGCCGGCACCGCGTCGCCCGCGCGCTGGCCGAAGCGGGCATGGCCGGCGGGTGCGCAAAGCACGAGGCTGCCGAAGCTTTTCCCGACGCGCGTTCGGTGCTCGAGGCGTTCGAGCGCGGCGAACCGGCGGCCCGTACGGCGCTGGACCGGTTCTCCGATGCGCTCGGCTTCGGATTGTCCCAGATAGCCTGCGTCGTCGATCCCGACGTGTTCGTGCTGGGCGGCGGTCTGTCGGAACGAACCGATCTGTTCCTCGACGCCGTGCGCGTCCGCTACCGCGCCTGCGCGCTGCCGGTGTGTCGCGACACGCCCATCGTGGCCTCCGAGCTGGGCAACGCCTGCGGCGTGCACGGCGCCGCGTACCGCGCGCTCGAAACGCTCGCCAGCGACGAAGGCGATCCCGCGTGCGAGTGCCCACGATGACGGACGGCCGTCCAAGGCGCACTGCCGTGCGCATGCTCGCCGCGCGTCTCGCCCGCTTCGCGCGCGAGCGCACGGTGCTCGTCGTGTCGGCCCTCGCCGCCTTGGCGACCATCCCCCTCGTGCCGCCCGACGAGGCGTACCTGGGCTACTTCGACCTGAAGACGCTCGCCTGCCTGTTCGGCATTCTCGCCGTCGTGGGCGCGTTGCGCGGTGTCGGCCTGTTCGAGCACGCCGCGCGCCTCCTCGTGGCGCGCTTCGCCACGTGCCGCTCGGCCGTGGCGGCGCTCGTGGGCTCCACGCTCGTGCTGTCGATGTTCGCCACGAACGATCTGGCGCTCATCATGATGCTGCCGCTGTCGGCCGCCACGCTGCTCAAAGCCGGGTGGGAGCGCTCCCTGCCGTTCGCGTTCATCATGCAGAACCTGGCGGCGAACCTCGGCGGCATGATCCTGCCGTTCGGCAACCCGCAGAACCTCTACCTGTACGAGCGCTTCTCCATCCCGCTGGGGGATTTCCTCTCCATCATGGCGCTGCCCTTCGCCGTGTCGGTCGCCCTCATCGCCCTCTGCTGCGCCCTGTTCGTCAAACCGGACGCTCCGCGCACGATGAAGAAACGAGCAACGAAAAAACGGGTGGCAAAGGATCCACGCGATGGTGCACTCCCGGACAAGAGCGAGCTCGCATGTGCGGACGCCCCGCGCGTCTCCTCGGCGCGGCGGCCGCGGGCGCTCGCGTATGCGGCGCTGTTGGCGCTGGTCATCGCATCGGTGTTCCGCCTTGTGCCCTATCCGGTGGCGGTGGGCGCGGTGGTGGTCGCGCTCGGCGCGCTCGACCGACGCGCGTTGAAGACGGTGGATTGGGGGCTGCTGCTCACGTTCGCCTGCTTCTTCGTGTTCGCGGGCAACCTGGCGCGCGTCCCCGCCGTCGAGGCGTTCTTCTCGTACTGGATGAACGAGAGCGCGCTGCTCGTGGGCGCCGGCGCCAGCCAGATCATCAGCAACGTCCCCGCCGCCGTGCTGCTGTCGCACTTCACCGACAGCTACGCGGCCCTGCTCGTGGGCGTGAACGTGGGCGGCGCCGGGACGATCGTGGCGTCGCTCGCCAGCCTCATCACGTTCAACGAGTACCGCATCGTCCGCCGCGGCTTTCCCAGCCGCCCCGCGCTCGCCCGCGTCACGCCCGGCGCCTACCTTGCCCGCTTCACCGCGTACAACGCGGCGTTCCTCGCCGTGCTCCTGCTTGCGTGCGCCCCGTTCGTGTAGGGAAAGCTCGGACGCCAAAGTCGTTGCGCCGCGGCGGGGCAACCGGCGGGCGGGTAAGCCGCCCGCGCCCATCTGGCAGGGAAGAGGGGACGGAAGGAGTCGCAGGTTCGCTGAAAAGCATCTCGAGAGGCGCCCAATCTCCTTCGAGCCATACTCGTCCGCGCATCGTCGATGAATGCGCGGAGGCATTCTCCGCCCGCTCTTTCGCTCTATTACTCTAGTGTGCTGTACCGAATACGCTTGAAATATCACCGTTCACGGGGCTTCCGCTAATCGAAAACACCGCCGCAACGTGAATAAGTGTTTGATAATACCGGTAAGGCGCTTTATAGTAAGGCGATTGCGTCGCGAACACCCGCCGTACGTGAAGGCATCTCGTGCGCGGGTTGGCGCAGAGGAAAGGGGAGAGACCAATGAAGATGAAGAAATGGGCCGTACTCGTAGCGGCGGGCGCGCTGGCCGCATCGCTCGCGTTGTTCGGCTGCTCGTCGGGCGGCGGGCAGGACTCCGGCGCGAAGAGCAACGACGGCAACGCCACGGACGCCGGCTACACGCTCGTCAACGACGGCAAGCTGACCGTGGCCGCCTCGCTCGACTTCCCGCCGTTCGAGAACCTGAACGGCAACGCCCCTGAGGGCTTCGAAGTCGATCTGATGGGCCTGCTGGCCGAGGAGATGGGCATTGAGAGCAACTACCTGCCGTCCACGAAGTTCGACACCATCGTGCCGCTCATCCAAACCGGCGGCAAGGCCGACGTGGGCGTGTCCGGCATCACCATCACCGACGAGCGCCTGGAGCAGGTCGACTTCACCGACCCGGTGTGCGACGTGAACCAGAGCATCACCGTGCTGAAGGACTCCGGCATCACCGATGTGGCGCAGCTTGAGGGCAAGAAGATCGGCGGACAGTCCGGCACGACGGGCTTCCAGTGGGCCGCCGAGAACATCAAGGGCGCCGAGGTCATCGCGTTCGACGAGATGACGGCCGTGTTCGCCGCTCTGCAGTCCGGCCAGATCGATGCCATCGCCGTGGATTGGCCGGTGGCGAACTACTACGTGAAGAACGCCTACACCGATTGCCAGATCATCAAGGAAATTCCCACGGGCGAGCAGTACGCCATCGCCGTGAGCAAGGAGAACCCCGAGCTCACGAAGGCGCTCAACACGGCGCTGAAGGCCATCAAGGACAACGGCAAGTACGACGAAGCCGTCGCCAAGTGGCTTTCGTAGAAATGGCGTCGACGCACCATTAAGGATCGACCGATGCAGAACGTGATCTCTTTCATCAAGACGCACGTCGCCGGCGTCGCAGCGCTTCTTGTCGCTGCGATGCTGGCGGCATCGTTCGTTTTGCCGGTCCAGGCGCAGGCTTTGGAAGTGGAGCGCTGGACCGCCAAAGGGAACGCCGACGGAGACAGCGTCACCGTCATGGGGGCAACGCCCACGCGCGTGACGTGGCAAGGGCAGTCCGCCGAGGACGAATCGGTGGCGAGCGTGTCCCTCGATCTCCCCGAAGGCTCCACCGTGGAGCCGGAAAACGTGAAAACCACCGTCATTGCCGGGCTCGACCGGTTGGAGGTGGCTTCGCAGACCACGGTTGACGGTTCAACGGTCACGGTGGTGCTGGACGAACCGGCCCCGGTCGGCGCGCTCATCATGGTGGAGTGCAACCGCACGCTTCTGCCGGGAGAAGGCGGGTCGTTCGGCCTGGCGGGCAGCTACACGACGGTCGACGGCCAAACGCACGACATGCCGGCCACCGACAAGGTCATCGACGTGGTGGGCAAATCTCCCTCCGAGCAGTTGGCCAACTGGCTGAACCAGCAAGAATGGGTGAAGGCGTGGAACTCCAACAAGTTCCTCCATCTGTTCTTCGACCCCGCCATCATCGCCACGTCCGTGCCGGCGTTGTTCGCAGGCTGGCTCGTGTCGTTAGGCGTTGTGGTTATCAGCTTCCCCTTGGCCATACCGCTGGGCCTGCTGCTGTCGTTCCTGCGCATGGCCAAGCATCGCCTGCCGCGCGCCATCGGCGCCACCTACATCAACATCGTGCGCGGAACGCCGCTGTTCCTGCAGCTGTACATAGCGTACTTCGGCCTGCCGCTCATGGGCGTGCAGCTCGATCCGTTCGCCATGGGCGCCATCGTGCTCATCATGAACTCCAGCGCGTACCTGGCCGAGATATTCCGCGCGGGCATTCAGTCCATCAGCCAAGGACAGTTCGAAGCGGCGCGGTCGCTGGGTATGAACGGCATGCAGACGATGTTCTTCGTCATCATCCCGCAGACGGTGCGGCGCGTCATCCCCACCATGACGAGCGAGTTCATCCTCATGTACAAGGACACGTCGCTGTTGGCCGCCGTGGGCGTGACCGAGCTCATGATGTATGCGAAGACCATCACGGCCGCCACGGGCAACGTCACGCCCTACATCGTGGCCGCCGGCTTCTACCTCATCGTCACCATACCGCTCACGAAGCTCATCAACACCATGGAAACGCGCATGGCGAACGGCCGGCGCAAGCACAAGAAGGGCCCTGCCGACCGCAGCATCACGTCGGCCGCGTCCGTCGTGCCCGACTCCGACGCCGCCGTGGCGCGCAGCATCCGCATGTCCGAGACGTTCGCCGGACCGGGTTCGGTGGACGACGCGACGGTGCGCATCTACGACGATGCGAAGCGCAACGGCAACCATATCAGCCATTAGGGAGGTGCGGACCATATGAGCGAAACGAAGCATAAGGGCGGCGTCGTGTTGAACGGGGAAGCCGTCGAGCACGACCCTGCATCCGCATCGGGAGTGGGCGCCGCGGGCGCAGAGGTCGCGGGCCCGGCCGCTTCGGGTGCGTCGGCGGCCTCCAACGAGATCGTCGTGCGCATCGAGGATTTGCGCAAGAGCTTCGGCGACAACGAGGTGCTGCGCGGCATCGACCTCGACGTCCACCGCGGCGAGGTCGTGGTCATCTTGGGCCCCTCCGGCTCGGGCAAGTCCACGCTTTTGCGCTGCGTGAACCTGCTGGAGAAGCCCACGGGCGGGCGCATCTTCTTCGAGGACACCGAGATCACCGCGAAGAAGACCGACATCAACAAGGTGCGCGCCAAGGTGGGCATGGTGTTCCAGAACTTCAACCTGTTCCCGCATCTCACCGCCAAGAAGAACGTCATGCTGGCGCAGCAGAAGGTGCTGCACCGCAATGCCGACGAGGCGGCGCGCATCGCCGTGGAGCAGCTGGAGAAGGTGGGGCTGGGCGAGCGCATCGACTACAAGCCCTCGGAGCTCTCGGGCGGCCAGCAGCAGCGTGTGGCCATCGCCCGCGCGCTGGCTATGGACCCGCACGTCATGCTGTTCGACGAGGCCACGAGCGCGCTCGATCCCGAGCTCGTGCGCGACGTGTTGGGCGTTATGAAGAGTCTGGCGAAGGGCGGCATGACCATGATCGTGGTCACCCACGAGATGGGCTTCGCCCGCGACGTGGCCGACCGCGTGATATTCATGGACGGCGGCTTCATCGTGGAACAGGGCACGCCGGAGGACGTGTTCGACCATCCGAAGTCGGACCGCACGAAGGACTTCCTGGGCCACATCTCGTAAGGGCCCCAACGCCCTTGTGGAGACGCCTGGCGGCCGCCCGGCACCAACATCCAACACGAAAAGAAACCGAAGGGACGAGCGCGCAGCGCCGTCTCTTCGTATTCAGGCGATCATTCGCACCGGCGACCGGCAAGCGGCCTTTCACGGAATCCTTTCGCAATCCTCCTGCTACGGCGGTGATCGCGCGCTTTTACCAATTGTGTTTTTTGCCAAAACCCTTCGAAACGGCGCTTTTTCAAATTGTGCAAATCGGGAACGTTTCTCCTACAGAATCGGCAACCGTTTCGTGTGCATGAGGTCACCGTTTGATTCTATTTTTATGCAGAAGCATGGAAACAAAAAGTAAAAATATCCAATATGGTCATGTTGTACTGGTATTATCTTGTTTGTCTATCGGGTCATATTTTTGTGCAGGCGTACAAGATCATTACAGTTTTGCTACAAATCACACGGAAAATAGTGTTGCAGGTGAACAAAAAAGATGGTATAACTTCCTCAACGGCAAATCTGGTAACCATGCCACGGTAGGAAAAACCGAGGAGAACCATGAACCACCAGTCTCCAAGGCGCTCCCTGCAGTCGCACGTTATTGCCAGCAAGCTGCAGTAGTATGTAGTGTGCCACCCAACGGTAGCGAAGAGCGCTACCACAGAAAGGAGACTGTCATGGCGAAGATAGTCAATTCTTGGAACGACTGGGATCCGCTGAAGCGCGTCATCGTCGGTCGCTGCGACAACTCGATGATCCCCCCCGAGGAGCCCGCGACGTCCGAGAAGGTGCCCGTCGACTCCGAGATGCGCGGCATGTGGGGCCTCCGTCCCGCCAAGACCGTCGAGCGCGGCAACGAGTGCCTCGACAACCTCGTGAAGATCCTCGAGGACCGCGGCGTCGTCGTCGACCGCCCGACCCCGCTGCAGTGGAACCAGGCCATCGGCACCCCCGACTTCCGCAACGACTCCATGATGACCTGCATGCCGCCCCGCGACATCCTGCTCACCATCGGCAACGAGATCATGGCCTCCGCCAACTCCTTCCGCTGCCGCTACTTCGAGTACCTGGCCTACTGGCCGCTCATGAAGCAGTACTTCGACGAGGACCCGGACTTCCTGTGGACCCAGGCCCCCCGTCCCCGCCTGACCGACGCCTCCTACAAGCACAACTACTACGACGAGAAGATCACCCTCGAGGAGCGCCTCGTGCGCACCGCCAACAAGGACTTCGTGACCACCGAGGTCGAGCCGATGTGGGACGCCGCCGACGTCATGCGCATGGGCAAGGACCTGTTCATCCAGCACGGCCTGACCACGAACCGCACGGCCATGGACTGGTTCCAGCGCTACTACCCCGAGTACCGCGTGCACGCCGTGAACTTCCCCGGCGACCCGTACCCCATCCACATCGACGCCACCTTCGTGCCGCTGCGCCCGGGCCTGATCATCAACAACCCGCACCGCAAGCTCCCCGAGGAGCAGCGCGCCATCTTCGAGGCCAACGACTGGCAGATCGTCGAGGCCGCCGACCCGGCGCACGACGAGCCGCCCGCGCTGTGCTACAGCTCCGTGTGGCTGTCCATGAACTGCCTCGTGCTCGACCCGAAGACGGTCATCGTGGAGGCCTCCGAGGTGCACCAGCAGGAGCAGATGGACAAGCTCGGCATGAACGTCATCCCCTGCGACCTGCGCGACGCCTACCCGTTCGGCGGCGGCCTGCACTGCTCCACGGCCGACGTCTACCGCGAGGGCGACTGCCTCGACTACTTCCCGAACCGCGTCAAGGATCCCACCCTGGTGCGCCCGGAGATGTGGAACGACTAGTCGCGTAGCGTGACCAACCCTTGCTGAAAGCAAGAGTCGTCTAACAACAAAGAAAGGGGATCTGGCAAGCTCAAACGCTCAGGTCCCCTTTCTTGATTTCAACCTATACCACCGCGCATACGATTCGGCCGTATAAGGCCGAATAGGTCAGCTCTTGCCTCATTCGGTCTCGCAGGGCGCGAGTTGCGGCGGCAGAGGGGATACTTTTTTCTTGCTACTGGTTAAGGAGGACCAATGGCAGATACCAACAACAAAAACCCGGATATGGGTAACGGCAAGGACGGTTCCGGCAGTTACGAGATGAGGCTGGGCTTCGGCACCATCGCCATGCTCATCTCGGCCACGGGCATGGGCCTGGTGCCCCTGTTCAGCCGCTGGGCCACCCGCACCGACATGTTCGACGGAGCCGCCGGCTTCAACGCGGGAGACAGCATCGGCGCCCTGATGGCCGTGGGCCGCATGGGCATGGGCGTGCTGTTCTTCCTTATTTTGATGGTTGCCACGCACAAGGTGCACGTGTTCAAGAAGCTGAAGCTCACCCCGGCCATCGCGCTGGGCGGCCTCATGATCGGCATGTCGCTGGCGTGCTATGTCACGTCCACGCTGCTGACCACCGTGTCGAACGCGGTCCTGTTCATCTACATAGGCCCTGTTATCTGCGTGCTGCTCGCCCGCATCTTCCGCAAAGAGCCCATGTCGCCTTTGCAGTGGATTTGCCTGGGCGCGGTGTTCATCGGCATGTTGTTCGGCGAGGGCCTGCTCGGCTTCGGCGTGGGCGGCCAGGCGTTCGGCTTCGACTTCAACCTGGTGCCCTCGACGCCCGAGTTCCCCATGAAGGGCATCGGCGACGCGTTCGGCATCGCCTCGGGCTTCTTCTACGGCGCTTCGATGTTCTTCAACGGCTACCGCAAGGACGCCGACACCACGGCGCGCGGCGTGTGGAACTTCATCTTCGCCGTCATCGGCGCGGGCGCCATCACCATCGTTCTGAACTCGCTCGGCGCCACGCCGGGCATGGAGAACTGGGCCCTCAACGTGCACTTCACCACGTTCAACTGGATCGGCGCGGTGCTGCTGTGGATCATCTGCGGCCCCATCGCCCTAGGCTTCCTGCTGGTTGCCGGCCGCAACCTGCCGGCCGCCGACTACGGCACCATCGCGTACTGGGAAGTGCCCGTGGCGCTGTTCTGCGGCCTGGTGGTGTTCGGCGAGCCCTTCACCATCAACACGGCTTTGGGAGCCATCCTCATCATCGGCGGCGGCGCCATCCCGTCCATCAAGGGCATGGTTGCCGGGCGCAAGCAGAAGCAGCGCGAAGAGATCAGCGAGAACCTTGCTGCTCGCCTGGAAGAGGAAGCCGACAAGGAGAACCTGCGGTAGTTGGGCGGATGCCAAACTGAGTAGAAGAGGAAGGTGTGGCATATGAAGATAACGAACAATCTGACCCACATTGCTACCACGGTTGAATTCGAGCCCGCCCTGAGCGAGGACGAGCTGAAGGCCGCGTTCGCCGAGCACGGGATCCAGGGCTTTCCCGCCGAGCTCGACATCGCGGAGCGCACGGAAGAGCACGTGCAGATGATGGCGCTCGACACGCTGATCGGGTTCGCCAAGGCGTCGGACGTGCGCGCGGTCACCTACGACGTGACGTACTTCCCGCACGCCGACGAGGCCGAGGTCGACTACCAGCTGAGGCAGCTGGCCCACGACCTGGAGATCAGCCCCGAGGTCATCCGCGACCTGTGCGGGCAGGAGATCCGGGAGTACCTGGCCCTCGACGCCGAGCGCGACGCCGACGCCCCGGTGCACAGCATCGTCGAGGCGTACGTCGGCGGCACCGCCTTCGCGTGGTACGGCATGAACGAGTACCCGCGCCTGAAGAGGGTCATCCTGCGCAAGCTCGCGCAGGGCGGCCAGAAGGCGAAGCGCGACTTCATCCTGCGCGCCAGCAAGGCGCAGGTCGACCTGCTCGAAGACTACTGATCCGACCCTGCAAGCACGGGAGCCCGTTATGTCGCATAACGGGCTCCTTGCGTTCGCCTGTCGGCGACGTTTCAACTATGTTGCCATCTTGGGTCAAAAGTAACGGGTTTACACCCGGTTTCGATTTTTGCGGTATGATAGCCTTAACCTTGTAGCGTACACCCATGTTAGGGGGCTTTTTGAAGCACACGCTAAGCGTACGGACCTCTTCTCCTCTCAACGAGGCCGTACATTTCTTAGGGGATTACCATGGAATCTAACATTTCTGATTCAAACGCTGCTGCGATCGCCTTCACCGAAGAGGAGCAGCACCGAACGCTCAAGAAAGTAACGTTCTCCTCGTTCTTGGGCAACTTCATCGAATGGTTCGACTACGCGAGCTATTCCTACCTGGCCACGGTCATCGCGCTCGTGTTCTTCCCCGGCGAAGACCGATTCGTGTCGGTTATGAGCACGTTCGCCGTGTTCGCGCTCTCGTTCCTCGTGCGCCCTATCGGCGCCATCTTCTGGGGGAACATGGGCGACAAGAAGGGCCGCAAGTGGGCCTTGTCCATCTCCATCCTCATGATGAGCGGCGCGACGTTCCTCATCGGCTGTTTGCCGGGATACGCGATCCTCGGCGTGGGCGCGCCCATCCTGCTGCTGGTGCTGCGTATGGTGCAGAGCTTCTCGGCGGCGGGCGAGTACGCCGGTGCGGCCACGTTCATCGCCGAATACGCGCCGAAGAACCATCGCGGCTTCTACTGCTCGATGGTGCCGGCGTCCACGGCGACCGGCCTGCTCATCGGATCGCTGTTCGCCACGTTCATGTTCAACACCTGGGGTGCCGACTCCAGTTTCGTTATCGATTGGGGCTGGCGCATCCCGTTCCTCCTGGCGCTTCCGCTGGGCTACATCACGCACTACATCCGAACGCACCTCGAGGATTCTCCCGTGTACGAGGAGATGCAGCGCAGGTTGAGCGGCGTGGGCAAAGCCGTCCAGCACCCCATCCGCACGCTGTTCAAAAAGCATTTCAAGGTGCTCATCGTCTCGTTCGGGGCTTGCGTGCTGAACGCGGTGGGCTTCTATGCGGTGCTCACGTACCTGCCGAACTACCTTGAAACCACGCTGAACTACGATCCGAGCTCCGCGTCCATCATCACCACCATCGTGTTGGTGGTCTACATCGCGTTCATCTTCCTGTCCGGGCGCATTTCCGACCGCTTCGGGCGCAAGAAGATGCTCATCATCGCCTGCGTCGGGTTCATCGTGCTCACCATCCCTGCGTTCCTGCTGCTGGGAACGAAGAACTTCTGGGTCATCCTGCTGGTCGAGCTGGTGATGTGCCTCGTGCTCACCATCAACGACGGCACGCTGTCCAGCTACCTTACCGAAACGTTCCCCACCGACGTGCGCTACTCGGGCTTCGCTTTGAGCTTCAACTTGGCGAACGCCATTTTCGGCGGGTCGGCGTCCTTCATCTCGTTCTGGTTGATCGACGTTACGGGCAGCCCCATCGCTCCGGGCTTCTACATGGTGTTCATAGCCGCGATAGCTTTGGTCGCCATGATTCTGTCGCATGAGCACACCGGTAAGGATTTGACTGAGATATAGGGTATGATCTGGGGAAAACGTTTGATCGCTCCACGTGGTCGAACGTGAAGGAGGCAACGCCGCCTGGGCATTGGAGGCCCGGGCGGCGTTCGTGCGCGATGCCGGTTGGCGTCGCCGGGGGTTACGGAGGATAGATGAGCGAGACAACGCAAACGCCGAAGTCGTTGAAAGCGCAGATCACGCGCACCTCGCTGGTGCTCGCAGCTGCAGCGCTGCTGCGCGAGCAGGGGCCGAAGGCGGTTACGTACCGCAAGGTGGCGAAGTGGGCGGGGGCCGCATCGTCGTCGGTGGGCTACTACTTCGATTCCGTGACGCAGCTGCTGCACGAAGCGGGCCGCTACAACATCCAGCTATGGGCCGAGCGCGCCGAGAAGGCGGCTTCCGCCGCCGAGGCCATGAGCGTCGAGGAATGCCGCGAGCGCGCGGTGGATCTGCTGATCCGCGCCTGCCTGCCGGACGACAGCGTGGTTCCCTCGGCCCACTACGCCCAGTTGATCGCCGCAGCCGAATCCCCCGTGGTTACGGAGGCCTACCAAAAAGGGCGCGTGTCGCTGGATGCCGCCGTCGGACGCATCTTGTCGCATGCTGGAATCGACATGCCCGCGCGCATGGTGGGCACCATCGTGGACGGCGCGGCCGTGGCCGCCATCTCGGAAGGCTACGACGTTCGGGAGTTCGCGTCCGGCCTCCTTGCGGATGCGATCGAAGTGTACGGATTCGAGAAGCGCTAGCGCGACGGGACGATAAACGGGAGATCCTGCGAACGGCGTAACGCCGTGTTCCTCCATGCCGCCTTCACGAGCCGGTGCTCGCGCCCGCCTTTTTTAACTATCTCATTACAGTTGCCTACTTTTCGGTTTCAATTCGGAACCGGCTGCTAACCTCTTGCTCGCGCTGACGGGGTCTGCCCGTGCTGCGTTCAAAACGTCGAAAGCGCTCGGGTGAAGGCGCTTTCCCATGCGGTGCGAGAGAGGTGCGCGTTGAACATAGTTCTTTGCGACGACAACCACGACGATTGCGAATACTATACGCGCTTGCTTGAATCGGTTGCCCGGAAAAGCGGCATCGACGTACGGCTCACCACTTACGAGAACGGTCAAAGCTTCCTGTTCGACCTCGAAGACCTGGAGGCCATGCCGGACATCGTGTTCTTGGATGTCGTCATGCCGAAGTTGGGCGGCATGGCGGTCGCCCGAAAGTTGGCCGAGAAGCATTTCGCGGGTGTCGTGGTGTTCCTGTCCGTTTCGCGCGAATACGCTTTCGAGGCGTTCGACGTGCGGGCCTTCAACTACGTTTTGAAAACCGACGACGGCGACGGCGCGCGCTTCCGTCGCGTGTTCCTCGACGCGGTCGCCGCTGTGGAGGAGCGCAAGACCCGCTACATTCAGATCAACGGCATAACCGAGCGACTGAACATCCCCATCAACGACATCAGCTACTTCGAGGTGCGCGGCCGCGTGTGCGTCGTGCATTTCAACCTGTCGCGGGAAAAGACGCTGCCCGGTACCGAGCGGACGATCGAGTTCCTGTCGCCTTTGGGCAAGTTGGAGAACATGCTGCTGCAGTACGGGTTCCTGCGCACGCACCGGTCGTTCCTGGTCAACTGCGCCTACGTTCAGAGTTTCACCTACACTTCGATCACGCTTTCGAACGGCGCCGAGGTGCCGCTGGGCCGGGCGAAGCGGGCCTCGTTCAAAGAGGCGATGGACGCCCGCGCCACGGTGCGCGTGACCGAGCATGACGAAGCGTAGCCGGCATAGCGCGCCGAGGGCGGCGATCGTGCTCGTTGCCATCGCTGCGCTCCTCTTGGCCGGGGTGACCCGGGGCTATGCCGACGACTGCCCGGCCGGTGGGCCGCACGATTACGAGATAACCGTCGTGGTGCCCGTGACCGACGATGCCGACGGTTTGGAATACCTGGTGTGCAGCAAGTGCGGCGATTCGTTCTACCGCACGGTGCCGGCCACCGGTCATAAGTGGAGCGCATGGTACGTGGACACTCCGGCCACGTGCACGTCCGAAGGCGTAGAGGCACGGGTGTGCGCGAAGCATCCCCAGAACGTTCACTACGAGTACCGCACCATCCCTCCTCTTTCCCCGAGCGGGGAGCATCGGTTCATCGAGGTGTCGCGCGCGGACCCCGCGTGCACCGAGGACGGCATGGTGCTGTATGCGTGTTCTATATGCGGTGAGTCGCACAGCGAGGTGCTGCCGGCCTTGGGTCACGACTGGGGCGATTGGGAGACTGCGCGCGAATCCACCGAAGCGGAACCGGGCGTCGAGCGGCGCGCGTGCGGGCGGTGCGGCGCGACGGAGGAGCGCGAGACGCCGCCGCTCGCGCAGGTCGATGCCCCCAAGCCCGACGAACCCGCAGATTCAGCGCCCCCGCCGCCCGACGAAGGTGGGAAGACCCCCTGGTACGCAACCGAGTTCTTCACCGCCGGGCCAACTCGGACGGATGCGGTGATCGTGGGATACGGCCTCGTCGTGTGCGTGGTGGTGGGCGGCCTGTCCGTGCCTCTCGCCATGCAGGTTGCCTGGCTGCGCCGAAAGCAGGCCGAGGTTCGCCGCACGCAGGGAGCCCGTTATGCGGCCGAGCATGCGGTGGTCGACGTTGTTCGTCCCAGCGAGGAAGGGGAGGCCTCGTGACGCTCGTTCGAATACTCAGCATAGCGCTGTTCCTCGCGCTGGTTATCGGCAGCATTGCGGTTCACCGTCACCTGCGCCGCACGGTGGAGGACGGCAACGGCGTGGGGGATATCAACGAGCGCGGGTTGGACGGCTCGAACGACGAGGGCGTTTGCGTGGGGTCGGCAGGTTCGACCCCGCAGGGCGATCGTCGTTTGTGACGGGTTGGACGTCGTTTGCGACGGGTTGGGTCTCAGGGAAAAGCAAGATGATAAAAGTACCCTGAGACGAATTGTTCGGTTCGAGCCGAGCGCCTGAGGGCGAGCGGGCTCGGGCTGACCGCAAGTGATTGGGGTGATTGCATGAGAGCAGAATCTGGCGTGTCGCCGAAGTTTTTGCGCGTGCTGTGCGCATTCGCTTTGACGATGGCCCTCGTTCCCGTGGGTGCGCTTTCCGCGCTGGCCGACGAGGGCTCGGAGCTTTCGGGGGAGGCGGCTTCAGGCGATGTCGAGCAACCGGCGCCCGCAACGTCGGGCGTCGATGAGGAGGCCCCGCGGTTTGCCGAAGCCGACCCCGACGAGGGTTTGGCTCCCGGCGAGCAGACGCGGGTGCCCGACTACTACGATGTGCTGAGCCGGGCCGACCATCCCGAGCAGTCCTACACGCTGTACTATTACACCGTGAACGGCACGGACTGCTATCGCGTGTACGGCAGCGTGGACGGTCGGAACGTCGGCTACTACGCGTACGACATTTATTCCGGCACTGTGGACGCGTCGCACAAGCTCGACAACGCGGAGGAGTGGGCGACGACCGCGGCGGAGGCCGCGCGCCTTGCCGCCGAAAAGGCCGCTGCGGAGGCGCCTGCAACGGTGGTGGAGGCGACGCAGCCGGAAACCGACATCAGCGCCGGAACCGACCTCGAGGCCGGCTCCTCGCAAGCCGAGCCCTTTTCCGACGACGTTGCCACCTTGGCCGGCACGAACTACACGCCGGACTCGCCGAATTTCAAGGTGGCGATCACCAATCTGGGAATGACGCCCAATGCCGGCATTTGGCCGGGAGACAAGTGCGAGCTCGCGTTCAATTGGAACGTTGCCTTCAGCGGTGTGCAAAACTCCTTCAAGAACGGCGACACCGTCACCATTCCCACCAATCTTGCCGATCTCTACCAATTCGCCGGTGGCTGGACGAGCAACGTTGCCACCGCAGACGGAACCGTTGTGGCTACGTTGACCCTGAACGCTGATGGCAATATCGTCATCGCTTTCAACCAGGCGGCCGAGGACATGGGGCTTGTGGGGTTGTACGGGACGTTCCCCGGGTATTTTGAAAAGTTCTCGGCGAAGAACCTCGATTTGTCCGCAGATTCCAACGAGGCGCTAACCGTTGCCAGCGAAACCGTCTCCCTCGGCTTCAAGGGCGGTAAACAGTTGAACGTTGTCTCGGTAGGCAACGGCTCCGCCTCGCTTGCCGGCGGTGCCGTTTCCGCCATGCTGAATAGCGGATCCGCCGAAATCACCGGTACTCCGAACGCTAGCGAGACCCTCAAAAGCGTCACTCTGACAAAAGCCGATGGCACGAAGCAGACGATCGTGGCAGACGCGTCCGGAAAGGTCGTCATCGACGCCTCCGATCTGCAGAACGGCAAAAACACCGTCACGTATGAATTTTCCACCAACACCACGCCGCCCTCTACCGACGTCCTGAGCGAGTGGACGTGGGACAACAAGGCGTATTGGGGCTCCGACGCGCCAACGGGATCGACTCTTTTGACCTCGGCGCATTTCAACGTGCAGTTCAATTATCAGTCCATGCTCGGCCTGTACCAATCCGGCGGTACCAACCTCAATCATTTCAAAGAAGACGGCACCGTATCCAACACCTTCTTCGAGGATACCGTGCCAGGTGGATCTAACGTGAAGGCGATCTGCGGTGATCGCAACGGCAACGGTAAACCAAAAATCTGGGCAACGCTGTACGATGTTGCTACGGCGACAGTGGATGCTTACACGAACAATCCGAATCCAACCACCACTCCAACGACGAAAGTGCTCAAGAACGTCGACCTTGTGGCCAACGGGACGATTTCCGAGGTAGTGCAAGGTGCCGGTGAATCCCTGAGCTCCTTCCGAAACCGCGTTCAGGCAGCGCCGCTCACCTATGGCATCCACAAGGATCCGGCCACGGGGGTGATGACCTTGATGGTCAACCTAGGATCGCCGGGCACTCCCGGCAGCGGGGTCAATGCGACGGCAACGTGGGGCGATGCCGTTACGAGTAACGCGACCCTCAACACCATTTACGGCGACGGCAACGTTGTTGGCGGCAACATCCAAGCATTCCAGATCGAATATTTCGCCGATTATGCGGGAACTCCCTATCCTCTTTCAGGGTTGACGAATGCAATCGAATACACGCGGACGAACGCTCAAGGCGCAACCGCCACCTCGTCCATTGTTTCCTCCGCCTACTCGGTACCTGGAAACACGGTTGTGGCCGTTCCCAGCAAAGGCGAGCTTCGCATCACCAAGGTGGACGTTTTGACGCATGCTCCCATCCAAGGTGCTGTTTTCAAGGTCCAAATCCAAGGGTCCGATGGCTCATGGAGCGATTATCACGATAGTCTGGGGAACGTGGTTCAGGGGACGACGGGGGCCGACGGCAAAGTCTTGCTGGGCGCAATGGCTTCCAACAGCACTTATCGTGCCGTCGAGGTCAGCGCTCCGGCTCCTTATGCCTCCGACTCGCTCGCTTTCACCCACATCGGCGGCATCGCGATATCTTCGACGGGCGAGTTTTCTATGAGCAACAGCGACGTCGAAGGTTGCGAGGCGCTTGCGACCAACCAAAAGGCGTTCACCGTGACCTACGACGCCAACGGCGGTTCCGGCACCATGACCGATCCTAACAGCCCTTATGCCGAAGGTGCGGCTTGGTCGCCCTTGGGCAACGCGTTCACGTACGCCCACCACCATTTCCTTGGTTGGAACACCGAGGCGAACGGAACCGGTCAGTCTTATAACGTCGGGCAGATCTACAACATCTCTAAGGACATCACGCTGTACGCGCAGTGGGCCGTCGACGCGCATTCGGTGAGCTACGTGTCGTCCGACACGGGCAAGGGCGTGGTCGCCGGCGGGCCGGAAGCGGTCGAGCACGGCTCCAATCCCACGATGATCGGCGTGACGGTTACGCCGAGCACCGGCTTCGAACCGGCTTCGCCTGCGTGGAGCTACAGCATGGCCAAGGACGACGGCTCGTTCACAAGCGACACGACGAACGATCCTTCCAGCGTGGCCATCACGGGCGACACGGTGTTCATGGCGCTTTTCAAGGAAAAGGCCAACGTTGCCATCGCCTATGCTTCGAGCAGCACCTCCATGGGCACCGTGACGCCGCAGAGCGAGTCGCTTGCCCCGGTCACGGGCGCCGCTGCGGGCTCTACGGCCACGGCGAACCCCGGCTACCACTTCGTGAAGTGGACGAACGACGTCGATTCGACCGAGACCACCGACGCGACCCTCACGGGTGCCCAGGTGGATGCCGTGGCCAAGGCGTCCGGCACCTACGTGCCCGTCACGTTCACGGCGCTTTTCGCCGAGGATCCCGATGTGACCGTCTCCTATGTTTCCGACGACACCTCCATGGGCACGGTTTCGCCTGCCACCGAGGTGCTGCATCCGGCTACGAGCGCTGCAGCGGGTTCCACGGCCACGGCTCTTCCCGGCTACCACTTCGTGAAGTGGACGAACAACGTCAACGCTGCCGAGACCACCGACGCCGTGCTGTCCCCGGCCCAGGTGGACGCCGTGGCCAAGGCGACCGGTATCTACGTGCCCGTCACCTTCACGGCGCACTTCGCTGAAGATCTCGATGTCAACTTGGCTTATGTTTCCGACGACGCCAGCATGGGCTCGGCCGCTCCCTCCGACGAAGCGGTGGCCCCAGCTACCGGTGCCGCAACGGGCGCGACGGCTGTTCCCGAGCCGGGCTACCACTTCGTGAAGTGGACGAACGACGTCGATTCGACCGAGACCACCGACGCGGTGCTATCCCCGGCCCAGGTGGACGCCGTGGCCAAGGCGACCGGCATCTACGTGCCCGTCACCTTCACGGCCCACTTCGCTGAGGATCCGGACGTCGATTTGGCTTACGTTTCGAGCGATGTTTCCATGGGTACCGTGTCGCCGGCCGGTGAATCCTTGGCTCCCGCCACGGGCACGGCCTCCGGCTCCACGGCCACGGCGAACCCCGGCTACCACTTCGTGAAGTGGACGAACGACGTCGATGCCACCGAGACCACCGACGCGGTGCTGTCCCCGACCCAGGTGGACGCCGTGGCCAAGGCCTCCGGCATCTACGTGCCCGTCACCTTCACGGCGCACTTCGAGAAAGATCCGGCGACCATCGTCGAAGTGGTCAAGAGCGTCGACAAAGACACCGCCAAACCGGGCGATATCCTCACCTACACCATCCACGTGGCCAACAAGGGCGCTTACAAGAGCGAAGGTATCTTCGTGAAGGATATCATCCCTGCCAACACCACCTTCGTCGAATGCGACGGCCGAGGCGTCTACGGCACCACGGGTTCGAGCGAAAACTATGTGAAGTGGTGGATCGGCGAGGGGCTGCTTCCCGGAACGTCCCTCGACCTCACGCTTAAGGTCCGCGTCAACGAATGCCAGGACGGCACCGAGATCGCCAACGTGGCGCTTTGGCAGGAGACGACGTCGAAGCCCGACACCCCCGAGGCCGAGAACCAGGCAAGCGGCACCAACAAAGTGAAGACGACGGTGAACGGATCCCGTCCTCCCGCGTTGACCAAGATGGTGAGGACCGGCGACGGTTTGCTCATGGGCTGCGCCACGCTCGTTTTGGTGGCGACCGTATGCGGCGCAGGCTTGCTTCTGGCGCGTCGCCGTGTCGACAAGGATGCGGTCAAAAACCGTCGATAACCAGCTGCTTTACGCAGGGTTGACCGGAACGGGGTTTGGGGGTTCGTGCATGGGTCCCAAACCCCTCGGCTTCCCCTTCTCGTCGGGCGCCAAAGGCGAGGAGCATGCGAATTCATAGACCTTTTTGCATAGATGAGCGAGGTTGGCAGGCTTCCAGCAAACCTCGCTCCAACGAAACGGCTACGGGAGGGTTAAACCCCTCCCGTAGCCGTTTTCGCGCCCCGCTTCTTTGGTACAACACTCGAGAACAACGAAACCCTGCAACGGCGTCGCTGCGTGCTCTCATTCGAACGTGTTGAGCAAGCCCCCCCTTGCAGCAACCAGAGAAAGGAGTTGGAGCATGAGCGAATCCCGTCAGCAGGCGGTCGCGCCCTCGGCCGATCCCGGTCCGGTAGGGCAAGCGAGCCGTCCGTCGTTCAAGCGGTCTTTGACGTTCTTCGGGTTCTTCGCCATCACCGCGTCGATGGTGATGACGGTGTACGAATACCCGTCGTTCGCCTCGTCAGGATTCCAGTTGGTGTTCTTCTTGATCATCGGCGGCATCCTGTGGTTCTTGCCCGTCGCGTTGTGCGCGGCGGAAATGGCCACGGTGAAGGGGTGGGAGTCCGGTGGCATCTTCGCGTGGGTGGGCAACACGCTGGGGAGGCGATGGGGCTTCGCCGCGCTGTTCTTCCAGTGGTTCCAGATCACCGTGGGCTTCGTCACCATGTCGTTCTTCATCCTGGCCGCCTTGGCCTACGTGTTCAGGTGGGACGCGCTGTACAACAACCCGCTTGTGATGTTCTTCGGCGTGGCCGCCATCGTATGGCTGCTCACGCTCACGCAGTTGGGAGGCACGAAGTACACGGCCCGCATCTCCAAGGTGGGCTTCGTGGGCGGCATTCTCGTGCCCGTGCTCGTGCTGTTGGTCGGCCTGATCTACTACTTCGCCACGGGCGGCGCCTCGCAGATATCCATGACGCCGGCCACGTTCGTGCCCGATTTCGGCAAAGTGGACACGCTCGTGATCTTCGCGTCGTTCATTTTGGCGTACATGGGCGTGGAGGCGTCCGCGTCGCACGTGAACGAGCTGAAGAACCCGAACCGCAACTACCCGCTGGCCATGATCGTCCTGGCCATCCTCACCATCGCGCTCGACGCGTTGGGCGGTTTGGCCGTGGCGACCACGCTGCCGGCCTCGGTGCTGGACGGCAACCTGTCGTTCGGCGTGATCGAGGCGTTCCGCTCCATTTTCGTGCAGCACATCGGCCCGTCCATGAGCTGGATCGTGTTCGTGGTGGCGCTGTTGCTGGCGCTGGGCGTGCTGGCCGAGATCTCGGCCTGGATCGTGGGCCCGTCGCGCGCGCTGCTCGACACGGCGCACGACGGCATCCTGCCGCCGTCGTTCAAGAAGGTGAACAAGAACGGCGTGTCGGTGAAGACCGTGGTTATCCAAGCCGTCATCGTCACGGTGTGGGACGCGGTGCTGTGCGGTTCGATAGCGCTGTCCGGCGGATCGAGCTCGTCGGTGGGCTACCTCACGGCCATCGGCCTGACGGTGGTCATCTACTTGGTGGGCTACGTGCTGTTCTTCCTGGGGTACTTCTACCTCATATTGAAAAAGAAGAACCTGCAGCGCTCGTTCCAGCTGCCCGGCGGCACGCCCTTCAAGGCAATCGTGGCGGCCGTGGGCCTTATCATGACCGTGGCCACGCTCGTCATCTCGTTCTTCCCGTCGTCGAACCTCGATGCGCAGTCGAACATGGTGTACCAGGCCACGCTCGGCGTCGCGTTCGTGATATCGGTGGCCATTCCGTTCATCATCTACAGCTTGCGGCATCGTTGGGCTCCGCAGGGCCCCACATCAAAGTCTGCGGCGGGCGGAAACGCGGCGAACGTCACGGGATCCGGTATGCCGGTGGGCACCGCGTCGCGCTCGGTTCCGTTGGGGCCGCAGGCGCGCAAGGCGGCGCAACCCTCCGATCCGGCGGAGGCCGACCCGAAGAAGGGCATGGCACCGTCGGTGACGTCGAGCACGCTTGGCGACAGCGGGCCCATCAACAAGCGCACGCGGGCGTCTGAGAACCTGCGCAACGGCGGCTCGAAGCCTGCCGGAGCCGGTGCCTTGGGATCGACCGCCGGAGCCGGTCCTGGGTCCGACATGGGCTCCGCCATCGCGCGCGGCATCTCCGCCGCGGTGGTCAGTGTGACCAGTCGTCCGTCGGGGCCCGTTTCGGTCGATTCCGGTCCCACGGTCGGTGCGAACGACGTGCCGGCCGAGCCTCAGCCCACTATGCCCGATGCCGTGGAGGTGCGCGAAATCGACCTCGACACGGGGGCGGGCGCCCATGACGCACCGCCTTCGTGCGAGGCGCCCGCTGCGGCGCATGCGCGCAAGGACGGCGTCAAGGATGCGGGCAAGGTGCGCGACGACCTCATCGAGCGCGAGGCCGAGGGCGACCCGTCGCTGCGCGCCAGCGTCACCGAGGCCGTGGTGGGCGAAGGCGTGCCCCGTGCCGACCCCGACACGCCCGATCCGCGTCGCGAGACCGGCATCGACACGAGCCGAACGGGCCGCTAGGCGCCGTCGAGGCAACGGGTAGACGGCTGGTGCGGCGATCCGCGCCGGCTGCCCCGCCTGCGCCGCCGGGCGCGATGCAGGCGGGGCACCCGTTCGCCCGTCAATTCAGGTACCAACCCTACGTACAGGAGGTTTTCATGAAGGAGCAATCAACCAGCAAGATTCTCGACAGCATGGACGAGGGCACCAAGTACTCGACGCCCATCTTCGGCTCCGAGGCGTCCGACGTGGCCATGCCGCGCCTCAAGATGAACGCCCAGCCGGTCGAGCCGCGCATCACGTACGAGATGATCAAGGAGTACCTGTCCATCGAGGGCAACGCCACGCAGAACCTCACCACGTTTTGCCAGACGTACATGGAGCCCATGGCCACGAAGATTATGGCCGAGACGATGGAGAAGAACGCCATCGACAAGGACGAGTACCCCATGACGGCCGACCTCGAGAACCGCTGCGTCGCCATGATCGGCGATTTGTGGCACGCGAACCCCGACGAGGAGCCCATGGGCACGTCCACCGTTGGCTCGTCCGAGGCCTGCATGCTGGGCGGTTTGGGCATGCTGTTCCGCTGGAAGAAGCTGGCGAAGGACGCGGGCATCGACATCTACACCGAGCAGCGTCCGAACCTGGTGATTTCCGCGGGCTACCAGGTATGCTGGGAGAAGTTCTGCCGCTATTGGGACATCGAGATGCGCCTCGTGCCGCTTGAGAAGGACCACCTGTCGCTGAACATGGACACGGTCATGGACTACGTGGACGACCACACCATCGGCATCACGGCCATCCTCGGCATCACGTACACCGGCAAGTTCGACGACGTGCAGAAGCTCGACGAGCTGGTGGAGGCGTACAACCAGGAGCATCCGAAGCTGCCCATCCGCATCCATGTGGACGGCGCGTCGGGCGGCATGTTCGCCCCGTTCGTGGAGCCCGACCTGGTGTGGGACTTCCAGCTGAAGAACGTGTGGTCCATCAACTGCTCCGGCCACAAGTACGGCCTCGTGTACCCCGGCATTGGCTGGGTGGTGTGGCGCAGCAAGGAGGCGCTGCCCGAGGACCTGATCTTCTGGGTGAGCTACCTGGGCGGCGAGGAAGCCACCATGGCTATCAACTTCTCGCGCTCCGCGTCGCAGATCGTGGGCCAGTACTACGTGCTGATGCGCAACGGCTTCGAGGGCTTCAAGGAGATCCAGGAGCGCACGCTCGACGTGGCGCGCTACCTGGCCGCCGAGCTCAAGGAGATGGGCATCTTCGAGATCTACGAGGACGCGTCGCACATTCCGATCGTGTGCTGGGGTCTGAAGGACGACGCGAACGTCGAGTGGTCGCTGTACGACCTGTCCGACCGCCTGCGCATGAGCGGCTGGCTGGTGCCGGCGTACCCGATGCCCGCCGACATGCAGGACACCACCGTCCAGCGCGTCGTGGCGCGCGCCGACTTCTCCATGCAGCTGTGCATCAAGCTGGTGGAGGACATGAAGAAGGAGATGGACACGCTGAGCAAGGCGAAGTTCGTCACCGGCAACACCCAGGGCGTCATCCAGACCGGCTTCAACCACGGCGGCCGCGCTGCCGTCGACAAGGGCGAGCAGGTTCAGACGAAGGCCAAAACCCCGCAGAAGTAACCCTTCGCCACGCATGATGTGCGCGGGGCGAGAACGCTCACGGTTCTCGCCCCGCGCCTCTTTATTCGGGGATGCCTCATGCCGTTGTCGCCCCAAAGCCTCGGTTTTCGCTCCGAAAACGAGTCTTTGGGGCGACAACGGACTCTGCGCTTTACCCGAGGAACATGTAGCCGAAGTAGCCGATGACGGCACCGACGGCGGCTGCGACCAACGTGAGTGCCACGCCTTTGAGAATGCGGTGTTGGCGGGCACGCTGGCTTTTCGGGTTGTTGCGGTCGATGGGCTCGCCTTTCGAATACGCGACCAGTTCGCGGTACGTCACCAGGTCGTGCTCCTTCTTCATGCGCTCAACGCGCACAAGCATCGCCATGCCGATGCCCCATACCAGCAAGCCGATGATGACCGACGGAACAATGCCCCAGTCCCACCAACCGATGCCGCCGACGGCGGCCACAGCCCCCACGATGGCGATGACCAGGCCTCCGCTGGCGAGTGCGGCCATCTTCTTGTAGTCGTTCGAGATAGCTTCCTTCATGGCTTCCACGTCTCCTTTGATCAGTTCGTCGACTGTTACGTCGAAGAGGACGCTGAGCAAGAGCAGGCTTTCCACGTCGGGGTAGGTTTTGTCGTTCTCCCAACTCGAGACGGTCTGGCGCGAAACGTAGATCTTCGCGGCGAGGTCGTCTTGCGAGAGTCCGCGTTCCGTCCGATGACGCTTGATCTGGCTGCCGAGCTCCATGCGTTTCCCTTCGCTGATCACAGGTTGCCATGACGCGGGCCAGTGTACCATCAAATGGTCTTGACGGAGGGTGCTTCGCACTCGATTAGCGCCGTCAAAAGTGCTTTACATGGCATTTGATCAGGTATAATGCTAACTTAGAAGCCGGCCTTGTAGGCCATGAGGCCGATAAACGCGCCGATGCAGCCGGAGACAACCGTGACTATGATGGAGATGATGACGACGCACTTGCGGTACTGCTTGCGCTTCGCCTCGTCGCGGTTGACCGGCCTTCCCTCGAGAAACGCCACCATTTCGGCAGTGGTCACCACGTCGATGCTCTTCATGATGCCCGATGTTCGGTAAAGTGCGAAAAAGCAAACGGGGAGTGGGGCGAGCGCAGCAAAGAACGCTCCGACCGCACCGAAAAGGAAGACCCCGCCCGTCAAGACGAGCAGTGAGAGGGCCACGGAGGCAAGGGACAGTCCTCCCCAGAAATTCAGCTTCTTTGCGTTGGCGCGTGCGTTTTCCTGCAGCATTTCGACATCTCCTCTGACTAGATCGTCCACCGATACGTCGAAGAGGGAGCTGAGGAGCAGCAGGCTTTCCACATCGGGGTAGGTTTTGTCGGTCTCCCAGTTGGATACGGTCTGCCGGGAGACGTAGATCTTCCCAGCAAGGTCCTCCTGCGAGAGGCCGCGCGCGGTGCGGTGCTGCTTGATGCGGATGCCAAGCTCCATAGTTCCCTTTCCGCGGAGAAGAAGATGCCCTATCGGTTTCCACGATACCACCCAAAGCCTTTTGCAGGGGCGAAACGGGGTTCGCCGGCGTTGCAAAATGACTTTGACAACGCCGATGATCTGCGGCGGAACGGATGCATGTCGTGCCGCTTGCGAATGGCGGGAGGCGCGACCTGCGGCAAACCTGCGACGTATGCCGGACTCCCCTACGGCATCGCGAAAAAGGACGTCCGTTGTCCAGCAATGGCAAAGCGCCCCCTGCGCTTCGGTATCGGATGGCGAAGGCCGATACCGAAGCGCAGGGGGCGCCGATGAAGCCAATGGTTGCCGCAGCGCTGAGCCCGGTTCTCGTTCGCCAGTGGGACCGGGCTCAGCGCTGCGGCAACAGCGTGAAGGAGGGCGCATGCACGGAGGCTGGTCACGTGCATGCGCCCAAGGGGGGAGCTGGAAAGCTTAGTCCTCGCGCTCGATGGGCATGCTCATGCAGCGTGGGCCGCCACGGCCGCGGGACAGCTCGGCGGACGGGACGATGATGAGGTCGAGGCCCTTGTCGCGGAGCACCTTGTTCGTGACGTCGTTGCGCTCGTACACCACGATCTTGCCCGGAGCGATGCACAGCGTGTTCGAGCCGTCGTTCCACTGCTCGCGCTCGGCCGCGATGCGGTCGCCGCCGCCGCAGGGGATGAGCTCCACGGGATGGCCGATGTAGGTCTCCAGGATGCTCTCCAGCGTGCCGTTCACTTCCTTGACCTTGATGCCCTCGCCCTCGGCGGTGATCTCGAACACCGTCAACGGGCCCATGATGCCGGGATGGATGGTGAACTTGTCCGTGTCGATCTGCGTGAACACGGTGTCGAGGTGCATGAAGGCGCGGGAGTTCGGGATGTTGAACGCCAGGATGGTCTCGATGGGGCTCGTCGGATCGTTGAAGATGTTCTTCGCGATGGCGTCGATGGCATCGGGCTCGGTGCGCTGGGAAATGCCGATGGCCAGCACCTTGTCGTTGATGTTGAGGATGTCGCCGCCCTCGATGTGGAACGTGTTGTAGCGGCTGTAGTACTCGGGAGTGCCCTTCAGCATGGGGTGATGCGCGAAGATGTACTCGCCGTAGATGGTCTCGCGGTTGCGGGTCTCGGAGTACATGCGGTTGATGGACACGCCGTTGCCGATCATCGCGAACGGGTCGCGGGTGAAGTACAGGTTCGGCATGGGGGCCACGACCATCTTGGAGGACTCGGAAACCAGGTCGACCAGCGAGTTGGACTTGTCGGTGTGCAGCTCGGTGAGGTTGATGCCCTCCATCGTCTTCAGCACGAAGTCCTTGGCGTCGGGATAGTTCTCCTGCATGTAGTCGAAGATGATCTTCTGGTAGCGGTCCGTGCGGATGCCGGCCTCTTCGATCCACTGCTTGAGGAACTGCTCGCGCAGCTCGGGGTTGGCCTCGAGAACCTCAGCCATGAGGTCTTCCAGGTAAAACACTTCGACGCCGTTGTCGCGCAGGGCCTGCGCGAACGCGTCATGCTCCTCCTGGGCGACCTTCAAGAACGGGATGTCGTCGAACAGCAGCTCTTCGAGCGTGTTCGGCGTCAGGTTCAGAAGCTCTTTGCCCGGGCGGTGCAGCAGGACTTTCTTCAAGGGCTTGATCTCGCTCTTGACGTTCACTCCTGACATGTGCAACCCTCCTTCTTCCTTCTGTTTGTTCGGCCCGCGCGTCCTTTAAGCGCGCCGGCCTATCTTCGCCAAGTGCGTCTGCGGCTTTGCGAGCCCTGCGACGCGTTGGCTTAACCTTGCACCTGTTGCCGATGGAAGGAAAGATGTAAAGCGGGTTTACCGAGGCAGCGATTGGGGTGTACCAAGCCTCAGCCGGGACTAAACCCTCGCTAAACCGCAGGTGGCGATCAAGAGTACCGGATGGCGACCTAAAGTGGGCAGGTTGCAGGCCGCCCCTATGGGAACATCGGGGCTCGTTCGTGTATCATGGACGAAGGCCTTCAAAGGCCGTAGGCAAGCGACTGAGAGGTGCTCGTTCGTGGGTTTCGTGCTCTTCCACTATACGCTTTTCGTGCTGCTGGGCTCCATCTTGGCGTCGGCCGCATGCCTGTCCGCCTATCTGGTGTCGCGGAAGCGCACCATGCTCTACGCCTTCTTCGGCTTCCTGTTTTACTTCTTCGACGTGGCGTGGGTGTTCCAAGACGACTTCTTCACCGGGGCGAGCGCGGGGCTGGGGGCGGCCTATGCGGTCGTCATGTCGCTGGCGCTCGTGGTGACGGGCGGCGGGTTCCTCACGTCGTTCTGGCTTTTGGTGTGCGACTATCTGGGCGAAACGCGCAAAGCGCTCAAAGTCGTTCCCGTTGCGTTGTTCGTGGTGGCGAGCGTGGGCGTGCTCGTCGTGCTGCCCGAAGGCGATTTGCGCAGCTTCCTGTTCTACTTCCCGCGCGAGCTCTACCTGTTCTGGATGCTGCTGTTCGCGGGCTTTCGCTATTTCGCGACCAAGGACGAAGCCGAGCGCAGCCGGTTGCGCCGCCATCGTTGGCTGTACGTGGCGCTGTGGGTGCTGGGCATCTTGATCGTGGCGGAGGATGCCTGCGTGTTCCTGCTACCCGATCCCATCATGTTCGGGCCGCGCGCCTACGCGCCCGAGCGCAACTTCACCGAGAACGTGCTCATGCTGTGCTGCGCGTTCTTCGCCTGCCGCGACGCGTTCCGCGTGCTGTCGCTGCGCTTCGAGCGCCCGCCCATGCACGGCGGCGGCCGGCAGGAAGAGCTCATAGGCGACAACCTGCTCATGTACGGCAAGCGCCACCAGCTGTCCGATCGCGAGTGCGAGGTGCTGCGCTACGTGCTGGTGGGCAAGGACAACCAGAACATCGCGTCGGAGATGCACCTGGCGCTCAGCACCGTGAAGGTGCACGTGCACAACATCCTGCAGAAAACGGGCCAACCCAACCGCCAGGCCCTCGTGCAGGATTTCTGGAAGACGTCGTAGCGCCCCTCCCCTGCGAAGGGCGTTTCGTCAGGTCAACTCGCTCATGTCTATGACGAAGCTGCTCGGCAACCCGATTGGCTCGATGCAGACGAGCGCGTACCAGGGGAGGTAGACGACCTTTTCCGCCTGTTCTATATTGCACGTGCATAGAACGTATGCGCTGTCGAGGTGCCATTCTTGCATGGCCAAGAGGTTGTCGAGCGCGGCGTGCTGCCGGAAGTCTTTACCCGATTTCGCCTCGAGAGGCACGATGCTCTTGCCGTCCTGCAAGAGGAAGTCCACTTCGCCGATCTTCTGCTTATCGTAGTAATAGAGATCGAACCCGTGCGCCACCAGCTGCTGGGCTATCGCGTTCTCCAGCATGCTGCCCCAGTTGACGTCGATGTTCCCCTGAAGGATATCGAACTGAACGCCTCCTCCCGTTGCGGCGCTCAACAACCCCACGTCGCAAAGGAACACTTTCAACAGGCTATGCCGTACGTTGATGGCAAGCGGAGCCTTGGGCTCGGTTACGTTGTAGCAGGGGAGCGCGACGCCGGCGTCCGCGAGCCACATGAAGTCGCTCGCGTAGCGTTCCATGCGGGCGGATTTTGCCAGATCGGAGAGCTTGAAACGCTTGTTCTTCTTATCCAGTTCCGCAGGTATGTGGTCGAAGATGGCGTGAACGTGCGCCTTGTCGCTCGCATAGCGCGCGATGTCTTGACGATACTGGGCGAGGACGTCGGTTTGGATTTTGAGCACGCGCGCGAGGTCGCTCGAATCGACGAACTCCTGAACGGCTGCCGGCATGCCGCCGACTACAAGGTAGAGCCGGAACAACTTCAGCAGACGTTCGTGCATGGCGACCGGAAGGGGAGCGCGTCGAGAAAAGCAGGCGCGAACATGTTCGAACACCTCGGGTTGGATCCCACAGGCGTCGAAGAATTCCTCCAAAGTGAGCGGATACATGCGCAGTTCGGTTTCGTATCCTACCGGATAGGAGGGGACTTCTTTGTAGCGCACGCCCAAGAGCGATCCCGACTCGATGTAGTCGAAGCGTCCGTCGTCTACCAGGAATTTTATGGCGGTGCGCGCTCGCGGGCATTCTTGGATCTCGTCGAGGAAAATCAGCGTCTTGCCCGGGACGAGCGCCTTGCGGCTGAACGCAGTGAGGCCGGCGATGATCGTGCTCGCGTCCAGGTTGCCCTCGAATATGTCGGCCGCGTCGGGCGTTCGAACGAAGTTGATTTCAAGGAACGCGTCGTAGCGAGCCCGAGCGAACTCGCGGACAAGGTAGGTTTTCCCCACCTGGCGTGCTCCGGTTATCAAAAGGGCGCGGTGGCCGGGATCTGCCCTCCATTGTTTAAGCTGTGCGAGCGCTTTGCGTTTTAGGGACATAATTGTTGCACCTCATTGCAGGAATCGATGATTATCCATATCCAGCTAGGAGGCAGTATACAACGTTTTACCTAGGAAAAGTGGTTTGCTTGCGACGTTTTACAAACTATTTGAACAGGTTTTTGCGACGTTTTATGTACAGAAAAGCAGCCTGTTTGCGACGTTTTACGCATACGAAAGTGGCTTACCTGCGACGTTTTGTGCAAAAGATGCGGGGTTCGCAGAAGACGCGAACCCCGCATGCTGAAAGGGGGCGGCCGTCAAGGGGAGGGAGGCCGGCCGCCCCGCGGGAAGGGTTCCGGTTACACGCTGGCGGCGGCGTTCTTGCCGGCCAGGCGCCCGAAGCACAGGGCGGTGGCCAGGCTGATGCCGGCCACGACCACGGGGTAGTCCACCAGCAGGCGGCGGCCCATCGTGTTGCCGGCCACGAATAGGCCGGGGATGGGGTCGTTCGTGCCGTCCTTCGTCACGTGCAGGTCGTGGTCGCACTCCAGGCCGCCGAACATGACCAGCATACCGGCGTTGCCGAACTTGCACGCGTAGTACGGCGGGTTCTCCACCGGGAACAGGCGCTTGGACATCTTGCCGAAGTCCTCGTCCACGCCCTTGTGGCACAGCTCGTTGTAGCGCTCGATCTCGGCCTTCATCGTGTCGTAGGGCAGGCCCGTCTTCTCGGCCAGCTCCTCGAGGGAGTTCGCGATAACGTCCGTGCGCTCCTCCACCATGGCGGCCGTCGTGTAGCCCAGTCCGAAGCCGGAAAGCACCGTCTCGTAGTTCGGGGCCTCTTCCTCGGACACGAAGTGCGTGGTGTAGCCGTGGCCGTCGGGCATCTTGTCGATCTGCTCGGGCCACTTGCTATCGAAGATCTGCCACGCCTTCACGCCTGCCTCGGCCATCTCGGGATCCTTCGCCACGGGCTGGCGCGTATGCTCGTCGGCGATGTTCTGGCCGGGCACGTCCTCGTTCATGAAGCGCTTGCCCTCCATGTTCAGCTGCAGGAAGCTGTCCACGCCGAGCGACCCGCCCATATGGTGCGTCATGGGAGCGTGCGGACCCAGCTCCATCCAACCGCCGGCCCAGATGCCCATGAGCTGGCCGCGGCCGTCGTCCACGCCGCCCATGAACTCCTCGGTCCACGGGGCGTAGTAGTGGCGCATCTCGGGGTTCGCGCCGTAGTCGCCGCAGCACAGCACGACGGCCTTGGCGTTCACCTTCAGGTAGCCGTCCTTCGTCTTGGCGTAGGCGCCCTTCACGGTGCCGTCCTCCACGATGAGCTGCTCGCCCTCGGCGTTGTAAATGAGCTCGGCGCCGGCCTTCATGGCATCCTCGAACGCCGCCTGGCAGGCCCACTGCATGTTCGGGTTCGTGGTGATGGTGCCATGGAAGTAGGGGTACACCTCTTCTTTGTAGTTGTAGCCCTCTTGCGGCGGGAAGCACTTCGGACGGATGTAGTTGGGCTTGTCCGTCTCGCGGTTCGCGGCGGTGGACTTCAGCACCTCGTAGTCGGCGTTCTCGATGAACCAGTCGAAGTCCTCGCCGGAATGGTCGTACCAGTAGTTCGTCATCCACGTGTCGCAGCGCCCGCCCGTTTCTTTGACGAACTCGTTGAGGATGTCCTCCTTCGGCGCCCATTCGATGCCCAGGTCCTTTTGAATCTTCGAGCCCACCACGCCGAAGTCGCCGGCCATGGATATGACGGAATAGCTGTCCTCGGGCTGCTTCTCCAGCACGATGACCTTCTTGCCGGCCTCGGCGGCCTCCTTGGCGGCGGCGGTGCCGGCCAGGCCCATGCCGATGACGAGCACGTCGCAGGTCTTCTCGTCCTTGACGTCCGTGGGCACGGGGGGCGGCGTGAGGAAGTCCGGCGTGAACTTCGTGGCCGCGCCGCCTGCGGAGGACGCGCTGCCCGACGCACTCGCGTCGCCCTTGGCCTGCGGCGCGCAGCCGGTGATGCCGACGGCCGCGGCGGCTGCCGCAGCCGTGGCGCCGAAGCCGAGGAACGCGCGGCGACTCAAACCTTTTTCTGACATGTTCCCTCTCCTTTCGTTGCGGGGCGCGGGGCCGGACGCCGCAACGCTGCAGTGCCCGACGGATCGATTTGCCGCCCCCTAACGAGGATTCGCGTAGCGAAACCCTCCCTACGCTGCGAAACTCTACGCTCCTCAACGTTCGGTTGCGACATCGCATCCGGGTAGTTTTCGGCGTTTACCCCGATGGAGCGCCTACCCGATACGGGTGGTAATCGATGTTTCTATACTGTTGGGATGACGGGGGTACCTATTTCGGCTACACTGGCAGCCGTGAAAGCGAAGGGTGAGGGGCCCGTTTGAACCGTCTGAGGGAAATGTTCGCCGGCATACGCGCACGCGACGTGGCGTTCATGGGCGGCTATGCCCTGTACCTGGTGTTCGGATACATGTCGTTCGAATCTCCCACCGTGCTCACGTCGCTGGGGCAGACCGGCGCCCATGTGGAATCGCTGTTCTTGGTGGCGGTGGTCGCGGCGCGACTCGTGGTGTACCTGGTCATGATGGCCGTCGCACGTCGAGCCTCGAACCGGTCGTCCTCGCTCACGGCCATCGTGGTGTGCGCGGGCGCGGCGGCGACCGGATTCGTGGTCACGCGCATGGCGTTCCAGTTCGCGGGCTACGTGCCCCTTGAGGCGCTCGTTCCGTGGCTCGTGTTCGGCGGCCTGTTCTTCGGGGCGGGCGATGCCCTCATCAACTTGCTGTGGGCTCGCTTCTGCGGCACGTTCGACCTGCGCCAAGCCTATCTGTTCGTGCTGCTGAGCAACGTGGCCAGCTTGGTGGTGTACTTTCTGGTCACGTTGCTGCCTTCGCCCGCTATGCTGCCGGTGGGGGCCGTGTTGTTCTTCGCGTCGGCCTGGTTCTGCAAGAAGTGCCTGGATGCGCGAGCCCCCATCGCCGAGGAGTACTCGGCCCCCGTGTTCAAGGGCGCGCTTTCGGCCTTGTGGCGGCCCATGCTGGGCACGGCTATCCTGTCGTTCATGAGCGGGCTCATGCTGCAGGTGTCGGCGCGGCAGGACATTCCGCTTGCCACGTTCCAGCAAACGGCGCTCGTCACGCAGGCCGTGGTCATCGTGGCTTTGCTGCTGCCGGCGCTGTTCGTGAAAAGCCGGCCGAGCCTGGGCTCGGTGTACAAGGTGGCCCTGCCGCTGTCGGCCGCCGGTTTCCTGCTGCTGCCGCTCATCTGGAACGGCGTGGGAGGGCTGGCCAACGCTTGCGCGCAGTTGGGAACGCTCGTGGCGAGCATCATCCTGTGGTGCATGCTGGCCAACGCCGTCCACGACACGAAGCTTCCGGCGGCGCTGCTGTTCTCGTGCTCGCTCGTGTGCACGAACGCGGCGCGGATGGCCGGCACGTTGCTGGGATTGTTCAAGGCGGACAGCTTCGGGCAGGGCAACCTCGAGCTCACGGCGGTGGCCCTGGTGGCGGTGTATCTGGTGGCCATGGTGTCGATGTTCCTGTTCAAGGACAAGAAGCTCGAAGGTTCCGGCGAGGGCGATGGCAAGGCGGCCATGCCCGCAGCCGAACGCCAAGGCGACGCATTGGCCGATCGCTGCGCCTCGCTCGCCCGTGCGCACGGGCTCACGCCGCGCGAGTCGGAGATACTCGTCCATCTGGGCCAGGGTCGCACGGCGCGCGCCGTCTCCGAGAAACTGGTCGTGTCCGAGAACACGGTGAAGTACCACATCAAGTCCATCTACCAGAAACTCGACGTGCACTCCCGCGACGAGGTCATCGACCTTATCGAGCACTCGGAATAGTTATCGCGCATTTCCCCTGACCCGGCAGTATAATAAGGGGCACGACAAGGGGAAAGGCGCAGGCGCGATGGGGGAGCGGCACGGCGGAGGGGGACGGTTCGGACGCGTTTTTCACGCGGCGGCCTGTTGGCTGCTCGCGTTCGTCTGCGCGGTATCCGCATGGGTCCCCGGCGGGGCCTTCGGCGACGAGGCCGCGTCCGACGAGGCGCCTTCCGCCGCCGCGTCCTCGGAAGCGGTGCGCACCGTGCGCGTTGCGTTCCCCCAGCAGTTTCGGGTGATGTGGACGGACGAATCGGGCGTTCGATCCGGCTACACCTACGAGTACCTGGAGCGCATCGCCCAATACACGGGTTGGAACTACGAATTCGTCGCGGTCGAGGGCAGCGGGGCAGCGGCTTTCGAGAAGTCGCGCGAATTGCTGGCCGCCGGCGAGGTGGACCTCGTGGCCGGCATTATGTCGTCGGAGCAAAGCCGCTCGTCGCTCGCGCTGACGCGCGAGAGCTACGCTACCTTGGGAATCGTGCTGCTGGCCAGCGCCGAGCGCACCGACAACCCGCTCGTCTCCGCCAGCGCCGACCGTCCTCTGCGCGTGGCCGCGGTGGAGAAGTCGACGTTGCTGGGCGAACTGGAATCGTTCTGCGCTCGCATGGGCATCGCGTACGAGTTGGTGAACTGCGCGGATGTGGACGATTCGAAGGCCGCAGTGCTCGACGGCCGGGCCGATGCGGTGCTCGCGACCGACATGGCCGCGGCCGACGGTTTGCGCACCGTCGGCCATGTTTCGTCGCATCCACTGTATTTCGCTGCCGCTCAGGGTGACCAAGTGCTCGCCGACAAGCTGGATGCCGCCCTCGAACGCATCGACAGCGCCGATCCGATGTTCCGCTCGCGCCTGCACGACGAGTACTTCACGCAGGCGTCCGGCGCGTTCGTGCTGTCGGACGACGACCGCTCCTTCATCGCCGCCGCTGATCCCGTTCGGGTAGGCGTGCTGTCGAACCAGCCGCCGTACCAGTACGAAGAGAACGGCGAGCTCAAAGGCATCGCCGTCGATTTGCTCGAAGTCGTGGCGGCGAAGACGGGCCTCAACTTCACGTACGTGCCCGCCGCGTCGGAAGACGAGCTGGACGGGTTGAGCGAGCAAGGAGCCATCGATCTGGTGGCCTGTTTCGACTACAACTACGCTGCGGCGCGCGAACGGGGGCTTTCCCTCACGCAGCCCTACGTGACGGCGTCGTACGTGCTCGTTGCGAACGAAGGGGCTTCGAACGGGGACATCGCCGGAAAACGACTGGCCATCTCGTCTTCGAGCCGCTACGACGGCATGTTCATCGGCGACGCGGTCCGCTTTCCGTCCGTTGCGGAATGCCTGCAGGCGGTGGTCGGCGGCGAGGCCGACTATACGTACGTCGACGAGTACGTCATGCAGTACTTCCTCAACATGCCCGAGTACCGCGGCGTGCGCGTCGCGCCGCAAACGCACGAACCGCGGCGCGTCAGCTTCGGCGTCGTGCGCACGGGCGACGGCCGGCTGCTGGGCATCATGGATCAGGCCATCGGCTCGCTCACGGAAGTGGAGCTGCAGGCCGTCATAAACGGCGACGTGCTGCGCGAGCAGCCGTTCGAGATCGTTGACTTCGTGCGCGCCCATCCGTTCGAGGCTTTCGCCACCGTAGCCGTAGTCCTCCTCATCGTGTTGCTGCTGATACTGGTCATTCTGTATCAGCGGGCGCGCGCCAACGCGAAAACGGCGCTCGACCTGAAGAAGCGCCTGCGCCTCTACGCGCTCTGCGACGACTACTTCTTCGAGTACGACAAGCGCACCGGCTCGCTCGTGATATCGCTGCCGAGCAAAGAGGGCCAGCATGGCGTGGCGGAGCCCATCACCGTCAACCTCGGATCGGACTCCTTCGCCCTGGACGAGGAGCAAAAGACCTCGTTTCTGGATCTGCTGCGTTCCCGCGAGCGCCGGGTGGAGGAGGTGCGGTTGCCCGATGCGGACGGCATCGACCATTGGCTGCGCGTGACCGTCGAACCCGTGGACGATGCGGGGCGCGCCGCCTACGCGGTGGGCACGTTGAAGGTGATAGACGAGGAACGGAGCGAGAAGGACGAGCTGATGGCGAAGGCCGAACGCGACAGCCTCACCGGTTTGCTCAACTCCGAAACAACGCGGCGGCGCATCGCGCAGCAGGTGGACGCGCTCGGCGAAGGCGAGCGGGGAGCCTTGATCATGGTCGACATCGACCGCTTCAAAGAGGTCAACGACACGTTCGGCCATCTCGAGGGGGATCATGCGCTCGTGGACGTCGCACGCATCCTGCGCGAGAGCTTCCGGGTGGGCGACGTGGTGGGGCGGCTCGGCGGCGACGAGTTCATGGTGTACCTGAACAACGTCAAAGATTCCGCTGTGGTCAAAGAGAAATGCGAGGCCGTGCGCCGCGCCGTCGAGCGACGCGCATCGTCCGATTCGGAGCGTCGCATCACCATCAGCACGGGATCGGCGCTCTCGAAGCCCGGCGAGTCGTTCGACGACCTCTACCGGCGCGCCGACGAGGCGTTGTACGCGGCCAAGCGCGACGGCCGCAACCGTTGCAGCTTCTAACGCTCGGAGCGAGCGTGCGAACCGGGGCCTCGGGATGCCGCTGCCTCTCGCGGCGTTCGGGGGCCGCTTCGCCGCCGATGGACGGAGCCCTCTGCGGTTGGGGCGTATACGTTGGGTCTTTATTCTGATAAAGTAGGCGAATCTGATCGGCATTGCCTTTTTCGAAGGCAGTATCTGCGCGTTCGCAACAGAGGCGAAACGTGCAACGGGGATCATGGGGTGTGCATAACGTTGCACCTCGTTGTCAAGAAGGGAAAGGAGAGGGTATGAGCAGCTCTCTGGCTCAGAAGTTCAAGAACATCGGACCTGGCGCGCTCGTGGCGGCCGGCTTCATCGGGCCCGGCACCGTCACCACCTGCACGGTATCCGGTGCGAGCTACGGGTACACCATGCTGTGGGCGTTGCTGTTCGCCACCGTGGCCACCATCATCTTCCAGGAGATGGCTTCGCGCGTCGGCATCGTTTCGGGCAAGGGATTGGGTGAAAACATCCGCGACCGCATTCCCAACAAGGCTCTCATGTGGATTGCTATCGTGATTGTTATCATCGCCATCTTCGTGGGCAACATCGCCTACGAAACGGGCAACATCACGGGCGGCATCTTAGGCATCCAGGCCGTCGCGCCCGACGTGCCCATGCTGCCCATCGTGGTGGTGCTGGGCATCTGCGCGTTCATCGCCATGTGGATCGGCTCGTACAAGGTGGTCGAGGTCATCCTCACGGCCATCGTCGTGTTCATGGGCGTGGTGTTCCTGGTGACGGCGTTCGCGTCCAGCCCCGACTGGGGTGCCGTGGCGCATGGCCTGTTCGTGCCCGCGCTGCCCGAGGAGGGCTCGAAGGGCATCCTCACCGCCGTGGGCCTCATCGGCACCACCATCGTGCCGTACAACCTGTTCCTGCACGCCTCTGGCGCCTCCGAGCGCTTCAAGGATCCCGAGCAGGTGTCCGACGCGCGCTTCGACACCATCCTGAGCATCGGCCTGGGCGGCATCATCTCCATGGCCATCCTCGTGTGCGCCGCCGCGAACATCTACGGCACCGACACCGTGGTGACGAACGGCAAGGACATGGCGCTCGCATTGCAGCCGCTTCTGGGCTCGTGGGCCACGTGGCTCATCGGCCTGGGACTTTTGGCTGCCGGATTCTCCAGCGCCATCACGGCGTCGTTCTCGGCCGCCTACGCGGTGAACGGCGTGCTGGGCTGGAAGAAGACGGTCAAGGACCTGCGCTTCAAGCTCATCTGGATCATCGTGCTCGTGTGCGGCTGCGTCATGGCCATCGCGCTGGGCAAGAGCCCGACCGAGCTCATCTTGGTGGCGCAGGCGGCCAACGCCATCCTGCTGCCCATCATGGCGTTCTTCGTCATCTACTGCGCCAACGGCAAGGACCTGGGCAAGTGGAAGAACCACATCTTCGCGAACTGCGCGGGCGTGGTCATCATCGTCATCACGCTGTTCATGTGCTACCGCAACATGTCGAGCTTCCTCACGTCGCTGCAAGCCCTGATCGGCGGCTAGCGGACGTATCGGCAAAGCAGCAACGCGAAAGCGCCCGCCATGGAGGTGGGCGCTTTCTCGTTTTCCTCCACCTGTCATCCCGAGCGAGCGGAGCATTCGACAGTCCGGTGGACTGTCGAGGCCCCGGGCACGCGGAGCGGGCACAGGGAGGCCCTGCGAAGCGGGGGCGAAGGATTCCCTGCGGCGCCAGCCGAAAGACTCCCTTGCGAGCTCGCCCCTAGGAGCTCGCAATAAGGTTCTCGGCGATGCTTTTGAGCTTTCGGAAGTCGGTGATGACGAGCGCGCCGCGCTGCCGTTCGACGCAGTCGGCGTTGCGCAGGGCCACGACGGAGTTCGTGATGGAGTTCACGTGCACGCCCAGCATCTCGGCCAGCTCCTCGTTGCTGAAGGGCACGATGGCAGGCGCCTGCGCCGAGTTGAATTCGCGCGCCAAGGTGAGCAGCAGGGCGGAGAACCGCTGCAGCACGGGGTAGATGGACGCGTTCACCGCCTCGCGGGTTTGCAGCGCCATCATCTCGAACAGGTACTGCGCCATGGCATAGCACACCTCGCCGTGCGCCTTGAGGTAGTCGCCGAAGCTCTCGGCGTCGAGGGCGTAGGCCTCCACCTTGGTGGTCGCCTTCGCGTTCAGGATGGACGGCTTGCGGTCGACCTCGGGCCGGAACCCTTGGAACCCGATCAGCGTTCCGGCCTTGTGGAAGAACACCGTTTTCGTGTAACCGTCGGGCGTGTCGCTATACAAGCGCACCAGGCCGCGCGTGAGGTAGAACGTGTCGCGCATGTCGTCGCCCTCTCGAAACAGGTAGTCGCCGGGGTTGAGTCGAATCGGCCTCCCCTTGAGCGCGCCTTCGGCAACGACGCGTTCGATCGTGTCGCTCAACAGGGGTTTCGGCTGCACGAACAAGCTGATGGCCTCCATGGGTCCTCCTTTTACGCGTCGTTGCGGCGAGGGTACATCATACCCCATGCCAGCAGGGCTGCAGCTGCGGCGGCCGAGGCCGTTGAAAACGCCGCAGCCAAGGGGAGGCCGGCTTGCATCATGAGCCCGGCTGCGAGCCCGCCGACGATCATGCCCAGATCCAAGCCGCTCTGTTGGCGCGCAAGAAACGTGCTCGCCCCGCCGCCGAGCGAGGTGCCCGCCGCGGCTATGAGCGTGGCAATGCCCCCGAAGTAGCCCGCGCCGCACAACAGCGCCCCCGCTAGGACGGGAAGCGGTCCGGGAGCGGTTCCCATGAGCAGCAGGCCCAGCCCGTTTGCCGCGATCGTGCAGGCGACCGCGCGCTTGGGGCCGAAGCGGTCGGCCGCCCATCCTGCGACCAGGCTGCCCGCTAGACCCCCGGCGCTCAGGCAGGCGAACAGCACGCCGTCGTTGCAGCCGGCAAGCACGTTGCGGGAAAGCAGCTGCCCAAAGTTCATGACCACGCTGTAGCCCGAGGCCAGCAGGAAAGGGCCTGCGAGCAGCAACGCCTTTTGCCGCCGGGTCATCGGCAGGCCCGCATCGTCGGGGTTCGGTCGGCGTTCTTCCGATGCGGGCGTTTCAGGCGCGGCGGCCGGCCTGCGGGCGGGCAGCGCGCAGGCGATGGCGGCCCCGCATGCGCCCGCTACGGCGAGCACGGCGAAAAACGTGCCGTACCCATGTTCGCCGATCAGGGGGAAGACGGACACGGGGCCCACCATGAGCGAGGCGGTGGTCGCGAATCGCACGATTCCCAAGTGGCGGCCCAGCACCGGGGCGGGGGAGGACGCAGCCAGGTATTGCGAAACGCTCGGTTGGAACGCCGCCAGGCCCAGCGCTTGAGCGAGGCGCAAGACCACGATCTGCCAGAGTTCGGTGCAGCTTGCCATGAGCAGGCAGGGAAGCGTGTAGCCCAACGCTCCCAAGATCATGGCAAACCGGCCTCCCCGCCGCTCCACCACGCGTTCGAGCGGAATGCGCAATAGCACGGCGACCAGGACGAACAGGCTGTTTTGCAGACCCGCCACGAAAGGGCCGCCTCCCAGTTCCATGACATAGGCCGGCAGCGCCGACGTTTCGGTGTTGTTGAGTCCGAACACCAGAAAAGCCGAGACGGCAACCAGCGCGGCGGCGCCGTTCGGGCCGCACGCGATGCCGACGCAGCGTTTCCGGGCACGTCTTCCTTCGCCCTTCGTCACGAATATCCCCTCTCCACGCACGGGACGTTACCTGTTTGCGCGAACGATGTCCAACCAAGCTTGGGCGGTGCCCACAACATTGTGGGCACGCGCCTTGTTTGGGGGCGTGGCCCAACCCTGTGCCGTGCCCACTGCCGTGTGTGGAGGGCGCTCGACAGGGGGCGTAACGTTGTCGGCGTCCGAACGAACAAGGAGTTCGACGAGAGCAAGGAGGAGGATATGGAGAACGGTGAAACGTATGTCGGGGCACGCGAGCCCGAGTACTTCACGCGCGACGGCAAGCTCACGCGCCGCACGTTCATCAAAGGCGTCGGGGCCATCACGGTGGCATCCGCGCTCGGCTTCGAGGCGTTGGGGGTCGGCGCGGGCGAAGCGCTGGCCGACGAGGTTCCCGCAGCTGCCGGAGAGCAGGCGGTGCACGCCGTGTGCACGGTGAACTGCACGTCGCGCTGCCATCTGCGCGGCACCGTGCGCGACGGCAAGCTCGTGCGCGTGGAGCCGGGCGACATGCCGGGACGTCCGGGATATGCGAACGCGTGCCTGCGCTCGATGAGCTACATCCAGCGCCTGCAGGACGAGAACGCGCGCGTCATGTACCCCATGCGCCGCACCGGCGAGCGCGGCTCGGGCGAGTTCGAGCGCATCACCTGGGACGAGGCTATCGACGAGATAGCCGAGAAGCTGAACGCGGTGCTGGCGAAAAACCCGCTGGCGGCCTCGTTCTACTCGTTCACGGGCGACTTGGGCAAGCTCTCGTGGGAGGCTCCCACGCGCTTCGCCGCGACCGTGGGCGCCACCACGTGGGACATCGAGGGCATCATGGGCGACCATGGCGCGTCCATGGGCATGACCATGGTGTTTGGCACGCATCGCGGCGCGCATGATTCGCGCGACTACCTGAACTCGAAGCTGCTCATCGCGTGGGGTCGCAACGTCGCGGACACGCACACGTCCGAGCTGCGCGATTACGTGGCCGCCCGCAAGAACGGGGCGAAGCTCATCGTCATCGACCCGCGCCAGTGCTCCACCGCCGCCATAGCCGACGAGTGGATCCCCATCAACCCCCAGACCGATCCCGCCCTCGCTTTGGGCATGATGAACTGGATCATCGGCCACGACCTGCACGCCAAAGACAAGCTGGTCGAGGAATCGGTGGCTCCGTACCTTATCCGCGAGGATGACGGCACGTACCTGCGCATGGTCGACGGCAAGGTCGTCGCAACGGCGCAGGGCGACGAGAAAGCCGAGGCGGGCTCTATCGGCACCGCTCCGGCGGCGCAGGGTGCGGCCGGAGCCGGTGCCGGCACGTACGTGATCTGGGACGAGCTGGCGGGTGCCGCGGTGCCCGCGCCCGACGCGAAAACCGTCAAGGCCGGTTCCGCGAAGCCCGCGCTCTCGGGTTCGTTCACAGTCGACGGGGTGGCGTGCCGTACCGCCTTCGACCATCTGGTCGACGCGTGCGCCGCGTACACGCCCGAACGCACCGGCGAGATATGCGGCATCGATCCTGCCGTGGTCGAGCGCTTGTCCAAGGAGTACATCGAGGCCCAGCCCGCCGGTATCCGCATGGGCCAGGGCATGCAGCGCGTGTACCACTCTTATGCGCCTTTCCGCACCGTGGCCACGCTCGCCATGGTCGCCGGCTACATCGGCGTTCCCGGCGGCGGCGCCTCCCACGCCGGTGGCACGGCCACCAACAAGCCGGTCGCCGGCTACACGGGGCCGGTGTACGACTATTCGGACTGGTCGGACACGGGCAAGAAGGCGAACCTCGTTCCTTCCTCCCAGGTGTATTCGGCGGCGGTCGACCACGATCCGGTGCCCATCGACTTTCTGTGGATCGCCAACTCCAACTTCGTCAACATGAGCCCCGACTCAAACCGCATCATCAACGAAGTCATCCCGGCCATCGATTTCATCGTGACCGCCGATCCGTGGTGGACGTGGACGGCGAAGTACTCCGACATCGTGCTGCCCGCCTGCACGTACTGGGAGCACTGGGATCTGGTGGATCGTAGCCCGTGGGCCATGTTCAACCAACCTGCCATCGAGCCCATGGGCGAGAGCAAGTCCGACGTCGAGATCATGTCGCTTCTGGCGAAGAAAACGGGCGTCGAGGCGTATTGGGACAAAACCGACGAGGAATGGGTGCGCCAGTTCGTGGGCACCGACCATCCAGCCTGGGACGATCTCGATTGGGAGCGCGACGTGGTGGAGCAGGGCATCTACGGTCGCTCCGACGCCATCTACGACTCTGCCATCGTCTACGCCGACGGTGCCGGATACAAGACCGACACCGGCAAGTTCGAGTTCTACACCGAGGATCTGGTGGAGTTCGACGACGAGGTGCCCACCTGGAAACCGCCGTGCGAGGACCCGCGCGAGGGCGAATTGGCGCAGAAGTACCCGCTCGTGTACATCCAATACCACGATCGCCTGAACGTGCACACGCAGCACATTCTGAACCCCGCGCTCGAAGTGGTGCAGGACGAGCCGCTGCTGCAGATGAACCCGGCCGACGCCGAGGCACGCGGCATCGCGCACGGCGATGTGGTACGGGTGAAGAACGACCGCGGCAACATGAAGATCCGCGCGTTCCTCACCGAGGGCATCGTTCCCGGCACCGTGGCCACGCAGAGCGGTTGGACGCCCGACTACTTCATCGAGGGGTGCTATCAAAACCTCACGCATCACACCATATGCGATGCCGAAGAAGCCTACAGCATGACGAACAGCGCCTTCTACGACGTGCTCGTCGAAGTCGAAAAGGCGTAAAGGAGGAATCATGGCCGAACAGAAACACTACGGCATGGTCATCGACACTCAGTACTGCGTGGGGTGCCAGACCTGCACGGTGAGCTGCAAGATATCGAACGAGGTGCCCGGCAACGCGCACTGGAACCATCTGGAGAGCCTCGACGGCGACGTGCTGTACCAGTCCACCGGGAAGTTTCCGCGTCCGACGCTGGCGTTTCGCCCCCTGCTGTGCAACCACTGCGAGGATCCGGCGTGCGTGAACAACTGCCCGTCGGGCGCCATGCACAAAGATCCCGAAACCGGCATCGTCTCGGTGAACCAGGACGTGTGCATCGCATGCGGTTACTGCAGCTGGGTATGCCCGTACGGGGCGCCTTCGATGAACGACGTCGACCACGTGATGAGCAAGTGCACGTTCTGCGCCGAGCGCGTGGCCGAGGGGGCCGAGCCGTACTGTGTGGCCGCCTGCCCGGCGAACGCGCGCGTGTTCGGCGATTTGAACGATCCGGAGAGCGCGCCGAGCAAGCTCATGCAAGAGCGTCACGCCGAGCCGTATCTGCCCGAGGCCGGCACGCGCCCGTCGGTCTATTACGTGTAAAGGTTGGTTGATGAACATGATTATGCATGTGCTTCCTCTTCTAGTGTTCACGACGTTCGCCGGCTTGGCGGCCGGGGCGTACGTGGTCGATGCGCTGTGCGGCGGCCTGCGCGTGAGCGGCTCCAACAGCTCGGCATCCGACGAACGTCGCCGTGCTTGGCTGTTCCCGCTGGTCTGCTTGGTTTTGCTGGGCGTCGGGCTGTGCGGCACGCTCGCGCACCTCGGGCAGCCCCTGCGGTTCGCGAACGGTATGGCGAACCCCGGATCGATGATCGCCCAAGAGGCGTACTGGTCCATCGCGTTCGGCATCGTCATCGTGGTCGACGTGGCGTTCGCGAAGGCGAAGGGCGCGTCGCCGCGCCCGGTGCGCTGGGTCGGCGCGATCGCGGCCGTGGGATTGATGATCGTCACCGGCTTGGCGTACTACCACAGCCTGGGCCTGCCCGCGTGGAGCGGGGCTGCGACCGTCCCGTTGTTCGTGCTGGGCGATCTGGCGCTGGGTGCGGGCCTGTGCGCCCTGCTCGATCGCGGCGCGCTCGCCGATGGCAAGCTGGCCTGCGCGAACATAGCGGCGGAGATTGCCTTCGCCGTTGTGCTCGTGGCGTTCGGCCTGCACCTGGCGCGCATCGGCGCGGACATGACCGCGCTGCTGGTTGCGGCCGGGATCGTCGGGCCGTTGGCTGCCAGCGTCGCCGCCGGTGCGACGCATGCGGGAAAGCTGTCGTCGCAAGCGGGTGCCGCGGCCGTGCTTGTCCTTGCTACGGTAGGCGTGGTGCTGGCGCGTTACGCTTTCTTCGCTGCGGGCATGATGTAGGACGCTTTCTCGAATCCGGGCGCGCTCGGGTTCGAAGGAGGTTGTGCCGAATCCTCCGTTTCCGCCCGCGCCTCCTCCCTCCCTGGCGCGGGACGGACGAAAAAGAGCCGACGTTCCTTGCGGGACGTCGGCTCCTGCTTGGGTGCATGTTCGATTTCGAAAGCGCTGCGACGCCGTTATCGGCCGCTAGTTGGTTGCTCCCACCGGCTTGATGGCTATGCCGTCCTCTTCGAGGGCCTCGCGGGTGCGGCGGACGAAAGCCAGCGCGGTGGGGGAGTCGCCGTGCACGCAGATGGTGTCGGGGTGCAGGTCGATGAGCTTGCCGTTCACGGACAGGATGGCGCCGTCGCGTATGGCGTTCTTCACGCGTTCGATGGCCTCCTCCTCGCTGCGGATGAGGGCTGCGGGATCGTTGCGGTTCACTAGCTTGCCCTCGTCGGTGTAGTTGCGATCGGTGAAGAACTCTTCGGCCGTGGTCAAACCGAGCTTCCGGCCCTCGTCCACGAGTGCGCCGTTCGCCAACCCCACGAGCACCAGGCGGTCGTCCACGTCGCGCACTGCCTGCGCGAGCGCCGCCGCGAGTTCCGGATCGATGGCGGCGTGGTTGTACAGCTGCCCGTGGGGCTTCACGTGTCGCAGCGGCACGCCGGCCGCGGCGCAGAACGCCTGCAGGGCGCCTATCTGGTACAGCATGTAGGAGTACGCCTCGTCGGGCGACAGGTTCATGTCGCGGCGACCGAAGCCCTGCAAGTCGGGGTAGCCCGGATGCGCGCCGATGGCGATGCCGGCGTCCGCCGCCATGCGCACGGTATCGCGCATGACCATCGGGTCGCCCGCATGTTGGCCGCAGGCTACGTTCGCGCTCGAGACGAGCGGGATGATCTGGTCGTCGAGTCCCAGCGTGTAGCGCCCGAAGCTTTCGCCCAGGTCGCTGTTCAAGTCGATGCTATACATTGCGTCTCTCCTTACGCCTTCATGAGGCGGTCGTCCACGGCCAAGCGCAGCTCTTCCGAACGCGTGCGCCCCTCGCGCGCCGCCCTCCGATCGAGCGCGGCTATCTTCGAAACGGGAAGCCTGAACGTGATGGGCTTCACCTCCTCGTCGGCGAGGGAGGGCCTGCCCATGACGACCTTGCCGAACTTCGACGCGTCCCACGTGTCGTTCTCGTATTCTTCGGCTTCCTTGTCAAGCTGCTCCTCGGTGAAGCCGATTCTTCGGTTGAGCTCTTCTCGGCTCATCGTCACCTTTGTGAAACGAGGAGGTTCTTGGCTGTTGTCGTCGTACTCTGCGACGGTGAATTCAATGAGCTTGTCGGTTTCTTTCGGCGCTCGGCTATCGTTCTCTCCGCCCACCGCTACCTCCTTGCCAGGTGGTTCGCTGCTCTTGCAACCAAGGCTATTGTATGACAATAGTAAGCCCCCAACAAGCGAACGCTCACGAGGCCGATAGGACGCCCGACCCAAATGCTGCAGCCCTGACGACGCAACCCGAACGACGCAGCGAGCACGCCGGGCGGCCCGAATGCCGCAGCCCAAACGACACGCGCCCGAACGATGCGCCGCGGACAGCGCGCAGCCCATGCAATGCAACCCGAACGACGCGGCTCGAACGACGCGCGGCGCATGAGAGGTATTCGAGAACGCTACTTCAGCGGTGGGAGGTCGCGGCCGGTAGCAGAGATCGCCCGTTATGAACGATTTTCCGGCTCTCAAGCAATCACCTGACGACAAAACCCCAGTTCGCGAAAAGTTAGCCGAGGCTCTTTTCGTTCATAACAAGCGATCTCTGCCAGAGGGATCGGCGCTTTATGTTAAATCAGCATCGACATGCTCTCGGCTAGGTTGTCATCCTGAGCATGCAACAGTCCAGTGGACTTTTTGCACTCCCGAGCACGCGGAGCGGGTGCAGGGAGGCATCGTGAAGCGATGAGCGGTGCGAGCCGCGGAGCCGAAGAATCCCCTGCGGTGCCAATTGAAGCAAGTATAATGCCAGCGAAAAGAGGCTGCATCAAAAGCCCCTTTTCGCTGCTTTCGCTAGGCAAGGGCTTTGCCCTTGCCTAGCGCTCAGTTGGCGCAATCGCATCTTGCGGGGACTTGAGATGCGGCTTCGGAGACCTATTCCTTCAGGTTGATGTTCTTCGTGTCGGTGATGAGCATGCAGCCGGGGGCGTGGGTGATGGCGAACGGCGGCTTGCTGTTCATGACGATGGACTGGGGCGTCACGCCGCAGGCCCAGAACACCGGCACCTCGCCCTCGTGGATGTCCACGGGGTCGCCGAACTCGGGATGCGCGATGTCCTTCACGCCGATGGCCGCCGGGTCGCCGATGTGGATGGGCGCGCCGTGCACCTTGGGGATGGCGCCGGAGATCTGCACCGCCTTCACCACCTGGTCGTAGGGGATGGGGCGCATGGACATGACCATGTTGCCGGACATGGAGCCCGCCGGCGTGCACGGCACGCCCGTCAGGTACATGGAGACGTTGCGGCCCATGGTGTTGTGGCGCATCTCGATGCCGGCCTCGATGAGCTCGGACTCGAACGAGAACGAGCACCCGATGACGAACGAAACCAGGTCGTCGCGCCAGTAGTCCTCGACGTTGTCCACCTCGGCCACCAGCTCGCCGTGCTCGTAGATGCGGTAGCGCGGGAAGTCCGTGGCGATGTCGCAGTCGGTCGCGCAGATGGTGGCTTCGCGGGCGCCCACCTCGGTCACCTCGAGCAGCGGGCACGGCTTGGGGTTGCGCTGCGCGAACAGCAGGAAGTCGTAGGCTTGCTCCTTCGGCAGCACGATGAGGTTCGCCTGCGCGTACCCGGGGCACAAACCGCTGGTCGGTGCCGTGAACGCGCCGGAGCGAATGAGATGCCGCGCCTCGGCGGGCGCCGCGTCGAGCATCTGCGCCCACACGTCGTCGGCAATGCCCTCGGGCTTGGTGGGAATCGGAGTGTTCTGCATGATAGGCCCCTTTCCAAGATGGTGTGCTCCATTATCGCACGAGGAGCCGCTGCGCGGCGCACTCTATCCACGCTCTCATGCAAGATCGGCGCTCTGAGTGCGGGCATCTGACCGAGCATTGTCGGCCCAAAGACGCGTTTTCGTGGCAGAAAACGCGTTTTTGGGCCGACAATGCTCGGGTCTTCGCAGACAAGGTCGCTACATTCTGCGAATCGCGTGGGTGTGAACGGCTACAATGAGATGGCCGACATCGACATGAGAAAAGGACCCCGCATGGACGCCGAGTTCGTGAACCTGACGCCGGAAAACCTCGCTGACGAGCACCTCTGCTGTATCATCCGCACGAAGAAGCCCCATCCGGGCGTCGAGGCGAAGCGGCAGTGGCTCGCCGACCGGTTGAAGGAAGGCCACGTTTTCAGAAAGCTGCAGGCGAAGGCCACCGTGTTCATCGAGTACGCTCCGCTTGAGTCGGCTTGGGTTCCCGTAGTGGGCGACAACTACCTCTACCTGTACTGCCTGTGGGTCACCGGCAGCCCCAAGGGAAGCGGATACGGGAAATCGCTGATGGAGTACTGCCTAGCCGATGCCAAGAAGCAGGGGAAATCCGGCGTGTGCATGCTGGGAGCGAAGAAACAGAAGAGCTGGCTTTCCGACCAGTCGTTCGCGAAGAAGTACGGCTTCGAGGTGGTCGACACAACCGAGAGCGGCTACGAGCTGCTCGCGCTCTCCTTCGACGGAACGGTGCCGCAGTTCGCACCGAACGCCAAACGCGAGCGGATCGAAAGCGAGGAGCTGACGATCTACTACGACCTGCAATGCCCTTACATCCACCAGTATATCGAGAAGATACGCCAGTACTGCGAAGAGAACGACGTGCCCGCGTCGCTCGTTCTCGTGGACACGCTGCAGAAGGCCAAGGAACTCCCCTGCGCCTTCAACAACTGGGCCGTGTTCTACAAGGGAGAGTTCCGAACGGTCAACATGCTGGGCGTGCCGCAGATAGAGAAGCTGCTGGCGAAGTGAGGGTGTGCAAGCGGTGAACGTTGCCGGGTTTTCCGGCTTCGCCGGAACGGGCGCTCTGGAGAGCGCCCCTACGGTTCAACTAGCGAGGGTTGGGCATTCGGCAAGCACAACCCAGCCAGTCGGTATTGTCCATCCGCCAACTTGCAAGAAGCGCATAAGTTGAACCCCTCTCACCCCTCGTTGCCTGCCGGCTTTCTTCCCGGTTGATCTGCTGTGGGCGGGACGGACGGACAAAGTGAGAGAAGGGGACGGACGGGCGGCGCTCATCAAGCGAGTTCCGCATGGTGAACAGTCCAGTGGACTGTTCACACACCATCTCCCGCGCCCGAGCGGGCGCGCTGGAGAGCGCTTGTCGATCTCCAGCTGTGGGCGTTTCGTGCGAGCTCAGGACTGCCCGAGCGACTGAGCGCCGCCCGTCCGTCCCCGGGCGTGCGGTTTACACTTCGCCCTTCATGAACCGCTCGATGAAGCTCGTGTCGGCCAAGCCGGCGGCGAACGTCTCGTTCTCCATGATGGCGTACTGGAAGTCCAGGTTCGTCTTCACGCCCACCACCACCATCTCCTCAAGCGCGGTGCGCATCTTCGCGATGGCCTCGGTGCGGTCGCGTCCGTGCACGATGACCTTGGCTATCATGGAGTCGTAGTAGGGCGATATCTCGTAGCCGTCGAACGCGGCCGTGTCCACGCGCACGCCGTTGCCGCCGGGCAGGTGCATCTGCGAGATGGTGCCGGGCGAGGGCAAAAAGTGTGCTTCGGGCTGCTCGGCGTTCACGCGGCACTCGATGGCGTGGCCGCGGTAGGTGATGTCGTCCTGCGTGAACGTGAGCGGGTCGCCCGCCGCCACGCGGATCATCTCCTGCACGATGTCGGTGCCCGTGACCATCTCGGTCACGGAGTGCTCCACCTGCACGCGCGTGTTCATTTCCATGAAGTAGTAGTTCAGCCGGTCGTCCAGCAGAAACTCGATCGTGCCGGCCGACGTGTAGCCCACGGCCTGCGCCGCGCGCACGGCCGCGTCCAGCATCTCGGCGCGCACCTCTTCCGTCAAAGCAGGCGAGGGGCTCTCCTCGATCATCTTCTGATGGTTGCGCTGCACGGAGCAGTCGCGCTCGCCCAGCGCCACCACGGTGCCGTACGTGTCGGCCATGACCTGCACTTCCACATGGCGCGGGTTCAGCACGCAGCGCTCCAGGTACATGGTGTTGTCGCCGAACGCGCCCACGCTCTCGCGCTGCGCGATGGAGAACTGCTCGCAGAAATCGCGCTCGTCCATGCTCACGCGCATGCCCTTGCCGCCGCCGCCGGACGACGCCTTGATCATGATGGGCCAGCCGATGCCGCGCGCCAGCTCCAGCGCCTCCTCGGGGGCGTGCACCGGCTCCTTCGTGCCGGGTACCACGGGCACGCCCGCTTCCATCATGGTCTTGCGGGCCTGGCTCTTGTTGCCCATGCGGTCGATGACCTCGGGCGCGGGGCCTATGAACACGATGTCGTTCTCGCGGCACAGCTTCGCGAACGTGGAGTTCTCCGACAGGAAGCCGTAGCCCGGGTGGATGGCCTGCGCTCCCGTGCCCTTCGCCGCCGACAGGATGGCGGCGATATTCAGGTAGGAGTCGCGCGCGGCCGGCGGCCCGATGCACACGCTCTCGTCGGCCAGGTACACGTGCAGCGAATGCTTGTCCGCCGTTGAGTACACGGCCACCGTCTTGATGCCCATGGCGCGGCAGGCGCGGATGATGCGCACGGCTATCTCGCCGCGGTTGGCAATGAGTATCTTGTCGAACATGGCGCGCCCCGCCTAGCGCGCTTCGGCGGTGGCGATGCGGAACAGCGGCTGGTCGTACTCCACCTGCGCGCCGTTGGCGGCCAGCACCTCCACCACCACGCCGGGCGCGGGGGCCGTGATCTCGTTCATCATCTTCATGGCCTCTACGATGGCGAGCGTCTGGCCGGAAAGCACCTCTTGCCCCACCTTGACGAACGGATCCTCGTCGGGGCTGGGCGAGATGTAGAACATGCCCACCATGGGGCTGCGCACCAGCAGCGAGTCCTTGTCGACGTCTTCGATCGCGGCGGCTTCGTGGCCTTCGGACTTGCCGGCCAAAAGCGCGCTCACGCGGTCGGCCATGAGCGGAAGGGCCGAGGACGAGAGCGGTCCGTGGCTGCGTTCCAGCTCGATTTTCGTCTCGCCGTCGTCCACGCGCAGGGCCGTGAGCTCGGCCTTGTCCATGATGGCGATGAGTTCTTCGATGGCTTTCGTATCCATGGTGCTTCTCCTTGCGCTCGTCTATGCGATGCGGTCGTTGCCGTTGGTTCCGTTGCTGCTTGCGCCCGTGCTCGCTTCCGCGTCAGCGCCGCTGCTCGTGCCGCCGTTTGCGCGCGTCTGCGCATCCGCTCCCGCGCCGTCCCCGTAATGCAACGTGTTGCGGCTGCCTACGCGCTCGGCACGGTTGGCGCGGTCGATCCACAGGGTGTCGGCCTGGGTTTTCTTGGCCTGCTTCTCCAAGATCGGCGTGAGGCGCCGCGCCGTGCGGCGCGGCGAGATGCCGTCGGCGCTGGGCCGACGCACCTTCAAGGCCAGCATCTCGAACTGCCGCGCCTCTTCCCGCAGCAGCTCTTGGGCCTGCTGCACGGTGATGGCTTCGAAGCGGATGCGGCTGCCCGGCGGGCGCTGCACGAGCTTCGGGATGTCGACGGTGGCGATGGTGCCGATCTTCGCGTAGCCGCCGGTGGTCTGGCGGTCGGCTAGCATGACGATGGGCCGGCCGTGCGAGGGAACCTGCACGGCGCCGAAGGATATGCCGTCCGATATGATATCGGAGCCGTGTTTCGTCTCGATTTCCGGCCCGTCCAGGCGATACCCCATGCGGTCGCACTTCGTGGTGGTGGTGTAGGGCCGGCTGTAGAACGTCTCGATGCCGGCGTCGGTGAACATGTCCTCCTGGGGGCCGGGCACCACGCGCACCGTGACCTCGTCCTCCTCGAACCCGTAGAACGGATCGGGATCGATGCGATGGGAGCCCAGATTCGGCAGGAAATCGACGCCCTTCGTCACGAACGGCAAGTAGTCGCCGGTGATGAGCGTGCGCCCCTTCCAGCCGCCGAACTCGCACTTCAGGTTCGTGGAGCGGCTGCCCATGACCTCGGGCACCCGCACGCTGCCCCCGGCGATCGCTAGGTACCCGTAGCAGCCGGTCTTGGCGGCGCCGAAGCGCAGGATGGAGCCGCGCTTCACCATGATGGCCGCGTAGCGGGGCGCGGGCTCGCCGTCGATGGTGGCGCCGAAATCGGCGCCCGTGATGGCGATGATGGTTTTCGTGGTGAAGCGCAGCATGGGGCCGGCCAGCGCGAATTCGAGCACGGGCGCGTCGGGGTCGTTCTCCACCAGCAGGTTGGCTATCACGTAGGCGCGGTGGTCCATGACGCCGTTCGTGGAGAAGCCGCTGCCCTGGTAGCCGAAGCGGCCGTTGTCCTGGATCGACGTGTACACGCCCGGTTTTCTGATAACGAGGCCCATGCTACTCGTCCTCCACGAAGATCTGGTACTCGTAGGTGTTGGCGGCCAGCTGCTGCTCGATGGCGGCGTACTCGTCCGGCGTGATGGGCACGAAGCGCAGGTACTCGCCGGCGGCGTACAGGATGGGTTCCTCGCGGTCGGGGTCGTAGGGACGCAGCGGCGTGCGGCCGATGATCTGCCAGCCGCCGGGGGAGGCCAGCGGGTAGATGCCCGTCTGCTCGCCGCCGATGCCCACGCTGCCGGGCTCGATGCGCGTGCGCGGCGTGGCCAGGCGCGGCGTGTGCAGGCGCGGGTCGAGGCCGCCCAGGTAGGCGAAGCCGGGCAGGAAGCCCAGCATGTCTATGAGGTAGTCGTGGGCGGTGTGGATGCCGACGACCTCCCGCTCGGACATCCCGGCGTGCCGAGCCACGTTGCCCAGGTCGGGGCCGTACTCGCCGCCGTAGCACACGGGAATCTGCACGATCTTGCGCACGGAAAGATCGGCTTCGCCCACGTCGTGCAGCTTTCCCCTCAAACGCGCGGAAAGCTCGTCGAACGTGATCACCAAGGGGTTGTAGTACACCATGAGCGAGCAGAACGTGGGCACGAGCTCGGTGATGCCCTCGATGGGGTCGGCGGTGAGGTTCTCGGCCGCCAGGCGGATCTTCGCGCTCGTTTCCGCAGAGATCGCATGCGCGAACTCCAGGTTGAGCGCCGAATCGCCGGCGATGGTGATGCTGAATCCCGCCATATGGTTCCGTTCTCCGTCTCTCGAGGGCGTCGCTGCGCAACCGGAAGGGCCGCACAACGGCATCGCCCGCCAGAGCGCGTCGATGACGTTGCCCATCAATGCTACACTGGTAACTGATCGTTAGAATAGGATTGTAGCATATATGGAAAAAGCACTGTTTCTTGCGGCGTTCTTCTTCGCGTACACCGTGCAGGCCATCACCGGTTTCGCCGGCAACATCTTCGCCATGCCGGTGGGCACCACGCTTCTGGGTCTGAACTCTACCGTGTCCATCTTGAACGTGATGGGTTTCTTCGCGTGCGGGCTGTTGGCGCTGCTGAACATCAAGCACGTGAATTGGCGCGAGTTCGGCAAGATCATCGCCGTTATGATCGTGTTCATGATCGTGGGCATCTGGTTGGACACACTCATGCCGCTGCACATCTTGCTGAAGATATACGGTGCCATCATCGTGTTCATCGGCGCGAAGAACCTCATCTTCACCCGCCAGAAGTTCCTGCCGGAATGGGCGCTGTGGATCATCCTGGCGCTGGCGGGGCTCATCCAGGGCATGTTCGTGTCGGGCGGTGCGCTGCTGGTGATCTACGCGGTGCAGAAGCTGCGCGACCAGCAGGAGTTCCGCATCACGCTGTCGCTCATCTGGACGGTGCTCAACTTCATCTACGCGTGCATCGCCTTCCAGCAGGGGCACTTCACGGGCGACGTGCTGCAGGTCATCCTCATGTGCGTTCCCTTGGCCGTCGTGGCCACGGTGTTGGGGAACAAGCTGCAGAAGAAGATCAGCCGGGAGAAGTTCCTGAAGCTCACCTACGTGCTGCTGCTGTTCATAGGCATCGTGCTGTTGGTCACCAGTTGATCGCTTCGTGGGGCCCGGGGGAGGGGCGGCAGGCGGGGCCTGCTGCTCGGGCAGTCCTGAGCTCGCACGAACAGTCCACTGGACTGTTCGGCTTGTGCGGAACTCGCATCAGGCCCCGCCTGCCGCCCCTCCCCCGGGCGGCGAGCGCCACGTGGTTGGGGTGAGGGGGAAGGTCGAAGTGAGGATAATTCAAATTGGGAATTATCCATGGATAATATAGTTATGCATAATGATCTGGTTAAATGATTATCTTTGAACGTTTTGTGGATAATAGGTCACTTCGCATAAACAAGACTATAGTAGCAACGTCAACTATGAGAGAGATAGAGAAACGAAAGAAGGAACCCCTCATGACCGAAGCAACCAAGACCCTTGCGCAGCTGAAGAAGGCCAGCAAGCTCACCCGCCTCTCGTTCCACAAGAACGGCCCCAAGAGCTACAAGCGCGGCCAGGGCGCCCTGCTCAACGCCCTGCTGGAGAACGACGGCACCACGCAGCGCGAGCTCGTGAAGACCATGGGCATGGACCGCAGCGACCTCAAGGGCATCGTGAAGAAGGCCGAGCGCAACGGCTACGTGACCATCGAGGACCACGACGCGAAGCACACCTACGCCGTGAAGCTGACCGACGAGGGTCGCAAAGTGGCCGAGAAGCGCGTCAAGGCCAACGACAAGACGGCCGAGGACATCCTGGATTGCCTGTCCGTCGACGAGGTGGCCCAGCTGAACGCCCTCACCGAGAAGCTCATCCTGTCCTGCAAGGACAAGGGCATCAACGGCAAGAAAAAGGGTCGCAAGGCTCACAGCTGCCACTGCTGCTAGCTTCTGCTCGAGCGAAAGCGTGCGAAGGAGGTCGGTGCGAATCGCATCGGCCTCCTTTTCTATACCGGTACGGATGCGCCTGCGGCTGTTTGGGCGGCCTGCGGGCTGCTTCCGTGACCGAAACGATGGCGGCGCAAGTCGCGATTGCGCGAGAGAACCGCTACAATGGAGCGAAAGGCGAGGCAAGGAGCATCCCATGGCGCAGTACCAACGCATCTTCGCAGCACTCGACGGCGCGTCCACGCAGAAGGCGGTGGCCCAGCGGGCCGTCGCGCTTGCGGTCGACAACGGGGCGCAGCTCCTGTTCGGCCACGTGATCGACTCCGTTCCCAACGAGGCGAACGGCGCCGACTACGACGCGCTGTGCACAGAGGGCCTGGCGCGCATCGAGGAGGAACTCGCCGACGAGTTGCGGGAAGCGCGCAGCAGCGCCTCGATTCCGTCCGTGAACGTGCAGGTGCGCGCCGGCCGCGTGGCCGAAACGTTGGCCGAGCAGCTGGTGGAGCCGTTTTCTCCCGACTTGATCGTATGCGGAGAGCGGGGCCTCTCGAACATCAAATACGTGTTCGTGGGAAGCGTGTCCACGTACCTTATCAGGAACATGCGCTGCGACGTGCTCGTGGTGAAGCAAGGGTAAGGCTTCGGTTTCGCCGCCCGGCTCCATCTTTGTTGAAGGGTTTGCCGCGAGGTGGTTTCGCGAAGCGAAAAAGCGTAAAATGGCACGTTATCTCAGGCGACGCTTGCGCATGGGCACCGTGCAGCGAACGCAGAAACCCGCGTGAAAGAGAAGTCCTCAATGGCGAACACCTTCGATTCCCAGGAAACGCAATTCGTGAGCGAAGAGGATAGCGTGTTGGCCGACACGCTTCGCTTGAGCGTAAGCAAGCACAAGATCGACGACCATTTCACGCTCGTTTGGGCGAACAAATACTACTACCAGTTCATCGGCTATCCGAAAGAGGAGTACGAGGCCCGGTTTCACAACCGCCCCGACCTGTACTTCGAGGACAACCCCGAGGACTTCGCCGTCATCGTCGAACACGTGATGGAGGCGCTTGAGAAGAACACCGGAGGTTACGAGTGCATCGCCGGCTTGAACGCCAAAGGCGGCAAGCACAAGTGGGTCAAGTTCGCCTCGACGTTTCTGGACGAGTACGTGGACGGTTACCAGCTGTCGTACACGACGATGGTGGACGTGACCGACCTCATCGAGGCGCAGCAGCAGCTCGACGAGCAGAAGCGGGCTCTGCAGAAGGCCAACGAGGAGCTCGAACGGCTCGCGTTCGTCGATCCCGTGACGGAAGGGTACAATCAAACGCGCTTCGACATCACGGCGCGTCGCGTCATCGATTCCGCCGAGCCCGGCACGTACGCGCTCGTGTCCCTCGACCTTAAGAAGTTCAAGCTCTTGAACGAGATCCAAGGCAAGGAAAGCGGAGATCGGGTGCTGCGCTACGTCTACGAACGCCTGGGCGATCACCTCGACGGCGAGGAATGCGTGGCGCGCATCAGCGCCGATGCCTTCAACCTGCTCATGCGCGAAGGGAACAAGGATGACATGCTCGCGCGCATCGACAACATGGTGCAGGACATAAACGGGTTCAACGTCGATGCCGAACGACCCTATTACCTGTCGTTCACGGTGGGCGTGTACCCCATTGTGGACACGGACTTGTCTTTGACCATCATGCGCGATCGCGCGAACGTCGCCCGCAACTCCGGGAAGGAGGCGCCCAACACGCGCCACTTCACCTGCACTTTCTACAGCGACGTCGACCGACGGAACCTGCTCACAGAGCAGGATATGGAAAACCGCATGCACGGCGCCCTCGAACGTGGCGAATTCGTGGCGTACTTCCAACCCAAGCAGCGGCTTTCCGATGGGGCGATCGGCGGCGCCGAGGCGCTCGTGCGCTGGATCGATCCCGTGCGCGGTTTGGTGCCGCCCGACGATTTCGTGCCGTTCTTCGAACGCAACGGCTTCATCATCAATGTGGATTTGTGCGTGTTCGAGCAGGTGTGCGAGCTGTTGAAATCGTGGCTCGACCAGGGGAAGGAGCCGGTGCCCATCTCGGTGAACATGTCGCGAGCGCATTTGCGGGAGCACGACTTCCTCGCACCGTACGAGGAGATTCGCGAACGATACGGCGTGCCCGCCGCGCTCATCGAATTCGAGCTGACCGAGACGTTGGTGTTCGGCGACCCCGAGACGTTCATGGGAGTCATCGACTCGATGCATGCGCGCGGCTACCGCTGTTCGCTCGACGACTTCGGCAGCGGTTACTCGTCGCTCAACGTGCTGAAAGACGTGGACATCGACACGATGAAGCTCGACCGCGCGTTCTTCTCGGCGGGCGACGCTACCGGGCAGCGCGAATGGGACGTGGTCGAATCGGTGGTGGCCTTGGCGAAAAAGCTCGACTTGGACACGGTGGCCGAAGGCGTGGAGGTGTCCGGTCAAGCCGTTCGCCTGCGCGGCATGGATTGCGACATGCTGCAGGGATACGTGTTCTCGCGGCCCGTCCCCGTGGCCGAATTCGAGAAGATGCTGTTCGGCGAATAGGTTCTACGGTTCGCAGCTCGTCTGCTCGCGGCGGTGAGGCAGCGCGTTTTGCGGTCCTCTCGCGTCGCCATGTGGTATAGGCGCTTGAGCGGACCAGCGGAAACGCCTCCTCGGCCGTCTTTTGCAACCGCAAGCCTTTCGAGGGCTTCGCGTTGTGCTACCCTGTTCCTCATCTAAATCAGGCGGCAAGACGAGGACGTGGTGTACATGGTGAACGAGAGGATGTACGGGCTGGGAGCCGAGCCGAGCGCGATTCGCGAGCTGTTCGCGTACGGCATGGCGCGCAAGGCGGAGATCGGCGACGAGAACGTGTTCGACTTCAGCATCGGCAACCCCAGCGTGCCTGCACCCGAGGCCGTGAAGCAGGCCGTGCTCGAGCTTATGGAGGAGCCTCCCTGCGACCTGCACGGCTACACGCCGGCCGCCGGTGCGCCCAGCGTGCGCCAAACCGTGGCCGATCATATCCGCCACCGCTTCGGCGTGCCGGCGTCGCCCGATCAGGTGTACTTGACGGCGGGTGCCGCGGCGGGCCTGGCTATTTCCATTTCGGCCATCACGAAGCCGGGGGACGAGGTTATCGTCATCGCACCGTACTTCCCTGAATACAAGGTGTGGATCGACACGGCCGCGTGCGCGTGCGTGGAGGTGCCGGCCCACGTGCCCGACTTCCAGCTGGATATCGACGCGTTAGACGCCGCCATCGGCCCGAAGACGAGCGCCGTCATCATCAACTCGCCGAACAATCCGGTGGGTGCCGTGTACGCACGCGAGAACCTTGGGGCGTTCGCCGCCCTGCTCGAGCGCAAGGAGGCCGAGCTCGGTCGCAAGATCTACGTCATCAGCGACGAGCCGTACCGCGAGATCACCTACGGCGCCGAAGTGCCCTACGTGCCGTGCGTGTGGCCGCGCACCATCGTGTGCTACTCGTATTCGAAGTCGCTTTCCCTGCCGGGCGAGCGCATCGGCTACATCTACGTGTCCGACCTGATGGACGACGCGCGCGAGGTGTCCACGGCAGTGGCCGGCGCAGGCCGCGCGCTCGGGTTCATCTGCGCGCCGGTGCTGTTCCAACGCGTGATCGAGCGCTGCATCGACGAGCCGTCCGACGTGGCGTCCTACGCCGCCAACCGCACGCTGCTCACCGAGGGCCTGGGGACGCTCGGCTACGAGTTCGTAGAGCCCGATGGCGCGTTCTACCTGTGGGTGCGCGCACTGGAGGACGACGCCCAGGCGTTCAGCGACCGCGCGAAGGCGCACGAGCTGCTGCTCGTGCCGTCCGACAGCTTCGGCGTGGGCGGCTGGGTGCGCGTGAGCTACTGCATTTCCCGCGAAACCATCGAGCGGTCGATGCCCGCGTTCAAAGCGCTTATGGAGGAGTACCGGGGATAAGCGCGCCTGGTCCGGTCGTCTTTTGCAGGACACGACCACTCCCGTAGGGGCGATCTCCAGATCGCCCGGCGCGATGCATCCGAAGAAGAGATACGAAGCGGCGAGCGCACCGTGCGCTCGCCGCTTCGAATTCACTCCGCTGTTTATGCAAATCCTAAAGTCAATGTTATGAAATACATAAACTGTATAAGATGCTGATCGAGAAAGCATGGAGCAGACGAAGACGTTTGCCAAGGGTTTCCTTATGTCTAGCCCGCCCATCAGACAACGTCCTCATGGGATGCGCGGACGGGTCCTGCCCCGCCCCTACGGTGCAACGGTGGTTTGCCGGCGTTCGGGAAGCACGCGGCGCTTGGGGATGGCTATCTCGATGGGGTCGAGGGCGAACAGTTCGCCGACGGTGAGCGTTTCATCGCGGACGAGGGCGCCGTAGCGGCACGTGTCCTCGCACACGCCGCAGTCGCGGCAACGGGAAGGGTCGAACTCCAGCAGCGTGCGGCCGCCGGGGAGGCGCCCGGCCTTGCGCAGTGCCTCGGTGGGGCAGAACAGGGCGCATTGGGCGCAGCCGGAGCAGTGGTCGACGTCGACGCTCACGCGCGGCGCGAGCGCTCGGGGAACCACGGTGCCGTCGTCGGGCAGGCCGGCGGCGTGCAGGTCGTCGAGCAGCTGCCAGCGTCGCGCATCTGGTTCGGGCGAGGTGTCGGCGTGCGCCGACGCGCCGGCCAACGACTCCAGCTGCTTGGCAGCTTCGGCTTTGGCGGCGTCGACGAGCGAGGTGCCCGCCTGGGCGATCAGGTTGCGGCGTGACAGTTCGCCGGCGGCGTCGGCGTCGGGGTTTGCCTCCAACGGTGCGAGGGCGTCTTCGCCCGTTGCCTCGATAACGATGTCGAGCCCCCAGTTGCCGCAGATGCGTTGCGCTTGGGCAGCCGCCTCGGGCACGCGTGCGGCGGCGGTTGTCAACGCGCACGCCGCGCAGGCTTCCAAGGGGAGGACGATGCGCTCGGCGCCGTTGCACGCCATATGCACCAGAAGGGGCGCGTCGACCCATCCGAGGCAGGGGAGCACGACGGTTCGATCCCTGTCGAGGCGACGCGTTTGCGCCCAACGCTCGCAGACGAGGCCCGCCGTCGCGGGAGCGGGGCCTTCGACGACGGGTGCGTTTTCACCTGCTGCGCCGTCTTCGCGGTTTTGCCACGTTGCCGTGTCCTGAGGCGCGTTATCGAGAGCCTGTTCGGCCGCCCGCTCCGCTGCATGTGCGGCCGTCGAGGCCGCGCGCGCGAACAGCGCCTCGTCATCGAGCGGAGGCAGGGGCAGCAGCGCGTTCGTGGGGCAGGCGGTCACACAGGCGCCGCAGCGCACGCAGGCTTCGTTGTCGATGCGCGGCCCGGCCTCACCGGTCGGGTTCACCGACTCGTACGGCTGCGCGCCTTCGGCGACGAGCGGCGTCACGGCCAGCGCATCGACGGGGCATGCGTCGGCGCAGGCCGTGCAGCGCGCCGAGGCGTCGCGCGCCGTCAGGCACCGTGGAGCGTGCAGCAGGGCGACGGGCGGTCGCTCGGCTGCACGCAGGGCTCTGTCGATAAGGTCGGGCATCGCGGCCGCCTTCGGTTCGGGGCGCTTACAGCAGCGCCAGCAGCTCGTCCACGGTTTCCGGCCGGGTGGCCCAGCTGGTGGCGAAGCGCACCACGGTGCGGCCGTCGGGCGTGCGCTCCCAGAAGCCGAACGACGCATGCCGCGCCAGGCGCTCCTTGGTGGCGTCGTCCAGCACCACGAACTGCTGGTTCGTGGGCGAGTCGATATGCAGGTCGTAGCCCTTCGCGCGGAAGCCCTCGGCGATGCGCTGCGCCAGGTCGACGGCATGACGGCCGACACGCTCGTAGCGCAGATGGCCGTTCTCCTGCTCGAACAGCACGTCGAACTGCAGGCCCAGGAAGCGCCCCTTCGCCAGCAGCGCCCCGCGTTTCTTCATGAGCGTGAAGAAGTGGTCGTCCAGCCCCGGCTTCGTGAACACCACGGCCTCGCCGCAGAACGCGCCCACCTTCGTGCCGCCGATGTAGAACGCGTCGCACAAGCGCGCGATGTCGGGCAGCGTGACGTCGGTTCCCACGGCGGCCAGGCCGTAGCCCAGGCGCGCGCCGTCCATGAACAGGCGCATGCCGAAGTCGCGGCACACCTGCGAGAGCGCTTCCAGCTCGGCCAGCGAGTACACGGTGCCGTACTCGGTGGGATGCGAGATGTACACCGCGCCCGGCGCCACGATGTGCTCGCGGTTCTCGTCGCCCCAGTACGCCTCGCACAGTTCCCGCACCTCGTCGGCGTCCAGCTTGCCGTCGTGCTGCGGCAGCGGCAGGGTCTTGCGCCCGCACGCCTCCACGGCGCCGGCCTCGTGCGCGGTGATGTGGCCGGTCGTGGCCGACACGATGCCCTCCCACGGTCGCAGGATCTGGTCGGCCACGGCGGCGTTGGCCTGCGTGCCGCCCACGAGGAAGTACACGGCGGCCTCAGGGCAGGCGCATGTCGCGCGGATGCGGTCGCGCGCGGCCTCGCACACCTCGTCGGTGCCGTAGCCGCTCGTCTGGTCGAGGTTCGTGGCCGCCAGCCGCTCGATGATGGCCGGATGCGCGCCCTCCATATAGTCGGAATCGAAGTGAAGCACGTTGGTTCCCCGTTCTACGATGTGTACTGCTGCATATAGTCTAGGATTTCCTGGCGGGAGTGCAAGCCGGTCTTCGCGTAGATGCGCTTGATGTGCGCATGGGCGGTGCCCGGGGTGATGTAGAGCTCCTCGGCCACGCGCTTCTGCGTGTATCCCAGCGCGTAAAGCGCCAGCACCTCCATCTCGCGCTCCGACAGCAGGAACTGCTTGCCCATCTCCTCGGCGTTGTGCTGCATGGACGCTTGCCGCATGTCGGCCAGGCTCTCGTGCTCGTCGAGGCCCATGATCTTCACCAGCACGCTTTCCTGCCGCGCCGCCTGGTCTTCGTGCTCTCGGGCCTCGCGCCGCGCGATGTTGAGGAATTGCACGAGAACGACCTGGGTCGACACGACGATGAGGGCGCCCATCATCGCGTTCATGAGCACGTCGTTCGCCGACACGTTGTAGAACTCCATGAGCGCCACGCGCGCGACGGCGCGGCAGCCCAGCCACACGAGCCAGCCGGCGATGGCGTAGTAGTACGGATCGCGCCACCCGTAGCTCATGAACGCGATGATGATGTACCAGGTGAACGCCACCATGAGAGCGTTGAGGGTCGTGGTGAACACGGCGCCGATGTCCAGCATGTCGGGGAAGGCGGCGTAGGCGATGAGCGCGAGACAGGCCAAAAGCTCCATGACGATGAAGATGCCCACGGTGAGGACGCGCTGGCGCTTGCCCAGCACGAGCGCGATGATGGCTCCGCTGATGCCCACCGTGAGCAAGCCGTAAGCCGCGCGCGTGACGGGGGCGAACGCGATGGCCTGCCCGTCGGGGTAGCCGCGCAAAAGGCCGATGACGATGGACAAGAAGCCTATGCCGATGGCCGTGGCCGCCAAGAACTGCTTGCTTTGGATCATGGTTTTCGTGAAACCGAAGTAGTCGCTCGACTGGGACGCGGAGACGATGTCGTGCGGCTGCGTGCGATGGCGCGCCCACAGCATGCACGGATACTGGACCAGCACGAGCGCCGCCGCCACGAAGTTGCCTGCGGCGCAGGGCAGCAGCGAGCACAGGTATATCTCCACCTCGCTGAGGATAAGCGCGGAAAACACGAACACGGCCGCCACGATGGTCCCTGTTCCGCGGGCGCGGCGCAGCCAATAGTATATGGTGACGGAGGACACGAGCGTGCACAGCGAGCTCAAGGCGAACTGCAGAGCGGGGTCGCCGTTGCCCGTCAGGTCGAGCGCTGCCAAGCCGGCTAACGTCAAAGCTTCCAGGGCTATTCCGACGCGCATGATGAGGTTCGTGGCGCGCTTCTTGATGGTCACCTTGCCCACGGTGATGATGACGAAGAACACGGCGAGCACGCAGAGGGCCACCAGCATGGCACCGTCCGTGAAGATGCCCTCGTCGGTGCTGTTGTAGCTGCCGTAGCTGGCGACGATGAGGCCGGCTCTGCCGAACCCAAGGCCCACCACGAGCGGCCAGAGCAGGCGGAAGCTGCTTGAAACCGTGGTCGGGGCGAGCTGCTCGTCGCGGTCGTTGCCCTCCGGCTGGTTGCCCGTGGCTTGTGCGCTCAAGCGCCCTCCCTTTCCCTGATAGACATCGACGTCGCGATGGGGCGCGGCTCCGCTTTCGCCTCGATTTATCCTGAAAGAGGGGATGCCGGGCGCGCTCCGAGGGCCATCATACCATATGGACTCAACGGCTCGATAAAGGAGCAAAACATGGCTGATGAAGAAGCTCAGCGAATTCGCGAAGAGGTTATTCGCGCGCTCGCCGAGGAAGAGGCGAAGGGGAGCGGATGCGCCGATTCGTCCGACGACGCCGAGCCCGTTCGGGCGTCTGCAGGGCAGGGCTCCGGAGCGTCGCTTCCCGACGATGCCGACAAGGCGGACGAAGTTCAGGGCGATCGCGAAGCCGCTTTCGATGCGGGCTCCCTTGAACCTGCGCCCGGCACCGATGAGCTCACCGAACAAGAGTTGCTTGCCGTGATCTTCGAAGACGTGCGCGCGCAGTCCGCCGCAGGGCGGTTGGTGGAACCGTCGAGATGGGCGGAAGCCGGCCTGGTGCCCGAAGGCCAGACGGCCGAGGAATGGGAGATGTTCGTGTACGAGTACCTCGAGGAGCGCGCGGCCGAGCGGGCGGGGCGGGAGGCCCTTGAGACGGCGCCCGTCGTGCGCACCGCCACGCGGGCGGTGGGCGTGCCCCGCATGCTTCGACCCGAAGAACCCGAGGAGGTCGCAGCGCTCGAAGAGCCGGCGGTGCCCGACGCGTTCGTCGAGGCCGAAGCGCCCGGCGAGCCGAGGCTTGCCGAGGCCGGGTCGACGGACGACTCTGCCGTGCCGGACGCCGCGCCTGCGGAGCCGCCGTGCGACGACATCGTGGCGCTGGTGGGCAGGCACAGCTACTACCTGTACTCGTCCGAGCGCATGACGGACGCCTACGCGCGCTGGTCGTTTTTGGCGAGCGAAGACGATCGGGTGCTCACGTTCGTCGAGTGCGTGCGCGACGAATCGAAGAAATATCCTCGTCCGATGGAGGCCGCCTCGCTTTCCAACGAGCCCTTCGGCCTGTCGCGCGAGGAGATCGACGAGCTGTGGCAAACGGTTCGAGAAAGCGGGGCGTACCCCGACCTCGACACCGTCACGGCCTCGAATGGCGACGTGTACTATTTCTCGACCGAGTACCTGACACCCGCGTACGCGGCATCGCTCGCGGAGTGGAACTCCGTCGAGCGCGGCATGTTCCTGTAGCGAAACTGGCGTAGTCGAAGTAATTCTTTTAGAGGGAGGATTTTTCGTGGAAGACGAGGCGCGCAACGTATACCGCGAGGTGAAGGACCGCCATGTGCTGCGCACGGCGGACGTGTACCAAACCGAGATAGAAGACGGCGTCGCGGGGTACTCCGACACGCTGCTGGCCGTGGTGGCGAACTTCCGCAACGGCGGGGCACCCGAAGGGTTCAACGCCCAGAGCATGGTGGGCAAGTCGAAGCGCGGCGAGGTGGCGCTGCGCCTGTTCGCCGTGGTCGATCCCGACACCGAGACGTTCGTGCGTGCGGGATTCAAAACGCGCGGATGCCTGGCCGTGACCGGCTGCGCGAGCGTGGTGTGCTCGCTGCTCGAGGGCAGAACGTTCGAGGAGGCGCTGGCCATCACCACCGACGACGTGAAGCGCGCCCTAGACGGCGTGCCGGCCGACAAGTCGTACACGCTCCACTTCGCCGTCGAGGCCGTCCGCGCCCTCGTGGGAGATTATCTCGTGCACCAGGGTGCCACGCTCCAAGAGCTCGACGCCCGAGTGCCCTGCGACGCGATGAGCGTGCCCTGCGCCCTGTGCGAGCACTGCTCCCTCCGCTCCACCCGCATCGACCTGAGACTGGCTGAAGCGTAGGGCCGCCTTGCCGCTCCGAGCGCCGGTCGCAGCGTAGGATCGTCCTGTCATCTGTGCGCAGCGCTACAGCGCAAGGTCGCCCCTTGTCATCCTGGGCGGAGCGCCGCAGGCGCGCAGTCGAAGGATCTTCGGTAACGGGAACTTCCTTTGTCGAAGATCCTTCGACTCCGGCGCTACGCGCCTGCGCTCAGGATGACAAGTAGGAGCAACCATGGGAAAGCCCCCGGTATCGGGGGCTTTCCCATGCGGGCGGCCTCGTAAGGAGAGGGGAAGGTGGGCCGTCCGCGTTCGATGGAGGAGCGGTGCCGCAGAGGGGGACGGCGGCACCGCGGGGTCGATGGTGCTACGGCAGCAGGCCCAAGCCGTCGAGCTCTTCCTTGACGTCGGCCATGCCGTACTGATCGAGGCAGGCGGCCGTGGGGCAGCCCTTCTCGTGATCCCAGCCGAACGTGTCGTAGAGCATGCCGAGCGCGGTTTGGAAGTCGTTGCGCTCCATTTTGATGGTGCCCTCCGTGAACGGCTGCTTGTCGGGATCGGCGTTGAACGTCCAGGCGCACATGGTGTCGTGGACATTGCGCATGTCGTTCTCGCCCATGGTGCCGTCGGCCTTCGTCATGCCGCGCACGGTGTTGGCGCGCTGCAGCGTCATGATCTTGGCGCCGGCCTGGTACAGGTCGTCGGTGGTCACGTCCTCGCCGGTGACGGCCTTGAAGAACTTGGCCTCCAGGTCGAGGTCGCCGCGGTAGTTGCGGGCCTTCGTGGGGCTCATGGTCATCGGCCACGTCCAGTTGCACAGTGTGAGGGAGTCGTGCAGCACGTCGGTGACGATGCTCCACCAGGCGAAGTTCGCTTTGTGCTCGTTCATGGGCGTGTAGTTCTTGTCCGGGTCGATGGCGTCCTCGCCGCCCCACACCTCGGCGGCGATTTCCTTCTTAAGCTCGATGGGAAGGCCGCAGCCCTGGAAGTTCACGGCGGAGTGGATCATGTCGTCGCGGTTGAACATCATGTTGTACAGGCCGCCCACCTGCCCGAAGCACTCGATGGAGTGGTGCACGGGCCAGCCGCGGTAGTTGATCAGCTGGCTGGGCTGCTGATCGAACCACTCCTTGTCGTCCCAGCGCTCGGTCCAGTGGTAGGGGCCGTAGGCCAGGTGCGCGATCTCGGAGTCGTTGCGGGCGATGTCGTGCAGCAGCTCCACCATGATGGTGGGGTCGTCGTTGTAGATGCGGTTCCAGTCGTACTTGGCCTTCTCCTCTTCGGGCAGCACGCGGTCGAACACGCCCGCCTTGATGCAGTGGGCCAGATCGCGCCACAGCTGCGCGTAGTTGCACCACAGGCCCAGCTCGTCGATGGTCGTGCCGATGAGCGTGTTCCACACGATGCCCGACTCGCTGTCTTCCTTGATGTCGGTTTTCAGGATGCCGTTCATGTACTTGAACGGGAAGTTGGCCGCGCAGGTGTTGCCCGACGTGGTCTTGCCGCCCAGCTCGCCCGTGCGCTCGGTGCGCAGGTCGGAGTAGCAGTGGATGGGGCAGCCGTGGCAACCGTCCATCTTGATGGTGTACTTCTCGGCCACCTCGCCCAGGTCGTACACCGACTTCATGCAGCGGTAGCCCACCGTGTTCAGCTCGCCGGGCTTCGGCTCGCCCACGTCGATGGGGCCGTCTTCGGCCATGCCCCACGTCAGGCCGCTGCGGGCGGACCAACGCGAGCCCTTGTCGTAGAACTCGGCCCATTCCTGCTGCGTCTGCGGCACCACGTGGTTGTTGTTGGAGCCGATGACCTCGCGCAGCATGTAGTCGGACAGGTCGGCCACGGCCTGCGGGTCCTTCACGTGCACGCTGCCGTTGCCCTGCACCACGATGGCCTTGACCTTCTTCGAGCCCATGACCGAGCCCGTGCCGGCGCCGGCGGAGTGGTTGCGCGCGTTGATGATGCACGCGTAGGGAAGCAGGTTCTCGCCGGCGGGGCCGATGGTGGCCACGCACGCCTCGTTGCCTTCCTTGCGGTTGAGTATCTCGGTGGCTTCGCGGGTGCCCAGGCCCCACACGAAACCGGCGTCCTTGATCTCCACCTTGTCGTCGACGATGTTCAGGTACACCGGCTTGCTGGACGCGCCCTCCAGCACGATGGCGTCCCAGCCGGCGAGCTTGATCTTGGCGCCGATCATGCCGCCGCAGTGCGCGTCGACGACCAGATGGTCTTTCGTGAACGTGGACAGCGAGCAGATGGTGGTGCGTCCCGCCAAGGGCACGCCCGAAGCCGTCAGCGGACCGACGGCGAAGATGACCTTGTTCTCCGGGGAGAACGGGTCGGTGCCGGCGGGCACTTCGTCGTACATGATCTTGTTCGCGAGGCCCATGCCGCCGATGTATTCTTTGTAGGGGTCGGTCGGTTGCGTCGTGATCGAGCCCGTGCTCAGATTGACGCGGAGGATCTTACCGGCCCATCCGTACGATGTTTCGTCAGCCATGTTGCATCTCCAAATCTAGGGGAAAAGGATTCGTGGTTCGTGTTGTGTGGGAACCGACGGACGCGATGCGAGCGCTGACAACAATCGTCAAGCGGCAGTATGCACGACCTGGGAGACAGGGGCATACCCTCTTTGGGGGTAATTCCGCAAAATCGCCGATCAGGTTACAGAACTCCCTCAAAGAGGGTAGGGCGGGCGCGGGCGGGCGCGCATACTTCGAGGCGTTGTGTGGCACCGCGAAATCGGAGGCGAGTCCGAGCGCAGCCACCCCGCGGCGAGCAACCGCCCGCGCGAAGCGCAGGCGGGGCAGACGAGAGAAGCCAGGCACGTCGGCGCGGGGTCGGCATCAGGGAAACGACACTCACGAAATGCAAGTGAGGGAGGGAGCACCAGGCTATGTCAGATTCCAATCTGCACCAGAACACCTCCGAGAACCAGGACGTTCAGGAGAGCGCGCCTGCGACGACCGGAACCACGGGCGCCGAAGGCGTTACGGGCGAGGGGGAGCACAAGAGCAAAACGTTCACGCGGCGCAGCGTGCTGGCCATGGCGGGCTGCGGCGTTGCCGGCCTCGTGGTCGGCGGCGTGCTGGCGTCGTGGGGCGTGACGTCGAAGTCCATCGCCTCGGGACGCATCGAGATCCGCACCACGCCCACGAAGATGATCGTGACCGACCGCGCCCGCTGCTCGGGCTGCCAGCGCTGCGAGATGATGTGCACGCTGAAGAACGACGGCCGCGTGAGCCAGCATATCGCCCGCGTGCGCGTGTGGCCGAACTACAACTTCGGCGCGGGTGCCGACACCAAGGACGGCATCTACGACAACTGCGAGTTCACCGTCGAGCACTGCAAGCAGTGCGAGGATCCGGCCTGCATGAACTACTGCCCGGTCCATGCCATCTACGCCGACGAGAAGTCCGGCGCGCGCAAGGTGGACGCCGAGCGCTGCATCGGCTGCGGCATGTGCAGCCAGGCGTGCCCGTGGAACATGCCGCGCGTGGACAGCGAGACCGGCGTCTCCACGAAGTGCATCTCGTGCGGCCGCTGCGCCGAGCAGTGCCCGAACGGCGCCATCAAGTTCATCGACTGGGAGGACATCGCGCAGAAAGTCATCGACCAGGGCGTCGTGAGGACGACGACCCTCGTGCAGGCGTGATAGTTCCGGATACGATCCCGACGCCCGGCGCTTGCCGCGCCGGGGCGATAAGAAACGGGAAGGAGGGAGAGCGATGATGGAAGACGAGGCCGTGTTCTCGGTGCTCGCGCAGTGCTTCGGCCCGGTCGACGAGGCCGCATGGAGCCAGCTGACGAAGGGCCCGCTGTGGTCGGACTTCCTCGACGGAGCCCGCCGCGTCATGCAGGCGGACGAGCTGGGAGCGCAGGAGGCTCCGCTCGCACGGGCGCGCAGGCGCTGCCCGCTGCAGGAGTTCCTCTCGTCGGGCGAGGTGAACGCCCTGTTCACGCCGCCGACGTATGCCGAGAAGCAGGCTTTCGCCGCCCGCCACTTCGCAGGCGGCCTCCCCGAGTCCGCCCTGCCGGTGGAGTCGCTCTATCGCACGTGGTCCACCGGGGCCGCGCCCGCACCGTTCTCGCAACAGCAGGGATTGTATCTGGGGGATTCGGCGCACTACCTGCGCGAGCTCGTGCAGCGATTCGGTATGGAGGTGCCGCCTGCGTTCGCGGCGTGCCCCGACCATCTGGCGCTCGAGCTCGATCTGGTGGCCGTGATGCTGCGATCCGGCATGCGGGAGGAGGCCCGGCAGTTCCTGGCGGAACGCTTCGCCTGGCTCACCGCGTACCGCATGCGGTTGCTGACGCTCGACGACGACGCCCGTTTCTACATCGGGCTCGTGGACGTGATCGTCGCCATCCGCGCGCAGCTGACCATGGCCGATGCGGCAATCGCATGAACGCCGACAACGAGAGATATCACGTGCATGCATATAGAGAGGAAACAGCTATGTCAGAAAACGCTATAACCAGGCGAAGCTTCCTGGCTGGCAGCGCTGGGGCGGTTGCGCTCACGGCGGCGGCCGGTTTCATGAGCTTCGACGCTTGGGAACAGGCGCATGCTGATGACGCGTCGGGAGGCGGCGAGACGAAGACCGTCCACACGCTGTGCAACGCCTGCTCGAGCAAGTGCGGCTTCACGGCCTACGTGGTCAACGGACGCTTGACGAAGCTCATCGGCGACGCCGACCACCCCTACGCCAAAGGCAAGATCTGCGCGCGCGGCTTCGGCTACTCGCAGATCGCCTATTCCGAGGATCGCCTGACCGATCCGCTGAAGAAGAACGACCAGGGCAAGTTCGAGGCCATCTCGTGGGATCAGGCCTGCCGCGAGATCGCCGAGAAGGTGAAGGCCATCATCGACGACAAGGGCCCGCAGGCGCTCGCCATGGTGCAGGATCCGCGCCCCAGCGGCAAGTACTACACGAAGCGTTTCATGAACGCGCTGGGCTCGGCGAACGTGTACACGCACGGCGCCGCCTGCAACCTGTCCAAGGAAAGCGGCATGACGCAGGCCATCGGCACGGGCAGCTACTCGTCCGACGTGGCGAACGCGAAAATGACCATGTTCATCGGGCGCAGCTACGCCGACGCCATCCGCCCCAGCTCCGTGGCCGCCTTGCAGAAGGCGCACGAGAAGGGCTCGCACATCGTGCTGGTGGACCCGCGCTGCAACAACAGCCGCGTGTTCGCCGACGAGTGGGTGCCCATCAACCCCGGCACCGACCTGGCGCTTGTGCTGGCCATGAGCAACGTGCTGGTGACGCGCGGCCTGTACGACAAGGAGTTCGTGGCCGCCAACGCCGTGGGCTTCGACGAGTGGGCCGCCGCGTTGCCGGAATACACACCCGAATGGGCCGAGAAGATCACGGGCATCCCCGCCGCCACCATCAGCCGCCTGGCCGTCGAGTTCGCCGACGCCGCCCCTGCAGCATCCATCGAGCCCAGCTGGCGCGGCGCGTTCGGCTGCTCGTACGCGAACTCGGGCGAGACGGCGCGCGCCATCTGCCTGTTCAACACGCTGCTGGGCTGCTGGAACCAGAAGGGCGGCGCCCTGTTCACGCCGAGCGTGTCGGCCGGCAAGCTGGCCGACGAGCGCTTCGTCGACCCGAAGAAGCCCGAAGGCAAGCTGCTGGGCTCGGCCGAGTACCCGCTGGCGCTGTCCAGCATGGGCACGAACCTGTTCGCGGCCGAGCAAGCCAAGGAAGGCAACGTCAAGGGCATGTTCTTCTACAACTCGAACATGGCCGCCGGCTACTCCAACACGGCGTATCTGGCCGACGCGCTGTCCAACCTGGACCTGTGTGTCGTCGTGGACGTGCAGATGTCCGAAACCGCCATGCTCGCCGACTACGTGCTGCCTGACACGAGCTACCTGGAGCGCTTGGAGCTGCCCGAGTTCATCGGCGGCAAGGTGCCGTGCGTGGCGCTGCGCGACCAGGTGCTCGAGAAGATCCACCCCAACACGAAACCGGTCGACGAGATCTTCGCCGAGCTGGCGGAGGCGTGCGGCGTGGGCGAGCACTTCCGCTTCTCGGTGGACGAGCTGGCCGACGCGCAGCTGCAGACGGTGGGCCTGTCGCTCGACACGCTCAAGCAGACGGGCACGGCGCACTTCCCCGAAAAGGAGTTCGCCTACGGCACGGCGCCCAAGTTCAAGACGCCCACCGAGAAAGTGCAGTTCACGAGCGAGGCGTGCGAGAAGGCGGGGCTGTCGCCCTATCCGGTGTGGGTGGAGCCTTCCACCATGCCCATGGGCGACGAGCTGCGCCTCATCGGCGGCAAGCAAGCCATCCACAGCCACACGCAGACCGCGAACATCGAAGACCTCATGCAGATAACGAAGGACTACGACCTCACCCGCGTGTGGCTCAACGCCGACGTGGCGAAGCGCTTGGGGATCGAGGACGGCGACGAGGTGGAGGTGTCGAACCCTCAGCACACCGGCCGCGTGCGCGCGAAGGTGACGCAGCGCATGAACCCCACGGCGCTGTACATGCCGAGCCACTACGGCTGCTCCTCGCCCGACCAGCACACCGCCTACGAGGTGGGCTTGCGCCAGATGGACTTCGTGCCGTTCCACATGGAGCCGGCCTACGGAGGCGCGTGCACGCAGGAAGCGGTCGTGACCGTTAAGAAGGTAGGTGCGTAATGGCTCGCTACGGAATGCTCATCAACACCAAGAAATGCATCGGCTGCTATGCGTGCCGCGTGGCCTGCCAGCGCCAGAACGACCTTTTGCCCGAGCAGGACTTCATCCGCTACGAGGAGCACGAGACGGGCACGTACCCGAACGTGTCCATCGAAACGGTGCCGCTGCAGTGCATGCACTGCGAGGACGCCCCCTGCGTGGCCGTGTGCCCCACGGGCGCGGCTTACATCGGCGCCGACGGCATCGTGGGCGTGGACGAGGGGCGCTGCATTGGCTGCAAGTACTGCATGGCCGCCTGCCCCTACCAGGTGCGCGTGCACAACGAGAAGACGGGCACGGTGGACAAGTGCCGCTTCTGCACCGTGTCGGCCGAGACGAGCGGCACGAAGATGTGCTCGTGCGTGGAGGCGTGCCTGACCAACGCCCGCATCTTCGGCGACCTGGACGACCCTGAAAGCGACATCTCGAAGGAGATCGCGGCGACGAACGCCCAGCCCATCGCGGGCGACCTGACCAAATCCAAAGTATTCTACGTGAGGTGATGAGCGATGTCATTCGAACCTATCTGGGGCGCCATCATCGCATGGTACCTGTTCCTCGCCGGCTTGGGCGGCGGCGCGTTCATCACGTCCGCTTTCTTGGGCTGGCGCCATCCCGAGGCCGTGAACATGCGCAAGGTGGGGCACCTCATCGCGCCCATCGTGGTCATCATCGGCCTGTGCCTGCTCATGTTCGACGCCGAGGGCGGCCTGCACAACCCGCTGCGCTTCGCGTTGTTGCTGACGAACTTCGGTTCCGTCATGACGTGGGGCGTCGTGTTCCTGGGCGGCTTCACCATCGTGGCCATCGTCGTGGTCGTTCTGGACTTCCTGAAGAAGTCCGTGCCGGTGTGGCTTGACATCGTGGGCGTGCTGTTCGCGGTGTGCGTAGCCGTGTACACCGGTGCGCTGTTGGGCGTGTGCAAGACGTTCCCGCTGTGGAACAACGCGCTGCTGCCCATCCTGTTTCTGGTGTCGGCCGTGTCGGCCGGCATGGCCAGCGTGCTGCTGGTGGCCGTGGTGCGCCACGCGGACGAATTCAACCGCGTGGGCGTGCTGAAGAAGTTCCACTTCTGCCTGCCCATCATCGAGCTCGTGCTGGTGGCCTCGCTCATGTTCATCACCAGCTTCAACTCCGTGGCGGGCTGGAACTCGGTCATGAGCCTGCTGGTGGGCCAGTACGCCCCGCTGTTCTGGATCGGGCTGGTGGCCATCGGCCTGGTGCTGCCCACGGCGCTGGAGACGTGGCTTTTGTTCTTCAGCCCGAAGGAGTTCGAGGAGAGCCGCAAGGCCCACTGGATCAGCTTCGGCTCCGACGCCGGCGTGCTGGTGGGCGGCTTCCTGCTGCGCTTCCTGGTGGTCGTGGCCGCGCTGCCCGTGACCATCACGGTGCCCATGATGTAGGGGCCGGCAAGCAGGGTTCGGCTTTTACGAGGCGGCGTCCTGCGGGGTGCCGCCTCGAGGCGGTGCTTGCGCAGAGGCGCTGCTTTCGCAGGGCGCTGCCCTTCTGCAGGCGCATGCGAGCGGGCTCTGCTTCTTGAGAGGGCCCGCATGCAAAGGGGACCTCGCTTTGAAGAGCCTCCCATTTCTTGGACAACAGGAAATGGGAGGTTTTTTGCATGGTTGGAGATTTTGGGCTCAGATGCGACTCTTCTGTGTGGGCCAGGGCGACGGAGATATTCGCTGGCGGTCCCCGTGCTCACTGGCGATCGCCGCGAGTTTTCCTTCGAGAAAGGGGTCGCTTCTCCTTATCCGGCAAAAATCTTGCGGGTTCAGGTGTTTCTGCTGCGAAAAGGCGTTTGTGAACGATTCGTCGGCTCTTTTTATATATGATCAATAGTATAATTAAATAAAAGCCCAGGTGAGTAACCTGCGTTTTTGACTATTCTTCAAATAGATCATTCACAAACGCCTTTTCGAAGCAGAAAAGGAGCTATGCGCGAGTTTTTTTCAGTTAGGCGCGCTATTCTGAGCGCTATGCAGGGTGGATGCGTCGATGCGGCAAGGGGGTTCGTGTGGAACCGGTGCTGAGTCATGAATCTGCATTGGAATACTGGCGGTCGGTTCGGGTAGGGTCGCGGCATTTCCGTCAAGTTGCGCATGCTCGAAAACTGCTCGCGGTGCCGCCGAAGGCCGATGAGCTGGCAGAACCCGGCCCCTGGTGGCTCACGCGGCCCTTGCACGTAATGGTGGCGGATGCCGCTGTTCGCAGGACATCCGAAGATGTGACGAGCCATGTTTGGTCGGGTCCTTTGCCGAAAGGCTCGGTGCTCGACACGGAGAACGGATTCTACGTCAGCTCGCCGGAGCTTTGCTTTCTGCAGATGGCGGAAAGGGCGAGCTTGATCGAGCTGATCGAAGATGGTTTCGAACTTTGCGGAACGTACGACGTTTCGACGGGGGAGCTGCGCTCTTGTGCGCCGTTGACCACGGTTGCGAGGCTGGAGTCTTTCGCGTCGAAGGCTGCGGGCGCCCATGGGCGGAGCAAGGCGCTGCGGGCGCTGCGCTATGTCGTTGACGGTTCGGCCTCGCCTCGGGAGACCGTTCTGACCACGTTGCTGTGCCTGCCGTACCGGCTTGGCGGCTACGGGTTCGCGCCGCCCTGTCTCAACTACCGCATCGACGTGGGAGCCCATGCGCGGAAGATGGCCTCCAAGCAATTCTACCGCTGTGACTTGTACTGGCCCGAAGCGAAACTCGCTATCGAGTACGACAGCGATGCGGAGCATCTGGGATCTCGCAACGCGGCGAACGACTCTTCGCGCCGCAACGCCTTGGACGCGCTGGGCGTCGACGTGCTCTCGGTGACCACGCTGCAGATTGCGAGCCGCGTCGAAGTGGAGAAGATCGCGAACCATATAGGCAAGCGCCTTGGTAAAAGGGTGCAGTACAAGGAGCCGTCGTTTTCCGTGGCCAACCTCAAGTTAAGAACGGAGCTGCTGCGCCGCCTTGAGCCAGGGGTGAAGGTTTCGGCGTGAGGCCCGAGAGCGGGGGGCGGAGCTCGCAAGCGTCATGAGCATCGAACTCGCGACATTGCGTCAGCGTGGATATGGTGCCGAGGCTGAGGACTGTCGGAACAGGTGACAGGGGAGATACAGCTTCTAAAAATATCTAAGAAGATACGGTGCAAACTTCTAAAAAAATTTTGAAGTTGTATGCGGCGCACCCAAACCCGTCGGGCCCCGCTACGCAGGGCCCGACAGGCGGGGCGGCGATTTTCATGCGGCCTTGCCGGGTTGGTGCGAATCGGCGCGTTCTACGAGCGCCGACGGTGGGCGGCGGTGCCGGCGGCGACGAGGGCTAACAGCAGCAGAGACGCCAAGGTAACGATGACGGGCAACGTCGCGTCTCCCGTGGACACCAGGGCGGTCCCGTTGCCGTTGCCGCCGGTAGGCGTCGTGGGGTTGACTTCCGGTCCCGGTCCCGGTTCCGGCTGGGGGTTCGGGTTCGGGTAGTCGGCCCGTCCGTACAGCACCACGCTGCCGGTGCTGCCTTTGGGTATGGTGGCTGCGGCCTTGGTGGAGAACAACGAGTCGGCGTACCAGGCGCTCGTGCCCGCTATGGCGCCCTCGAACAGGGGCGCTTGGATGGTCACCTCGTCCTCTACGGTGTAGGAGTGCGGGTTGTCCTTCGGGTTGGTGCCTTCAAAGGCGGAATAATAGATGGGGTATTCGATGATTGACCACTTCGCGTGCAGTTCGAGGTCGTGGGTGAGACCGCGGGGGATATAGGTGGTGGGTTCGGTGGCCACCGTGCCGCTATCATCCACCTCATACCAGCCTTCGAACGCATAGCCAAGCCTCGTCGGGTCTTTGAGCGTGACGGTGGCGCTATCGTTGGTGAGCACTGCGGGGTTGCCGGGGTCGGTACCGCCGTCCAAGTCGTAGGTAATGTTGTATTCGTCTTGGAGCCACTTGCCGTGCAGCGTGGTGGTTTCGCCCGGCGTGAGCGGCGCGAAGGGGAAGGACAGCGGCGTGGTGAAGTCGGCGTCGAGGTACCAGCCGTCGAACCGGGCCCCCACCATCTGCGGCGTGAGGTCGGGCAGCTTCGTGTTCTTCGTTACCGCCACCTTGTATGCACCGTCGTTGGACGTTGCATCCTGTTCGTCTAGACCGGGCAGCACGCCGTCCGTGTCGAGGGCGAGATAGTGGGCCTTGCGGTCGAGTTCGACCGTGCCGTAGTTGATGATGAACCGCGCGCTTGCTCCTGTCCAGAACTGTTCGCCTTGCTGGTCGGGCCCGAAGGATAGCTCAATCTGATAGACCGTCGGCCCAACGCCGCCCCAGTGCTCGGCGTCTGCCGCGTCAAATTTCCACGTTGCCGTAGACTTATTCTTATCATAAACAACCCCATAGCCAAGATGCTTTTGTGCCCTAGTCAACTCGGTGTCATCAGGGTGGGCTTTGTAGTAGACCCAAGCGGTTAAAGTGCCATTGGGATACGGAAGATCCCTGCCGGCGGAACCCGTCACCCGGATTTTCAGCTCGCCCGTCGTCCCGTCCTTCAAGAAGATTTCGTCGCCATGTATGGATGCGGGCGTGCCATCGTCTTGCTCGAACGAGAGAAGCTCGATGTTCGGCACGACGAGATCTGCGGCGCTTGTATTGGCGTTCGATGGCGTGACGTTTGCGTCGTTACTTGATGGTGAAGCGTTGGCGCCATCGTCCGATGGTGCAGCGTTCGTGTCGTTGTTCGACGGAGTGGCATTTGCGTTTGCGTCATCGTTCGATGATAGAGCGTTTGGTGCGTCGGCACCCGATGGCGCGGCGGTTGCATTGTCGTCCGATGATGGAGCGCTTGCATCATCGGACGATGGTGCCGCGTTAGCGTCGTCATTCGACAGGGCAGTTGTCTGGGTGTCCAGTATGATCTGGGCCGGCGTGGAACTGGTTGAGGGCACGTCAACACCCTCGGGCGTCTGGTCGGATACTTCGACGTAGTACAAGGTGTTGATGTCGTCTTGCGTTACGTTGGAAATGGTGAGCGTGGACTTGGTTGCTTTCGGTATAGGTTTCCACTCGTCATAATAGAGGCTATCGGCCATATTGAGACGATACCACTGATAGTCGAGCTTTGAGCCGCGCTGTGATTCGGCTTCCACGCTGAACGTGGCCGTGCCGCCTAGGGGAACTGAGACGCCCTTGGGCTGCGTGGTGATTTTAGGAGCATTGGCACTGAGGGTAGACCCGGTCAACTCCCGGCCAAACGCGCTCGGATTAGTTTTATTCATATCGTCGTACGCCTGGAAGCGGATACTCTGCGATTGTCCCGCCGATAGACCGCTGGTGCTGAACATGTTCGTTTGACCGCCCACCACGTTGTCGCTGGGTACCGTCCAACCGGTTCCGTTCGATTTAGGCAGGGCGATGCCGTAAGCGCCGTTCTTGCCGACGGGGCGCGTGGTGTCGTTGCTCCACGCCCACACGATCTCGTCCTCCGACGTGCTGTAGGCAACCGGGTAGCGCGGCAGGCTCTTGGGGGCTTTGTTCGCATCGATGCCGTCTACCAGGTAGCCCACCACGTAGGGCTGGTTCGCTTGTTTGGTGCGCCATACGGCCATCTGCACGCGGTGCTCGTAGTTCTTGTAGGCATCGTCGTTGGGTAGCTGCGGCAGCTGGGTGCTGAACGTCTGCCCCTTGGTCTTGGAGTCGATATGGTTCGCACTCCTCCCCACCGAGAAATCGAGACCACCTTGTAGGTTGGCGTTCATCTTCACGACGAGCGAGGTTTCAGCATTTATACCGAGCGAAAAACCGCCGTTCATCGCGATGTCGAACCCGGTTTCCTTATCGGATTTGTCGTTGATGGTGACCGATGCTCCTATGGACGCGTCGCCTGTCGTCTGTACGGGGACAAAGTCGCTCGTTTCCATGAGGTCGTCCTGCACGACGTTCGGTATCTGTTCTTTCGTCTGGTCGTAGGTGGTTGGGTCGCCGGAAACATGGCTGAACAGCTGATCCTTGTCGAGGGGCTGAATGTCGTTGCTGGCATGACGGGTGGCTGCCTTGTTGTACTCGTCAAGCGGCATGATGTTCATAACGGAATCGTAGGTGTTGACAATTTTTTGGGTGCTGGTGCAGCCGCCCATCGTGTCGCCGACGTGTATGATTTTACCGCCATTCGGCACATTTGCGTTATACAGGTCGCAGTACTCCTGATTTGCCGTGAATTCAGGTATCCACACCTCGTACTCGTATACCACCGTCGGCGTCGCAGAGCACACCACCATATCGCGCCCTGCGTTTTCTGAGTAGTTGAGTTCCTGCGTCACCTCATGCTCGTTGTAGAAGTTTTGCATCAATTCACCCGCAAGGCCGAAATCAAAGCCTCCTCCCGCCGTGATTCCAGACCCTAAGAACCCTACGCCGAACATCGCCTCGACCGAAAGACTAAAGTTGGCTCCCACTCTCCAGTTCACGCCCTCGCCCGATGCGGTGCCCATGGACATGCCGAACGAGGTGGTTCCCACGTTGTAACCGTCCGTACCCACCAACTCTCCCCAGTAGGGCACGCTTCCCAGCACGGCGATGGGCTCTGGCGCGCTCCACCCATACGATTTGGATTTCAGCTTGAACTTGTACGCGTTGTTGGTGTTGGCCTCCACGCCGCACAGGGCAAGGAAGGTGCCGTCGTCGTGGCTTGTCCGGTTATGGAGAAACTCAAGGTCGGTGTCGAATTGCTTCAACTTGGTTCCTACCTGCTTGCCCTCCTGGTACACCCAGCGCACGTCGTACGAGACGGTTTCGTTATGCCCCGAACCCTCGGTGCCAGCCTGCACGATAAGCTGTTCTGTGCCGGCGGCATTCTTTGCGAAGTTGCCGCTGACGGCCTTTTTGATGAAGATATTGGACCCGCTTAAGTCTGTCATATGGAACTGCTCGCTGAAGTCGCCTCCTTTGAAGAGGTCCGCTTCGCCGCCCGCTGCCGTTGAACTGGATGAGAGCAGGAATACGTAGCCTTCCAAAAACAGCGCGTTGTTCTGTTCCCGCAGGTACTTTCCCGATGCCAGTGCGGCAGGTTCGCACATGATGTTGTTCACGTCGATGTCGCTTATGGCATCGACCTTTTTGGGGGAATCCCAGACGTTCTGGTACTTGTAATCCCCTTTGTCATTCTTGTCGTACGTGATCATCTGCACGAGGTTCGTGCTGGAATCCATGGTGCCCAAGGGGTCGTTTTTGCTGTATGAATTGTAATGGCCGGCCATGACGAGTTCGTGCACGCCGTTGTCGTTGAGGTCGGTGGCAAGGGCGGAAACGAAGCGCATCCGGTACGAACCGAAATGGGGATCGTATTTGAACACTTCGCGCATGGCGTCCGTTTGGCCGTTGGAGAACTTCGAGAATATGCGCATGACCGAGCTTTGGTCGGCATTGCCGATGCCGTTGCTTTTGGTGCGGGGCAGGCACGCGTTGATGACTAAGTCGTCGTACCCATCGTGGGGAAACGTGGTCAGATTGAGGATGGGCATGCGCCAGTCTTCGAAGTCCGGGCGGCCGAACGCGGACCAGTTGAGGTCCTTCAATTGGATTTCCTGGGTCTTCTTGAGCTCGGATGTGCCGTCGTACTTGTAGATGGTGATGCGCGGGAACAACAACTCGGGCACGTAGACCGCCAGCTGGGCGTCTCCCGAGCCGTCGAAGTTGCCGCTGGCCATGGCCGTCAGGCCGAGCGAGCCGTGTTGATCGATGCCATCCATCGGCTGGAAGTGATCCCAATAGCCCAAGGTGGAATAGGCTTTTGCCAGCAACTCGGTTTTGCCGTCGGTGAAGCGCTCGAGCCGGATCTCCTGCGAGCTGACGCGCTCGTCCGTATTGAACTGCCGCATGTAGGTTCCCGTGTAGAGGTTGTCGATGGCCACCAGGTTCTCGTCGCCGTAGGGCACCGCGCACGCGTCGCTGGTGTCGTATTGGAAGAACCTCCAGTCGGAAGCGTCTATGTCCGACGTGCCTCCATAGGTGTTGCTCAGCATGCCGTCGAGTGACAGGTCGGATGTTTCCAAGCTGTCCACGCTGTCGGCGACGGCAAACAGCCCCTTGTTCTTGTGTTTGTCATCGCGATTCATATAGCTAACGTAGAGGTTCTGGGGCTCGTAGCTTTCGAAGCCTGCCAGGGGGTCGTCGCTCGTGTCGCTATTGAAGTCCGTCGGCGTCTGGGAGATGTCCAGGCCGAAGTCTTGGTAGGCGGCATCGTCGAAGTAGTTCAGCGCCTCCGAAGTGTCGTTGGCGGTGGGCGCAGCGGCCGCATCGGTATCGGCGCCCTGCGCTGCGGTGTCGTCATCGGCCCAGGCGCGCGCCGTGGAGGCCAGGCCTCCCGTGAGGCCGAGCGACACCGCCAGCACCAAGGCCATGACCAAGTTGAACGAGGTGCGCGCTGCGTGCTGTATCGTGCTCATATAAACCTCCTCGCGTAAGCTTCCGACGGCCTCGCCGCTGGGGCCTGGCGGCCTTGGGCAACAACGCACCGACGGAAAGCATATCCGCTTGCTTAAGTATAGGGTCATCGGACGAAAAGAAACATCATCCAGTATGAGGTTTTCGCGCTATACTTCCCGATAAACGAATTGCAGAAAGGGCAGGTGGCATGGCGAAGATGCGCGGCAAGGCGCACGGCGAGCCGGAGGGTGCGAAGGAGCCGGACGTTTCGGCCGACCTGCTGCTGAGCGAGAAGTTCGCGCCGGCGTCGCTGCCCGACGTGTGCGCTCCGCGGCTGCGCGTGGTGGACGCCATCAACCGCGCTGCGCGAATCCGGTTCGTCTACATCGGAGCGCCGGCGGGCAGCGGCAAGACGGTGTCGGCGCTGCTGTGGCTTCGCAAGGTGAGGCAGCCCGCCGTGTGGATCGGCCTCGACCGCTACGACGACGTGCCCTCGGTGTTTTACAAGCAGCTGGCAACCGGCCTGTACTCGGTGCAGCCCGGCAACGAGGCCATGCGCGCCGTGCTGGAGGATCCGGCGTTCTCGTCGTCCCCGGTCGAGCACGCCATCAGCCTCGTGTCCGAAATGTGGCCGTTGGACAAACGGCATGTGCTGGTGTTCGACGATATGCACTTCATCAACAATCGCGAGATAGCGAAGTCGCTTTCCGACGTGCTCAGGCGCCTGCCCGGCGCGTTCACGGTGCTGTTGCTCTCACGAGCCGATCTGACGGAAGAGTGGCGCGCTGTGAGCGCGGCCGGCAAGCTTGCGGCGCTGGGCGCGGAGGATCTGCGGTTCGGCGAGGACGAGATTCGCGAGTACTTCAAGGAGCTGGGCCTGTCCCTCGCGCCCGACGAGGTGCGGCTCGTGCACGTGGCTACGGACGGCTGGGCCATCGGCGTGGCGGCGCTGTCGAAGTCGGGCCAGGTGAAGGCAGGCAGCAGCCGCTTTTTGTTCGAGAGCTACTTCGACGAGCAGGTGTGGAGCACGTGGGACGACGACCTGCGCGCGTTCTGCTTGGCCACGAGCGTGGCCGGCGAGTTCGACCCCGAGCTGGCGGCCGTGCTGAGCGGACGCGGCGACGCGGGCGAGGTAATGGACCAGCTCGCGCGCACCAACACGTTCCTCACCCGGTTGCACGGGGACACGTTCCGCTACCACCACCTGTTCCGCGACTATCTGGTGCGCAAGTCCGAGGACGCGGGTGTCGACCGCACGGCGCTGTGCAAGCGGGCGGCGGAGCACTTCCGCAAGAAGCGCGACTACATGCGGGCGTTGCGGTTCTGGTTGGAAAGCGGCGACTTCAGCGGCATGGACACCTACCTGCTGTTGTTCCTGTTCGAGAGCAACCCCGGTTCGGTGGCCGATTACGCCGATTTCCTGCGCACGCTCGACATCGAGAAGATTCCCGACGACGCGTACCGGGTGTGCCCTCCGCTGCACATCCTGGCGCTGTGGTACGCCTACCTCACCGGTCGCTGCGAGATGTTCGAGCGCCATATGGACGAACTGTACCGAGCCCTGCCGCGCATCGCGCTGTTCGACTCGCGTTTCGTGGAGTCGTCCATCCTGTCGTACAGCATCGACCACCGCACGAGCGTTTTGGATAAGGCGCGCAAGTTCTCGAAGTTCAGCCGCTTCGTCAAGCACTTCACGCCGAAGGGCCTGGCCACCACCCTCACGTCGTTCACGCATAACCTGCCGTACCCGCACCGCAGCAACCTGGACTACTCGTGCATCGCACTTGAGGAAGGCGGCATGGATCTGCTCGGTCGCACGTTCTCGGTGCTGCTGGGGGCGGAATGGGGGTACATCTACCCACTCATCCCGGCATGCTTCGCCTACGAGCGCGACGACATGGAAACCGCGTTGGCCGGCTTCGAGGACGCCTGGCGTGCGGTGGTGCCCGAGAACCGCGACGACGGACGCATCTGCATCGCCGTGATGCACCATGCGACGCTGTGGCAGCAGAACCGCGACGCCGAGGCCGCCGCCGAGCTTGCCGCGTTCCGTGCATTCGTGGAAGTGCAGGCGCCGTACTTCCTGCCGAACCTGAAGGCCTACGAGACGAAGCTCGCGCTGTTCGACGCCGATGCGAAGGCGGCACGCTCCTGGCTGGACGAGTACTTCGTCACCGAGGTGGACCGCATCGAGCTGGTGCGCGTGTTCCAGCATTTCACCACGGTGCGGGCCCGCCTCGCGCTCGGCCAGACGGATGATGCCGAGCGCTTGCTCGACGACCTGCTAGAGTTCGGGCGCGCGTTCAACCGGCCGCTCGACCGCGGCGAGGCGGGCGCGCTCAAGGCTGCGCTTCTGTGGGCGACGGGCCGGAGGGGCGAGGCGGTGGACGTGCTCGCGACCGCGCTCGAAGAGCTTGCGCCCTACGGGTTCTACCGCGTGGTGGCCGACGAGGGCGCTTCGGTGGAGCCGGTGCTGAAAAGCCTGGCTGCCCGCATGGTGCGCGCCGATTACGAAGGCCCGCTCGAACGCGCTTTCGTGCAGGAGGCGCTGCTGGCCGCGCACGATCGCGCGGGACGTTTCCGCGGCGTGACGGCGAACCTCGGTGCGAGCGACAAGCCCGTGAAGCTGTCCCGGCAGCAAAAGCTCGTGCTCGAGCTGCTGGCCCAGGGCCTGCGCGCCCCCGAGATAGCCGAGCGAGCCGGGCTCACGGTTCCCACGGTGAAAAGCCACCTGTCCGCCGCCTACCGCAAGCTCGACGCGCACACCGCCGAAGACGCCGTGTTGCGCGCCCGCAAGTTGGGGCTGATAGGGTAGGGCCGTCCCGGCGTATACTGGCTGGGAAAGGCGGTCCGCTTCCCTGGGAGACAGGGGGAGCTTCGAGACGGGAGCGAGCTATGAAGATCGTCGTTGTGGGATGCCACGGTCAGATGGGCAAGCCCATCAGCCGGTTCGTCGACGCGCGCCCCGGCATGGAGCTGGTGGGCGGCGTGGGTCCCGCCGGGCGCGACTATATCGGCAAAGACCTCGGGCAGGTCGTCGGTTTGGGGCGCGACCTCGGCGTCCCCGTCGTCGACGACCTCGAGTCCGTTATCGACGAGTGCGACGCGCTCATCGACGTGTCCAGCGTGGAACAGTGCCTCGAGACGCTCGATCTCGCCGTTGCGCACGGGAAGGCCCTCGTCACGGCCAGCACCGGGTTCACGCCCGAACAGTTCGCGCGCTTCGAGGAGGCGGGGAACCATATCCCCGTCATCTTCAAATGCAACACGTCGAAGATGGTCAACGTGATGCTGAAGCTGGTGGAAACGGCGGCGCGGGCGCTTGCGGACGAGTGCGATATCGAGATCATCGACCAACACGATCGCGACAAGCTGGACGCGCCCAGCGGCACGGCCGTCATCATCGGCAACATGATCGCCGAGCTGAAAGGCACGACCCTCGACGAGCTGGCCGAGTACGGGCGCGTCGGGCACGGTTCGCGCAAACCGGGCGGCGTGGGCTTCCATTCGCTGCGCGCCGGCGACATCACCAGCGACCATAAAGTGTATTTCGGGGGCATGGGCGAGCGCTTGGAGATAACCCACTACGCGTACAGCGACGATTGCTTCGCGCGCGGGGCTGTGGACTGCGCCGCGTTCCTCGAAGGCAAGCCCGCCGGCGTGTACCGCATCCAAGAGGTGTTCGGGCTCGCGTAGCCGGCCGCCCCGCCGCATCGTTGCATCGGCGCCCGCGTCGCACGCGTCGGCTCCGCATCGGGGCGGCAACGCTTTATCGAACACGGAACCAACCTCGAAGGCAACGGTCGGGGAGCGCCTAAGATAGCCGCGAATCTAAAACGGTGTTCGAAGGAGCCCTCGCGCTTCAAGGAGGTTGATGTCCCATGGATCTCGCGTACCTGCAACTGCCGCTCGTGTTCTTCACGGCGGCCGCGCCCATGTCATCGGGCGCTTTCATCGGGTTGGCCATCGCGTTCGCCACGACGCGCTTCTCGGCCGAGGAGTTGGGCCGCATCGATCGATGGACGCTGCTGCCGCTCGCCATTTTGGCGGCGAGCTTCGTAGCGGTGCTCGCGTTCTCCTTCGCGCCGCAGAGCGCCCTGCTGGCTATCCAAGGCGTCGGGCTGGGCTCCTTGGGGTTCGTCGCCGTCATGGCGGTGCTCTTCGCGGTGGCCGCGCTCGTGTACTGGGTGGTGGCGATGGTCGGCAAGCTGGCCGACGGCGTGCGCAAGGTGTACGTGGGCTTCCTGGGCGTGCTGGCGGTGGTGCTCTCCGTGGCGATAGGGGTGGCGTACTCCCTGTCCGACGTTTCCACGTGGGCCTCGCCCGTCGTTCCGCTCGGATTCGCCGGATACTGCGTGGTGGGCGGCGTGCCGCTGGGCATGTTCGTCGTCGCGGCGGCCCGCGCGTTGCCGACGGCGCGCGCCACGCGCTTCGGCTCGATCGCGCTCATCTCGGCGTTCGTCGGTGCGGTGGTGTCCATCTTCGCGGTGACGGTGCTGATGATGAACGCGCAGGCGACGGCCGCGGCCGTGCTTCCGGGCGTCGATTTCCTGCCGGGCGCATGGGTGTACCTGGTGGTTTCCATCGTCGGTTTCGTGGCCGTGCTCGCCTGCATGCGCGGCTCGCTGGGCGGCGGGCGCTCGAGCGCGCCGCTGGGCAGCACCGCAGGGGCTTCGGCCATGCCGTGGAACAGCTTCGACGACGCGCCGGTCGGCGACCCTGCCCGCACCGACACCGTGCGCACCGACGCCGCGCACGTCCGGGATACGGCCAGCGCCGGCGAGTCGACCGCCGCGACCGCTTCGTCCGTGGGCCTGCTCGCCCTGGGCAACGTGGCCGTGCTCGTGGCCTTGGTGGCTGCGCGCGTGCTGTTCTACGCGCTGCAGATATAACCGCCCGCGCCCTGGTGCGCGGTAGCGCCGAAGGAGCTGCTCAGTCTTCCAAATCGCTCGGGTCGAACGAGTCTATGAGATCGAGCAGCTCTTGCTTTTTGTGGATGTCGAGCTTCGCGTAGATGCGCTTGGAGTGGGTGCGGATGGTGTTCTCGGACACCACGAGATCCTCGGCTATGCGGGCCACGGTGTTGCCGCGGGCGATAAGCTCCATGACCTCGGTCTCGCGTGCGCTCAAGCGGTAGTGCTGGCGCAGCAGCTCGGCTTGCTTCGATATGCGGTCTTGGTACACGGGCGCGCCCGCGCCCGCGCGTCCTCGCGCGTCGACGTACGTCGGCCGCTTCGCTGCGGCGCCGTCGGCAGGCGCGGCGGGCGCGTGGCCTTGCGGTGCGCTCTTGCGGCTTTGCGCGACGCGCGCGTTCTCGTCCGCAGCCGCCCCGCCCGACGGGGGCTGCGCCTGCGCGGCGCCTTTCGCCTTGACGTCGCGGCCCACGGGTCGCAGCGCCACGAGCTCGATGCTCTCGGCGTCGCTGGCGCGCCCGAGCACTTTGCGGAAGCCTCCCTGGCCCACGAAGTACATGAGGCCCAGCAGGTACACGGCCACCAGCGCCACCACGGCCAGCGGCTCGATGCCCGTGATCATGATCTGCTCGGCGAACGAGCCGCCGATGAACCCCACGTCGTGCAACGCGTACACCACGCCGCCGAAGAACCCGTAGATGAACACGGGGTTGATGCCGCGGTCGCGCGACGCCTGCGCGCACTGCATCATCATGAGCATGATGGCAACGCTGTACACGGCGTACAGGATGGCCGCCAGCCATTGGGCGTACGCGGTCACCAGAAACGGCAGCAGCAGAAACGACGTGATGACGAACGGGAACACCACGCGGTAGGCGCCCGCCACGTTCAGGCGCAGGTTCTTGTACTGCCACAGCACCAGCACCGTTATGGCCGCCACGAGCGCGCCGGCCATGGACATCACGTTCACCAGCGCGCCCACCTGGGGCTCGCCAATGGCCAGCGACCTCATGACGCCGGTGCAGAAACCCAGGGCGCCCACGCAGAACGCGCTGCGCCAGTAGTCGCGGATGACGTTGCGGTACACGTGCGGGTGGTCGCGCGGCACGTCTTCGAACATGGGCTGGTCGCGGTCGATCTCCCGACTTTTCAACACGATGGCCAAACCGAACAGCGGAAGGAACACGGCGGGGATCAAATACGCCGTCACCGCTTGCGGAATGAGGTACAGCGCGAAGTACATGACGGCGCCCCAAGCCGTTCCCACGATAAGGTCGCGGCTGCCGCGATCGGCGTCGAAGCTGGAGAACAGGCGCTGCCACAGCATGAAGAACCCGGCCGACCCCAGCCCCAGCAGGCCGCCTCCCGCTACGACGAGCGGCAGCGAGAACGCGTCGAAGTAGATGGCGGCTATGAGGCAGCACCAGCCCAGGAAGTACGGCGCGCTGGCAAGCATGACCATGAAGCGCCGCGTGGGGCCGGGAAAGAAGTACACGCCGAGGGCGCTGGCGAAGTAGCTGAGCGAGAACACGAGCGACTGGGCGAGGAAGAACCAGAACACGATCTCGGGCGTTTGGAATTCCAACGGCAGGAACGGGAACACGCCTCCCCACACGCCGGCGGCGTTGATGGCCAGAAACAGCGCGTAGCCGAGCGACGCCACGTTCGGTTTCAGGATATGTAGGAGGCTTGCGATGGTCACGGATGGTCCTTGATCGCCTACGGCCGGTGCAAGCGTGAAGTATAACCCAGTTGCCCGCCCTCCAGGCGCGCGGGGGCGAACGGTAACGAAGAGCGATCGAGTTTCCGCGCCGTTGCGTCGAAAACGGCGTCGTTTCTCGTTGTGGAAGCGCTTTTGCGGCTCAACGACGCGGCAACGACGCGGCCACAGAATACCGCGAATATACTTGACCTCGTTTGTTGTCGTTGCGTTTGACGATACCATGTTGCAAGGCTGGCGAAAGGACAAGAGCGTGCAGTACGGTTTCTACTTCGACGCACTCAAGTGCACCGGTTGCGAGGCGTGCGTCGACGCATGCTGCCAACGGTGCGGAACTTCGCGAAGCGAAGCGTGCCGCACGGTCACGCGCTACGAGGGCGGCGTGTGGGAGGAGGCCGCCGACGGCACCTGCTCGACCACGTTGTTCACCTATTTCCTCTCGCTCAGCTGCCACCACTGCAGCGCGCCGCCGTGCGTGGACGCGTGCCCCTCCCACGCCAAGCTCAAAAACGCGGCCACGGGCATCGTGACCGCGGACGCCTCGAAGTGCATCGGATGCGGGGCGTGCGCCTCGGCCTGTCCCTACGAGGCGCCGAAGCACGATCCCGTCCGTCGCCGGACGCACGTGTGCGACGCCTGCGCCGACGCGTTCGGGTCGCATCCCGAACCGGCGTGCGTGTCGGCCTGCTCCGAGCACGCGCTCGCTTTCGACGACATCGACCGGCTGCGCGCCGCGCATGGAAGCCTGGCTTCCGTCCCGCCGCTTCCCGCGCCCGATCTGACGCAGCCCAATCTGGTGCTCAACATGGCTCCCGTTATGCTGAGCTCGTTCATGAAAAGAGCGGCCGTGTCGGGTGCCGCGCGCTGACGATGCACGGCCGGCAAACCGCTTGAGGCAAGGGGGAGGCTCGTTCCGATCGCGGGCGGACGGGCGGCCTCGATGGGGCATCGAGGGTGGATCCTTCGCTTCGCAGGGTGAGTAACCCTCTGATGATCTGCTGAAACTCAAAGTTACCACATTTTATGTGACACGCGGCTTCGCGGTTAACGGTAAGGTGGGCCTCGTTATCGAACCTTCGCCGTCTCGGTGCGAACCGATGAGGGGGCGAGGCGAGGCGCTCGGCGCGGGAGGCGCGGGGCGTGCGAGAAGACGAAAGAAGGGGGAGTGTCATGTCAGACATCATGCCGAGTCTGAGCCGCCGAACGTTCGTGAAAACGACCGGTGCGCTCGGTGCGCTGGCAGCCGTCGGCGGCAGCGTGGCCGCTGCGGACTCGCTCTTCGGAGCCGGTGTGCCCGAAGCGCATGCCGCGTCCGAAGAGAAGATCACCTGGGGCCACTGCGCCATCAACTGCCCGGGACGCTGCAGCCTGAAGTTCCATGTGCAGGATGACGAGGTGGTGTGGGTGGACACCTACACCAGCAAGGACGCGGGCTTCGACGACCCGCAGCCGCGCGCCTGCCTGCGCGGCCGCAGCTATCGCCGCTGGCTCGCCAGCCCCGACCGCATCAACTACCCCATGAAGCGCGTGGGCAAGCGCGGCGAGGGCAAGTACGAGCAGATCAGCTGGGACGAGGCCATCGACTTGGCGACCACGAAGCTGAAAGAGGTCATCGACCAGTACGGCAACGAGGCCGTGTACATTCCGTACGCAACCGGCGTTTCCGCCTCGACGGCCCGCCCGTTCAACCGTTTGCTGAGCTTGGTGGGCGGCTATCTGAACTTCTACAACAGCTATTCCACGGCGCAGATCTCCTGCATCACGCCGTACATGTACGGCTCCAAGCAGTCGAGCGGCTCCACGCTGTCCGCCGCCGAAGACGCCGAGCTCATCCTCATCTTCGGATCGAGCCCGATCGAGACGCGTCAGGGCGGTGCCGTGTCCCACTACGACTGGGCGCATCTTCGCGAGAAGACGAAGGGCAAGATCTACGTCATCGACTACCGCATGAACGACTCCATTTTGGGCCACTCCGAGCAGTGGCTGCCCATCAACCCGGGCACCGACGCCGCCCTGGTGGCCGGCATCGCCCACTACCTCATCAAGCACGACATGGTGGACCTGGACTTCCTGCACACCTATTGCGTGGGCTACGACGAGGAGAGCATGCCCGAGGCTTATAGGGGTAAGAACATGTCCTACCGCGCCTACATCATGGGCGAAGGCTACGACAAGGTGGAGAAAACGCCGGAATGGGCCGCCAAGATCACCGGCATCCCGGCCGAGCGCATCGAGAGCCTGGCCGAGGAGATCGGCACGACGAAGCCCCTCTACGTGAACCAGGGCTGGGGCCCGCAGCGTCGCAGCAACGGCGAGTGGACGGCATGGGCCATCATGGCGCTGCCCTGCCTCGTTGGGCAGATCGGCCTGCCCGGCACGAACAACGGCACGCGCGAAGGCTCGAACTCCATCTCGTTGGAGAGCATGCCGAAGGGCACGAACCCGGTGAAGGCCTCCATCCCGTGCTTCCTTTTCACCGATGCGATCGATCACGGCCCCGAAATGACTTCCAAGAACGCTGGCGTCAAGGGCGTCGATAAGCTCAGCGTGGGCATCAAGTACATGATCAACTACGCCGGCAACTGCCTGACGAACCAGCACTCCGAGATCAACAAGGCGCACGACGTCCTGGCCGACGAGAGCAAGTGCGAGTTCATTTTGGGCATCGACACGGTTATGTGCGATTCCATGAAGTACTCCGACGTCATCCTGCCCGACCTGTTCCGTTTCGAGCAGTTGTCGCAAATCGGCACAGGCGGCGACAACGCCTACATGATCAGCGGCCAGCCGTGCACGACGCCCAAGTTCGAGCGCAAGACCGCGTACGAGATGGCGAGCCTCATGGCCGAAAAGCTAGGCGTAGCCGACGAGTTCACCGAGGGCAAGACCGAGGAAGAGTGGATCAAGGAGCTCTACGAGAAGTCGCGTGAGAAGGACGAGAAGCTTCCTGCTTACGAGGAGGCTATGGAGCAGGGCGTCTACGTGCGTCCCGGCAAGGCCAAGATATCCATGGAGAAGTTCCGCAAGGATCCTGTGGGAAGCGCACTTGACACCCCGTCCGGCAAGATCGAGATATTCTCCGAGAAGGTGCTGAAGTTCACGGAGGGCTGGGAGCTTGCCGAGGACGATACCATTTCTGGTTTGGATACGATTCCGCCAATTCCCGTCTACCTGCCCGAGTGGTACGGCGTGGAGAACACGACCGATGAGTATCCGCTGGCGCTGTCCGGCTTCCACTATCGCGGCCGCACGCACTCCTCCTGGGGCGGTGTCGAGTTGCTCAAGGAAGTCAACCCGCAGGAGGCCTGGATCAACCCGGTCGACGCGGAGCCGCGCAAGATCGCCCAGGGCGACAAGGTGCGCGTGAAGAACGAGTTCGGCGAGATCGAGCTCTTGGCAAAGGTCACGCCCCGCGTCGTTCCCGGCACGGTGGCGGTGTCCCAGGGCGCGTGGCACGACGCCGATATGGCGGGCGACCGCGTGGACAAGGGCGGCAGCATCAACACGCTCACCACCCAGCGTCCCTCGCCCCTGTCGAAGGGCAACCCGCAGCATACGAACATCTGCGAAGTCGTGAAGGCTTAAGCGGCGAGGAAAGGAGAGGATAGATCATGACGCACTATGCATTTTCTTTCGACGGCACTCGCTGCACCGGTTGCAAAACCTGCGAGATGGCCTGCAAAGACTACAAGGATCTTGATCTGGGCGTGGCGTATCGCAAAGTGTACGAGGTGACGAGCGGCGAGTCGAAGAAGGACGCCAACGGCTGCTTCACCAGCACGTGCACGAGCTACCCGCTGTCCATGTCGTGCAACCACTGCGACGACCCGGCGTGCACGAAGGTGTGCCCGACCGGCGCCATGCACAAGGATGCCGAGACGGGGCTGGTCTCCGTCGACGCCGACAAGTGCGTGGGCTGCGGCTACTGCCACATGGCCTGCCCGTACAACGCGCCGAAGGTCGACCGCGAGAAAGGCCACTCCGTGAAGTGCGACGGCTGCGCCGAGCGCGTGGCGGCCGGTGAGAAGCCGGTGTGCGTGGAGGCCTGCCCGGCCCGTGCACTCGATTTCGGCCCGGTCGAGGAGATGTCCAAGATGGGCGAGCGCGGCAACATCGCGCCCTTGCCCGAACCCACCTACACGAACCCGAACCTGTACATCAAGCCCTCGGCCGACGCGAAGCCCGCGGGCAGCGCCGATGGCAAGGTCGTCAACCCCCTGGAGGTGATGTAGCATGGAGGCCGCATTCGCCGAACTGCCTCTGGCGCTGTTCACGACTCTGGCCCCGATGGGCGCCGGCGCGTTCGTCGCGCTCGCCCTGGCCTTCCTCACCACGAAGTTCTCCGACGAGCAGGTGAAGAAGATCGACCGCATGACCATCATCCCGCTCGTCGTGGTGCTGGTGGGCTTCGTCGCCTCGTTCTTCCACCTGGCCTCTCCGATGCACGCTCCGTTCGTGTTCGCCGGCATCGGGTCTTCGCCGCTGTCGAACGAGATCCTCGTGGGCTCCATCTTCGTGGTTCTGGCCTTGGTGTACGTCATCGTGGCGCTGACCGGCAAGCTGAACGGCGGGGCGCGCAAGGGCTTCGTCTCCGTCGTGGCGCTGGCGGCCGTGGTGTTCGCCTGCTTCACCGGCATGGCGTACATGATGGATACCATCGCCTCCTGGAACTCGCCGCTCACCATCGTGCAGCTGCTGGGCTTCGCCCTCGTGGGCGGCATGCCGCTCGGCACGCTGGTGCTGGGCTTGGCCGGGTCGCTGACCGACGCGCTCAAGGGCTCTTACAAGATGGCCGCCCTCGTGGTCGTCGTGGTGGGCGCGCTCCTGGCCATCGTGGGCTTCTGCGTGCAGGTGATGGGCGTGGGCTCTTTGGAGAACGCGCTCGTGTCCGGTGCCGACCTCGTGGCGGACGTCACCATCTACCTCGCGGTCGCCGTGGCCTGCTTCGTGCTGGCGGCGGCGGGCACCGTGGCGGCGCTCATGGGCAAAAGCCCGGTGGGAATGGCCGGCTTCGGCGCGGTCATGGCCGTCATCGGCATCTTCGTGGCACGTCTCGTGTTCTATGCCGTGCAGCTGTCGGTGGGCCTGAGCTTCTAGCTTCGAGCTCCTGACAGATCGACCGTGAAGCAGCAGGGTACGCTACAATGGCAGCGTACCCTGCTTTGTTTGAAGCGCGCGAAAAGAGAGGGAATGATATGGACGACAACAAGGACGCGGTGCTCGAAGGCGTCGTGTTCGTGGGCGAGACGCTCGGGCCGCTGTTCCTGAACGATCCGAAGACGGGCGACGCGGGCGCGGCGTTTCAGGCGCTGGCGGAACTCGACGTGGACGCGGCCGCAGTGGAGTGGCCGTTCGTGGACGACGAGGAGGCCGCGCGCGATCTGGGGCTCATGAAGGAGGGTCTGGCGAAGGGCGCCGAGGACGACGACCTGGTATGGGAGTACCGCCGCCTGTTCATCGGGCCCGCGCCGAAGCCGGCGCCGCCGTGGGGCTCGGTGTACACCGACCGCGAGTGCGTCGTGTTCGGCCAGACCACGCTCGAGCTGCGCGCTTGGATGCGCGAGCAGGGCATCGAGCGGCTCGTGGACGACAAGACGCCCGAGGACCACATCGGCCTCATGCTCGTGCTCATGGCGTGGATTGCCGGCAACCGCCCCGAAGCGTTGGACGAGTACCTGAGCCTGCACCTGCTCACGTGGTCGTCTCATTTCCTGGACCAGCTGGCCGGTGTCGCGGACCAACCGTTCTACGAGGGGCTCGCGCGCTTGGCGCAGGCCAGCTTGGAGGGCATCCAGGCACAGCTTGCGCTCGACGTGACCTACCCGCGGTTCTACCGCTAGGCTGCCCGTGCTGTCGGGGGTGAACACCGCATTCGGCGAGATCACGCTCGTCTTGTTCACGACGCTCGCGCCGTCGGGCGTCGTCGCGTTCATCCTCATGGGCCTGCCGCTTCTGCGCGGCAACCTGCCTGCCGACGTCAGGCGGCGCATCAACCAGTTCCTCAGCATTCCGCTCGTCACGTCCATGGTGGGGCTGGTGGCCTCGGCCACTCACCTGGGCAATCCGGCGAACGCCCTGTACGTGTTCTTGGGCGTGGGCCGCAGCCCGCTGTCCACCGAGGTGTTCTGCGCCGTGGTGTTCCTGGCGCTGGCGGGGGTGTACTGGCTCTACTCGTTCTCGCAGCAACCGCGCACAGGCTTGCAGCGCGGGTGGATGGCGTTGGCCATGGTGGCGGGCGTCGTGTTCATCACGTCGGTGGCGTTCGCGTACGCGGCCGAGACCATCGTGTCGTGGTACACGGTGTACGTGCCGCTGAACCTGTGGCTCAACGCGCTGGTGGGCGGGCCCTTGCTCGCCGTGGTGGGTTTGCGCGCGGCGCGCTACCGGCCGGTGGAGGGACGGTTCGGGCGCGTGCTCGTGGCGCTGTCCGCGGCGGCGCTGGCGGCGAACCTCGTGTCGTTCGGGCTGCAGAGCGCCGCCCTGCCCCGCATCGAGAACTCGTTCGTGTCGGCGGCCGACCTCGTGCCGTACTACGGCCTGATGATCGCGGTGTTCGGTGCGCTCGCGCTCGCGGGCGTCGGCGTGGACGCCCAGGTTCTCTGCGCGCGCGGCGAGAAAGCCCGCTCGCTGACGGTCGGCCGTGCCGTGACGGCCGGTGCGCTCGCGCTGGCTGGGATCTTCGTCATGCGCTTCGCCTTCTACATGATGCACATGACGGTGGGTTTGGGCGTGTAGCCGCCGCAGACGCCGCCGGTTTGACGTTCGGGTCGACCCCCCTGCTCGCCTTAGCTGCCCTCGTAGAAGCGGAAGTGCGCTTTGCCGTCCGACTTCGCGCAGTACAGGGCCTCGTCGGCGCGCTCGTACACCTCGGTGAACCGGGAGCCGTGGCCCGGCACCAGCGCGATGCCGGCCGACGCGGACAGCTCGATGGACGTGCCGCACTGCACCTGCGTCCGCCACGGCGTGTCGCAGAGCGTGCCCACCCGGCGCGAAAGGCTGCTGCGGCTGATATCGTCGCAGTACACGATGAACTCGTCGCCGCCCCAGCGGCAGACCAGGTCGTTCTTGCGGAAGGCGCCTTTCAGATGCCGTCCGATGCCCGACAGCACCACGTCGCCCGCCAAATGCCCGTACTCGTCGTTCACCTGCTTGAAGTCGTCCAGATCGACGATGATGAGCGCTCCCGACGTGCCCTTGCGCAGGGTCTCCTCCAGGGCGCTCGGCAGCAATGTGGAAGCGGTTTGCCGGTTCATGAGTCCGGTGAGCGCATCGTGCGCGGCCTTGTCCTCCAGCTCCAGCTCGCGGCGCTTGCGCTCGTCGATGTCGGACACCGAGATATGGGCGAACACGCTTCCGCCGTCCTCGAGGCGTATCAGACGGTAGCTCAGCTCCATCCACCGCTCGCCCTGTTCGCTCGACTGGCGGTATTCGAGGGAGCCGAACCGGTTGCCCTTTTCGAACTGCGCGAGCATGGCGCCGAAGCTCAGGAAGGAGGCGACGGCGGACGCGTCCTTCTGCGAGCGGACGATCTCGCCGATGCGGTCTTCGGGCGTTATGCCCGACCAGTCTTCCAAGACGATGCCCGTTGCCTTGCGCCATGCCTTGCGATCGGCCTCGCTGAGGAAGCTTTTCGTGCTCAGGTTGACGTACCAGTGCTCCACCGCCTTGCCTTTCAGCATCTCGAGCAGCCTGCTGCTGGTGGCGGAGGGGTGGGAGGCGGGCTGGTCGAGCCTCGACTCCTCCATGTAGCCTATGACGCGCGCGGGCTTGCCGCTGGGATCGAGCACGGCTTCGCAGGTGACGCGCAGCTTCATGAGCTCGTCATCGTCGGTTTGCACCTCGATGTCGCGCACGACGTTGCGGCCCCACTGCACCTCGCGCGCCATGCGCTTGAGGATGCGCCCCACGTCGTCGGGCAGCGCCTCGGCGCCGGCGGCGTCCTTCGACGCGGCGCTCGGAGCGTCGGCCTGGGCCAGCAGCGACGCGATCCCGTTCGACGAAAGGTTCTGGAACGTGATGGAGTCGTGCTCGATGTCGTATATCCACGCGTTCAGGTTGGCGCGGCGGATGATGCGGTAGAGTATCTCGTCCTCCACCGCCAGCTGCTTCTGCATGCTCACGGTGTTGTCGATGTCTATGCACACGCTGGCGATGGCCAGGCGGTTGTTCTTCGTGCGGACGATGCGGCCATGGTCGGCCACCCAGAACCAGGTTCCGTCCTTGCGGGGCATGCGGTACTGGGTGGTGTACTCGAGCCCTTCGTAGTACTCGGGGCCGATGTCCTTCACCACCTGGGGCATATCGTCGGGGTGGATGGAGTTGGCCACCATCCCGTCTATCGCCTCGACGAACTCCTCCGACGTGTCGTAGCCCGCCATGCGGGCGACCTCCTCGTTGGCGAACAGCAAGGGGAAGCCGTCTTCGCAGTACCCGCCGATGAGTCCGCCGGGCACGTTCTGCATGAACACCTGCGCGGCCGCCTGGCGGTTCTCGGTGGTCATGTCGTCCAGGCTCTTCTCGGCGAAGGGCAGGCCCAGCACGTTGCTGAGCGCCGATTGGGACGAGCGCAGCTCCTCTTCCTGCTCCTTCTGCTCGGTCACGTCGGCCAGCGAGGCGAAGAATATGTTGCGGCTCTGCTCGCGCCTGAGGAAGAACGCCTTCATGCGCAGCCACATGAGGTCGCCGTTGAGGCGGTAGCGGCGGAACGTTCCCTCGGCGCCCGACACGGGATGCTGCTCGGCCTGGGCGAACAGATCCATGACGATGGGCAGGTCGTCGGGGTGCACCTGCTTGGATATGTGGCTTTGCCGCTCCCTCAAGTCGACGGAGTTGCAGCCGGTGACCCGGTAGTACGCGTTGTTGACCTGCAGCAGCTCGAAATGATCGGGGTAGGCGGCGTACACGGCCATGCCGCCGATGAGGTTGTCGACGATGGTGCGGCTGGTCTCGTCCTCGTTCAGCAGGGCGCTCATGTCTATCAGCTCCATCAGGGGGCTGAGCACGCCGCGGTAGTCGACGGCGTCGTCGTTGCTGATAAGGGCCTCGAGCTTCGAGGTGTCCATGGGGCGATGGAAATAGTAGCCCTGGGCGTAGTCGCAGCCGATATCCTGCAGGAAGTCAACCTGCTCCTTCGTCTCGGCACCCTCGGCGATGATGCGCAGGTCCATGAGGCGCGCCATGGACACCACGGCTTCGAGGATGCTCTCGCTGCGCTGGGCGTCGCTCTCGCGGGTCAGGAATCCCATGTCTATCTTGAGGATGTCGACGGTGATGTCCTTCAGCATGTTGAGCGACGAGTACCCGCTGCCGAAGTCGTCCATGAGGATGGTGAAGCCGAGCTTTTTCAGCTCGCCCACGGCCTCGGCCATCTTCTCGTCCTCGGCGTAGGCGCTCTCGGTTATCTCCAGCTCCAGCAGATGATGGTCCAAACCGTAGTTCTGCACCAGGCTCTCGAGCGTATCCACCACGTCGATGGCGTAGAGGTCGGCCCGCGATATGTTCACCGACACGGGTATGGGACGCTTGCCGCGGTCGATCCACGAACGCAGGTGCCGGCAGGCTTCGTCCCACACGTACAGGTCCAGGCTTGCGATGAACCCGTTGCGCTCGAGCACGGGGATGAAGTCGCCCGGCATGACCAGGCCGCGTTCCGGGTGCTGCCAACGCACGAGGGCCTCCAAACCCACGATGCGGCCCGTGCGGGTGTTGCACTGGGGCTGCCAGTACAGCACGAACTCGTGGCTCCTCAGCGCCTGCTGCACCTCGAGCAGCGTTTTGGTCTCGCTTTCCAGCTCTTCGGACATGGCGTTCTCGTACCAGGCCGCGCGATGCGCGAAAGACCCCTTTACCGAGGCCATGGCCAGCATGGCGTGGTCGCAGGCGGTGCTCACCGACCCGTTCGCGCGATCGATGGAGCTGATGCCTATGGCGGGGCGGAAGCCTATCGTGTCCTCGGAGTCGAACGGCGGAAGCTTGAACTGCTCCTCGATGTTCTCGCTGGTGACGATGCCGCAGGGCAGCACGAGGGTGAAGTCGTCGCCTCCCAGATACCCCGCCACGCCATCGAAGCGCTGGGCGATGGCGGAGAGCCGGTCGGCTATGGCGCGCAGTATGTTGTCGCCCGCTTCCCGGCCGTGCCATTCGTTGAACAGCTTGAAGTGCTCGATGTCCAAGTAGACGGCCTCGTAGTTCTGGTCGGGGTGGGCCGCCAGCAGCTCGGCCGCCTTCTCGTACAGCGTCGAGGCGTTGTAAAGGCCCGTGAGCTGGTCGCGCTCCCTCAAGCGCTGTATCTGCGCGGTCTCGGCGCGTTCCTTGCGGCTTTTTACTTCGGCGTCGATGTCGGAGATGAAGCACATGACCACGGATTCGCCGTTCTCGCCGCGTTTGACGGGAACGACGGTTTGGGCTGCCCATCCCCAGCCGCCGGCGCACAAGCGCTTGCGAAACTCTCCGCGCAGGGCGCCGCCAGCCTGCTCGAGGCGGGCGGTCAAGGTGGCGAAGTCCCAGAATTCGAGGAAGCGGTCGCGGTCTTCGGGGTTGATCATGTTGTTCAGCACGTCCTCGAACATGGTGCTGAGCTTCCCCTCGAGCGCCGGCATGACGTACTTGTCGGGGTCGGTGTACAGCACTTTGTAGGAGTCGTTCGTCATGTTGATTTCGAACAGCTCGTCGTAGGACGACGGCTCGCTGAGCGAGGCGAACAGGCTGCGGCTCTGGTCGGTGATGGGCCTTCCCGAGAACAGCACGCAGGGGCCGCGGTCGAACCAGTCGGTTTCGAGGCAGGTGATCTCGTACCACAGGTCGCGCCGCGCGCTGAAGATGACCGTTTGGGTGGCGGCGTCGTGCTCGTGGCCGTGCCACGGGCAGTCCTTGCACGGCTCGCTCGCGCCGCGGAACGATTCGTAGCACAGCGCGCCTATCTGGCCTGCAGGAAACACGCGGTGGGCCGCCTTGTCCATGTACACGACGCGGTAGTCGCGGTCTATGACGTAGGTATGGCGGTGCATCGAAGGGTTGTTCGAAACGTCGCTGCTCATGCACCTGCTCCTATCTGCATCGAAGGTTTAGCGTGGATTCAGAGGCTCTCGGAACCGCTGTCCGGAATATCGTAAAGCTTGCGGAACTCGCGTTCCGGCAAGGGCTTGGAGAACACGAACCCTTGGGCGATAGGGCAGCCCAGCTCGCGCAGCATGGCGATCTGGCCCTCGGTTTCCACGCCTTCGCAAACGATGGTCAGCCCCAGGTCGCGCGCCATGTCGATCACGCCCTTGAGCACCGAGCGCGAGCGTTCGGCGTCCGTGTTCTCGGCCAGGAAGCCCCGGTCGATCTTCAGCACGTCGATGGGAAGCTTGCGCAGCAGGTTGAGCGACGAGTAGCCGGTGCCGAAGTCGTCCATGGCCAAGCGGAACCCCAGGGCCTTGAGCATCTCGAGTTTGGCGATGACCGCGTCTTCGTCCATGACGAACGCGCTCTCGGTGATCTCGATCTCGATGGCTTCGTGGGGAACGCCGGCCCCGTCCACCACGCGCAGGAGGCGTTCGACGAAGCCGTCCCGCAGGATGGTGACGCGGGAGAAGTTCACGGACACGACAAGCGCCTCGCCCGAGGAGGCGGGGGTCATCGGGTAGCTTTGGCAGACGCGCTTGAGCATGTAGAAGTCCAGCTGGACGATGAAGCCGTTCTTCTCGAACAGGGGGATGAACGAATTGGGCGGCAGGAAGCCCAATTCGGGCGATTCCCAACGCACGAGCGCCTCCGCGCCTGCGAGCGAGCCGTTCGCCAGGCGGTTCTTCGGCTGCAGGTACAGCGCGAACTCGCGGTTCGCCAGCGCGTGGTCCTCGTGCCGCTCGATGCGGTTCTTGAGGTCGACGGCGTCGCGGAACGCTTGGTCGTAGCGCGCTATGCCCCCTTCGGCGGGCGCCTCCTTCATCACGGCGATGGCGTCGCTCACGAGAAGCGGAATGCTGTCGCTGGCCTGTTCGACCTCGCGCACGCCGCAGCCGAGCGAAAGCACGCCGTTGAAATGCAGGTCGGGAGCGGAGCGCAGCTTCTCCTCCAGGTGCTCGTACAGCTTCTCGATGCGCTGGGGCTCGTTGCGCAAGAGCAGCACGAAGTGGTCCGCGTTGCCGTGGGCGGCCACTTCGTCGCGCTTGCACGCGTTGTCCAGCAGGCGCGCCAGCGTGATGATGAGCCGGTCGCCGGCATCGTAGCCGTAGGTTTCGTTGATGTAGCGGAAGTTCGAGATGTTCGTGTACGCCACGAGGTACGTGCCTCCGGCGGAGCCGGACACGAGCTGCTGCGCCTGCTCCTCGAAGGCGAGCATGTTCTTGCGCTTGGTGAGCGTATCGGTGAAGTAGGCCGTTTTGAGCTTTGAGATGCGATCGTTGCGCATGAAAAGCATGATGGTCGCGGCGGCCAGGAACAGCACGGTGCAGATGGCGCCCATCCACAGAAAGTCGTGCTCGGCGCGCTGCTGGGCGGATAGCACCATCTCGTCGGCGAGGGTGAAGTGCGTCTCGCTCAGTTCGAGAAGACGGCTCACCGACCCCTCGCCGCGATCGAGGGCGTCGATCTCGTCCTCGATGAGCTTCCACTGGTTGGACACGGCCGTAAGCTTGTCCATGAACTCGTGGGTTTCGGGCCCTTTGTACGGGCGGTTCTGCTCGTTGGCGGTCAGCTTTTCCAGAAGCGAGGACACGCGTTGCTCGGTGGACGGGGCCGACTTGCCGGCCACTTCCATCTTCACCACCCGCTGCGTGCCGCCGCGCACGACGCCCGAGTCGTTGATGATGCCGGCGAAGTCGCGCACCTGCGACAGCGTGAAGATAAGGATGGCGGCACCCAGCACCCAGAAGGCGATGACGACGAGCCCCTTACCCCATGTGCCCCGCTTGCGCAAGCTCATCTCCTTGTTTTCGCTGGCTGAGCGCTATGGTTCCCTATTATAGCCTCGGCTTTCATGGTTGCCGGTGGCAATTTGCGCGAGGGGCGCCGCCATCGTCCGCGTGCTATCATGGGGTTACGGATTTGCGAGGAAGGCGGAGCATGGATCGGACCGACGAGCGCTACGGCGCCTATGTTTCCATATTGGAGGAAGAGCTCATCGCCGCTATGGGCTGCACCGAGCCCATAGCCATCGCTTTGGCGGCGGCGCGTGCGCGCGAGTTGCTGGGCGCCGAGCCCGCCCGCGTGCACGTTGAGGCGAGCGGCAGCATCATCAAGAACGCGAAAAGCGTGGTCGTGCCGCATACGGGGGGCCTCAAGGGCATCGAGGCGGCCGCGGCAGCCGGCATCGTGGCCGGGAAGCCCGAGCGCAAGCTGGAGGTGATAGCCGAGGTGGGGCCTGACGAGGTGCGCGCCATCGCGGGCTATCTTGAGCGCGTGCCCATCGAGGTGGCGCGCACGGACGACGCGGTGGACTTCGACGTGGTCGTGCGGGTGTCCGACGCCTCCGACGCCCGCACGGCGCTCGTGCGCATAGCCGACTACCACACGAACATCGTGCGCGAAGAGCTTGACGGCGAAGTGCTGCACGAGGCGCCCCTGGCCTCCGAGGCCGGCACCGCCGAGGGGCTTACGGATCGCAGCGTGCTCGACATGGCCGGCATCTGGGACTTCGCCATGACCGTCGACTTGGAGGACGTGCGGGAGCTGCTCGATAGGCAGATCGCCTGCAACGGCGCCGTGGCCGAGGAGGGTCTGGCGGGCGACTGGGGCGCGAACATCGGCAGCGTGATGCTGGGCGCCTACGGCGACGACGTGAAGGTGCGCGCCTGCGCGATGGCCGCGGCGGCGTCCGACGCGCGCATGAGCGGCTGCGAGCTGCCCGTGGTCATCAACTCCGGCAGCGGCAACCAGGGCATCACCGTGTCGGTGCCGCTCATCGTGTACGCGCGGGAGCTGGGGTCGTCCGACGAGCGGCTGCGCCGCGCGCTCGTGCTGTCCAACCTGGTGGCCATCCATCAGAAGACGGGCATCGGGCGCCTGTCGGCGTTCTGCGGCGCGGTGTGCGCGGGCGCGGCGGCGGGTGCCGGCATCGCGTATTTGGACGGCGGCGGCTACAAGGACGCCTGCCACGCCGTGGTGAACGCGCTCTCCATCGTGGCCGGCATGGTGTGCGACGGCGCGAAGCCCTCGTGCGCCGGCAAGATCGCGTTCTCGGTGAACGCGGGCATCTTAGGCTACGTCATGTACCGTGACGGCCAGCAGTTCTACGGCGGCGACGGCATCGTGAAGAAGGGCGTGGAGAACACCATCGACAGCATCGCCCGCCTCGGCCGCGACGGCATGCGCGCCACGAACGACGAGATCATCCGCATCATGCTGGGCTCGTAGGAAGCCGGAGAGGCAAGGAACGGAATTTGCCGGCTCCAGGCTGTCATCCTGAGCGGAGGCGGCGCGAGCCGCCGGAGTCGAAGGATCCCGTGCGGCGACAGCAGGAGGCGCCTTCGGCTGACGCCGCGCGGGTGTGCAAGGGACAAATCTTCGAGCGATATTTCCCTGCAACGGCAACTTTTCCGCAACGGTAATCTTCCTGTGGCTCCGTAGGGGCGCTCTCTAGAGCGCCCGTTCGCGCGAAGCGCGAAAACGCGGCCCATGGTTGTTTTTCCGGCTTCGCCGGAACGGGCGCTCTGGAGAGCGCCCCTACGGAGGTTCACGGACATGCGGCCTCTTCCCTTGCCGGATGCGCGACCTCCTATTGAGCAAATTTGCTCAATAGGAGCGCAAATTTGCTCAATAGGCGAGTACGTTCGATTAATAGGAGGTATACGACCTCGCCGACGCGCCCTTCCTCACCGTGCGCCGGCGTCCCTTTTGCCCGGCGCACGGAGCCCCTTCTTTCCCCCTAGTTCGCGCGGGTGGCGCGGTCGGGGTCGATGCTCATGCTTTGGAAGCGTTCCTTCATGAAGTCGTTGTCGTAGTGCTCGTTGCAGAACTCCGCGATGGCGCTGTCGGGGGCTTTCCCCGCCTCGCGGCCGTACCAGCAGTCGAGCGCCACCAGCGTCATCACGCCGTCGGCTATCATGAGCACGGCGGCCACGGTGGTGAGGGCGTAGCGCCAGTTCCACGGTATGAGGTTCACCAGCTTCAGCATCCACGGCAGGCACAGCTTGATCCACACCACGCCCAAGATACCCCACATGGCCATGAACATGCCGTTCGTGCGCCCGTCGATGGACAGGAACGTGCCCGTGTAATCCCAGGCCACGATGCCGAACGCGTACTGCATGAACCAACTCACCGCGTACTCGAACGCCCCGCCGATAACGGCGCTCACCAGGAAGATGAGGATGACGTTCTTGTCGTGGAAGCGGTTGAGCGCCATGGTCATGAGCACGGCACCGAACCCGTAGATGGGGGAGAACGGCCCGTACAGCATGCCCGCGCGGTCCTCGTAATGCCCGGGATCCACCACGAGCACGTGGTAGACCGACTCGATGACCAGGCCCAGCACGCAGCACACCACGAATATCCAGAAGATGTTGAAGAAGTTGAGCGCGATGTAGCCCTTGCCCGTCTCGTCGCGCCCGAGCGTTCCGTCCTCGGCGTCCTCGCGCACCTCCATGTCGCGCAGCTTGCGCTGCAGCTCGCGCTCTTCGGAAAGCGACGGGTCAAGGTAGCTGGTCAGCACCACGAGGAACACGAGGAAGGCGGCGAAGAAGATCACCGTGCCGTCCAGGCCGAACAGCATGATGTCGCACAGGATGCCGGCCACCATGAAGCCGGTGAGCGCTTCGGCGGTTTGGGCGGCGTGGCGGCGCTTGTCGCGCAACAGGCGGATGCCGAACACGACGAACATGACGGTGAGCACGGCCAAGATGGCCAGCAGTGCGAAGAACAGCACGGTGGAGGCCGTGGAGTCGCCGGCGAACTCGCCTTCGCGGAAGGCGAACACCATAACCACGATCACGAACCCGATCATGGGCAGGATGGCGACGCCCGCGACGATGCACAGGATGGCGAACACTTTGAGCGGCAGGGGTATCTTGCGCTTCAAGGCCGAGGCCGCTTCGTTCTCCTTGGCCGTCAGCGCCTCTATCTCGCTTTCGAGCTTCTCATCCGCTTGGGCGTCGTGCTGCGCGTCGCGGTGGTTCCGCATGGGTCGGCCCCTCTCCTGCCCGGTGCCCGCGCCCCTCGGCGCAGACCGTGTTCAGTTGCAGGCACCCACGATACCACAAGCCGCCCTATCGGAACGTTTCGAACGTATGTTGTCACCTGCACCGCGAAAACGGAGCCGCTCAGCGCCCGTACGGGTCCCATCCGCCGGGAGGAGCAACCTTCTCGGCTTGGACCACGGCAGACGCGTATTGGATGCGCGCAACGAGATCGTGTTCCGTCACCGACACGTCTTCGTAGCCGCTTTGGGCGCGGAAGAGGGCGTAGACGGTCTCTTCAAGTTTTTCGATGGTTGCGGTTGTCTCGCGGTCGTGCATAGGTGATCCCTCGGTCCTCGCCGATACCCCAGGGGGCGTCGGCGCGTCGTGTGCTGGAGATTCCAGTATAACCGAAACGTAATGTGAGGAATACATCAAGACGCTTATAGCGGTCGGACGGCGGCGGGTCGTCGAGCACGGGTTGGCGGAAGCAGGGCCCGCGTCGGTTTGCCTTCCGGTGATAGGAGCGCAACGGTTGCGTCACGCCCGTCGCACGGCGGCCGAGGGGGCGGCGGGCGAGACGATAATGCTGCGGATACGAACCTATCCGCGGGCGCCGTTGCCGCTGCGCTCGCGAGCGAGGAAAGGAACCGCCATGCCTGCATCGATCCATCCCGAGTTGAAACTGAATATCGTGCTCGACGAAGAAAGCTTCCAAGGCGACGCCGACGCCGAGATCGAGCGCCGCTTCACGGTTGTGGCCCCCACCGAGGTGCGCCGCGCCGAGAAGGGGTCGCAGCGTGCGAACGTCATCGAGTTCGACGTGGGCGTGAACGCGGTGGACGACCAGGACGACCCGCTGTGGGAAGGGGCGCTCACCACCTGGCTTGACGAGGAGTTCGCGGAAACGTCGGCCCTGGTGGCGCGCGAGAACGACGCACGCCGCAACAACGGCGAGTGCGCGCTGCCGTTCACGTGGGCGGAAGTGCGGTTCGGCACGGGCCCGGCCATCGCCGTGCGCATGGTGGAGTCGGCCATTCCGGCGGCCGCCGCAGGCTACGTGGGAAGGGCCCGCACCCTGCTGCGGGAGGGAGCGCTGGGTGCCGACCCCATAGCGGCCATCCGCATTCCCGCGTGCGCGAGCATCGCCGCGCAGCGCGAGGACGCCGGCAGCGCGCCCGCCGAAGGTGTCGTGGGCGCGAAGGCGGCCGAACGCGCGATCGGCCGGGAAGAGCGCGGCTCGTCCTCGGCGTCCGACGTCATAGCCGCTGTGACGGAGGCCGCCGGCATCGACGACGAGGCGCAGGGCGGTTGGGCCGCAGCCGATCCCGACGCCGAGAACGCTTGGGAAGGCTCGGCGCGCGAGACCGAGCAGCCCACCCGTGCCGAGCTCGACGACGCCCTGGCCGAGGCCGAAGCGGCCCTGCGCCGCGGCGACGACCCGACCGACGCGACGAACGGCGATCGCGACGGGGCGGCCGATGCCGGGAGCGTTTCGGAGGGCGCGCCGACGAGCGGCGATGCCGGGGCGGAAGTCGACACGTCGGGCGAAGACTGCGCGCTTAGCTCCGAAGACGTGCCGGATTCGCTCGACTACCGCATTTGGAACGTGGCCTACGTCGACGGCACGTCGGTGCGCTTCGACTCGGTGCTGGGCGAGGCGATTCTGGATTAATGAGAGCGTCGTTGCCTCGTAGGGGCGGCCTGTTGGCCGCCCGGGGAGGCGACCGCGTGGTCGGAACGAGCATGGGGCTGTATCAAAAGTTGTCAAAGCGCTCGTTCGCGTTGACCATTCCGAAGGTTAAGGGCGCTGCCCTTGCCGCTCGACAAGCAACGCTTCCGCGGGTAGACGGCAAGGGCAGAGCCCTTGCCCTGCACGATAAGCGAAAACGACGCTTTTGATACAGCCGCATCGATTTCCTTTGCCCGGTGCGAAGGGTTGCGGATGCCGGTCCGCCGCACCCCTTCGCCTCGTCCGTTTGCTACAGGAACAGCTCGGGCTCCTTGCGCGCCATGCAGTTGCCTTCCAGCATGGCCACGATGGCTGCGGCCTGTTCGCCTTCGAAGCGCTTGGCGCCTTCGGGGCAGCCTTTGACGCAGGCGTTGCACTGCAGGCAGCCCGCTTCCACCTGCGTAGGATCGTCGGCGTCGATGATGCCCATGGGGCAGAGCTTCACGCATATGCCGCAGGACGTGCAGGCGTCCGTCGTGACAGGGCGCACGTCGGCGTCGGGCATGCCGTCGCGATAGGGGCGATTGCCCTTGATGGCCGGCGTCTCGCTCGCTCCCTGCTCGATGAGAGAGGCCACGTCGTGGCCGAACTGGGCGGCCACGGCCAGGTCGTCGGCATCGGGGCGGCCGGCGCCCACGCGCGGGGCCATGGAGTGCTCGCCGATGAACGCGCCGGCGGCGATGACCTTGAAGCCGCGTTCGTTCAGCAGGTCGGCGGCTTCCAGAAGCGCGTCGTCGTAGTCGCGGTTGCCGTACACGCCCACCACCACGGCCTTCGCGCCGTCGCCTTCGAACTGGTCGATGCAGTCCATGAGCACGGTGGGAACGCGCCCGCCGTACACGGGGAAAGCGAACAGGAACACGTCGCCCGCCTGGCCGCCGGCACGCACGGGGCGGCTGTTCGGCTTCGTCAGATTGATGGAGATGCTGGTGAGGTCGCGGTCGGCCGCGATGGCGTCGGCGACGGCGTAGGCGATGGTCTGGGTGGCCTTCGTCGGGCTGAAATACACGTTGTAGATGGAGTTCCGCACCGGATGGTCTTTCATGGTTTCCCCCTTTTCCGTGAACGTCGGCGCGCGCGAGGCCCGCCATTTTGCTGAGTCGATGGTACCCCTTTCGGTTGCGTCTGGCTACGGTCGGCTTGTTCCGCAGCGAGGATGTTGCCGACCGCTCGGCGACCACATGCGGTTACGTGCGAGCGCGCGAACGTCGATTTCCTGTGCGTCGACTCGCACCTTGTGTTCGGGTGCCCACCCCGCAGCGGTGCGGCTATACTGGATGGAGAGGCCACGGCGGAAGGACACCGATGGGAGAGCCGCAGTATTTCCCCTACGACGAGCAGGCGATAGCCCACCTGAAGGCGCGCGACGCGCGCCTGTCCGAGGCCATCGACATCATCGGCCCCGTTCGCCGCGAGGTGACGCCGGACTTGTTCGCGTCGCTCGTGAACTGCATCGTGGGCCAGCAGATATCCACGAAGGCGCAGGTCACGATCTGGAAGCGTATGACCGATACGTTCGGCGACGTCACGCCTGAGGTCATCGCCGCCTGTTCAGACGACGAGCTGCAGCGGTTCGGGCTGTCGTTTCGGAAGGTGGGCTATATCAAAGGCAGCGCCGAGCGCGTGCTGTCGGGCGAGCTGGATTTGGAGGGTTTGGCCGATCTGCCCGACGACGAGGTGTGCCATCGACTCTCGGCGCTTCCGGGCATCGGCGTGTGGACGGCCGAGATGCTCATGACGTTCTCGATGCAGCGGCCCGACATCATGAGCTACGGCGACCTGGCCATCCAGCGCGGCTTGCGCATGCTGCATCACCATCGCCGCATCACGCCCCAGCTGTTTGCGAAGTACCGGCGCCGCTACGCGCCGTACGGTTCCGTGGCGAGCCTTTATCTGTGGGAGATCGCGGGTGGCGCCGTCCCCGGCCTGCGGGACTGGGCGCCGAAGAATGCGAAGGGCTCTCGAAGCACGCGAAAGAAGGGATGAGCGCGGTTTTCGAAGGGCGTGGGAGGTTAAACGTACTGTTGACGACGGTAACGGTTTCGTTGCTCACGTGCACAAAAGGGGCAAAAGGGGTTCAGTTTGCTTGGCAAAGGGCCTATAATCCACCATGTCCGACAGTAGAGAACAAAACCGCAATGATAAACGAAAAGACTATCTTCGCCAAGTTACAGTCTCGTGATATTGCGTAGCCGCTCTGCGGCAGGGCTTGTGGGTGAACTAAGGATACGCCAAGCACGCTGTCGGCATTCCTTTCGATGAGGCCGGGGCATCCCCCCGGCCTCATTGCGTGCTGGGGCGGTGCACTCTAAAGTAGGGGCGATAGGCCGAGAAGCGCGTTCGGGGACAAAATCGGGACTTATGGTTGATCTTGCGTGCGCAGGGACAGGGCGTTGCGGCAAAAAGCCTGATGGCGGGAAGCGGCTCTCTCGTTTCTCGCGGTCGGATCGACCAGGGCTATGATTTTTGTCCATGACTTCTATGGTTATAAAAAAGCGATTGAAATCGGGCGCTTCGCGGTCGTCCTGTAGGGGAGGGGCCTGACCCGCCCGCTCGAGCTGCGAAGCTGCGTATTGTCGAACGGACAGCCCGGGCCCGCCTCTGCGAAGGGCGTTCTTCGGTGGGTTTCGATGCGGACGTCCCTTCGCGCGCTTGCGCCGTGCACCATGAAAGGCGCCCCCGACCTTCCGGGCTGCCCGTGCGTATCGGCGCCCTGCAACCTCGGCGCGTGCAGAGCGGCTCGGTAACGCCGACCGAATAAGGGCGGATGAACCGAACGAAAAGGCTTACACTTTGAGCTTCAGTAAAGATGACGTGCCGGCTGCCCCCTTCTTGAGGTGCGGTCGGCGACGAGCGATACGATAGGAGGGCGCACATGCAAACCGCGCTTCTCTGGGCCGCGGCGGGCACCGGGTTCACGTTCTTGATGACGACGCTGGGTTCGGCGTCGGTGTTTCTGTTCCGCAAGCGCAACAGCATGGCCATTCAACGGGCGTTTCTGGGGTTCGCGGCGGGCGTTATGATAGCCGCGTCGGTGTGGTCGCTGCTCATCCCCGCCATCGAGCGGGCCGAGGAGGCGGGCCAGGTTGGCTGGATACCCGCGGCGGGCGGGTTCGTGATAGGCGTGGTGTTCCTCATGGTGCTGCACCAGCTGCTGCCGCATCTGCATCCGGGCGAGAAGGATCCCGAAGGGCTGCCCAGCAAGTGGGATCGCCCCACGTTGCTGTTCACGGCGGTCACGCTGCACAACATCCCCGAGGGCATGAGCGTGGGCCTGCTGTTCGCCATCGCGTCCCAGAACGGGGGCGATCCGGCCATGTTCGGCATGGCGGTGGCGCTGGCCATAGGCATCGGCATCCAGAACATCCCCGAGGGCGCGGCCGTGGCGCTGCCTATGCTGCAGGAGGGCATGAGCTCGCCGAAGGCGTTCGCGCTGGGAACGCTGTCGGGCTTGGCCGAGCCGGTGTTCGGCATCTTGGTGGTGCTGTTCGCAGGGCTCATCTCGCCGTACATGCCGTGGATGCTGGCGTTCTCGGCCGGCGCCATGATGTACGTGGTGGTGGAGGAGCTCATTCCCGAGGCGCACCTGGGCGAGCACTCCAACGTGGGCACGCTCGGCGTTATGGCGGGGTTCTTGGTCATGATGATTCTGGACGTGGCTTTGGGGTAATTGGTTCTTTTCGACCTGCGGGGCGGGGACGATGAGGGTGCTGTCTTGCCTCGGCCATCCCCGGTAACGCGAAGGCTGCATGAAAGGGTACATGTCCGAAATAAGTGGCACTTAGCGGTTACGTTTGAGAGGTGAGTTTGCTATAATGCAGGCGAGCTGCAGGGAGCGGTAACTCCCCACGGCACTCGGGTCGTCTCGGCGGTTCGGATGTTATGCGCTGTGCCCCGGTTCGTCTTCGTCAGACGACCGGGGCTTATCTATCGACACGAGCTTCAGCAGAAGCTCGGCCGCCCCGAGCAGCACGCCCAACAACGCAACGTGCAGCCCGAGAACCTGCAAGATCGCTCCGGTAAGGGCAAGCAGCGTATCATCCATAGAGGGTCACCCCCCTTCCAAAATCGGAAATGGGTGTGAGGGGTGTCGGTCCTCTCCGCCTGGACGAATCCGTGCGTCTATCCTACCTCCGCAACCTTGCACGCCGACCGTAATCCAACCGTCGCCCGGCCGCGCGGATCTTGCGCGATCCTTGCCTGTTCGCCGCCTCGACCTTGCGCGGATTCCGCGCGCCAGCCGCCTCGACCTTCCGCGCTCGCCGCCTGTTTCCAACACGGTTCCAACCGATTGCCGACATCGGCCTCTTTCGGCAGGCGCGCATCGTGCGAGCGCGGGGGAGCGGTATACTGGATGACCAACGGAAACGGCTTTTGCGGAAAGGACTGGCTGCCATGGAGAACTTCGAGTTCGTATCGCCGACGCATTTCGTGTTCGGGCGCGGGGCGGAAGAGCAGGTTGGCGAGAAACTGGCCGAGCGCGGGGCGCGCAAGGCGCTCATCCACTACGGCGGCCAAAGCGCGGTGAAAAGCGGGCTCGTCGACCGCGTGAAGGCGGCGCTCGACGAGGCGGGCATCGAGCACGTGGAGCTGGGCGGCGTGCGGCCGAACCCGGAGATCGGCTTGGCGCGCGAGGGCATCGCGCTCTGCAAGGAGCACGGCGTCGACTGGGTGCTCGCCGTGGGCGGCGGATCGGTGATCGACTCGGCGAAGGCAATCGCCGTGGGCGCGCACTACGACGGCGACGTGTGGGACTTCTTCGAGACGAAGCGGCTCACCGACGACGTGCTGCCCATCGCCGTGGTGCTCACCATACCGGCCGCCGGCAGCGAGGCGTCGAAGAACACCGTGGTGAGCAACGACGAGCTGCAGCTGAAGACGGGCTACGCGAACAACGCGCAGCGCCCGAAGCTGGCGTTCATGAACCCCGAGCTCACGTTCACGCTGCCGGAGTACCAGACGGCCGCCGGCCTCACCGACATGTTCTGCCACCTGCTGGAGCGCTTCTTCGACGACGTGGGCGCCGTGCCCGTCACGGACAACCTGTGCCTATCGCTCATGAAGACGGTGCGCGCCGAGGCGCCGCGCGTCATGGTGGAGCCCGACAACTACGACGCCCGCGCGAACGTCATGTGGGCGGGTATGCTGTGCCACCAGGGCCTTGCCGGCGTCGGCCGTCACGAAGACTGGGCCACGCACGGTTTGGAGCACGAGCTGAGCGCGCTGAACCCGGCTATCACGCACGGCGCCGGTCTGGCCGTGATGTTCCCGGCGTGGATGGAGTACGTGTACGCCGAGAACCCGGCGCGCTTCGCCTTCTACGGCCGCGAGGTGTTCGGCCTGGCACCCACGGGCGACCTCGAGGCCGACGCGCTTTCGGCCATCGACGAGACGCGCGGCTTCTTCGCCTCGCTCGGCATGCCCGTGACGCTCGACGAGTTGGACGTGCGTGAAGAGGACATTGAGAAGCTCATCCCCACGCTCAAGGAGAACAAGGGCGAGCCCTTCGGCAGCTTCATGAAGCTCACCATGGACGACGCGCGCGAGATCTACCGCATTGCGCTGGCCTAACGGCCAGCGCAATCGCCGACGCTGCGAGGCCCCCTCGCACCCGATCTTCGCACGATCCCGCGGACTCGCGTACCAAAGTACGCGTCGCCCGCGCGATCCCGCGAATCTCGGGCACGAGGGGGCCTCTCGCTGACTTACTACGCCAACCTGCGCGGTCGTTATGCGGCCTGCGGCCGCATGGGGCGGGTCGCTTCGCTTCCGCGCGGTCCACCTGAGAGCTCGTTATGCGGCCTGCGGCCGCATGGCAGGCTTCGCTGCGCTGGCCTGCCGGGTTGACCTGCGAGCTCGTTTTCGCGCTTCGCGCGAACGGGCGCTCTGGAGAGCGCCCCTACGGGCCGTCTGCGCGCGTGCGGGCTCTGCGCTACAGAAAGCAGCTCGCCACGATGACGATGGCGGTGGTGAGCAGGCCGGACACGGCTATCGACACGCCGCTCATGGCGCCTTCCAGCTCGCCCATCTCGAGCGCCTTCGTCGTGCCCACGGCATGGGCGCAGGTGCCGATGGCCACGCCTTTCGCCACGCCGTCGCGCACGCGGAACAGGCGCGCCATCATCGGCGCGGTGATGGCGCCCAGGATGCCCGTGACGATGACGGCGGCCACGGTGATGGACGTGATGCCGCCCACTTGCTGCGACACGGCGATGGCGATGGGCGTGGTCACCGACTTCGGGATGAACGACAGCGCGAGCGCATCGTCCAGCCCCAGTAGCTTGCATAGCGCGTAAGCGCTGGTCATCGACACGATCGAGCCCATAAGGCACCCGGCGAAGATGGGCACGAAGTGGGTTTTGAGCATCTGGCGCTGCTGGTACACCGAATACGCCAGCGCCACGGTGGCGGGACCCAGCAGAAACGAGATCACCTGCACGCTCTGCTCGTAGGACTCCAGCGGGATGCGCAGCGCGCTCAGGGCGGCGATGATGCACGCAACCGTGACCAGCAGCGGATTGAGCAGCGGCGACTTCACCTTCTCGTACAGCAGCACCGACAGCTTGAACGCGGCGAACGACACGAGCGTGCCGAACGCCAGCGTGAGGACGATCGAGAGCATGCCCTATCCCTCCTCGTCGGCCGTCGCGGGCTCCACGCCGGCCGCGCCCCGACGCGCCATGAGGCGCGACACGGCGACGACCGTGTACGACGTGGCCAAGAACACCAGCACCGTCGTGACCGCGCACACGAGCGCGAACTTCAGCACGTTGCCCTCCAAAAGCGAGAAGCACCCCATGATGGCCACGCCGGCGGGAATGAAGAACAGCGACATGTTGTCCAAAAGGCAGGTGCAGGCGCGTCCGACGTGCTTCCCTTTGAGCAGGCCCGTTCCCAACAGCACGAGCAGCAGCACCATGCCCACGATGTTGCCCGGCAGCGAGATGGGCAGCACCGCGGCCAGCGCGCAGCCGGCCGCGTACACGGCCACGACGACGGCGAGCTGCACGAGCAGGATGCCCGCGCGCTTGCCCGCATGCACCGCCCTTTTCCGTTTCGAAGTCGAAGGTTCGGCGGGCGCGGGCATGCGCTCCTCGCCCCCGCAGACGGGCTCGGTCGATTGTTCCACGATGGGTTTTCCTTACCTGTTTGGCGGATCGAAGGCGGCCGGGCGCTCGCGCAGGGTGCCCGGCCGCCTTCGATCGAGGCGTTTTTCTCGCGTTCCATTGTAAGGCGGAACGCACGCTGCGCCATGGAGGTTTTCTGGAGATACGCGAACGGCCCCGCTGCAACCGCGGCGCGATGAGCGTCGGGTGCGGCGGGGCCGCTGAAGCCCGTCTGCCGGCGAAGGGCCGGCGGACGCGAAAACCGAGGGTCCTTTAATCCTTGTTGCCCACCAGCGCGTTCATGAGACCCGACACGATGCTGATGACGATGGACGCCACGAAGGCGCTGCCGAACGTGGCGATGTCGATGCCCACTTGGAAGATGCCGTTGGCCAGCCATGCGGCCACGTAGAGCATGAGCGTGTTCACCACTAGGTAGAAGATACCCAGCGTGATGACGGTGATAGGCAGGCTCAGCAGCTGCATGAGGGGTTTCACGCTGATGTTGATGAGCGAGAGGATCAAGCCGTAGAGGGCGATGGCCGCCCATGCCTCCGTGCCGCCCACGATGTCGATGCCCGGCACGATCCACACGGCGACGCCGAAGGCGATGGCGGTCACGAGCCAGCGGATGATGAATTTCACGGACGCGCTCCTTTCACGAGTCACGCCACTATACCATTTCGAGGCGAAACGTCCTAGGCTCGGTCAGGCGATCGTTACCCGCGCACGCCCTGCTTCCGCTTCTCGCCGCGTCGCGCAATGCGTGCCGCTCCCAGCGCGCAGGCCAATGCGGAGAGCGCGACAGCCGAGGCGGTTGCCGACGCGGTCGTGGCGTCGTCTCCGGTTTTGGCGAGGACGTCCCCGCCGGTGGCGCCCCCGCCGGTCGAGTCGGGGCCGTTCTTGACGACGATGCGCCCTTGCCCGTTCGGGTTGGCGTACGCGGCGCCGATCGCGCCGTTCAAGTCGTTCGTGATGAAGTCGATGAGCGCTTCGTTGTCCAATCCGAGCAAGGTCACGACATCGCTCTTGAGCATGGTCATGCCGTCGCCTCCCTGTTCAAGGTAGTAGGTGTGCGATGCGACGCGGTACGTCTTGCTCACGTCGAGCGGACGTCCGCCCACGGTCACGTTCTGCACGCGGTACGGGCCGTCCACGCGCACGAAGTTGCTGGTGGCGTCCGTGACGACCGAAGAGGGGATGTCGGTGCGGATGGTGTAGCTTATGCCCGATACCTGCAGGAACCCGCCCAGCGGGTCGGGGTACATGCGGGCGCCCATCTCCAGCGCATCGAGCAGATCCTGGCCGCGCACCTCGGCCACGCACAGCTGGTTGTTGTAGGGTTGCACGTCGATGAGGTTTCCGTAGGTCACGTCGCCCGCTTCGACGTCGGCGCGGATGCCCCCGCCGTTCACGAAGGCGGCGTCGACCTGCAGGCCGCCGCGCACGGCGGACGCGTAGTAGGCGTCCGCCACGAAATCGCCCAGGTTGGTTTCCTGCGCGCGCACGGCCCACTGCTTGTCGGGGTAGAGCGCCATCAGGCGGTAGTCCGACGTGCCTATCTTCTTGTCGGTTATCGCCTTGATCTTCGCGTCGAGCTCGTTGACGTATTCCAGCATGTCCGGGTCTTGTTTGGGCCATGAGTCCACGAGCTTTCCTTCGATGCTGCCGGTTGCGGTCGGCGCCTGCTCGTTGGAGGCCGTTTCGAGGACGTTCGCGCCTGCTTCGGACGCCGGTGCGGCGAGGCTGTTGGAAGCGGCGCCGGGCTCGGTTGCGCCGGGCGATGCGTCCCCGGTGTTCTCGCCGGTTGCGGCGGTGCTTTCCGGCCCGAGATCCTTTGCGCCTTGATCGGGGGCGCGTCCCTCATCGGTCGAATCGGGTTTGTCCGCGCTGTCGACGTGCGCATCGTCTGCGGCGGGGCGCACGTCGCCGTCCGCCGCGCGCATTCCGCCCACGTCGGTTTCCGCCGCGTCGTCGGCGTTCGCATCGCTGCCCAGTTCGGTGCCGTCGACCGCGTTCACGGCGGCGGCCGAGACGGCGCTCGTCGCAGGGTCGATGGTCAGCACGCCTATGTTCACGAGCTGCGTGCCGGTTTGCGCCAGGGGCACGTCCTTGCCGTCCTTGTTCTTCACGACCTGCTCGTACGCTTCGTGCGAGTGGCCGTCGATGAACGCGTCGATGCCCTGCGTGTTCGCCACCACCGTGTCGCTGCGCCAGCGTTCGGTGATGCCCTTCTGGCCCAGGTGCCCGATGGCCACCACGTAGTCGGCACCGGCGGCGCGCGCGGCGTCCACCGCGTTCTGCACGGCGGCGTAGAGCGCCTCGCCGGTCTCGTCTTGGCAGAACCCGTAGACGAAGTTGCCGTCTTGGTCCTTGAAGCTGGCGGGCGACGACTTCGTCAGCGTCTCGGGCGTGCAGATGCCCACGTAGGCCACCTCGACCTGGTTCGCACCGGTGCCGTATGTTCTGGTGAGGTAGCTGGGGAACACCGTCTTGCCCGTGCGAAGGTCCATGAAGTTGCAGGATATGTATTCCGCGTTCGCCCTGCCCACGAGCTTGTTGAACTGGTCCATGCCGTAGTCGAACTCGTGGTTGCCGGGGACGGCGATGTCGTAACCGGCTTGGTTCATGATGTCGATGAGGTACTCGCCCTTCGTGAGCGTGCCCATGGCCCTGCCCTGCACGGCGTCGCCCGCGTCCACGAGCGCCACGTTGTCGTTTCCGTACGTGCTCTTGGCGTCCTTCACGTAGGAAACCAGGCTCGCGTACCCCAGGTTCCCGTTCTTGGCGTCCTGGTCCACGGCGCAGTGCACGTCGTTGGTGTGCACGATGACGATGGGGGAGGGCGATCCTGCGTTCGCACCGTCGTCCGCATAAGCGCCGACGGGAACGCCGACCAGCGATGCCGCCAGGCTGAACGCGGCGAGTACGGCGAAGAACCTGCGGGTCATGTTTCTGCTCATGGGCGACCTTCGTTTCGGGAGCCGGGCCGTTCGCGCCGCGCCCCTCGCAGGGGCGGCCGCAGCGCGAACGCTGATGCCGCCCATTATACGATGGATGCCCCGGCGACGCGCCCCTCTTCCGCAACCGTTACCCGTTGCCGTTGCGAACGAACGGGAAAGCGGCATGGACGCCCGTCTCCTTAGAACACCGAGATGGTTCCCGTGGCCATGAGCGCGATGGACAATATCATGACGGCCACGATGACGGCGGCGATGATCTTGTCGGCCACATGGGGCAGTATCGGCTCGCCGCGTCCCTTCTGACCCACGACGTACACGATGATGCCCGGCGCGAACAGGATCGTGGTTATCATGATGCCCACAATTCCCGCCGCCCACACCAGGAACACCGTGTAGACGAAGCCGACAGTGCCCAAGACGCGCGCCTTCACAGCCTGATCGGGTTGCAGCGATTCGCGTTTCCAGGCGATCTTCATGTAGTACGCGGCCGAGCACACGTAGGGGATGAGGATGGTGGACACGGCGCATGCGTAGAAGAACTGGTACGTGGACGACGAGAACACCGACACGATGAGGAACAGCTGCGTGATGCCCGCCGAGATGAGCACGGTGACGATGGGCGCGCCGTTTTTGTTCGTGCGCGCGAACGCTTTGGGGAACACGCCTTGGCGGGCGGCCTCGAACGGCGTCTCGGCGGCGATGATCACGTAGCCCAGCATGGCGCCCAGAAGCGACAGCACCACGCCCAGGTTCACGATGCCCGCGCCCACGGGCCCGATGGCGTGTTCCAGGATGCCGGCCATGGACGGCGTGGCCAGCGCGGCCATCTGGGCGCGGGGCATGATGCCCATGCTCTCGATGGAGATGATCAGGTACAGCACGAACACGGCGGCGAAGCCGATGACGGTGGCGCGGCCCACGTCGCGTGCGTACTTCGCGCGGCCCGAGATGACCACGGCGCCCTCGATGCCGGTGAACACCCACACGAGCGCGATCATGGTGGACACCACCTGGGTCATGAAGTCGGGGCCTCCCGCCTCGCCCCAGAAGTTCTCCATGAAGATGGAGGGATCGAACTTGCCCAACAGCGCGATGGACAGCACGAACAGCGCGAGCGGCACCAGCTTCGCGATGGTCACCACCACGTTGATGCCGGCCGCCTCCTTCACGCCGCGGGCCACCAGCACCACGAGCACCCACAGGAAGATGGACGCGCACACGCACGACAGCAGGTTGTTGCCGCTCTCGAACGGGTGGAAGAAGTACCCGAGCGCCGAAAACAGCAGGATGGCGAACGACACGTTGGACAGGCAGGCGGAGATCCAGTAACCCCACGCCGAGTTGAACCCCACGTACTTGGTGAACCCGGCGGCCGCGTACGCGTAGATGCCGCCGGTGAGGTCGGGCCGGGCCTGGGACAGCCCGTTGAAGCACATCATGAGCGAAAACACGCCGACAAAGCAGATGGCCCAGCTCACCAGCACGGCGCCGGTGTTGGCGCCGCCGGCCGCCATGTCGCCGGCCAGGGCGAAGATGCCGCCGCAGATGCTCGCGGTGATCACCATCATGGTGAGGCGGAACAGGCTCAGGCCGTTCGGGTCGATGATCATGCCCTTGTCGGCGCTTTTCGAGACAGCACGAGACATGGCCCCTCCTTTCAAGGGGTTGCAGGATGTGCGGACGCAGAGCACGAAGGGTGCGAGCGTCGGAAAACGAAACGGCGCGCCGGGCAAGAGCCGCAGCGCGCCGTATGCGGCGATGGAATGGTGAGCGAGCGGAGTTCCCAGCCCGTCTGAGCGAGCCGAACTCCCAACCTGTCATCCTGAGCGAGCGGAGCGAGTCGAAGGATCCCGTGCGGCGTTAGCCGTGAGGCTTCCTGCTGTCGCCGCGCGGGATCCTTCGACTCCGCGCCTGGCGGCGCTCCGCTCAGGATGACAGGGTAGCAGCTTGGGCAGGGATGACAGAAGAGTTAGAAGCGGAGGCTCAGGCAGCTCAGGCCGCCGTCGAGCTTGCGGTACTCGGACGTGTCGACGGTCAGCGTCTCGTAGCCGGCGTCCTGCACGGCCTTGAGCACGGTGGGGTAGCCCTCGGGCACGATGACGGTGCCGTTCACCCAGATGCAGTTCGCGGCGTACGCCTCGTCCTCGGGGATCTCGATACGGTTGTACTGCTCGAAGTCGGGCTTCGTCACGAACTCGCCGGACACCAGCATGTTGCCGTCCTCCAGGTAGTTCACGCCCGTCTTCAGGTGCAGCACCTTCTCCAGCTTCACTTCGGAACCCTCGAGGCCCCAACCTTCCAGGATCTCGCAGAACTGGCGGATGCCCTCGGCGTTCGTGCGGGCGGACTGGCCCACGTAGAAGTGGTCGCCCACCATCATGACGTCGCCGCCGTCGAGCGTGCCGGGGCTCTCGATGTGCTTCACGTGCTCGTCGTCGAAGAACTGGCGCACGGCCGGCTCGATCTCGTCCTTCTCGCCGTTGCGGCTCGCGGCGCCCGGGTTCGTGATGATGGCGCCGCAGCGCGTGATGACCGCGGGATCCTCGACGAAGCAGGAGTCGGGGAACTGCTCGAGGGCGGGCAGGACGGTCACTTCGACGCCGCACTCCTTGAGGGCCGCGATGTAGTCGTCATGCTGCTTGAGAGCTTTCTCGTAATCGGGCTTGCCGAGTTCGGGCGCGGAGGTGATGCCCTCGACCATGGACTTGGCGGGGCGGCGGACGATGACGTTGGAGAACTTGGTCATAAGGCGATCCTTTCGTTGGAGGAGGAGCTCGTGGCTCGCTATGTCGCATATTGTATTCTGTATATTGTATACAATCAAGAGGAAACGGGAAGTTTTTCCAAATCGTGTAATAACAATAGGGCGGGTGCGGGTTGGTGACGGAACCCTGCGGTTGCGTGCGATCTCGCGCCTTACGCGTGTCGCTGCGGCATCGGCTTTCCGAAATGCCTACCGTGCCCCTCTGATAATGCCTTCCGCGGCACCCCGTCGCCGCACCGGCGCTCGTCGCGATACCCGCTGCGGTCGAGAGGCGCCCTCCTCGGACAGCGCAGGAGGCGATATGGTATATTGGTATACACGGAAACAGCTTGACAGGCGGACAGCATGACGAACGAGTTCCGGTCGCTCAAAGACCACGTGTACGACTACATCGCCGACCTCATCGACGGGGGCACGCTGGGCGACGACCATAAAATCAGCGAGCAGCAGATATGCGATGCGCTGGGCGTGAGCCGCACGCCGGTGCGCGAGGCGCTCATCCAGCTGGCCGCCGACGGCTATCTGGAGAACGTGCCGCGCAAGGGCTTCTACGTGAAGCGCGTGACGGAAGACAGCGCGCGCGAGATCGTGGAGGTCATAGCGCCCCTCGACGGCCGCGCGGCGCTGCTGGCCGTGGACGAGATGACCGACGACGACATCGCGCAGCTGCAGTTCCTGCACGGCTCCATGCAGCTCGCCATCGACAAGGGCCTGTACAAGAAGTACGACGACCTGCAGCGCGACTTCCACAACTGCTACGTGGAGAAGTGCGGCAACTCGCGCCTCATCGAGTTCGTCCACCAGCTCAACCGCTACTTCATGAAGCGCGAGTACGCCAACGTGGACGCCGCCGACCTCGACGCGCTGCTGCGCAAGGCCAACGACGAGCATGCCGAGATCGTGCGGCTGTTCGAGCAACGCGACGGTGCCGCGCTGCAACGCTATATCCGCGACGTGCACTGGAGCAGCGACAATGCGAAATTCCTCGTCTGGTAAGAAGCCCGACAACCGCGGCATCGACGGTGCGTCCACCTGCCCCCATGCCCAAGCGTGCGGCGCCTGCCAGCACGTGAACGAGCCCTATGCGGCTCAGCTCGCGCGCAAGGACGCGCGCGTGGCCGAGCTGTTCGGCGGCATCGACGGCGCCGAGCTGCGCCCCATCCTGGGCATGGACGATCCCTATCGTTACCGCAACAAAGTGGTCTCGCCCTACGCGCCGGGCAAGAAGCTTGCCGCCGCGGCACCCTCCGGCAAGGCTGCGAAGGGCAAGGGCTCCCGCGGCGACCGCGCCCGCGACGCGCGCGACCGCCGCGCGGCGGGCCGCCCGCGCCACGAGATACTCTGCGGCATGTACGCCGCCCATTCGCACCGCATCGTGCCCACCGACGAGTGCCTCGTGGAGAACGAGGAGGCCAAGCGCGTGATCCTGGCCATCCGCTCCCTCATGCCCCGCTTCGGCATGGAGCCCTACCGCGAGGACGCGGGCAGCGGGTTTCTGCGCCATGCGGTGGTGCGCGTGGGGCACACGAGCGGCGAGATGCTGGTCACGCTCGTGACGAACGGCCGGGAGTTCCCCGGTTCGCGCGCGTTCTGCCGCGAGCTCGTGAAGCGCTGCCCGGGCGTCACCACCATCGTGCAGAACGTGAACGAGCGCCAAACGAACGTGATCTTGGGCGAGCGCGAGCAGACGCTGTACGGCCCCGGCTTCATACTGGACCAGCTGTGCGGCTTGAGCTTCCGCATCTCGTCGCAGTCGTTCTACCAGGTGAACGCCGTGCAGACCGAGGTGCTGTACCGCCAGGCCGTGGAGCTGGCGGGTTTCACCGGCACCGAGCGCGCGGTGGACGCGTACTGCGGCACGGGCACCATCGGGCTCGTGGCCGCCAAACACGGCGCGGCGCAGGTCACGGGCGTGGACTCAGTGGCGTCGGCCGTCCGCGACGCGCGCGAGAACGCCCGGCACAACGGCGTGGAGAACGCGCGGTTCGTCGTGGACGACGCGGGCGCCTTCATGCGCAAGACGGCCGCCGAGGGGGAGCGGCCCGACGTGGTGCTCATGGACCCGCCCCGCGCCGGTTCGAGCGAGGAGTTCCTGGAATCGCTGGCGGCGTGCGCGCCCATGCGCGTGGTGTACATCTCCTGCAACCCGGAGACGCAGGCGCGCGACGTGCGGCACCTTGAGCGCCGCGGCTACCGCTTGCGGGTGCTGCAGCCGGTGGACATGTTCCCGCATACGGACCATATCGAAACGATCGCGCTTCTGCAGCGCGAGGGAGGGCGGTAGCCATGGACGAGAACGCGGAAAACGGCGCCGAACGCGCGGCGGCTTCGGACAACGTGCGGGCCGACGCCTACCGATTCGTGCTGGACACCGTGCTCGACGGCATGCGCGCGAACGTGTACGCGACCGATCCCGTCACCGACGAGATCCTGTACATGAACCGCACCATGCGGGAGGATTACGGGCTCGACCGGCCCGAAGGCGCCCTGTGCTGGCAGCTGCTGCAGCGCAACCTGGACCGTCGCTGCCCGTTCTGCCCGGTGGACAAGCTCAAGGCGTGCGGAGAGCCGGGCCGCGTGATCGAATGGGAGGAGACCAGCTCGAAAACGGGACGCGTGTACCGCAACAGCGACAGCCTCATCCGCTGGGTCGACGGCTCGCTCGCGCACCTCCAGCAGTCCGTGGACATCACGGACGTGAAGACGGCCGGCATCGACGAACTCACCGAGCTGCTCTCCCGCCGCATCGGCAAGGGCAGGCTGCAAGCGCGACTCAATCGCGCGGGCGACGAAGGCGACGTGTTCTGCGTGTGCCTGTTCGATATCAACCGCCTCAAGGAGATCAACGACACGTTCGGCCATGCCGAGGGCGACGTGGTGCTGCGCGCGGCCGCCGACGCGGTGCGCGGCCAGCTTTCGGGCGACGAGTTCGCCTTCCGCCTCTCGGGCGACGAGTTCGTGTGCGTGGTGGAGGGCGACGCCGCGGAGGCGCGCGGCAAGATGGAGCGCGCCGACGACCAGCTCTCGCATCGCGTGAAGAGCGATTTGCGGGAAACGGGCTTCTGCTTCGGCATCGTGGAAGTGCATCCCAGCGACAGGGTCGAGATCAACGACGTGCTCACGTTGGCCGACGAGCGCATGTACGAGCAGAAGCGGCGCCTGCACATCGGGCGCAGCGTGGCGCGGGCCGAAGAGGCCCTTGCGCGCCATGCCGCCCTGGCCGAGGAGGACGTGCGCGCGTTCGAGTTCGACAAGGACCTCCTGTACGACGCGCTGGTGGGCAGCACGGACGACTACCTGTACGTGTGCAACATGAAGACGGGCGTGTTCTGCTACCCGCAGCCCATGGTGGAGGAGTTCGGCCTGCCCTCGCAGGTGGTGGCCGACGCGGCCGCCGTGTGGGGCTCGCACGTGCACCCCGACGATTACCAGGCGTTCATGGAGTCGAACCAGGACATCGTCGACGGGCGGGCGATGCGCCACTGCGTGGAGTACCGCGCGCGCAACCGCGTGGGCGAGTGGGTGTGGCTGCGCTGCCGGGGCACGGTGGTGCCGGACGCGAACGGCGAGCCCTGCCTGTTCGCGGGCTTCATCGCCAACCTCGAGAAGAAGAACGAGGTGGACCCCCTCACCGGGTTGTTCAACAAGTTCGAGTTCGAGGACGCGGTGCGCCGCGCCTTGGAGACGCACGCCGACGAGCGCCTGGGCCTCATGGTGCTGGGCATCGACGACCTGCGCCATATCAACGACCGGTACGACCGGGGGTTCGGCGACGACGTCATACGCATCATCGCCCATCGCATCCAGAGCGCCCTCGTGGGACGCGCCCACGTGTACCGGCTGGACGGCGACGAGTTCGCCGTCGTGGCGCGCGGCGACGACGCCGCCTCCCTTCCCGACGTCTACCAAGCGCTGCACCAGGCGTTCCGACGCCAGCAAACGCACGAGGGCAAGAAGTTCTACTGCACGCTCTCGGCGGGATGCGCGCAGTATCCCGACGATGCGGAAACCTACGAGGACCTGGTGAAATTCGCGAACTACGCCCTCGAGTACGCCAAGAGCCACGGCAAGAAGCGGCGCGTGCCGTTCTCGCCGAGCATACTGGCCGAGCGCTCGCGCACGCTGGAGCTGGTGGAGCGTCTGCGCGACAGCATCGAGCACGATTTCAAGGGCTTCCGCCTGGTGTTCCAGCCGCAGGTGCACGCCGCCGACGGCAGCGTCATCGGCGCCGAGGCGCTGGCGCGCTGGAGCTGCGACGCCTGCGGCGAGGTGCCGCCGCTGGAGTTCATACCGCTTTTGGAGGAAAGCGGGCTCATCGTGCCGTTCGGCGCCTGGGTGCTGTACCGCGCCATGGAGACGGCTACGCAGTGGCGGGCGTACGATCCCGATTTCGTCATGAGCGTGAACCTGTCGTACCGCCAGCTGGACGAGGTGAAGCTCGTGCCCAGCATCGCCGAGGCGCTGTCGCTGACGGGCCTGCCTCCTGCGAACCTCGTGGTGGAGATGACGGAAAGCTGCTTCGCCAGCAGCGAAGAGGCGGCGCAGCGGCTGTTCGCCGGCGTGCGCGCGCTGGGGGTGCGCGTGGCCATGGACGACTTCGGCACCGGCTATGCGGCGCTGGGCATGCTCAAGCAGTCGCCGGCCGACATCGTGAAGATCGACCGCACGTTCGTGCGCGACATCCAGGACAGCACGTTCGACGCGACGTTCATCCGCTTCGTGGTGGAGCTGTGCCACGACGTGGGCATCCGCGTGTGCTTGGAGGGCGTCGAGGTGCCCGAGGAGTACGAGGCTGTGAGCGGCATGGGCTTGGATAGCATCCAGGGCTTCCTGTTCGGCCGTCCCTGCCCGCCCGAGGAGTTCGAGCAGAGGTTCCTGGCTAAAACCTTGTGAAATAGTGCGGCCGAAAGCTTGCCATTTCACGAAGGCGTGCTACTATAGGAAAAAACCTACTGAAACGCTAGGAGATTGAAATGGCAGATCAAGTATCGCAGATCATCGGCGAGACGCCGCTCGTGCGGCTGGACGCGCTCTCTCAGGACGTGGGCGCCGACGTGTACGCGAAATACGAGGCCGCCAACCCCGGTGCCTCCATCAAGGACCGTGCCGCGAAGAGCATGATCGACCGCGCCGAGGAGCGCGGCGAGATCGCGCCGGGCCGCACGGTGCTCGTGGAGCCCACGAGCGGCAACACCGGCGTGGCCATCGCCATGATCGGCGCCGCGCGCGGCTACGACGTGATCATCGCCATGCCCGAGTCCATGAGCCGCGAGCGCCGCGCCCTCATGGCGGCCTACGGCGCGAAGCTCGAGCTCACGCCGGCGGCCGCGGGCATGGCCGGCGCCGTGGCGCGCGCCGAGGAGATCGCGCGCGACACGCCGGGCGCGTGGGTCGTGGGGCAGTTCACGAACCCCGACAACCCCCGCGCGCACGAGGAGACCACCGGTCCCGAGATCGTGCGCCAGCTGGGCGGATTCCCCGCCTACGTGGTGGCCGGCGCCGGCACGGGCGGCACCATCTCGGGCGTTGCCCACTACCTGCGCGCCCAAGGCGCGCCCACGAAGTTCTACGCGGTCGAGCCGACGGAAAGCCCGCTTGTCTCGCAGGCGCTGGCCGGCGAGGAGCTCGCGCCCGCGTCCCACGGCATCCAGGGCATCGGGGCGAACTTCATCCCCGCCACGCTCGATTTGGACGTGCTCGACGGCGCGCTGTCCGTGCCGACGTCTGCCGCGCTGTCCGCTGCGCGCGACCTCGCCTCGCGGGAGGGCCTGCTCGTGGGCATATCCTCGGGGGCGAACGCCGCCGCCGTGCGCAAGCTGGTGGCCGAGCATCCCGAGGCGCGCGGCACGACCATCGTGACGTTCGCCGTGGACACGGGCGAGCGCTACCTGTCCACCCCGCTGTTCGAGTAGTAGGTCGGGATTGCCTGCTTGTCCGTGCGCTCGCTTTCTTCGCGCACCCACTCGCCCGAGCAGGGGGTGCGCCAAAAGCGCCGTTGCGCTCGCCTCGTAGGGCAAGGGCTCTGCCCTTGCCGCCCGACAGGGGGTGCCTCCGCAGGTTGATGGCAAGGGCAGCGCCGTTGCCCTACGAGACAGCCTCGGAGGGGCGCGTTTTCCAACTTTTGACACAGTCCCGTTCAGCAAGAAACGCTTTCGCGGGTCGAGCGGGCGGGGCACGCCCCGCCCCTACGGCGCGTTTGCCGAAAACGCGCGTTTCGGCGGCTTCCGATACCTCTCCCTGCGATCTTTGGCTGTCTTCGCACGCTTTTCCGTCGGCGTTCCGCATCGCTCGTGCATGGTCAAGGCGGTTTCCTGAGCAGAAATGGCAGTAGGGTACGGGGTGCGGCTCGCATGTCGGTACGACGAGTCGCGTTTTCCCAGTTCGCGATTTTCGACCACCATGATGCATCGCCGGGGCCGCCCTCGGACTGCCTCCGAAGGCGTTTGGCGCAGTGAAATCCGTACACAACGGGCAAATCTGCTCAGAAATCGGCCATCCGCTTGCATTCGGCGAATCGCGGCCGGCCGCCGGCGCCCCCTGCCGGCATCACTCGGTTGCTCCGCAATCCACTCGCGCCTTCCTCCGGCGGTTCGGTTTCGCGGCGGTGGCGTATAATCGCGGGAAAGCGCGGTTACGCTTGCCGCGTGCGAAACTCGCGAAAGGAAGACCATGTCCGCAACCTCCGTCATCGACCGCATGAGGGACGCCCTCGCCGAACGGGCGCTGGGAGGTCCGGACACGCCGGCGTTGCTCATGGTGTCGGGCGGTTCGGACTCCACGGCGCTCGCCTACCTGGCTGCCGAACTGCACGAGGCCGGAGACTTGGGGCAGCTGGCCATGCTGCATGTGAACCACCAGCTGCGGGGCGAGGATGCCGACGCCGACGCGCGCTTCGTCGCGCAGCTGGCCGAACTGCTGGGCGTTCCGCTGTTCTCCTGCGAGATCGACATCGCCCGCGAGGCCGCGCGCACCGGCGAGAACGTGGAGGCCGTGGCAAGGCGCGAGCGCTACCTGGCAGCGAACGAGGCGCTCGAAAGCCTGTGCCTCCACACGGCCGCGCCGCTCGCCGACGGGCGCATCGTCACGGCGCACACGGCCGACGACCGCGTGGAGAGCTTCTACATGCGCTCTATCGTGGGCACGGGGCCGGGCGGCTTCCGCGCCATGCGCTACCGCAACGGCCCCGTGGTCCGGCCGCTGTTGGACGTGAGCCGCGATGACCTGCGCTCCTATCTGGTGAAACGCGAGCGGGCGGGCGAGCCGGTGGCCGTGGACACGGAGGGGAACCTCTGGCGCGAGGACGCGACGAACGCCCACACCGACCGCTTCCGCGCCTACGTGCGCCACGAGATCGTGCCGCGTGCCAAAGAGCGCAATCCGCAGCTGCTCGACGTGCTGTGCCGCACCATGAACCTCGTCGCCGACGAGGACGATATGCTGGAAGCGCAGGCCGAGGTCCTGGTGGAGCGCCAGGCATCGTGGCTGGAGCAAGCCGAGGCCCTGGGCGTCGACCACGGTGCGGGTTGCGTGCTGGCGCCTGCGCTGGGCGCCGAGCCGCGTGCGATGCAGCGCCGCGCGGTCGTGCGCGTGCTGGGCCTCGTGCTGGGCTCGGAAGCGCGGGTGGAAACCGCCTCGGTGGAGGCCGTGCTCGCCGCCTATGATGCCAGCGGCGCCCCGCGCGGCGGCTATGTGGCCAACATCCAGGGAGATCTGGCCGTCAGCGCCAACAAGCACGGCGTGCGCATCGAGCCCATGGCCGCCTTCCGCGCCCGCCGCAAGAGGGACTAGCGACTTAGAGTCAAACGCCTTCGTCCGGTATGACGGGGTGGGAGCACCTTCGGCGTGCGCTCAGGATAATGGGGCGCGAACGACTCTGGACTGCATTCGGAGTGGCGGGGACGAGCGGCAGTCATCGTCTGCGTCGGCCGAATGCCCGCTGCGCGCCGCAAGCGGAGATCGCGGCGCGGGGTGCGTCGGGTTGCGCTACAATACCGGGCATGGAAAACGAACAGAACACCAACGGGACGGCCGCGTCGAACGCGCAGGCCGCCGACGCGCAGGAACAACCCGCCATCGACCTCATCCTGGCCAGCGGCTCGCCGCGACGCAAGCAGCTGCTCGAGGACGCGGGCGTGGCCTTCGCCGTACGCGCGTCCGACGTCGACGAGGCGCTCGACGCCGACCTTTTGGCCGACCCGCCCGAGGCTGCCAAGAAGCTCGCCGAGCGCAAGGCGGGCGCCGTGGTGCAGGAGGTGCTGTCCGAGAACTACCTGGGCATCGCCGCCGTGCTGGGCGCCGACACCATGGTCGTGCTCGACGGCGAGATATTCGGCAAGCCGGCGAGCATCTCCGACGCCAAACGCATGCTGCGCCGCCTGTCGGGGCGCACGCACGAGGTGCTCACGGCCGTGTCGGTGTGGATGGTCGCCGCGCCTGAGGTGGAGCAGATCTCCGTGGGCTTCCGCACGTTCGTCGATCGCGCCGCCGTGACGTTCCGCGACCTCACCGACGAGGAGATCACCGCCTACCTGAAGCTGGGCGAGTCGTTCGACAAGGCGGGCGCGTACGCCATCCAAGGCGCCGGAGCCGACTTCGTCGACCGCGTCGAGGGCGCGATGGACACGGTCATCGGCCTGCCCGTCGGGCGTTTGAAAGAAGACTTCCCCGACCTGATGGCCCCCATAGCATAGCGCCCGCAAGGCGGCTCGATGCTCCGGCCCGCCTCTCCAGTGCTCGTTTTCTCCAGCCTATACGCCCTGTTCCCACGCCAAATGTAAAAATCGTGGCCCTTCGCCCGGCGTTACCGTCTCGTCGCCTTTTACGAGGGGTGCAATGGTACACTAACCGCATTCAAGGTAAGCGTGACGCCGCAGCTCACCTACCGTGCAGCGCGCGGTGCGTGAGGTGGCGGAGCGCGGATGCGACGAAGGATGCAGGCTTGTGCATAGCGACATAGCGGAGGTACTGTTCACCGAAGACGAGATCGCCGAGCGCGTGAGCGAGATCGGCCGCGCCATCACGCGCGATTACGCCCATACCGCGGACGAGGACGGCATCGTGCTCATCTCCGTGCTGCGCGGGGCGGCCATCTTCATGGCGGACTTGGCCCGCAAGATCGAGCTGCCGGTGGAGATGGACTACATGGCCATCTCGTCGTACGGCAACGGGGCGAAGAGCTCCGGCGTCGTGCGCATCCTGAAGGACCTCACATCCGAGATCGAAGGACGCCACGTCATCGTGGCCGAGGACATCCTCGACTCCGGCCTCACCTTGACGTACTTGCTGAAAAACCTGGCGTCGCGCCATCCCGCCTCGGTGGAGGTGGCCACGCTGCTGCGCAAGCAGACGCGCGCTCAGGCGAAGATCGACTGCAAATACATCGGGTTCGAATGCCCCGACGAGTTCATCGTCGGCTATGGGCTGGACTTCGCGGAGCGCTACCGCAACCTGCCCTACATCGGCATTTTGAAGCCGGAGGTTTACTAACGACGTTTCTGCGGCGGACGGAAAGGCGCTCCAGACGGTGCCTTCCGTCCGCAGGCAGGCGAGCGGCAGCGGCTCGAACGGCGGTGGGTGAGAACCCCTCGCCTGAAGCCGCGGTCGGCCGTTCGGGAAGGAAAGTCAGGCTCTATGGCACAGGACAACAAAAACAAAAAGCCGCAGTTCCAGCAGCCGAGTCCGAGGACGACCATCATATCGGTCCTCCTGTTCATGGTCGTGGCCTTCTTCGTGGGCCAGCAGTTCATGAACATGTCGGCCAGCGGAACCCCCACCGACGGTCTGATCACGTCTGAGTTCGTGCAGGCCGTGGAGCAGGATCGCGTGACGAAGGTCGTGTACGACGCCGGTGGGCACACGGTTTCCGGCTCGTACTTCCCGGCCGTCACGGCGGGCTCGACGGGCGCCGACGCGTTCAACGAGGCCATCCAGGCGCTCAACGCGCGCATGGCCACGCTCAAGAACCCCGACACGGGCAAGGCGCTCGGCGGCGTGGGCACGTCCGACGTGGGCGCGGCCACGCTGGGCACCGAGCACAACTTCACGTCCACCTACGTGGGCCAGGACTCGCTCGGCGAGCTCATGGCCGCACACCCGAACATCCCCTACCAGGTGAACCTGCCCTCCGGCTTCGTAGACATCCTCATCACGCTGCTGCCCATCATCGCCATCGGCGCGCTGCTGTTCTTCTTCTTCAACTCCATGCAGAAGGCGAACAACTCGCAGATGTCGTTCGGCAAGGCCAAGACGAAGAAGTCCATCGAGGAGCGCCCCGACGTGAAGTTCTCCGACGTGGCCGGCGTGGACGAGGCCGTGGAGGAGATGCAGGAGATCAAAGACTTCCTGGCGAACCCCGCGAAGTACCAGTCCATGGGCGCGAAGATCCCGCGCGGCTGTTTGCTGGTGGGCCCTCCGGGCACCGGCAAGACGCTGCTGGCGCGCGCCGTGGCCGGCGAGGCGGGCGTGCCGTTCTTCAGCATTTCGGGCTCCGACTTCGTGGAGATGTTCGTGGGCGTGGGCGCCAGCCGCGTGCGCGACCTGTTCCAGCAGGCTAAGGACGCCAGCCCGGCCATCATCTTCATCGACGAGATCGACGCCGTGGGCCGCCAGCGCGGCACGGGCCTCGGCGGCGGCCACGACGAGCGCGAGCAGACGCTGAACCAGCTGCTCGTGGAGATGGACGGCTTCGAGTCCAACGATTCGGTGGTGCTCATCGCCGCCACGAACCGCGCCGACGTTCTCGACCCGGCGCTGCTGCGTCCCGGCCGCTTCGACCGCCAGATCGTGGTGGACGCGCCCGATGTGAAGGGCCGCGAGAAGATCCTTCAGGTGCACTCGAAGGACAAGCCCATCGGCAGCGACGTCGACTTGGCGAAGGTGGCCAAGCTCACGCCCGGCTTCACGGGCGCCGACCTGGCCAACCTCATGAACGAATCGGCGCTGCTCACGGCGCGCCGCGGCAAGAAGATCATCACGCAGCGCGAGGTGTCCGAGTCCATGGAGCGCGTCATCGCCGGCCCGGAGCGCAAGGGCCGCGTGCTGGACGAGCAGACGAAGCACACCATCGCCTACCACGAGAGCGGCCACGCCCTGGTGGGGCACACGCTGCCGCATGCCGACCCGGTGCACAAGATCTCGATCATCTCGCGCGGCCGCGCGCTCGGCTATACGCTGTCCATCCCCAAGGAGGACAAGGTGCTCAACTCGCTCGGCGAAATGCGCGACGAGCTGGCCGTGTTCATGGGCGGCCGCGTGGCCGAGGAGATCTTCTGCGACGACATCACCACGGGCGCTTCGAACGACCTCGAGCGCGCCACGAAGATGGCCCGCGCCATCGTCACGCAGTACGGCATGAGCGCCGAGCTGGGCACGCAGGTGTTCGGCCAGCCCAACCACGAGGTGTTCCTGGGCCGCGACTACGGTAACACGCAGGACTACTCCGAGGAGACAGCCAAGCGCATCGACGACGAGGTGGCCCGCATCATGAAGGACGCGCACGACCGCGCCTACGAGATACTGGTCGCCCACCGCGAGCAGATGGACCTCATGGCCAGCGTGCTGCTGGAGCGCGAGACCGTGGAAGGCGAGGCGTGCCTGGCGCTGCTCGACAACACGTGGGACGAGTACCTGAAGCACGAAGGCGAGATCAACGCCCGCAAGGAGGCCGAAGAGGCCGCCGCCCGCGCCCGCGATGCGAAGCTGGCCGATCCGAACTGGAAAGAGGAGCCGGTGGAGCCGGGCGATCAGAACCCGAACCCGCCGTTCCGCGAGCCCGCCGAGGAAGACCGCGTCGACGGCATTCCCGCCCCGGGCGCTTCGACGCCCTCCGCGCCTACCGGCGAGCAGCGCGCCGAAGGATCGAACGATTTCCTGGGCGAGCTCGAGAAGGGCTTCCGCGAGATGATGGGCGACGGCACGGGTGCGCAGGACGGCAAGCCGGCCGACCGCAAGGACGACAAGAAAGGCGACGGAGAGAAGTAGATGATCTGGCGCTGCGCTTCGTTTGAGTTCGACACCAAGATGCCCATCGTCATGGGCATCTTGAACGTTACCCCCGATTCCTTCTCCGACGGCGGCGAGCATGAAGGGCTCGAAGCCGCGATCGCCCATGCCGAGCGCATGGTGGAGGAGGGCGCCGCCATCGTGGACGTGGGCGGCGAGTCAACCCGTCCGGGCGCCGCGCCCGTGAGCGTGGAGGAGGAGCTGGGCCGGGTGCTGCCGGTGATCCGCGCGCTGGTCGAGCGCGGCATATGTGTGAGCATCGACACGCGTCACGCCGAGGTGGCCCGCGCCGCTTATGCGGCGGGGGCGTCCATCGTGAACGACGTGTCCGGCTTCCGCGACCCGGCCATGGTGGAGGTGGCGCGCGGCTGCGACGCGGGTCTCGTGGTCATGCACATGCTGGGCGACCCGGCCACCATGCAGGACGATCCCGTGTACGACGACGTGGTGAACGACGTGCGCGACTACCTGCGCGACCGCGCGGCTGCGCTGGAGGAGGCGGGCATCGCGCGGGGCCGCATCTGCATCGATCCCGGTCCCGGCTTCGGCAAGACGCCGAAGCAGACCATCGAGCTCGTGCGCAACTTCCAGGAGTTCGCGCGGCTGGGCTACCCCGTGATGGCGGCGCTCTCGCGCAAGAGCTACATCGGCTACGCCTACCGTATCGACGAACCGGCCGCGCGCGACCACGCGTCCGCCGCCGAGGCGCTCATGGCCTGCGAACTGGGGGCGAACGTGGTGCGCACGCACAACGTGGCCGAGACGGTGAAGGCGCTGGCCGACCTGCGCCCCTACGTGCTGCTGGGCCTGGGCTGCAACGTGCCGCTCGTGGCCGAGCCGGGCGAGGAGCGCGAAGGCAAGATCGCGCTGCTGAACCAAGCCGTGACCGAGCTGTGCGCGCTGCCCGACTCGCAGATCATCGACATCTCCGGCTTCTACGAGAGCGAGCCGGCCTACTATCTGGACCAGGACACGTTCGTAAACGCCGTCGCGCTGCTGCGCACCGGCTTGGCGCCCAAGGAGCTCTTGGGCTACCTGCACGCCATCGAGAACAGCCTGGGCCGCGTGCGCGAGATCGAGAACGGCCCGCGCACCTGCGACTTGGACATCATCGACTACCAGCTCTATGTGACGGACAACGACCTGCTCACGCTGCCGCACCCGCGCGCCCTCGAGCGCGACTTCGTGGTGCAGCCGCTGCTGGAGCTGCTGCCGAACCACGTGCTAGCCGACGGCACCCCCGTGACCGCGGACCAGGTGACGGTGGGGAAGGCGACACGGCTGTGAGCGAGCCGCTCGCGTTCCGCGTGCGCATGCTCGACGAGACAACCTCGACGAACGACGAAGTGAAGCGCGCGCTCGAGGCCGGCGAGCCCGAGGGCTTGGCTGTACGCGCCCTGCAACAGACGGGCGGCTATGGACGGCAGGGTCGCGCGTGGGCGAGTCCCGAAGGCGGCTTGTATATGTCCTTGCTGCTGCGACCCCGGGTAGATGCTGCCGTGCTGCCCACCCTTAGCCTCGTGACCGGCTTGGCCGTGCGCCGCGCCGCCGCTGTGCTGCTGCCCGTCGACGCCGGGGAGACCGTGCTGGTGAAATGGCCGAACGACTTGGTGGTTCCGGCGGTCTGCCGGCCGCCGGAACCGGCCGACGCTGCGGCCGCCCAACCTGCGGGGGGCGCTGCTTTTCGCAAGCTGTGCGGCATCTCGTTAGAGGCGCATGCGGGCGGGGTGTGCGTGGGCATCGGCGTGAACGTGGTGCCGCCAGCTGCGAGCGACGATGCGAGGGTGGGCGGCAAGAACGTTCCCGTCTACCTTTCCGAACTGGGCTTCCAAGGCGGTATCGACGACGTGGCCGACGCTGTGCTGCAGGCTTACGCGCCGCTGTACCGCGCGTGGCTGTCCGAAGGCTTTGCTCCGCTTGTCGAAGAGTACGCTGCGCACGCCAGCCTCACCGGACGCAGTGTGCGCATGGTGAACCGATCCGGAGAGCCGGTCGCCCAAGGGGTCGTTGCCTCAGTGGACGAGTTCGGTCGCTTGGTCCTGTGCGCGCTTGACGGCGTTCTCGTGCCGGTTGCCTCCGGCGAGGTCCATCTGGTGTAAGGCTCGCTCGAAATCGAAAAAATCTGCGTCAACGAGCTTTTCTGCTAAAAAACGGCGTTTGTGAACGATTGTTCGAGCCTTTTTATATATTAGTAAAATTATCATTAAATAAAAGCCCAGATAAATTACTTGTAAGCCTAACTATCCTTATAATAGATCATTCACAAACGCCATTTTTTAGCAGAAAACGGCTTTGGGATAGAATTTTGAGCTCTCGGGTCGGCAACGGCCGGGGCGGGTCTGCTAGCAACCCCGCAGGATCCTTCTCGTTGTAGTCTCTTGAAAAGCAGGATCAAAAGAAAATGGCCCTACGAAGGCGGGTCTAAACAGTAATGAAGGGGAGGGGCGCTCGCTCGTTACGTTTCGGACAAGGAACATATTGCGCTTTTCAGCCTGCAATCGATTCGGGAACCGCGTCCCTTCGCACGCTTTTTCTGCCGCCTAGCGCTTGAATCAGTCCATTGGCGGCGATTCGCTATGGTCGGTTTGTGTATCCGCTCGCAAGGTGTTCTCCTAAGTATGTGCGCGCGAGTAAAATATCTCGTTCCGCAAAAATGAGAAAGGCACCTCGAGACATGGCAGCAGCTGCAGCGACGAAGGCGAAACTCCCCCTCGACCTCAACGAAGAAAGCACGGGCGCGCCGCTCGGCAAAGACCCGAAGAACCCCGAGCGCGACAGCAAGGTCAGCCGCATGGGCACGGCGTCCATCCCGCGGCTCATCACGGAGTTCGCCATTCCCGCCATCCTGGGCATGGTGGTGAACGGCGCTTACAACGTGGTCGACTCCATCTTTCTTGGACAGGCCATGGGCGAGATCGGCCTGTCCGCCGCCACGGTGGCCAACCCCATCATGATCGTGTTCATGGCCATATCCATGCTCATCGGCAACGGCGGCAACGCGCTTGCGGCCTTGCGCCTAGGCGAGGGGCGGCGCGTGGACGCCGAGATCAGCCTGGGCAACACGGTGCTGCTGAGCGTGGTGGTGTCAGCTATCGTGGGCATCGCGGCGCTGAACCCGGCCGTCATCGACAGCCTGCTCACGCTTTCGAGCGCCACCGACGACGTGCGACCCTATGCGCATGCGTTCCTGCAGATCATCTGCTTCGGCTTCATCTTCCAGTGCATCGGCATGGGCGTGAACAACTTCATCCGCACGGCCGGCGCGCCCAACCGTGCGCTCGTCACCATGCTCATAGGCCTGGTGGTGTCGCTGGTGTTCAACTACCTGTTCGTCCTTCGGTTCGGCTGGGGCGTGGAGGGCAGCGCGCTGGCCACCATCATCGGCCAAGGCGCTTCGTGCGTGTCGGTGCTGTGGTACTTCATCTTCACGAAGAAGGTGCCGCTCAAGCTGCATTTCCGCTATATGACCCCGCATCTCAAGGTCATCGGCACCATCCTGTCGCTCGGGTTCGCCAGCTTTGCCGTGCAGGCGGGTATGGCGGTGGTGAACTTCGTCATCAACAGCATGCTCGTGAAATACGGCGCGCTCAGCCCCATCGGGGCCGACGACGCGCTCGCGTCCATCGGCGTGGTGCAGCGCATCGCCATGTTCACCGTGCTGCCGCTCGTGGGCGTGGCCGTGGCCATCCAGCCGCTGCTGGGCTTCAACTACGGCGCGAAGCTCATCGACCGCGTGCGCAAGACGCTGTGGTGCGGCATCGCCGGCGCCACGGTGCTCGGTACGGTCATGTGGGCCGTCGTGCACCTGTTCCCCGAGGCCATTGTGGGGGTGTTCGGTATCACGCACCCGGGTCTCGTTGACTTCACGGTGTTCGCGCTCAAGGTGCAGCTGTTCATGCTGCCGTTCGTGGGCTTCCAAATCGTGGGTTCGAACTACTTCCAGGCCACGGGGCAGCCGCTCAAGTCCATCGTGCTGTCGCTCACGCGCCAGATACTGTTCCTCGTGCCGCTGCTGTTCGCGCTGCCTGAGGTGCTGCCGCAGATCATGTCGCAGTTCACCGGGCTCGACGCGCTGTACTTCGCCACGCCGCTCGCGGACTTCCTGTCCATCTTCACCACCGTCATCTTCATCATCGTGGAAATGCGCCGCCTGAAGAAGCTCGAGCGCGGCGAGATCGAGGCGAAGTTCTAGCCTCGCACCTTCCCACAACCGGAGTTAACCTGCGAAGGCAGCCGGCGAGCCGCCTTCGCGTTGTCACCCTCTGCGGTCTTCTCGGGAGACGCGGCGCCGTGCCATGCGCTAGGCTGGTGAACGACAAGCAAAAGCGTATCGGCGCATGCGTCCGAGAAGGAGATTCGAACCATGGAACAGGCAAAGGAGATGGGGGGCGCGTCGCGCGTCCGCACGCGTTCGGTGGCGTTCGTGGGGCTGTCCATCGCGCTCATGGCGGTGTCGGCGTGGGTATCGGTGCCGTTCGGGCCGGTGCCGTTCACGCTGCAAACGTTCGTGATGGTGTTCGCGCTGCTGGTGTTGACGCCGGGCGAATGTCTTGCGGCTATCGGAGGGTATTTGGTCATCGGCGCCGTGGGGCTGCCCGTGTTCTCGTCCATGCGCGGCGGCATAGGCGTGCTGGCCGGGCCGACGGGCGGTTTTCTGTGGGGATTCTTGCTGGGGGCCATCGTGGCGCTGGCGTTCCTGCGCCTTGTGGATGCTCGGTTACGGCGCGGCGCGGCAGCCGAGAGTGGACCGGGCGACGGCATTGCGAAAGGCGGCAGGGGAAAACGTCGCGCGCTTGCCGTCGACGTCGTGGCTGGTTTCTTGTTTCTGCTGGTGATGTACGTGTGCGGCTGGGTTCAGCTCATGGGCGTGGCAGGGCTCGGGCCCGAGGCCGCGTTCGCCACGGCGGTCGCGCCGTTCCTCGTCGTCGACGGCGTGAAGCTGGTCGCCGGCGTGCTCACCGCCCGGGCCGTGCGGAAGGCTTTGCCGGGACGGTAAACTGTCCGAATCCCAGGATCGGCGAAGCGGCCTCTTTGGCAAAACATAGCAATGTTGCTCAATCCCCTTTGTGCGACGGCGTAGCCTATACTCAATAAAATCTGTGTTTGTACAGGTGAAAGCTGTAAGCGAGTGGGCTGGCAGGGTCCAACAGGGAGTGACTATGGGCACATGTGAAGCAATCGGGCGGTTAAGCGAAGGTACGCTGCACGCAAAAATTATCCGAATGGCGATGGCTGCCATATTGGCCTTTGCGCTCGTGCCGGCTATCTCGGCTGAACAGGCGTTCGCCTCTGAGCCGAAGTTTATCGGAACCGTGTACTATCCCGTCGCTTACGACGAGAACGGCTACCCGCTCTACAACGAAGATGGAACTGTTCAACGCGGCAACCCCTACGTGACGCTTAGAAACGTGGAGAACGCTTCGGGAACGCTGGTGGTGCCGGCGAAATTCGATGTGGTCGAACGCGCCGAGGACGGCACTGAAACCATCCACGAGAGCGTGACGCCGGCAAGCATCAGCATCGGCGGAAGCGATTCGCTTGTCGGCGGCATGGGCGAGGACAACTGGAAGAACGACGCGATTACTTCCATCGATCTAACTCAGTGCCTCGCGGTTAAGACGGTGAGTTTTTCCAGGCTGCCTAAAGTGGAATCCGTGAATATGGGCGGCTTGCCTGAGCTTGCCAATATTTCCTATGACAGATGCAAAGCGTTGAGTTCAGTCAATACAGATAACTGCGCGAAGCTGTCGTCACTTACCATAATGAACTGCGGCGCATTGGAAATCCCCGACTTTTCCCTGCCGCAATGGAAGGGTCTGATGCAGTTTCAAGCCAGAAGCCAGTTTGGCTTCGATGCGTTCGATGCCTCGAAGTTATCCGAATTGAATTACCTGTCGTTTTCCGATACCGACCTATCGGCCATTGACGTTTCCCAATGCTCGAAGCTCAAGAGCTTGAGCTTGTCCGGCAACCAATTGACTGAGCTCGATGCGGCGAGCATCCCGGAGAGTGTCGACTATTTCAACTGCCAATACAACCGTATCAACGATACCGATGCGCTCGTTGCTCGTTTTGGGAAAAGCGCTGTGCTGCCCCAAGGCGACAGCGGTTTGTCGTCGAGCGTGCAGGTGTTCAATCCGTTGGATTACCAAGGATCGATGCTGCCCGGAGAGAGTCGCGAATACGGTCTTTCGAGCTGCTATCATCCTTCAAGCGAAGAATCCTCGAACTATTGGAAGGAGGATGCCAATGCGCGCGGTGCGGCATCAAACTTCACGGCGACTTCGAGCGATCCTTCGATTGCTTCAGTGAAAATCACCGAAGAGTACGGATATCCCACACTGAACCTTGCTACATTAAAGGCTGGCACGACAAAACTAACCGTCAGGTATTCGTTTGAAGGGGATTATGGAACCTATGCGGGAGAGCAGACGGTCGACTTCGTTGTGGCGGCAAGTGACAATCCCGTTGTTGCTGTGAGCTGCGATGTTGAATCGGTCGAAGTGCCTCTTCCTGGCAGTTGCGCTATTTGCGGCGAAACGCATCAGTCTTACGGCACAAGGGTGCCTATTGAGACAACGACGGAGGATCCGGGTCGTCCCCAAGCAGGCTCAAGCTCTATCGAGGTGAAATCATCCGACGAATCGATAGTGGCGGGCTCGCTGGGTATTGACATAATGGGTGAAACGGTTACCCGAACGGCGCTTCTCATTCCCAAGGGCCTCGGATCCGCAACGGTTACCGTAAGGGGAGTGGACTATATTGACGGAGAGCCAGTTTACACCGACCCTGCGACTTTTCAGGTGGAAGTGGTGGAGTTGCCGAACCCGACGCTAAACGTGCTCGAAGCCATCACGGTGTTTCCCACGGAATATTCCGAGGGGGGCTACTCCAACTCCAATACAGTCGTATCGCCTTATGGCAGCATCGCTTCTTATGTTGAAAACGACGCTCTTAGTTCTGTCACCGGAGTGCATGGCAACGGGTTCACTTATGGCTACCCAATAGTTTCCGCTGAATGCCAGGACGTGTATAGCGCTACAAGCGACAACGAAGATATCGTTTCAGTTGTGCGCGATTCGCAAAGAAACCAGCTCATGCTCCAATACAAGGCGGCGGGGACGGCGCATGTGACGGTGGAAGATGTTTGGGGCAACAAGGGAACGTGCACGGTGACGGTGATGGACAGGATGGGGGAAGTCGAGAAACTTTCCCTTTCGCGAACCGAAATCACCATCAAACAAGGGGAAGCTTTCGACCTGTCGAAGTTGGTCGAGGGCATGGACAAGCTTGATCCTTATCTTGCCGGCATTGGTGGGCTGTTGGTGTTCAAAAGCAGTAACGGTTACATTGCTCCCATAAAATGGAATCTCGACGGCAATCTCGATGATAGCTTGCCTCATTACGTATCTCAGATCTACGGTCGCAACGTGGGGGATGCTACCGTTTCCGCCAACGTGTTAACCGGTGGCGATATGGGCGGCTCCATTGAGTACATCGACCAATGGGGCGTAACGCAGTTCGACGAACTGACCGTGCACGTAGTTCCCGCTGACGCGCCAACAGGCAATCCGGCGACGGCGGTGGAGGTTACAGGCGATTCCGACTCGGTTGAGCTGGGCTCCACATTGCAGCTTTCGGCGGCGGTCACGCCGGCCGACGCCGACGATGCGGACACGCTCAAGTGGGTTTCCTCCGACGCGTCGGTCGCCACCGTCGATGCGTCCGGCAAAGTGACTCCCATCGCGCTCGGCAAGGCAACCATAACGGCCACCGTCGGTTCGGTGTCCGACACGTTCGAGGTGACCGTAGTCGAGAAGAGCGTTCCTGCTACCGATGTGACCATATCGGCCGCCGACGGCGCGATGAAGGTCGGCGACACGCAACAGCTGACGGCCACGGTCGTGCCGACCGACTCCACCGACGAGGTGGTGTGGTCGTCCTCCGACGAGGACGTTCTCGCGGTCGACCAATCCGGTCTGGTGACGGCGGTGGGCAACGGCGAGGCATCCATCCAGGTCGTGGCGGGTGTTGCGAACGACGAGACGCAAGCCATCACGGTAACCACGCCCGTCACGGGCGTTTCGCTGGACGCCGCCGAGCTCGAGCTGTACGTGGGTGCGGATGCGTCGAAGCTGACGGCGACGGTCGCTCCTACCACGGCCTCCAACAAGGCGGTGACGTGGAAATCATCCAACGTGGGGGCGGCTGCGGTAGATGCCGACGGCAACGTGTCGCCGGTGGCGGCGGGCACGGCCACCGTCACCGCCACGACGGTCGACGGCGGCTACACGGCGTCGTGCGAGGTGACGGTGAAGCAGCACGCGGAGGGCGTCGCGCTTGACAAGCACGAGCTCACGCTCACCGGTGCCGAGTCCTCGGCGCTGAAAGCGACGGTCGCGCCCGATAACGCCACGAACAAGGACGTGACGTGGGCATCGTCGGACGAGTCGGTCGCGACGGTGGCCGCCGATGGCGTCGTGACGTCGGTGGGCAAGGGTGCGGCCACGATCACGGTCACGACGTTGGACGGCGACTTCTCCGACACCTGCGCGGTAACCGTGAAGAACCCTGCGATTACGCTCGGCAGGGTCGAGCCTTCTCCGCTCAATCTCGTCAAAGGCGAAACGGCTGACGTTACGGTGTCGCCAGCCGGTGCCTTGCCCGGCGAGGTGGATGACCTTGGCGCCATCGTGTGGTCTTCGAGCAACGAGGCGGTTGTCAAGGTGTCCGACGGCACGGTGACGGCCGTGTCCACGGGTACTACGAAGATAAAGGCCGAGGTGCACTTGGGGGAAACTGAGATGGGGGACACCTGGCTCGCTTCTACCGGCACCGTTTATGTGACGAATCCGGTTAAGAGCGTGTCGATCTCCGAGACGTCCAAGACGGCTACGGTGGGTGACGGCGCGTTCACGCTGAAGGCGACGGTCGACCCGGCCGACGCCGACGATCCCGACGTCACCTGGATCTCGACTAACCCAGCCGTGGTGACGGTCGACGCGGACGGCAACGTGGCCATCAAAGCGGCCGGCTCGGCGAGTATCGTCGCTTCAGCCGGTGGTAAGTCCGCCGCCTGCGCGCTCACGGTGAAGGCGATGGAGATGGCCAAGACGCCTGCCGGTTCAGGCTTTTCCGCCAGCGTGGCCGCCACAGACTCCGCGACGGTCGAAGTGCTCAAGAAGCATGCGGAAGAGGGCCTCAACCTGGCGGTGCAGGCCATCGCCGAGCTGACCGCCCCCGCCAAGGCGGCTGTGGAGAAGCTTGCGGCCGACGGTGCGGTGGTGGCTGAGACGTTCGACATCCACTTCGCCAAGGACAACGGCGAGGAGATCGTGCTGTCCGCCGGCGAGGACGGCGCGGTGACGCTCACCGTGAAGATGGCCCTCACTGACTCCATGCGCGCGCTGCTCGGGCAGGGCATGGATCTGCAGGTGCACTACGTGGGCGAGGACGGCACGGTGGAGGACAAGCAGACATGGGTGGAAGGTGACTACCTCTGCTTCGTCACCGAGCACTTCAGCGACTACGTGGTGACGGGTGTGCCCTCGAAGGACGAGGGCGAGCAGGGTTCGGGCGGCCAGGGCTCGGATGACCAGAAGCCCGCTGCGCTCCCTGCCGGTGGGAACGGGTCGGCGCTCGCCTCCACGGGTGACCCGGTGGGCGCTACGGCACTCGTGCTCGGTATGCTTGCCTGCTTGGCGGCTGGTACCGTGGCGTGGATGCGGCGCAAAGCTCGGTAGCTCAGCAATAGTTTTGTGCAAAACGAAAGGGCGGCGCATGATGCGTCGCCCTTTCTGCATTATTGGAACCCTCAGTTTATTGACCGAACGAGCCCTTTTCTACGCCTCGTACACCACGGCGCCCGAGGTGAAGCCGCCGCCGAAGGCCACGAGCACCACCTTGTCGCCGCGCTTGATGCGGCCGGAGGCATAGGCTTCGGCCAGCGCCATAGGCAGGCTGGCGGCCGAGGTGTTGCCCGCATGCGCGATGGACAGTTGGAACAGATCCATGGGACGGTCGAGCTTCTTGGCGGCGTACTTGATGATTCGCTCGTTGGCCTGGTGGGGGACGATGCACGCCACCTCGTCGAGCGAAACGTCGGCGCGCTCGAGCGCGCGGTTCACGGCTTCGGTCATGGCCTCGGCGGCGAACTTGAACACTTTCTGGCCGTTCATGTAGATGGTCTGGCGCGGTCGGCCGGCTTCCACGGCCTCGAGCACGTCGAGCTCCTCGGCGATACGGGAGGCGGCCGCGTCGTGCGTGGTGACGCCGGGCGCGACGCCGTTCGCGTCGAAGGGCTGGGGCGCGTCGTACGCCGAAGGACAGGAGAGGGCGTTCGTCACGTCGTCCTCGTTCACGATGAAGCTGCTCAGGATGCCCGGGCGCTCGTCGCTCCATTCGAGTACGGCCGCGCCCGCGCCGTCGCCGAACAGCACGCACGTGTTGCGATCGGCCCAGTTCGTCAAGTGGGTCAGGCGTTCGGATCCCACTACGAGCGCGCGGCGCACGGGGTTGCGTCCGGCGGCCCCCGGCGCGCCGGGGGCGGAGGCGGCCATCATGGTTTCGGCCACGGTTAGGCTGTAGACGAAGCCCGTGCAGGCGGCGTTCAAGTCGAAGGCGATGGCGTTCTCGAGGCCCAAGCGCCGGCGCAGCAGCCCCGCCATGGAAGGAACCACCATGTCCGGCGTGATGGTGGCGAACACCACCAGGTCGATTTCGCCCGCCTCGAAGCGCCGCTCGGCGAAGCCGCCGTCGGCCCAGCCCAGAGCTTCGCGCGCGGCCGCTTCGGCCAGATCGGCGTTCGACTCGGCAACGGCGACGTGCCGGCTTTCGATGCCGGTACGCGTCCTGATCCATTCGTCGTTCGTGTCAACGAGCGCCTTCAGGTCGTCGTTTTGCACCTCGAGCGCCGGAACCGCCTTGCCGAATCCCACCAATGCACTGCCCACAATGATCTCCTGCCTTCAGCCGTCTCGAACGCGCGGCGCGGTACCGGAAGCGGCTACGGCGGTGCGCGATGGATGGCGAAATACTTCGATAATCAAACTAATTCGATTATAGCACGCAGTGTGAAGAGGGGAGGAACCCCAAGCGATGTCCACAAAGCGCCCTTCGCTCGCCGGCTGCCCGCTTTGTTGGGTTTGCCGCCGCCGAGGCACCCCCCGCCGAGGCTTCCCTCTTGTCCAAGTAACCCACTGCTGCTTTTGATCGAAACGGTTCGTCTTGCGTTCGCGCAAAGAGGTCGCGTCGCACAAAAATCACCGATGTCCCCGCATGAACAGGGTCGAAAACGACTTTGCAACCCGCTGGCATCCAGCTACGCTGCCCTTTCCCCAGCTCGTGAAAAGAGAAAGCCACTGAGAGGCGAAGCGTATGCGGGGACATCGGTGATTTTTGTGCGACAAGGACCTTCGCTCTATGTCAAGCCACCATTGACATGCACCCGGCCGGGTTGTCATCCTGAGCGGAGGCGGCGAAAGCCGCCGGAGTCGAAGGATCCCGCGCGGCGACAGCTGAAGGTGCCTCCGGCTGTCGCCGCGCGGGATCCTTCGACTCGCTCCGCTCGCTCAGGATGACAATGCGTCGGCTTGCGTAGTGTCAACGGTGGTTTAGCACAGAGGACCTTCGTGCTGAATCGTTTTGAAAGCGGCGACGAAGCGGCTAGACGATCAGCCCCTTGGGATCGCGCACGAGGTAGGAGCCGTCGCGCTTGTCCACGACGCCTTCGTCGGCCAAGTTGCGCACGGCGGTGTTCACGGTTACGCGGTTGGCGCCCAGCATGTCGCCGATCATCTGCTGGGTAAGCTTGAACGTGATACGGTACCAGTCGTCGCCCAATGGCTCGTCGCAGTCCTTCGCGAATCCCAGCAGCATGAGGTACACGCGCATGCGCACGTCGTAGCGCTCCGTCTCGCGCAGCCGCTCGTTTGCCGAGAAGAACTTATGCGCGAGCGAGCAGATAACCAGGTCGAACACGTCGCCGTCGGCCATCATGGCCGCCTTCATGCGCTCGCGGCCGATGCGCACGAGCGTCGTGCGCTCCAAGGCGGTGAACACCGTGTCGGATGGAAGCCCCGAGAGCGCGTTCGACTCCAAGAACAGGCTGCCGCGCAAAAAGAAGGCTCCATGCTGGGGCGATCCGGCGGGCGCGGGGTTCGAGGACCCCACCATGCCGTCGAGCACCAGGTAGCAGAAGCGCGCATCGCGTTCGGCGTGCAACTGCTCGCCCCGCTCGAGCACCACCTCGTCGCCTAGGCCCACCAGGCGTTCCCAATGGGGCTCCATCACGTAGGCCCGGTAGGGGAAGTCGGACGGCAGCTCCACTCCGTCGAGCGAAAACGCCTCGTTGCTGATGTTCGGCATGTTTTTCCCTCCCGATCGTGGAAGCTCGGCGGCCAGCCCGCGCATCGTTTTTCGCGTACCCCATGGGAACCCAGTATAGAGCAGCCGCGATTTCCTTTACAGTCAAAAATATAACTTAAGTTACAAAATATGATATACTATGGCGATCGAACCGCCGAGAGAATCGAGGGTGTCGTGAGGGAGACGTTCATTGCCTACGTGGGCAGCGACGTGGACGAAAAAGCCATTGAACAGGCGCTCGTCGAGGCGAACCGCAACTATGACTGCACCGTGAAGGTGCTCGCCGTGCCGGCTGCGGCAGCGCCCGGCGCCGACGGGGCAGCCGCCATGCCCGGCGCTGACAAAACGGCCAGCGGCGCGCGCGACGACGATCCGGCGGCTGTCGCCGCGTCCGCGCATCGATCGGAGGCTCCCGCTGCGGCCGCTCGCGCGTCGACCGCTTCCGCCGCAGCCGCCTGCGGGACGGCTGCTCGCGAAGCGGCAGCACGCACCGCAGGCGGCAAGGATCCAGCGTGCGACGCCAAGGCCGTGTTCGGGAAGATCGTGCTGGACTCCTACGCGAAGAACTGCCGCGACCCCGAGGTGGGCTCGGGCGTCCTGGCCGTGGGCGGCTACGACCTGGAGCTGCTGCACGACACCGCCCGGCGCTTGGCGGGCGGGCGGTACGACCCGCATGATCGCGACGCCGACCAGCGCGTCGTGCGCGACGCGTTCGCGGACTTCGACACCGACGCGTTCAACCTGTTGGCGAAGGCCATGCCGTTCTCAGCGGCGTTCTTCGACGTCGAACGCGGTCGGCTGGTGGCTGCGCGCGGAGTGGATTCGGGCGAGCAGGAGAACTACGGCAACCTGTTCTACGGCGCCACGCCGGGCGGCGGCCTCATGTTCTCGAACGACGAGGCCGTGCTGCGCGGTTTCTGCGCCGATGCGCTGCCGGTGAAGCCGTTCACGTACTTCGACAGCGGAGCATGCTGCGGGGAGTTGCCGGAGAGCGAGGGGAGCGGCGGCGTTGCGGGTTCGGTTGACCTGGCGGGCGGCCAGCAAGCCGCCTCTGTGGGTATCTTTCCGGTCAGGCACGAAGGGAGGGCACGGACGCGCGGGCTTCCCTCCTTGGCGACCGGCACCTTCGCCGCGTTCCGCACGCCGACGCCGCGCGCGGCCGACGATGCGGGCATCCGGTCGAACTACGCCAACGCCCGCGACATCATCGCGCTGGTGAACGGCATCGTGGAGCAGGCGGCCGACGAGACGCTGGCTTCCACGATGGATCGCGCCTTCGCCGACTACTTCGCCGGCTGCGAACCGGGCGAGCGCGTGGCCTCGTTCGTGGACGCCACGTTGGAAGACGTCGTGCGCTCGCATTTGGCGCAGGCGGTGTCCGACCAGATGGAGAAGCTGAATCTGGAACGCGCCGTGGCCGACGAGTTCGACGCGAAGTGCCGAGCCATGTTGGAAAGCTATCTCGCGCACAACGCGACTCCGCAGGTGAACGTGGTGAACCTGGGCGGCGTCGAGCTGGCGCGCACGGGCTGCGCCTACTACCACGAGAAGTACGAGCAGGTGCTCGCGCAGGTGCAGCTGGACGAGCCCGTGATGCTGGTGGGGCCGGCCGGATCGGGCAAGAACTTCGCCGTGTCGCAGATCGCCGAGGGCTTGGGCCTGCCCATGTACTACACGAACAACGCTTCCAACGAGTTCAAGCTCACCGGTTTCATCGACGCGGGCGGCACGTACCGCGACACCGAGTTCTACAAGGCGTTCAAAAACGGCGGCGTGTTCTTCCTCGACGAGATAGACAACTCCGATCCGGCCGCGCTCATCGTCATCAACTCGGCGCTGGCGAACGGCTACATGGCCTTTCCGCACGAGACCATTCGCCGCCATCCCGACTTCCGCTGCGTGGCGGCGGCCAACACCTGGGGCAAGGGCAGCAACCTGCTCTACGTGGGCCGCAACGTGCTGGACGGGGCCACGCTCGACCGGTTCGACCTGGTGTTCTTCGATTACGATCGCCGGCTCGAGCGTGCGCTGTACCCCGCAGACGACCTGCTGGCGTTCATGTGGGCGTTCCGCGACGCCGTGGATGCGTGCCGCATCCCGCATATCGTGTCCACGCGCGCCATCGGCAAGTGCTACAAGAAGGAGCTCGCGGGCATCGACCGCGAGACCATCCTGCGCACGAACGTGATCCGCAGCCTGTCGCAGGACGACCTCAACGTGGTCATCGGCGCCATGAAGGGGGAAGGCGCAAGCGAACACAACCCATACTACGCCCAGATCACCGCCATGCGCGTGGAAAAATAACGGGAGCGGCGCAGGGCGGGCTGGCGAAGCGGTCCACCCGGAACGAGGCGTTGGAAAGGAAGGGAAGGCTTCATGTTCCGCACGTACCGTCACGGCGATAAGCGGGTGATGCACTTCACGTTCGCCTCGCTCGACGAATTCCTCACCTACGTGCAGCAGGCGGAAACCGCGCCCGCGTTCGCCACGGTGGAGACGTCGCTGCAGGAGACGTCCGAAGACGACCAGTTCATGATGACGCGCTCGTTCGACGAGGCCGTGAAGATATGCCGCTTCGGCGATCACGACGGCTTCGACGAGCTCATGCACCTGGTGGGCGAGGTGCGCCGCGCGCTGGATCTGCCGCTGGAGTCGCAGCGCACGTTCCACGACTACGTGGGCTTCGCGCCCGACGTGAAGGCGTATTTGGAGGGCAGCCCGCTTTCCATGGTGAACATGCCCCCGCGCAAGAAGCGGCGTGTGGCCCTCTACCTGAACACGTCGTGCGACGGCAGCACGCGCCGCGCGCTCATCATGCACCGCGGAGCCGTGGCGCTCGCGGCGGCCGAGGCCATCGAACTCGTGGGGTTCTCCGTGGACCTGCACGTGTTCGAGATGTCGGAGAACGATTGCGACGTGCACGTGAGCGAGTTTTTGCTCAAGGATCCCGACGAGCGCGTGAACCCGCAGAAGCTGTACTTCCCGCTCTGCCACCCTTCGTGGGTGCGCCGTTTGAACTTCCGCCTCATCGAGACCACGCCCGGCATCGGCGGGCACTGGACGGGCACGTACGGCTATCCGGCCGAGGTGCCGCTCGTGCGCGACGTGCTGGGCTTGGGCGCGGACGCCATCGTGTTCCCCTCGGCGAAGGACGCGCGCATCGAGGGCGAGAACGTCGTGGAAGACGCCCGCCGCATCTTCGCGCTCATCAACCCGCTGCTGCCCGAGCGCGCCCAGCTGAAGCTGCGATAGGGAAGGAGCCGACCGCCCAACAACCACGTCGCACGGCATACTGCCGTGGGTAGTATGCCGCCCTTCCTGCCTCATCAATCCCATATTCTGACGCCCGCCGCGCGATTTCACGTCCCGGCGGCGATTCGCCGCCCCGTCTCGCACGGCATGCTGTGCCCAGTGCTATTCGACGAGAGAACCAAGGAGGGCGAAGCATGGAGAAATCAGAGGGCATCACCATCCCGCATGAGAAGCCGTGGCAGTACCAAGAGGGCGAGTACACGGTGACGCGCGGCAGCGCGTGGTCGGGGCCGGGGTGCCACCTGGGGTGCGGCGTGCTGCTGTACACCGACAAGGAGGGAAAGCTCGTCAAGGTCGAGGGCGACCCCGAGAACCCGATGACCGAGGGCCGTTTGTGCGTGCGCTGCCTGGACATGCCCGAGATCGTGAACCATAAGGACCGCCTCACGTACCCGATGAAGCGCGCCCGCGAAGACCGCGGCAAGAACAAGTGGGAGCGTGTGAGCTGGGACGAGGCGTACGACATCGTCGAGCGCGAGTTCAACGCCATCAAGGAGAAGTACGGTGCCGAATCGGTGGTGTTCATCCACGGCACCGGCCGCGACATCGCGCCGTGGCAGTCGCGCCTGTGCTGGTCGTTCGGCAGCCCGAACTACGGCAACGTGCTCTCGGGCAACGCGTGCTACCTGCCGCGCGTGGCCGGCATGGCCGCCACGACGGGCTCGTTCTGGATCGCCGACGTGGCCCAGCACTTCACGGACCGCTACGACCACCCCGGCTGGACCATGCCCGAGGTCATGTTCGTATGGGGCAACAACCCCATCATCGCGAACTCGGACGGCTTCTTCGGCCATTGGGTCATCGACCTCATGAAGCGCGGCATGAAGACCGTGGTCATCGACCCGCGCGTGACGTTTTTGGCGGCGAAGGCCGACCTGCACCTGCCCATCCGCCCCGGCACCGACGCGGCGCTGGCGCTGGGCATGCTCAACGTCATCATCAACGAGGAGATCTACGATCACGAGTTCGTGGACTGCTGGTGCTACGGCTTCGACGAGCTGAAGGAGCGCGTGCAGGAGTACCCGGCCGACCGCGTGGCCGAGATCACCTGGATCCCCGAGGACAAGATCGTGCGCGCTGCCCGCATGCTGGCCGCGGCGAAGCCGGCCACGTTGCAGTGGGGCCTGGCCATCGACATGACGCGCGAGGCGATTCCCGCCGGCCAGGCCATCGCGGCGCTGTTCCAGATCACCGGCAACATCGACTGCCCGGGCGGCTTGGTGCCTCCGGCGGAGATCATGGCGTACTCCGGCGGCTGGGGCCGCGACCTGCTGCCTGAGGAGCAGGAGCCGAAGCGCCTGGGTCTCGACCGCTACCGCCTGCTGCAGATGGGCTTCAAGCAGTCCTCGCCCGACGTGCTCATCGAGACCATGGAGACGGGCGTGCCCTACGAGATCCACGGCGCGCACTTCCAGACCACGAACGGCCTGGCCTGCATGGCCGCCGACCCGCAGCGCGTGTACAAGGCGTTCGGCAAGTGCGACTTCATCGTGTCGGTGGACCTGTTCATGACGCCCACCATCATGGCGCTGGCCGACGTGGTGCTGCCCGCGGCCACGTTCCCCGAGCGCAACGGCATCCGCGTGGGCGACGGCCCGCAGCGCGGCGAGGTCATCAACAAGGTCACGCAGATCGGCGAGTGCAAGTCCGACATGCAGATCAACCTGGAGCTGGGCAAGCGCTTCAACCCCGAGGCCTGGCCGTGGGAGACGCCCGAGGAGATGTTCACCGAGCTGCTGAAGCCCACCGGCTACTCGTGGGAGGAGCTGCGCGAGGAAGCGCCCGTGTACCTGCCGGTCGAGTACTACAAGTACAGATGCGGCAAGATGCGCGAGGACGGCAAGCCCGGCTTCCAGACGGCCACCGGCCGCATCGAGCTGTGGTCGACGTTCTACAACGCGGCCGAGCTCGATCCGCTGCCGTACTTCGAGGAGCCCGACCCCGGTCCCGGCTCCACGCCCGAGCTGTTCGCGCAGTATCCGCTGGTGCTGACCACGGGCGCGCGCAACTGGAATTACTTCCACTCCGAGCATCGCCAGATCGAGCGTTTGCGCAAGATGCATCCCGACCCCATCGTGCAGGTGCATCCCGATAAGCTGGCCGAACTGGGCATGGAGGACGGCGAGTGGGTGTGGATCGAGAACCAGAACGGCCGCGCCAAGATCAAGATCGAATCGACGCCCATCCTCACCGACCCGCGCATCGTGGCCTGCGACCACGCGTGGTGGAAGCCGGAGAGCGACCCGGAGAAGTTCTTCGACGTGTTCGAGTACAACATCAACAACCTTATGGTGTACAGCCCCGGCAAGAGCGGGTTCGGTTCCAACTACAAGACGAGCATCTGCAAGCTCTACAAGCTAGAGGACGGTGAGTAACGATGGCCCAGTACGGAATCTTGGTGGACTACGAATGGTGCACCGGCTGCCATTCGTGCGAGTTCGCATGCCAGATGGAGCACGGCTACCCGGTGGGGCAGACGGGCATCCTCGTGAACGAGATAGGTCCGTGGAAGATCGACGAGGACGTGTGGCAGCTGGCCTACATGCCCGTGCCCACCGACCAATGCGACCTGTGCGCCGCGCGCCGGGAGCTGGGCAAGGTGCCCACCTGCGTGCAGCACTGCCAGGCGAAATGCCTCGAGTACGGCCCGCTGGAGGAGTTGAACGCCAAATTGGCCGCCAAGGCGAAGCAGGCGGTGTTCGCCCTGGGCGAGTAGGGGGAAGGTCCCGTGCGCCGGCCGGAAGCGCGTTCGCGCTTCCGGCCGTCTCGCTATTCGCAGAGATGTATCGCATGTGGTTGGAACGGGGCGCTGTCGGTAGCTGTTCCGTAGGGCAAGGGCTCTGCCCTTGCCGTCGACCTGGGAGAACGCAGCTGGTAGTGCGGCAAGAGCAGAGCCCTTGCCCTACGGAAAGCATTCTGGCGATGCTTGGGGGACAGCCCCTGCGCATCCACGTTCAGGGTGCGGCCGTTTTTCGGAGGAAAGGAACGTTCATGGACACCATCGTGCTGCTGATCGCGGTTGTCGTCGGCCTCGTGGCGTTGGAACTGCTGGGCATGCGCGCGTACCGTCGCCATCGGGCGCGCAAGGCGGCGGCCTTCACGCGGGAGAACGTGGGCGCGGTGTACGACGATTTGCAGGCCGCACGCGCCCATTGCTTGGCGGAGAAGCGCGCCTACGGGATGCTGGCCGACGCCGCCCGCGCCGGAGGTCGCGCACAGGACGGTGCCGTGCTGGATGCGCTGGCCGACGGCGAGCGGGCCCATTTGGCCGCGATCGAGGATTTCCGCGGGCCGTTGCACGCCGAAAGCGTGGATCCCGCGTCGCGCCCGCCTTTGCCGACAAGTCTCGACGACGCCCTGCGCGAGGTGGCCGTGCGCGCCGACGCTTGGAGCACGGGGCCTTGCCGCGACGCCGCCGCACGCGCCCGCGTGCACGGCCACCGCGACATCGCAAGGCTCTACCGCCAGCTGCAGGAAGTGGAGCAGGCGGCCGCGTGCCTCTGCCTCGACCTGGCCGAGGGCGCCCGTCCGGCCGAGCCCCTTTCGCGCTGCCCTTCCTGCGGCCTCATCGTGGCCGGTCGTCGCCCTGCCTTTTGCACCGTGTGTACGAAGCCCGGTTTCGAGTTCGAGGACGTCGAGGTTTCTGCCACGGCTGCTGCCGACGAAGCAGCGAGGCCCGTTTCAGGGAGCGCCGCATAGAAAGCGCCTCAATGTTAAACCCACCGTTGACATTCCGCGAGCCAGCGCGTTGTCATCCTGAGCGGAGGCCGAAGGCCGGAGTCGAAGGATCCCGTGCGGCGGCAGCTGAGGCGTCTCCGGCTGTCGCCGCACGGGATCCTTCGACTCCGGCGGCTCGCGCCGCCTCCGCTCAGGATGACAACGCGGCTGGGTGCATGACAACGGTGGTTTAGCATAGAGGAAAGCGAGTTCCCGGCAAAGTCGTCGAGTATGCTCGACAACATGCCGGGAAACCATGCGAAACGTCGACTATGATCGATAATTTCGACTAATGAAATCGCTTTGTAGCCATGTGACGCCGCGAACGCTGTTATATCCCTTCCACCTGCTCCGCCAGCTCCAGCAGGTTGCCCGCCACGTAGTCCGCGCGCACGCCCAGCTCCTCCGGGGGCAGGTTGCGGCGGTTCAGCCAGCCGACGGTGAAGCCGAACGCCTTGGCGCCGGCCACGTCCCATCCGTTCGAGGACACGAACAGCAGATGCTCCCGCGCGATGCCCAGGTGGTCGACGGCCAGCTGGTACACCTCCGGCCGCGTCTTGAACAGCCCCACCTCGTCGGCGCTCAAGCAGGCGTCCAAATGCTCGTCCAGCCCCGTGCGCGCCACAAGGGGCTCGATCATCCCTAGGTTGCCGTTCGTGAGGATGGCCTTCTTGCGCGCGCCGAACCACGCCATGGCCTCGATGACCTCGGGGTACATCTCCAACTCCAGGTAAGAGGCCATGAGGGGCTCGATCTTTCCCTCGTCGGCCGGCAACCCCAGTTCGGCCAGCGTGTAGCGCAGCGCGTCCTCGGTCACGTGCCAGAAGTCGACGTAGCGCCCCATGAGCGTGCGCAGCCACGAGTACTCCAGCTGCTTCTGCCGCCACAGCCGGCTGATGCCCGCTCCGCTGCCGGGGTATTCCTCGTCGCACTTCCGCTCCACCGAGTACACGTCGTACAGCGTGCCGTACGCGTCGAACGCGATACCCTCTATCATGTCCGTTCCCCTTTCCCCTGACTTCCCCTGACGCGGCCGCCACCGCTGCGGCCCGCATCCATTGTGCGCCGAATCCGATGGCTCATCAAGCGCGAAAAAGACCCGCACCGAAACGATGCGGGCCTTGCAGGCGAACAAACCGCGTTGCGCTGCCGAGAATCAGTACCCCACCATGCTCACGAGCGGAGCTAGGATGGTGGCGTGGAGGATCATCATGGCGATGGTCGGCGCGATGCCGGCCTTGAAGAACTCGCCCATCTTCCACTGGTTGTGCTTGAACGTCATCATGTTGTTGCTGTCCACGCCCAACAGGAACGTCGTGTTGGCGTTGAACGCGATGATGATGGCGAACACGGCGGCCGACACGCCCATGCCCGGACCCATGGCCGCAAGCGGAATGAGGCTGATGGCGATGAGCGCCGGGCCAACCGGGATGATGAGGCGCATGAGCGGCAGTGCCACGGCGGTGGCGGCGATCACGGCGAAGGCCGACACGGCCATCTTGCCCACGGTGGCGCCGAACAGCCAGCTGGCCGCGCCCTGCTCCTTGATGCCGCCCGCGATGGACTGCACGCAGCCGATGAGCAGCACGATGGCCCACTGCACGCTGGCGATGTACTCTTTCCACGTGAGCACGTCGATACCCGGCAGGAAGAACAGCGCCAGGCCCGCGACGGCGATGGCTGTGGCGTCCCAGCCCGTCCAGTTGCTGGCGATCCAGCACACGATCATGAGCGCGAGGATGGCGAGCACCTTCTTGTCGAACATATCGAGCTTGCCCACCGACGCGCCCGACTTCTCGATGGCGAGCATGGTCTCCTCGGAAATGCGGTCCGTCTTGAAGATGAGCGTGACGGACAGCCAGCACACCACCAGCAAAATGATGGCGATGGGCGCGCAGATGATGACCCAGTCGAGGAACGAGATGGTGAAGCCCGCGTTCGCGCCCAGCATGTTCAGCGTCATGATGTTCAGCGCCGAGCCCGCCGGCGTGATCATGCCGCCCATGCACGAGGCGTAGGCGATGCCGATCATGAGCGCCTTGCCCAGGTTGGCGGCGTGCTTCGCGGTGCCGTTCTTCTGCTCGACCTCGATGATGCTGGACATGGCGATGCCCGCGAACAGGGCCGTGCAGGGCAGGTTCGACACGAACGCCGAGATCACGGCCGTTGCCACCATGAACATGAGCACCGTGAGCTTCGCGTTGCCCTTCGTGATGTGCATGAGCGTGAACACGATCTTCGTCGGAATCTTCGTCTTCAGCAGCGCCGACGTGATGCCGAACGACGCCAGGATGAAGAAGATGACGTTGCTGATGAAGTTCGCCCAGACGCCCGGTGTGCCGTTGTACGGGAAGATGCCGAATCCCGGCATGAGGCACATGAGCGCCAGGCCCGAGATGGCCATGGGCACGGGTTCCGTCACCCAGAGCACGATGCCGGACACCATGAGCGCGATGGCCATCTTGCCCGCGTAGGACAGCCCTTCCGGCGTGGGAAGGAAGTGCGCTATCACGATGATGGCGATGGCGACGCCGATAAGCGCTAACCGCTTGCCGAGCGACGTGCCTTGTTGCTTGTTGTCGGACATGAGAATAATCAACCCCCTTGCTTTCCAGTAGGATCCTTGTTCGATCGGAGCTTCGGTCGATCCCCCTTCCTCGATTCCCTGTGCGCGAGCAGCGCGCCTTAGCCGAATGCTCGCGTTCAACTATCCGCCAGCACGCGGGGACGCGAATCGAGTGCCCGTTGCTAAAAGCGCGCGCTCCTATCGAAAAATCCGTATGAAAGGCCCTTTCGAACGGGGTCATACGCTCGGTAGTATGGCGTTCCTGCGCTTTCGCTTCACCTGTCCGATTCGCGCTCGCGGCGTTCACGATATGGTGGGCGCCCAAGCGGGGAGGGGCGGCGAACGCTGCGTGCCGTACATGGCTCGGCGTCGCCTCAACAACCGAAATTGCTTGCAGGGGGTGGTCGCAATGAACGCAGCAGGGAACAACGATGCACGGTGCGGCAATCGGAGCGAGGGCCGTGCCGAACGCGGAAGCGGCGGCGCGTCTTTAGCCAAACGGGCGCTTTGCGTGGCGGTGGCCGTGGTGCTGGTCGCGGCGGCGTGGTTGGGTCCGACGCCCGAGGGGCTTACCGAGGCGGGCAAGATGTCGCTCGCGCTCATGGTGGCGGGCATTTTCCTGTGGGTGACCGAGCCGGTGCCCGTGGCCATAGCGGGCCTCGTCACGATGGTGCTCATGCCGGTGTTCGGCGTTCTGGAGTTCAACGGCGGCGTGTGGAGCGGGTTCATCAGCAGCGTCATCTTCTTCATCTTGGCGTCGTTCGGCATCACGGCGGCGCTGTTGAAGACGAAGCTGCCCACGAAGATCGTGTTCGCGCTCATGCGGCTGACGAAAGGCAACGCGCGGGCCACGGTGTTTGCGTTCATGCTGTCGGCCGCCGTGCTGTCGTTCTTCATCTCCGACCTGCCGTGCACGGCTCTGTTCTCCGGCATCGCGGTGTCGAGCATCCTGAAGATCGAGGGATGCGAGCCCGGCAAGTCCAACCTGGGGCGGGCGCTCATGATCGGCATCACCTACGCGTCGGTGGTGGGCGGGCAGTCCATCCCGTCGGGAAGCGCCATGAACATCATGGCCATGAACGTGCTTTCCGCCAATACCGGCATCACCATCTCGTTTCTCGATTGGACGGCCATCTGCATGCCCATCGCGCTCGTGCTGCTGGTGGTGTGCTGGCTGTCGGTGACGCTCGTGTTCCGCCCGGAACCCATCTCGGCGACCACCATGGCCCGCATCGAGGAAAAAGGGCGCGCGGTGGGCAAGCTGGAGGCGCTCGATTGGAAGGTGCTCGGCATCATGGGCGTGACGTTCGCGCTGTGGATCGCCAGCAACTGGACCGGGTGGGACGCCACGGCCATCGCGGTGCTGTGCCTCGTGCTGTTCTTCCTGCCGGGACTCGACGTGCTCACGTGGCGCGAGTACACGGCGTCGGTGTCGTGGAACATCGTGCTGCTCATCGGTTGCGTGCAGTCGCTGTCGGGCGGCGTGAAGGAGCAGGGGGCGGCCAGCTGGCTGTTCGGCTCCACGGTGGGCAAGCTCGCCGTGAGCGGCGCGGCCATCGTGGGCGCCACGGCGGCGCTGCTGCCGCTGCTGCGGCTGGTCATTCCCGTGGGGCCGGCGTTCATCGCCATCTGCCTCATCCCGCTGGCTTCGATGTCGGCGGCGTTCGGCGTGAGCCCCGTCGTGTTCACGGTCATCGTGGCGGTGAACGCGTCCACGACGTTCCTCATGGGCGTGGACAGCAACAATATGCTGTCGTTCCGGCACGGGTACTGGAAGATGGTCGATTTCTTCAAGGCGGGCGTGCTGCCCACCGCCGCCATGATGGCGCTGCATGCCACCGTGCTCGCGCCGCTCGTGGCCGCGGTGGGATACTGAGCGCCGCGAGCTTCGCGCGCGACGGACTCTTTCTGCGCGTTTCCGCCGCCACATGCCATGGACAGCACGCCAGAAAGGTGGGACAATCGCCTGCGACGCCGCGTCCCTCCGAAGGAAGATGCCCGATGACGAAAAAACTTCTCGCGCTCCCCGTAATCGCCGCCTTGTGCCTCGCCCTGGCAGGTTGCGGGGGTCTGGCCAACTCGACGCAGGCCGCAGCCTATCCCGACGACAAGCTCATCGCCCAGCGAGGGGACACCTACACCGCCGTGCAGTGGACGGGCAACCCTCCCGACGAGATGAGCGTTGGCGAGTTCACCGGAACGAAGGCCTGGCTGCGCCTCTCCGTCCCCGAAGGTGGCGGAGAGCTTGCCATCGACTACGACCAAGCCGTCACCGCGGGCGACTTCAAAACCGTGCTCGCGAAGTACGACGAACGCGTGGAGGTTGTCTGCGAGGGAACGGATGCCGGAGCGCGAACCTTCGCCCTCGAGCCGGGCGACTACGCCGTGAAGGCCGTGGGCCTCAAGGCCGCCGCGCGCCTCGCCACCCAGATCAGGGCCTCGGAGGGCGTAACCGCCATGCTTCCGGGCGACGCGCTCGACGGCGACGAGCCCGTGACCTTGGAGCCGCTGGCCGCCTGAGCAGGTTCTACTGGTACACGATCTCCGTGGAGTCCACGATGCTGATGAGCTCCTGCTGCGAGTTGATGCCCATCTTCTGGTAGATATGGTACACGTGCGTTTTGGCCGTGTACGCCGAGATGTTCAGCTCGTCGGCGATGAACTGGGCGTTGCGGCCCTTCGCCAGGTAGTACAGGATCTCCTGCTCGCGGTTGGACAGCTTGTAGGTCTGCGCCGCCTGGTTGCAGCGCTGCTTGAAGTAGCCGCCCTCCACGATCTCGCCCTTCACGGTCTTGTCGGCGAACGTGTTGTCCTTGAAGGGCACGAAGGCCGCCAACAGCGCCAAGGCCAGCAGTAGGCCGAGCGCCAGGTAGGGGACGTAGGCGAACAGGTTCGGGTTCGTGTGCTCGATGATCATGCACGCGATCCAGCTCACGATCATGCCAACCGGAAGCACCAGCTGGCCGCGCGCTATGCGCCAAAACGGCGAGGGATGGCCGCTCGCAAAGCCCACGAGCGCGCTCATGTTCGAGAAATCCAGATACACGTACACGCCCACGATGAACAAACAGCACGCCAGCATGAGGTTCGGCCCGAGGAACGCAAGTCCGAGAAATCCCACCACCAACAGCAGCAGCGACAGCTTCTCGGCAGTGCCAAACGTCAGGTACCGCTTCACCAACACGCTCAATGCCAAATGCAGACCCGCTCCGCAGGCGATGGCTGCTGCGACGGCCAGCGGATTCACGGCGTCCAGGTTCGCGCACAGCAAGTACAGCGCGATGCCGAACAACGCGCCGAACACGGCCACGGTGAACCCGGTGAGCGGGAACAAACGCGTTTGCTCGAGCGGGGCCTCGGGCTCCTGCTCGCTGCCCACGATGTGGGTGCGCACGTAATGGAACACCGCGAGGGACGCCAGCGGTAGCAGCACGAGCGCCACGTCGCCGTAGGGCGGCCTCAGCTCGCACGCGAACAGGTAGAGCACGGCGCCCGCCAAGGCGCTGGCCGACAGATATGCTCCCACGTCCTTCTGCCAACCTACCATGAACACCTTGGGCCATAGCAGGAAGATGAGCGAGAACCCGCAACCGGCTAGAAACCATGCCACCGCGAACGCCGTCGTGGACACGGGCAGGTAGTGGGCCATGATATTGAACAGACCGAACGGCAGCGTGAGCAGTGCGGCCGCTCCGGGCAGCGGGTCGCGTTCCGTGCGGTTGAACAGGTTGCGCTTCGCGTACACCAGCAGCATGGCGGCCACCATGCCCACCAGAAACGCCAGCTTCAGGTACAGCGACGCCTCCTTGCCGGCATGCTCGGCCGGGTATGGGCTCAACAGTGCAAAGTAGAACCAAGCCCAGAAGCAGGCAAGGCCCGCGGAGGCCACAGGAAGCATGGTTCGCACGTGTGCTTTTTTAACCTTCATGTGGAGTCTTCCTCTTTGGTTTTTTCGGAATTGAGATTCCATTATAGACGAACGGTCCGCCGTTCGGCGATGCGCGATATCGCTTTCCGCTACGCCGTGTTGCTCGGGATCGACGGGATGGCCACGATGAAGCAGGCTCCTCCGTCGGGCAGGTTGATGGCTTCCACCGTACCGTCGTGCGCCTCGGCTATCGACTTCACGATGGCCAGCCCCAGCCCCGTGCCGCCCGTGCCGCGGCTGCGCGAGGCGTCGGTGCGGTAGAAGCGGTCGAAGAGCAGCTTGGGATCGACGTCGCCGAAGCCGGGGCCGTCGTCCTTCACGGCCAGGATGGAGTTGCCGCGCAGGCCGAACAGCTCGATCACGATGTGGCCGCCTGGGCTGATGAAGCGGCTCGCGTTCTCCACGAGGTTCGTCACCGCCTGCTTGAGGCGGTCGGGATTGCCCAGCACGTCGGGCGCCTCGCCCACGATCCTCGTGTTGGCCTCGCGGTCGCGCAGGATGGGCTCCAGCGCGTCGAGCACGCTGTGGGCCAGGGCGTTCAGGTTCACGCGCGACAGCTCGAAGGGGGTGTCGTCGTCCTCGATGCGCTGCAGCGCCAGCAGGTCGTTCGTCAAACGGCTCAGCCGCTCGGTCTCCACCACGATGATGGAGCAGAACTTGTCGTGCAGCTCGGGCGGCATGTCGGGATCGAGGAGCATCTCGGCGTTGCCGCGGATGGCGGTGAGGGGCGTGCGCAGCTCGTGGGCCACGTCGCTTACGAAGGCCGACTGGCGATGCTCTTTGAGTGCCAGGTCTATCTGCTGGGACCTTGTCTTCTCCACGAGCAGGTTGATGGTGAGGGCCAGTTCGTCCGCCTCGTGCAAGCGTCCGTCAGGGGCGATCGACACGTCGATGCCCGAGCGCACGGCCTGGGTTTTCTTGACCAGCACGTTGAGCGGTTCGGCAAGGAAGTGCCCGATGACCAAGCTGAGCACGAACGTGATCATGCCTGCGGGAATCAGAAGCAGAAACGCCCTCGGCGTGGTGCCGAGGGCGATGCAGCAAATGAACACGATGAAGGCGCCGGCGAGCAGCATGAGCAGCGTTGCCAGCAAAGAGAAGTATGTTTGCAGTCTTTTTATTGCTTGAACCTGTATCCGTATCCGCGAACCGTCTCCACCAGACCGGGATCGTACCCGGCACCCTCAATCTTATCACGGAGGCGTTTGATGTGGGTGTCGACGGTTTTGGTTTCCGTCAAGTATTCCCAGCCCCATGCGTCGCGCAGCAAGTCCTCGCGCGAAACCACTTTGCCGGCGTTCTTCATAAGGCTGGCGAGCAGCTCGAACTCGCGCGGCGTGAGGTCGATCTCGCCGTGCTCGCCCGACGCCGTGTGGGCGTCTTCGTCGAGCGTGATGCCGCTCGCCGTGATGGCGTGGCTCGCGCCGGGGAAGTCGCCGCCGGAACCGCGGCGCAGCAACGCGCGGACGCGCGCGATGAGCTCGCGCACGCCGAAGGGCTTCGCCAGGTAATCGTCGCCACCTATCTCCAGACCGACGACCTTGTCCAGCTCGGTGTCGCGCGCCGACAGGAACAGCACGGGCACGGTGGTCTTCGAGCGCAACCTGCGGCACAGCTCGTAACCGTCCATGCCGGGCAGCATGATGTCGAGCACGAACAGGTCGTAGGAGTTCTTCGTCGCCAAGGCCAGGGCTTCTTCGCCGTTGTCGACCACGTCGGTGTAGAATCCTTCCTTCTTCAAGGCGTAGCTCACGAATTCCGTGATGGAAGGTTCGTCATCGACGACGAGAATGCGGTTCGGTGTATCGTTCATGTGATACCTTTCTACGAGTGCGTAGTCAGATAGAGGCGGTTAGATGCCCGCTTGGTATAATAATCAATCGAAACTATATCCGTTTGCATCCGTTTCGCCTGCATTCGAGGGGGTTTGTCAAAAACATGTTACTTGCTATCGACGTGGGGAACACCCAAACCGTGGTTGGTGTGTATAACGGCTCGGTACTCGTTCACATGTGGCGCGTGGCTACCAACAAAAACCACACATCTGACGAATTGCGCGCGAAGGTCCTTCCGCTTCTCGTTTCCGAGGGAATCCAGCCCGCCGAGGTGCACGGCGCGGCGCTCGCCTCGGTGGTGCCTCAGCTCACGCAGGCCTGGCGCGCCGCGTTGGGCCGCATGCTGGGCGCCGACGTGCTCGTATGCACGGCCGCGTCCGCCGGTGCCCTGTTCCCCACGACGTACGCCAACCCTGCCGAGATCGGTGCCGACCGCGTGGCCGATGCCGTGGCCGCTCGAGAGCTCTACGGCGCCCCCGTGGTGGTGGTGGACTTCGGCACGGCCACGAACATCGAGGTCATCGACCGAGAGGGGCGGTTCATCGGCGGCGTTATCGCGCCGGGCGTGGACACGAGCGCCGCAGCCCTGTTCTCGCGCGCCACGCGCCTGGCCGCCATCGACCTGGTGGACCCGCACACGGCTATCGGCCGCAGCACCGAGGAGGCCATACAGGCCGGTATCGTATACGGCGAGGCCGACCGGGTGGACGGCTTGGTTCGGCGCATCTTCGCCCAGCTGGGCTACGAGGCTCCCGTGGTGGCCACGGGAGGGCTGGCCCCGCGCGTGGCCGAGCTGTCCGGCACCATCACCGCCATCAATCCCGAGCTGACCCTCGAGGGCCTGCGGCTGATCCACGAGGCGCAGAACGACGGAGCGGCGTAAGGCCATTGGGGAAACGAGGGCTGTTCTATGTTGAACCAGCATTGACATGCGCCCGACCGGGTTGTCATCCTGAGCATGCAACAGTCCACTGGGCTGCCGAACGCTCCGCTCGCTCAGGATGACGATGCGCTGGCTTGGGAATGTCAACAGTGGTTTAGTAGGGCTGTTTTCTGCTAAAAAATGTCGTTTGTGAACGAATTATCGGCGCATTTTAAATATTACTAATATGGTAATTTTATAAAATGCCTGATGAAGCCAATGCCGTTTTTATTATTCTCAATAAAGATCGTTCACAAACGTCATTTTTTAGCAGAAATCACCCATCAGCCACAAATACCAGCGGAAACCGGAAGCGTCTCTCCCGATTGCTGGCATTTGATGGCCCTTGCGGGAAAAAGGGTGGTCGCGGCGGGCAAAACCAGTAGAATGCAAGCAGACGTGAGAAGGGGGCGGGCGGCGGCTTTCCCCCTTTCGGAAGCCGACGAACGGGAGGGCCCGACGTGTTGAGCGACATCGAAATTGCCCAGGCGGTCGAACCGCAGCCTATCAGCGCCATCGCCGAGAAGGCGGGCGTGCCGGAATCGTATCTGGAGATGTACGGCACCAACAAGGCGAAGGTGGACTACAACTTGCTCAAGGACGTGGAGCACACGCCCGGCAAGCTCATCCTGGTCACGGCCATCAACCCCACGCCGGCCGGCGAGGGCAAGACCACCACGACGGTGGGCTTGGCCGACGCGCTGGCGAAGCAGGGCAAGAACGTGGTGGTGGCGCTGCGCGAGCCGTCGCTCGGCCCCGTGTTCGGCATCAAAGGCGGCGCGGCCGGCGGAGGGTACGCCCAGGTCATCCCCATGGAGGACATCAACCTGCACTTCACGGGCGACTTCCACGCCATCGGTGCGGCCAACAACCTGCTGGCGGCGCTGCTGGACGCGCACATCCACAACGGCAACGAGCTGGGCATCGACGTGCGCAAGATCACGTGGAAGCGCGTGGTGGACATGAACGACCGCCAGCTGCGCAACATCGTGGATGGCCTGGGCGGCAAGGCCCACGGCGTGCCGCGCGAAGACGGTTTCGACATCACGGTGGCTTCCGAGGTCATGGCCATCTTCTGCCTGGCCACCTCCATCACCGACCTCAAGGAGCGCCTCGGCCGCATCGTGGTGGGCTACACCTACGACGACAAGCCGGTCACGGCGCACGACCTGCACGCCGAAGGCGCCATGACGGCGCTGCTCAAAGACGCGCTCAAGCCGAACCTTGTGCAGACGCTCGAGGGCACGCCGGCGTTCGTGCATGGCGGCCCCTTCGCCAACATTGCGCACGGCTGCAACTCCATCATGGCCACGCGCATGGCCATGGCGCTGGGCGACTACTGCGTGACGGAGGCCGGATTCGGCGCCGACCTGGGCGCGGAGAAGTTCCTCGACATCAAGTGCCGTCTGGCCGGCCTGAAGCCCGACGCGGTGGTCGTGGTGGCCACGGTGCGCGCGCTCAAGAACCACGGCGGCGTGGCGAAGGCCGACCTCAACGAGGAGAACCTGGAGGCGCTGGAAGCGGGCCTGCCGAACCTGCTGCAGCACGTGGAGAACATCACGCAGGTGTATCATCTGCCGTGCGTGGTGGCCATCAACGCGTTCCCCACGGACACGCCGGCGGAGCTCAAGCTGGTGGAGGACAAGTGCCGCGAGCTGGGTGTGAACGTGGCCCTGTCCGAGGTGTGGGCGAAGGGCGGCGAGGGCGGCCAGGCGCTGGCAACCGAGGTGGTGCGCCTGTGCGACGAGGGCGACGCCGAGGGCCGCAACGCGAGCACGTTCGAGTTCTCCTACGACGACGACCTCTCGCTGGCCGAGAAGATCGGGACAATAGCCAAGCGCATCTACCACGCCGACGGCGTCGTGTTCGAACCGGCTGCGAAGAAGGAACTCGCGCAGCTCGAGTCGCTCGGCTTCGGCGGCATGCCCGTGTGCATGGCCAAGACCCAGTACTCGTTCAGCGACGACGCGTCGAAGCTGGGCGCGCCGCGCGGCTTCACGGTGACGGTGCGCCAGGTGAAGGTGTCCGCCGGTGCCGGCTTCGTGGTGGCGCTCACCGGTTCGATCATGACCATGCCGGGCCTGGGCAAGACCCCCGCCGCCTTCAAGATCGACGTCGACGAGACGGGGAAGATCTCAGGGTTGTTCTAAGCTCCGTCGGTCTGCCGGCCGCCGGAGTGGGTCGGCCGTTCCAAGGGCGGTGATGTTCGCAATGACGAACATCACCGCCCTTTTTGTCTGAAATAGGAGACGTTGCCAAGGCGATGCGAGAAGGGGAGCTCCCTTTCGTCGCTCCTCAGAAGCGAGACTCGTGCCGCGCGAAACCGCATTGCGCAGTGGTTTTCCGACTGCGCCGGAATGGGTAATATGTGCCCCGGGGGGGGGGTGCTCAACCCTGTTTTCAAGGGCATTAAGTTCGTGCGCGTTTCGCGGGTCGCTTGGCGCTTGCTGCGGCGGTGTCGTATCATGGCAGGCGATGACTCGATCGAACCGCGCAGAGAGGAACCGTGATGGATACGACTTTCATCGACGAGCTGGCCAGCGCCGCGCCCACGCCGGGCGGCGGCGGGGCGGCGGCTTACGCGGGGGCGCTGGCCTCGGCGCTCGCCTCCATGGTGGGGAACCTCACGGTGGGGAAGAAAACCTACGCGGCGGTCGAGGGCGAGGTGCAGGACGCGCTGGCGGCGCTCGCCGAGCTGCGAGGGCGTCTGCTCGACCTCATAAACGAGGACGCGCGCGCGTTCGAGCCCTTGGCGGCGGCCTACCGCATGCCGAAGGACACGCCGGAAGAGCTCGCCGCCAAGCAGGCGGCCGTGCAGGCGGCGCTCGGCGGAGCGTGCGAGGCGCCGCTCGCCATCATGCGCGCCTGCGCCGATGTGCTCGAACAGGCCGATTTCCTCGCGCGCAACGGCAGCAGGCTCGCGGTGTCCGATGCGGGGGCGGCGGCGACGCTGGCGTGCTCGGCCATCGTGGCGGCCAGCCTCAACGTGTACATCAACGTGGCGTCGCTCGAGGACGAGAACCTGGCTGCGCGGTTCCGCGACGAGGCAGACGAGCTCGTCGAGCGGGGTAATTCCCGCGCCGACGAAACGCTCGAGTACGTCATGGCGCACATAGGGTAAAATCGTCCTTTCGCAAGCACCTGAGGCAAGCACCTGAGATTGCATCGAAAAGCTCCGGAAGAGCGTGACGGTACTGATTGAATAGTAGGGCAAGGGCTCTGCCCTTGCCGCTCGACAGGCAGCGTTTTCGCAGGTTGCCGACAAGGACGGAGCCTCGTGCCCGCCGAAAGCGTCGCAAGAGGGCTTCCGATACGCCTCCATGGCGGGAAAGGCGCATATGGCTGAACAATTGAGGGGAAAGCTCGTGGTCGAGCGCATCGCCGCCGACCTCGCTCCGCGCATCGAGGCGCTCGGACGCGCCGACGTCGTGCCCACGCTTGCCATCGTGCGTATGGGCGAACGCCCCGACGACTTGTCCTACGAGCGCACGGCGAAGAAGCGCGCCGAGTCGCTCGGCATTGCCGTGCGGTCGGTCGTGCTCGAAGAATTCGCCCCGCAAGAGGCGCTCGAAGCGGCGTTGCACGAGGTGAACCACGATCCCTCCGTCCACGGTTGCCTGCTGTTCCGTCCGCTGCCGGCGTTCATCGACGACGCGCGCGCCTGCGAAGTGCTCGATCCGCGCAAGGACATCGACGGCATCACGCTCGCGTCGCTCGCGGCTGTGTTCACCGACGGGCACGCGGGCTTCCCACCGTCCACGGCCGCCGCGTGCATCGAGATGCTCGAGCACTACGGCGTGCCGCTCGAGGGCAGGCGCGTGGTGGTGGTGGGGCGCAGCCTGGTGGTGGGCAAGCCGGTGTCCATGATGCTGCTGCGCCGCAACGCCAGCGTCACCATCTGCCATTCGCGCTCGAACGACCTTGCGGGCATCTGCCGCGCGGCCGACGTCGTCATCTGCGCCACCGGGCGCGCCCGCGCGTTCGGCGCCGACTTCTTCTCGCCCGGCCAGACGGTGCTCGATGTGGGCATCAACTTCGACACGCACGGCAACCTGTGCGGCGACGTGGACTTCGACCAGGTGGAGCCCATCGTGGGTGCCATCACGCCCGTGCCGGGCGGCATCGGCACCGTCACCACGTCCATGACCATGGCCCATACCGTGGCGGCCGCCGAGCGCGCGCTCGCGGCGCGCGACGGGGAAGGGCGCTAGCGTGCGCGGAGCCTATCCCACCAGCCGCAAGCTTGTCATCGCTGATCCCGGCACGTGCATCGGCTGCAAAACCTGCATGGCCGCATGCCTCATGCGCCACGACGTGCCGAACGACGTGCCCGTTCCGCGCCTCACGCTCGTCACCACGCGCACGATATCCGCACCGGTGGGCTGCCACCACTGCGCCGAGGCCCCGTGCGCCGACGCATGCCCCACCGGGTGCCTCTACACCGACGACGAGCACGTGGGCGTGCACCCGGACAAGTGCATCGGCTGCCGCAACTGCGTGTTGGCCTGCCCCTACGGCGCGGTGGACATCGTCACCCGCCCCGCGCCCCCCGAGCCGGAAGCCGCGTCAGAACAGGTGCCCGCCACATGCGCCGCAGAGGAGGCCAAAGCTCCCAAACCCAGCGCGCGCGACCGCGCGAAGGCGAAGAAGCGGCGCCGCAAGCTGTCGACGGTCGTCAAGTGCGATCTGTGCGTCGACCACGCGGACGGCCCGGCATGCGTGGCCGCCTGCCCCACGAAGGCCCTGCGCCTCATTGATCCGCAGATGCTGGAGCGCGGCAAGCAGGCCAAGCGGAAAGCCGCCGCTCGCGCCGCGGCGGCCTACAGCACCATCGAGCTCAACGCAGACCTAGACGAGGGGGAGTAGCCTCATGGAGAAGCATATGGCGGTGTGCCCGTACTGCGGCGCCGGCTGCAAAATGAACCTGGTGGTGGAAAACGGCCTGGTCATCGAGGCGGAGGGCTTGGACGGCGTCACGAACGAGGGCGAGCTGTGCCTGAAGGGCCTCTACGGCTACGACTTCATCAACGACACGCGCATCCTCACCCCGCGCATCTACCACCCCATGATCCGCCGCCAGAAGGGCGCGCCGCTCGAGCGCGTGAGTTGGGACGAGGCGCTCGACTTCACCGCCTCCCGCCTGCGCGCCATCATCGAGGAGAGCGGGCCGGAGGCCGTCATGCTCACCGGCTCTTCGCGCGGCGCCGGCAACGAGGCGAACTTCGTCATGCAGAAGTTCACGCGCGCGTGCCTGGGCACGAACAACATCGACAACTGCGCGCGCACCTGCCACGCGGCCAGCGTCATCGGCCTCATGGAGTGCGTGGGGTCGGGCGCCATGAGCGTGAGCATCCCCGTGCTGGAGCGCACGGACTGCATCCTGCTCATCGGCTACAACCCGGCGGCCAGCCACCCCATCGTGGCGCGCCGCATCGTGAAGGCGAAGGAGCGCGGCGCCGACCTCATCGTGTGCGACCCGCGCGTCATCGAGTCCGCCCGCATCGCCGACCTCTACCTGCCGCTGGAGAACGGCTCGAACCTGGCGCTCGTGAACGCGCTGGCCTACACCATCATCGACGAGGACCTGGCCGATTGGGACTTCATCGACAACTGCACCGAGGGCTTCGACGCGTGGTGGGAAGTGGTGCAGGAGTACGCGCCCGAGGACGTGGCCGACGTCACGGGCCTCGCGCCCGAGCTCATTCGCCATGCCGCCCGCCGCTATGCCAAGGCCCCCTCGGCCGTGGTGGGCTGGGGCATGGGCGTGACCCAGCAAGCGCAGGGCGTGCAGACCGTGCGCGCCATCGCGGCGCTCGCGCTCATCACGGGACACATCGGCCGCCCGAACAGCGGCCTCGCTCCCGTGCGCGGGCAGAACAACGTGCAGGGCTCGTGCGACATGGGCATGTGGCCGAGCCTCTACCCCGGCTACCAGCGCGTGGACGACCCGGCCGTGCGCGCGAAGTTCGCCGCCGCGTGGGGCGTTCCCGAGGAGCGCCTGTCGCTCGAGGAGGGCTGGAAGCTCACCGACCTGCCGCACGGCGTGGCCGAGGGGAAGATCCGCGCGTTCTACAACTTCGGCGAGGACCCGCTGCAAACCGAGCCGGACACGGCGCAGATGCGGAAAACGCTGGAAGGGCTCGACCTGCTCATCAGCCAGGACATCTTCATGACGCAGACCACCGCGCTGGCCGACGTCGTGCTGCCCGCCACGTCGTGGGGCGAGCACGACGCCGTGTACACCGCGTCCGACCGCTCGTTCCAGCTCACCACCGCCGCGCTGCCGCCGAAGGGCGAGTGCCGCCACGACTGGGAGATATTCGCCGACCTGTCCACGCGCATGGGCTATCCGGTGCGCTATGAGAGCACGCGCGAGATATGGGACGAGGTGCGCTCGCTTTGCCCGCAGTTCGCCGGCGCCACCTATGAGAAGATGGCGGGGCTCGGCTTCGCCCAGTGGCCCATCTACGCCGAGGCGGGGGACGATCCCGACAACCACGGCACGCCCGAGCTGTACGCCGGCGGCGCGTTCACCACGCCCGACGTCAAGGGGCATCTGCAGGCGGCGCACTGGCGCCCGCCCACCGAGGAGCCCGACGAGCGCTACCCGCTCGTGCTGTGCACGGTGCGCGAGGTGGGGCACTACTCCTGCCGCTCGATGACTGGCAATTGCAAGGCGCTGGCCGCGCTGGCCGACGAGCCCGGCTACGTGAGCATGAGCCCGGCCGACGCCGAGGCGCGCGGCATCGAGGAGGAGGAGCTGGTGCAGGTGACGTCGCGCCGCGGGAAGATCGTCGCGCGCGCGGCCATCGACGAGCGCATCAACGACGGCGCCGTGTACATGACCTACCAATGGTGGGTGGGCAAGTGCAACGAGCTCACGCTGCACGCGGTGGACGGCGAGTCGGGCACCCCCGAGGACAAGTACAGCGCCTGCCAGGTGGAGGCCATCGCCGACCAACGCGGAGCCGAGGAGCGCATTGCGGAAGCATACGCCGAGCTCAAGTCCCGCCTAGCCGCTGAAGCCGACTGCCAGAACCCGCCCGAGCCCGAGGCGCTGGAATCAACAGCGGGCGCGGCCGATCACCCCCTTGCCACCCCGAGCGAAGTTGATGCGGCCGGTGCGGTGCCTGCCGCCATCCCGAGCAAGGGTGGCGCGGCCGACAGCCCTTCTGTCATCCTGAGCGAAGGCGGCGCAGCCGCCGTAGTCGAAGGATCCCGTGCGGCGACAGCGAACAACTCCTCGGATCCCGCCAACCCCGCCTCTCCGCCCGCCGCGTTCGCCCCGCATGAGGCCGAAGTCGCGGGCCGCGCGCTCTACGCGGACGGCGAAGAGGAGACGCTCGTATGAACCGCTTCGTCGTGTCCGACCCGTCGCGCTGTATCGGCTGCGGCGCGTGTCGGGTGACGTGCAGCGAAGCGCACCGCAAGCGCGCGCTGCGCCCGGCGTCGCGCATCTCGCTCGTGAAGACGCGAGACGTGTCGGCCGCGGTCACCTGCCACCAATGCGAGGGCGCCCCGTGTCTGTCAGTGTGTCCGGAAGGCGCCATCTCCCAAGAGGGCGACCGCTTGCAAGTGGACGAGGCCCGCTGCACGGGCTGTCTCTTGTGTGCGCTCGTCTGCCCGTTCGGCGCCGTGTACCCTTCGGCTCCTTCGACGGCGCACGTGAAGGCCGCGCCGTACAGCCGCGCGTCGTCGGCGCGCTCCGCGGGCCTGCTGCGCCAGAAGGAGACGGGCGCGTACACGAGCGTGGTGGTGTGCGACCTGTGCGCGAAGGCACCCGACGGCCCTCGCTGCATCGCCGCCTGCCCCACGAAGGCGTTGTCGCTGATGGACGAAGGCGCGCTCGGCCATCTGGCGCGCGAGCGCCGCATCGACGCCATCGAGAAGACGAGCATTGCCATGCAGGGCGCGACCGAGCTGCGCGAGCTGCTGGCGGCCGAGGCCGCTCTTGGAACGGGCGTGGTCCGCGATCGCGAAGATGCGCCCCGCGACGATGCGCAAGGGGAAGCGGCCTGCGGCGAGGCTTGCGCGCCCCGCGACAAGACGGAGGTGCTCCCATGAGCCCGCTGAAGCCGCGCGTGCCGAACCCCATCTCGCAGGGTGCGTCCCGCGCCGTCCGTCCGCATGGCGCGGCGGGCGGAAACGGCATCGGGGCGCCCGCCGTCCCGCAAGGCAAGCCGCATCACGACTTCGGCCGCTGCATCGCCTGTGCCGCTTGCGCGGTGGCCTGCGACACGAGTGCCATCCGCATTTTCGTGGACGAGGACGAGGGCATGCTCGTGTGGACGCTCGACCTCACCGACTGCACATGGTGCGGTCGGTGCGCTGCCGTGTGCCCCACGGGGGCCATGGGCCTGGTGGCCGACAGTGCCTGCCGCCCGGCCGCGTTTGCCGACGACCCCGAGCCCCCGAAGCGTTGCCTGTTCGCCTTGCGCGAGTGCGCCTCGTGCGGCCGCTACTACGCCACGAACAAAGAGGTGGAGTACGCCAGCTCCCTGCTCGAGCAGGAGGAAGGCAACGCCGACGCCGCCCGTGCCCTCGCCCTCACCGGCATCTGCCCCGACTGCAAGCGCACCCACGACGCCAAAGCCGCCGGACGCCGCGCCGGCATGAAGCGTGCATAACCCGTACTGTATTAGGTTTAATTTAGAATAATACAATCTGGATAAAACCCATTTCATACTCTCAGTGACCTGAGGGCTTTTCGATGCATGTCTCTATCCTTCGCCTCAGGCAGAAGGCATATGCCTTTGCGTGAAGAGCAACGGGAGAGGAGACGAAGATGGGCGAAATGAAGGAAACTGTTGGAACTGGCGGCGGTACCAGCAGCGCTGCGCCTGCGGTCGGTAGCGACCCGCGTCCGTGGACATGGGAAGAGGACGGCTACACCGTTATCCGGGGCAACGCGCGAACGGCTCCTGGCTGTCACAACAACTGCGGTGTGCTCATGTACGTCAAAGACGGCAAGCTGGAGAAAGTGGAGGGCGACCCCGAGAATCCGTACAATCAGGGGCGCCTGTGCAGCAGGTGCCTTGCCATGACGGACGTCGTGTACCACGAGGATCGTCTCATGCATCCTATGAAGCGTGCTCGCGAGGATCGCGGGAAAGAAGCTTTCGAGCAGATCAGCTGGGACGAGGCGTACGAGATCATCGAACGCGAGTTCAAGCGCATTTCGGATGAGTACGGCCCTTGGTCCATCATATTCGGACAGGGTACCGGTCGTGACATTCAGCAGATGAGCCGTCTTGCATTCTCTATGGGTTGCCCGAACGAGGGAGTACCGTACTTTTCAGGCAACTCGTGCTACCTGCCGCGCATATCGTCGATGGCCATTCTGTTGGGGAATGCGTCGGTAGCCGACTGCTCACAATTCTTGCCGAAGCGCTACGACGATCCTGAATATGTCGTTCCCGCGCTCATTATCATCTGGGGCTGCAATCCGTTGTGGGCAAACCCTGATGGCTTTTTTGGTCATTGGATCACCGATCTCATGAAACGTGGGAGCAAGATAGCCGTCATCGACCCGCAACTCACGTGGCTGGCCGCACGAGCTGGTAAAAACTGGCTGCGCGTGCGCCCGGGCGGAGATGGGGCGCTGGCCATGGCCATGCTCAAGACCATTCTCGACGAAGACCTGTACGATCACGATTTCTGCGACAAGTGGGTTTACGGCCTCGATGAGGTGAAGCAGCGTTGTGCCGAATACGATTACGATGAGCTTGCCGAGCGCTCATGGGTGCCACTCGACCAGATCAAGCGTCTGGCGCGCGAATATGCTGCTGCGAAACCTGCGGCCATCCATTGGGGCGTCGCGCTTGACCAGCAGACGGGCGGTCAGCAAGCGGCGCATACCATCACCAGTCTATGGACTATTACCGGCAACCTCGATGTGCCAGGCGGCAACGTTATCGGACAGTCGTGCTGGGGTATCGAGGCTAGTAATTGGACGGCTGGCTGGGGCTATCATGAACTTCTGACGGAGGAGCAGAAGGACCACCGACTCGGCGTGCACGAGTATCCCATGTACAGTGCTGGTTTTTTGAACCCGGCTCCCGGCACCTGCATGAAGGCGCTCGACCATGGCGACCCTTACGAGGTGCATGCCGTGTATTTGGCTACCAGCAACTTCTTAGCTTGCATGGGCAACCAGACGCAGAAACAGCTCGAGTGGTACAAGAAGCTCGACTTCATCGTGGTGGCCGACCTGTTTATGACGCCGACGATGATGGCGCTGGCCGACGTGGTTCTGCCAGTGTGCACATGGGCCGAGCGCATGGGTTTCGGCGGCATGCAGCCGTACTACCTAGGCTGCATAAACCCCGCCATCGATCCGCTCGGCGAAACGAAGTCCGACAACCAGATGTTCCTTGAACTGGGAAAACGAATCCAGCAGACCGAGGCTGGGTGGCCGTGGGACGATCTTGAGGAAATGAACGACGATATCCTCAAGGACGGTGGTTTCACATGGAAGGATCTGCGCGACAGCAGCTGGAAGTATCCCAAGTTCGAATATCGCAAATACGAGAAAGGCCTTCTCAGGCCCGATGGCCAGGTGGGTTTCAATACTCCGACCGGTCGTGCCGAGCTGTATTCGACGATCTTCCACCAAGTAGGCTGTGGCTTGGATCCGCTGCCAAGCTACGTCGAGCCCACCATGAGCCCCTATTCCATGCCTGAAGAAGCGAAGGAATATCCGCTGGTGCTCACCACCGGAGCACGCGTACCCGGCTTTTTCCATTCGGAGCACCGCCAGATAAAGAAGCTTCGCCGCCTGCATCCCGACCCTCTTGTCTATATTCATCCGCAAACGGCTGCCGCCTATGGCATCGAGGAAGGGGAGTGGATATGGATCGAGAACATGCACGGCAAGTGCAAGTACAAGACGTCTTTCAATGCGACGTACGACCCTCGAGTGCTGCAGGCCGAGCATGCCTGGTGGTTCCCCGAGCGCAAAGGGGAAGAGGAAGACGGTCTATTCGGTGTGTTCGAATCGAACTGCAACAATCTAGTGCCATTCGACACCGGCGTGTCCGGGTTTGGCGCTAATTACAAGTGCATGATTTGCAAAATATACAAGGACGAGGATTAAGGAGGGATCAACATGGCGTATGAGGGATTGCTGATCGACGTTGACTTCTGCACGGGTTGCCAGGCGTGCGTGCTGGCCTGCCAGCAGGAGCGCGGATACGATGAAACCGCGTTCGGCGTCCAGATAACGCAGGTGGGGCCCTATCAAATCGGGAATGATGAGTGGCAATACGATTTCGTTCCCCAATTCACGAAATGGTGCAATCGTTGCGCCGACCGCGTAGCGAAGGGCAAGCAGCCTGCCTGCGTGCAGATGTGCCAAGCCCAATGTCTCGAATACGGCGAAGTCAAAGACCTTGCCAAGCGGATGTTCCGGGAAAAACAGATCATCGTCGGCATCGTAGAGCGATAACCTCGGCTGCCGGAGGGCCCGTATCCGCTACCGACGAGCCCTCCGTCTTCCTGCATAGTTGCCTTCAAACCCCTCCTCCCTTTGTTTTCGTGTTTCGTGCGATAGGAATCGTGCGATCAGGTAAGGAGTTGCTATGAGTGAAGCGTCTGCAACCACCGTTCCCGTCGAGAAAACTCCGAGAAAGGCTTGGCTTATTCTGCTCGTCACCTACTTGGCAAGCTGCATGGCTCCCATGCTGCAGTTCAAAATACCTCCGCTTGCCTCGTGGATCATCCCTTATTTCCAGATGGATGGAGTGCTGTTCGGATATTGCATGAGCGCCGTCACCATCATCGGCGTCATTTTGGCGTTTCCCGCAGCGTTCATCGCGCGACGCATCGGCCTCAAAGCCACCATGCTCGTTTCGATTGCATGCTTGGGCGCTGGATCGGCAATCGGGGCTTTCACCGACTCGCTTGTCGTGATGATGGCGAGCCGCATGGTGGAAGGCGTCGGCATCGGTCTTATCGGCGTTGCCGCCCCGACGTGCGTGTCGGTATGGTTTCCTTTGAAGACCCGCGGATTGGCGTTGGGCATATGGGCCACGTGGGTTCCTCTTGGCATGATCTTGGCGTTCAACTGCGCGCCGATCATGGCCGCCTCATGGGGCTTCCAATCGGTGTTTTGGATAATGGCTGCTGCCTGCGCTGTTATGTTCGCGCTGTTCGCGCTTGTGTTCACCATGCCAAAGGGAGCCGATGCCGAGGCTGGCATTTCCGGTACGCTCCGAGAATGCGTTGTGTTCTTGAAGAATAAGCGCCTGTGGGTGCTCGGGGCGATTTTCTTTTTGTTCAACGCGGTAGCCATCGGCATTGTTAGCACGTTCTACAATACGTTCCTCGAGACGGAGTTGGGGCTATCCCCGCAGTTCGCGTCCATGATGGCTGGCATCATCATGATTCCTCCCATCCTTTGCGCCCCACTTTCCGGCGGATTGTCGGATAAACTTCCGATCAACCGAAAGTATGTTCTGGTCAGCATCACTATGGTCATTTTGCTGGTGGATATCCTCTTTATGTTCAACACGGGGCCGCAGGCCATCCTATTCATGTGGATATTCGTCATCCTTTCTGGTGTTTCCGGCGGGTTCTGCGCTGGCACCTGTCGTCCGCTTGCTCCTATTGTGGTGGGTGGAAGCGCCGTTGGGGCCACCATGTCCATGGCGGTTTTGCAGTTTTGCCAAAACCTCGGCACTTCGGTAGCCTCGCCTTTGTTTGGGTACTGCTACGAGGCGTTCGGCTGGCAGGCTGCTGGATGGGGGCTTTGCATCCCCGCGACCGCTATTTGTTTTGTCCTGTCGTTCTTCATCTTTCCCCGAGTGAAGAAAGCGCATGCTGCGAAAGTAGAGGAGATTGCCGAGCGGTCAGAGGCTTAGCCGCTGTTCAAAAGACGAACGAGCGGGGGCGACGGGTGCCCCCGCTTTTTTGCGTGTTACGTCTTAGTTAGACACGTTCGCATTCGACGAGGTCGATGAGCTCTTGTAGCGAATGCACGTCCATTTTCTGGTAGATATGATACACGTGCGCCTTGGCGGTATTCTCCGAGATCATAAGTATCTTGGCTACCGCTTTGGCGTTTCGTCCTCGCGCGAGATAACCGAACACCTCTCCCTCGCGTGGGGACAGTTCGTAGCGGTCGGCCAGTGCGTAGACCCGTTGGTCAGTGACCTTTTCAGCGTGCGCCTCGCCGGCTTTCGCCGAATCACCGTTTTCGCGATCTTGGGCAAAGGGGAGAAGCGCGAATCCAACAACTAGGATAACAACGGCAAGCAGGCAGGTGATGGTCGGCCGATCGAGCTCGAACGCGGTCGTTGCTAGTCCTATTATCCAACCGATAAGGATGCCGACATTGCTGCCGATCTTTCCTGCGGCAAGGTAATGCGAAACAGGGAGATTCGATGCTAAGGCATACTTCATGAGCAGTCCTCCGTTAAACGCTCGGAAGAACACCCAAAGCACGATAGCGGCGCCCAAGCAAAGGCGCAGCGCCGTTACATCGCTTGCAAGCGAAGCGGCAACGAGCGCGATTGACGTGCCACCGATGACGATCCGCTGCAGCATCGAGATGGAAAGCGTTAAGTTCGTTCGCTGCAGCACCAGAAGCAGCGCCAAGCCCAACAAGGAGCCGACAGCGAGCGACGCAAGGAGGAACGGCAAGTCAAGAAGTGTTGCCAAGGACAGCACGAAGCCGAAACCCACGCCGATCACGGCGAATAAGATGCTGATCTTCACGTGTTTGAGTTGGCGATGATCGATCCACGAACGTTCTTCCTCGGGGTTCGCCTTAACGGGAAACAGCTTTGTGCGTACGTACATGGCGAGAACGCTCGACCCCAAAATGGCCAAGATGCAGAGTACGTGGACGCTTCCGGGAAACAGGAAATGAAAAGCGACGAACAGCGTTGCGCCGCAACAGAGCGACACCGGCACGAACGAGAAGGGATCGCGCAATCTGACATGCGATCCGATTTCCTCCCACGTTGCGAAGTAGAACACAGAGGCCAAGCCCGCCAAGGCCATGGGCGCTGTGAGAACGGCGATGGAGCCCTGCCCCTTCTGTACGAAGGCGAGTATCGTTGAGACGCTGCATGCGATGACCAGCAAAACTGCCGTCGAACGCTTCTTGGTAACGAGGTTTTTGAGCCGGGGTAAGTTTGCCAAGTTCGGGACGATCGTCGTCGCACAAGCGACTCCCGCAAGGAAGGCTATCTGGACGATCAGCAAGGCTGTGCCCGTTGCTAAGCTTGGAGCGACCCAGAACACCATCATGAAGTACCACGAGAAGAAGCACGTGTAACCGCAGGTGCTCAATAGCTCGATGGACCCAATGCTCAATGGCTCGGTGTCGTGCTCGCGGTTGGGCTTGGCTTCTTTGCGTTCATCCATGATGCCCCCTTGGTAACGACCCCTCCCCGCTAGGCAATTGAAATCGCCCAAGCTTTATCCTACTAAGTTTTCCTCTAAGAATTCAAATCATTAATAAAATGAAGCGGAGCGGAGACAAGGCAAATGGTGGGAGGGGGCTTGTCTCAGCATTTTCGGTTCGTGCGGATGCACACACGACGCCTCATCGCCGTCTTTCGTGATGAATGATCACATGCCCCGATCGGGAAAGAGGCAGGCGGCGCCGGTGCCACCCCGCCGTAATCTTCGCTCGAAGCCCTCGCCCCGTTCAAACTGTGGAATATCGCACACAGCTATTACGAAGCCGCCGCGTTTTCGCGTACCCTAACGAGCGCAATGAGCGATCGCGCTTTCACGCGCAGACATAAGCCCACGCGAATCGTGGCAGCACTGCTCCAACGCCTCCGGGTCTCCGGTTCCCGGACTATCAAAATGCGGATACCTTGTACGCCGAGCCCCCCGACTCAGGGGGCTCGGCTTCTTGCGCCGGTTGGCGCATGCGAAAACGATGCAGAAGGAGTTTGAGGGTATGGTTGAGAAGAAGGGCTACGCGCCTTTGCTCGCGGTGTTGTTCGCGGCGGCGTTCGTGGCCGCATTCAACGAGAACATCGTCAACGTGGGTTTGGCGGATATCATGGCGGCGTTCGCGATCGATGCGAACACGGCGAACTGGCTGGTCACGGGTTATATGGTGGTAACGGCTGTCGTCGTTACCGTGGTGGCGTTCCTGTTGACGCGCTTCAACGTGCGCGCGGTGTTCTTCGGCGGCGCGCTGCTGTTCGTCGCGGGCAGCGTGCTTGCGCTGGTGGCGCCGACGTTTCCCCTGTTGCTGGCATGCCGCCTGTTGCAGGCGGTAGGAACGGGCGTGTTCATTCCCACCATGATGAACATCGTGCTGCTGGTGGCTCCGCGCAAGAAGCTGGGCACGTACCTGTCCATCGGCGGCTGCTGCATCACGTTCGGCCCCGCGTTCGGCCCGGTGGTGACGGGCCTGATGATCACCTCGTTCGGCTGGCGCTCCATGTTCGTGGTGCCCGCTCTCGCCATGACGGTCATCGCCGTGGCGGGCGTCGCGTTCGTGCGCAACGTCGGCGCGTGCCGCAAGGTGAAACTGGACGTGCTCAGCCTCGTGCTCAGCGCGGTGGGCCTGACCGCGCTTGTGTACGGTTTGTCGCAGATCACCCTCGTTCCCCTGTACGCGGTCGTCGCGCTGGCGGCGGGCGTTGCCGTGCTGGCGCTGTTCGTGCACCGCCAAAGCCGGATCGAGAACCCGTTGTTGAACCTGGAGCCCCTGCGCAACCCGCGCTTCGCGTTGGCGTGCGTGCTGGTGGTGGTGGCCATGATGATCACGTTTTCCATGAGCGTGCTGCTGCCGTTGTACTTCGAGGGGGCTGCAGGCGTGAACGCCCTGGTGGCGGGCGCGTTGATTCTCGTTCCGATCCTGGTGAACGCCGGGACCGCCGTGCTGGGGGGCCGCATTATGGATCGCCGGGGCGAGTGGCCTCTTCTTCCGGCGGGCTTTTTGCTCATAGCGGTCGGGCAGGTGGGCGTGTGCCTGGTGGCGGGGAGCATCGACCTTCTGTGGGTGGTGGCGGCCAGCTGCGTGGTGTACGCGGGCGTGGGCTTCATCTTCAGCCCCAGCCAGACGGCGGGCCTCAAAACGCTGCCGCCCGAGCAGAATCCGTTCGGCGTGGGCATCATGAGCACGTTCATCCAGATCTCCGCCGCCATCGGCCCCTCGCTGTTCGTGGGCGTGCTGTCCTCCACGCTGGCCGGCCAGCTGGCGGGCGGCGCTACCGAGACCGCCGCACAGGCTGCGGGCTTCGCGGCGGCCATCGCCGTGGCGGCGGCCATCGCGTGCGCGGGGGCGATCGTCGCGTTCTTTTACGCGCGCCGCGCCGCAGCGGCCGACGCGCCGAAGATCACGGTTCCGGCCGCACCCGCCGCAGCGCAGGCGCTCGAGCTGGAAACCATCATGAAGACGGAGGTCTACACCGTGCCCGCCTACGCCTATGTGTACGAGGCCATCGAGATCATGCTGGAGCACCATACCAGCGGCCTGCCCGTCATTGACCGGGACGGCGCCGTGGTGGGGTTCATCTCCGACGGCGACATCATGAGGACGATGGCCGACCAAGACGCCGTGCTGGTGGACCTGTACTACAGCCTGTCGTCGCTGGCGAACACCCCGGCGTTCGACGAGCGCATGGACGCCCTCATGCACAACCGGGTGGAGGACCTCGCCACCGAGCACGTGATCTCGCTCGACGCGGGAACGTCCATCGAGCGGGTGTGCACGGTGCTCGGCGAGCATCACCTGAAAAAGGCCCCGGTGGTGCGCGACGGCAAGCTGGTGGGCACGGTCAGCCGCAGCGATGTGAACCGCTACCTGCTGAACGCCTTCGTTGCCAAGGGGCGCGCAGCGGCCTAGGGGTTGGCTTTTGGCTCCGCCCTCGCCCTCACTTCCTCCGCAGGGGGGGTGCCAAAAGCCGTCGCAACGCATTGATCTCAGCGGTTGCCCCGTAGGGGCGGGCTGCTGCCCGCCCGGCGCCAAGACGTCCCGACAAAAGAAAACGGCGCGGTGGGCGCACCTTGCACCCACCGCGCCGCATTGCGCCATCCGCCGCGCGTGCGCCAGCCGGTCGCTCGCGCCCTACGAAAGCACCTCCAGTTCGTGCGGGTACTCGTTCAGCACCTCGCAGCCGTTCTCGGTCACGATGACCAAATCCTCGATGCGCACGCCGAACTCGCCGGGCAGGTAGATGCCCGGCTCGATGGAGAAGCACATGCCCGCCTCCACCGGCGCGTCGTGCGCAGCCGAGACGTCGCCGGGCTCGTGCACGTCCAGCCCGATCTGGTGTCCGAGCCGGTGCGTGAAGTACGGGCCGTACCCCGCTTCCTCGATGACCTCGCGAGCTGCGCGATCGATGTCGCAGAAGCGCACGCCCGGCGCGACAGCGCGCTGAGCCGCCTCGTTGGCGCGGCGCACCGTCTCGTACACCTCGCGCTGTTTCGGCGTCGGCTCGCCGAAGAAGAACGTGCGCGTCATGTCGGCGCAGTACTCGCCCTGGCGGCAGCCCACGTCGAACAGCACCACGTCGCCCGCGGCCAGGCGGGTGCCGTCCGGCTCGTGGTGCGGGTCGGCCGCGTTCGCCCCGAAGCTGACGATGGGCGCGAACGAGTGCCCTTGCGCGCCCAGCTCGCGATAGATGCCCTCCAGCTGCCCGGCCACCTCGGCCTCGGTTGCGCCCGCGCGCGCGAGCTCCTTGAAACGCGCCATCGCGGCGTCGTTCGTGCGCGAGGCGGCGCGCATGAGGTCGCGTTCCTCGGCGCTCTTATGGGCGCGAGCGTCGTCCACCACGTCGGATGCCAGCACGAAGCCGCTGGCCGCGCCGCGCTCCATGAGCGGAATGAGGAAGCGCGCGGCCAGGTTCTTGTCGCAACCCAACGGCTGTGCGGGGTCGAACAGGCCAACGGCGAGCGCAATCGGGTCGTCGGTGTCTTTGTAGCCGCGCACGTCGCAAGGGATACTCTGCGGCGCGCTGAACAGCTCGTTCAGAAGCAGCACCGGCTTGCGGTCCGCGACAAGCGCAAGGCCGAGGAAGCGCTCGCCCGGTTCGACGTACGCGCCGGTCAGGTATTGGATGGATCGCGGGTCGCACACGAGCATCTGCGAAAGGTCGCGGCGCTCGAGGTTTCGCATGACGGTTCCGATGCGCTCTTCGTACATGGGGTGCCTCCTGTCGAGTTTCGATTCGCTTGCTGTGATGATAGAACAAAAGCAGCGTTTGCCGGCGGCGATTCTCCCGCATATGCGGGAGAATCGCGGTTGCCGGCCGCACCCCGCACCCCGCACCCCGCACCCCACGCGCCTGTGCTGTTCTCCCTGCCTTATTTAAAGTGAGCGGGCCGAAAGCCCCGCAAAGATCGAATCCAAGACGGCATGCAGGCGCATGATGGCCGAGTTGCAATAATATAATCAATAGCATCATGGACAAAAAGCGGGGCCATGGTAAGTGTGAAAGGGAGTGCGAGAAGCAAAAAATCAGTCATCAGGCCTTTCTTCACGATCTTTTGTACCAACAACTTGATTTGCGTGCGATTTTTTACCATAAGTCGCAAATTTGTCCACGTCCGCCTTTGCCGGGGGTTCATGCGGGCTGCTGGCGCGATGAAGGATTCCCGTTTCCCCGCGCGTGTCGTGGCCTGCGCGGATGCGTTGGCGTATCATATGCGTTATGACTACCGGACTTACCTACACGCGCAAAACGACCTCCCCGGAGGCGACGAAGCAGCTGGCTTCCACGCTGGCGCCCTACCTGCACGAGGGCGACGTCATCGTGCTCTCGGGCGATCTCGGCGCGGGCAAGACCCAGTTCGTGCAAGGGGTGGCGGCGGGCCTTGGCGTGCGCGATCAGGTCACCAGCCCCACGTTCAACATCCTGCTGGAGTATCCGGGCGGCACGCTTCCCCTGTACCACTTCGACCTGTACCGGCTGGAGGATCCCGACGAGCTGGAGGACATCGGCTATTTCGAGACCATCGACGGCGATGGAGCCTCGTTCGTGGAGTGGGGGGAGAAGTTCCCCTCGGCCTTGCCGTACGGGTATCTGGAAATCGCGATAACCGTCGACGCCGACGGCAACCGCACCGTGCGCGCTCAGTCGTTCGGCGACCGCGCGCGGCAGCTTCTGTTCGTATGGGCGAAGGACTCAAAGTCGCGCCTGATGAAGGCAGCGGGGTGCAACGGGTGAGCGAGGAGCGGTTCCGTCCGGAGCGTGCGGCCGATGCCGGCGCGACGGACGTTCAGGATGCGCGGGCGCGCTATGCGCTCGCGTTCGACACGGCCAACGAGGTCATCGCCATCGGCTTGGGCGTGCTCCATGCGGAAAGCCTCGCGGTGGAGGTCGTTGCTTCGGTGGAGGCATCGGCGCATCGGGCCTCGAACACCCAGCTTCTGCCGCGCGTCGACGCGTTGCTCGCCGAGCGGGGCGTGGCGCGCGATGAGCTGGCGTGCGTCGTCGTAGGGCGCGGACCGGGGTCGTTCACGGGCGTGCGCATCGCCATGGCCACGGCCAAAGGCATCGCGTCGGCGCTGGGCTTGGGGCTGGTGGGCGTGTCATCGCTCGACGCCGTTGCTTGGAACGCCCAGGCCGCGGGCGTGCGGGGGCATCTGGCCGTGGTGGCCGACGCCATGCGCAAAGAGGTATACCCGGTGCGCTACCTTCTCACGGAAGAAGACGCGCAGCGGCTTGAGGCGGATCGCGTGCTGAAGGCGGAAGAAGCGGCGGAAGAACTAACGTGCTCGAGTTGGGCCAACCTGGCCGGAGAGGGAGGGCAGGACTCAGTCGCTCAGACAGTCCTCGCTTCGCTGCGGAACTCGCTTGGTGAGCCCTGTCCTCCCTCTCCTAGGTTGGAGGAGCTTGGGACATCGGTTCTTTCGTCGCAGGTTGCGGGGGATGAAAGAAGGTCGTGCGGAACTCGCTTGGTGGGCGCCATCTCGGCGGCCGACCCTGCCGAGGGGGGCTCTCGGGTGGATACCGCGGCGTTGTTGCTGGTGGGAGACGGGCTGGCGAAGTACGCCGACCTGTTCGCTCCAGCGGGCGAGGCGCTGCCGTCGGAGTTGTGGACGCCCACGGGGCGCGGGCTGCTGCTGGCGCTGCAGGCCGCCTGGCGCGCGGGAGAGGCCGACCCCTTCGACGCATCGCGGCACGATCCCGCGTTCGCGCTTCCCGTGTACACGCGTTTGTCGGACGCCGAGGAAAACGAGCGCATCCGTCTGGCCAAGAACGACCCGAAGAACCTCGCCACCGGCGTGCAGGACGTGGCCGTGCGCCGCGACCAGCGCGCGAGCATGCACGACACCGCCGTCCTGAACGCCCGCCCCGCTGCCGACGGCATCACGTACAAGCCGCTCGACGCCGCACATGCCGCCGATGTGGCGGTGTTGGAATCGCAGGTCATGGGCAGCGATGCCTGGAACGAGAACCTGGTGGCCGACGAGTTGCCTCGCGGCGACAGAATCTGGTGGGCAGCTTATGGGGTTCCGTCGGCCTGCCGACCGCCGGAACCGGCCGACGCTGCGGCTTCCCCCGGCACCCGATCTCGCGGCGATAACGAAGGCTCGCGTACCGAAGTACGCTTCGCCTCCGCCATCCCCACGATATCGGGCACCGGGGAAACCCTCGCTGACTCACTGGGCGAACCTGCGGTGTCCGTTCAACCTGCGAACGACGAGCTGCGTCTGCTCGGCTACGCCGGCGGGTGGGTCGTGGACGGGCAGGTGCAGATCCTCAAGGTGGGCGTCGACCCGTCGCAGCGCCGTCGCGGCATCGCGCGCGAGCTGTTGGCGCGCGTGGCGGCCGACGCGCGCGATCTGGGCGCCGCCACGTGCTCGCTCGAGGTGCGCGCTGGCAACGCCGGAGCGCAGGCGTTCTACGAGGCGCTCGGTTTCCACGCGCTCGGCACGCGCCCGCGGTACTATTCCGACGGCGAGGACGCCCTTATCCTCGAAGGCCCGCTGCCCCTGGCCCCGCACGACGTGGCGGGCATGGAGTTGCAGGTCGATGCGGCTCGCGCGGAGGCGGCCGAGCGCGCGCAGGCTCCGAGCCCTACCGTCGTGCGACCGCTCGTCCTGGCCATCGAGTCGTCGTGCGACGAGACGGCCGCCGCCATCGTGGACGGCGAGGGCAACCTCGTGGCCGACATCGTGGCCTCGCAGGTTGATTTCCACGCGCGCTTCGGCGGCGTGGTGCCTGAGATCGCCAGCCGCAAGCACATCGAGGCCATTTGCGGCGTGTGCGACGAATGCCTGGACGTGGCGGCCGCACATCTGGGAGTCGAGCGTCTGACGTGGAGCGATCTCGACGCCGTGGCCGTCACCTACGCGCCTGGCCTCATGGGCGCGCTCGTGGTGGGCGTGGCGTTCGCCAAGGGGGCGGCGTGGGGTGCCGGCTTGCCGTTCATCGGCGTGAACCACCTCGAGGGGCATCTGTACGCGAACAAGATCGGCGCGCCCGACTTCGAGCCGCCCGCCGTGGTGTCGCTCGTGTCGGGTGGCAACACCATGCTCGTGCACATGAAGGACTGGGGCGACTACGAAACGCTCGGCACCACCATCGACGACGCGGTGGGGGAGGCGTTCGACAAGGTGGCGAAGGCGCTCGGCCTGGGCTACCCCGGCGGTCCCGTCATCTCGAAGCAGGCGGCCCTGGGCGACCCGAAGGCCATCGCGTTTCCGCGTGCCATGATGCATTCGGGCGATCTGCGCTTCTCGCTTTCGGGCCTGAAGACGGCGGTCGTCACCTACATCAACAACGAACGCGCCGCCGGACGCGAGCTCAACATCCCCGACATCGCCGCCAGCTTCCAACAGGCGGTGGTGGACGTGCAGGTGAAGAAGGCCGAGGCCGCCCTCAAGCAGACGGGCGCGCCCACGTTCTGCCTCGGCGGCGGCGTGGCCGCGAACCCCGTGCTGCGCGACGCCTACCGGGCCCTGTGCGAGCGATTGGGCGTGCGCCTCACGCTTCCACCCATGAGCGCCTGCGGCGACAACGCCGGCATGGTCGCTCTGGTGGCTCTCGACCGCTATCGCGCCAGCAGGTTCTTCCCTCTGGACGCCGACGCGCAAGCCCATGCAAACCTGGACGAACCTTACTAATTACTATAGAACATCAGTTCGTTTTATGGTATACTGACGTCATCGATAATCGCATGGCGTTGTGCTCGACCAAGCACCCTCCCGTCCAAAACGCCGAGGACTGAAGGAGGGAATCATGGTCGATTCTTCCGTGAAGCTGTTCGAGAGCCAAGAGATACGTTCCGCATGGAACGAGGACGAGCAGGAGTGGTATTTCTCCGTCGTGGACGTGGTGGGCGCGTTGACGGAAAGCGCTAACCCCACGGACTATCTCAAGAAGATGCGAAAGCGTGACGAGCAACTTGGGAGCTATCTGGGGACAAATTGTCCCCAGATAGAAATGCTGACCGCAAGCGGTAAGAAAAGAAAGACCCTCGCAGGACGCACCGAGCAAATCCTGCGCATCGTCCAGTCTATCCCCTCCAAGAAAGCCGAGCCGTTCAAGCTGTGGCTTGCTCAAGTGGGCTCCGAGCGCATCGACGAGATCGTCGATCCTGAATTGACGCTCGATCGCGCTTTGGAAACCTACCTGAAAAAGGGGTATGACCGCAACTGGGTCAACCAACGCCTTCAAACCATTCAGGTGCGCAAGGGCCTGACCGACGAGTGGGAGAATCGGGGCGTCAAGAAGGGCAAGGAATACGCCATCCTCACCGACGAGATAACGCGCGCCTGGTCGGGCATGACCACGCGCCAGTACAAAGACCTGAAAGACTTGAAGAAGGAGAATCTGCGCGACAACATGACGACGCTCGAATTGGTGCTGAACACCCTGGCGGAGGTGACGACGACGGAATTCTCGAAAGCCAGTCAGCCGGAAGGACTCGAGGAAAGCCGCCAGGTGGCACGCGAGGGCGGCAGCGTGGCCAGCGCGGCGCGTGCCCAAATCGAGGCGAGAACGGGCAAGACCGTAACCACCTCGAGAAACGCCCGAGATTTTGCGAACCTTGTGGGCGACGTGCTTGAAACCGACTACGAACTGCTCGACGGCTCGGAAGAAGGTCAAGAAAGCTGATTCCGGTTGAACGGGGAGAGGCGGAGTCGGACAGGTTTGCCCGTGGATGCGCGCCTGCGCTACGGCTGGTTGTGCGGGCGCGCGGGCTTCGGGTACGAGAACCAGGCAACGACCCAGGAGGCCAGGATGCAGCCCATCACGCAACAGATGGTGACGGGGAAGCCGGCCGCGTCGTTGACCACGCCCCATACGGCGGAGCCGATGCCGATGCCTATGTCGCTCGCCAGCAGATACAACGCGTTCGCGGCGCCCCAGCGCTCGGGCGGCGTGTTCTTGACGGCAACCGACTGGTTGAGCGGCATGCTCACGCCCAGGCACGCGCCGTACAGGATGCCGGCTGCGTAATACGCGATCTCGCTCGCACCGGCGGCCAACAGCAGCGCGAAGCCGGCAAGCCCGCATGCGGTGGAGGCGGTGAACACCTTGATGGGCGCCACGCGGTCCATGAACGACTTCGACTTGAGGCGCACGGCTATCATGCTGAGTGCCGAGAGCGTGTAGAACAGGCCGGGGTTGCCCACGCCGAGCGTTGTGCCGTACAGCCCTGCGAAGAAGATGCCGAACCCGAACGCGGGGCTCAGCACGAGCATGGGCAGCGCGCCGGGAAGGGCGCTCGGCTCGAATACGCGTTGCAGGCCGTGCTCTTCCGCCGTCGGCTCCGCAGCGGCCGCCTCGCTTGCGCTTCTCCGGTTCTTGCGGTCTGCGGCCCTGCGCTCGCGCTCTTCAAAGAGGCGCCGGTACGCTGCGGTGGCTGGCAGGCGCGAGGGGTTGCGCTCGTACCGGCAGAATGCGGTGAGCACCACGCAGAGGGCGGCCATGCCCGCAAGGCCCAGATAGAGGTTGGCTGCGGGATCGGTGTTCACCAGCAGCAATGCCAGAGCGGGACCGACCGACATGGCCAGCGCCTGTCCCAACCCGTAATAACCGATGCCCTCGCCCAGGCGGGACCGCGGCAGTACGTCGGCGGCTGCGGTGGCCGATGCCGTGGTGGCGGCCGAGAAGCCCACGCCCTGCACGACGCGGCAGACCACGAAAACGATGTCGTTCGAGCTGAGGGCCGGAAGCAGCGTGCCGACAAGCAAGAGCACCGCTCCAGCCGCCATCACCCGCAGGCGTCCGGCACGGTCCACAAGCGGTCCGCACACGATGCGCGCCACGGCGGCCGAGGCGGAGAACACGGCGGCGAGCGCGCCGGCGAAGGCGGCGGTGTTTCCCATGCGTGCGAGGAAGACCGAGGTTCCCGAATTGAGCCCCTGTCCCACCATGAAGCAGCACAGGGTCGCCGCCACGATGGCCACGAACAAGGGCGACCAGAGGCGCTCGCGTTCGCCCGTGCGGGCTTCAGCGCGCGCGGGCGGCACAGCGCTCTCGCACGGTTCGTCGGTATGTACGCTGTCGGGGGGCATGGTCACATCCTACGCCATTTGCCGCGCGTCTTGTCATACCGTCAGATTTATTTTCGCTTCCCGCCTCGGGTCGCGCGGCGGCAGCATGCCCTTGTCGTCGGCACGCTCGCTGGCGACGAACCCTTATTCGGGCTTTTTCGCCACGTGCACGGCCGCGATGCCTCCCGTGTAGTTCTTCCACGTCACATCGCTAAACCCCGCATCCTCCATAAGATCGGCCAGTCCCCGCTGGTCGGGAAACGCGCGTATGGAGCGCGCCAGGTACACGAATCCGTCGCGGTCGCCGGTGATGAGGCCGCCCCAGAACGGTATGAGATGCTTGAGGTAGAACGTGTACAACGCCCGCCACACGCGGTTCGGCGGCGTGGAGAACTCCAAACACACGAGCGCCCCGCCCGGCTTCAGCACGCGGAACATCTCGGCGAGCGCCTGCGGCCGGTCGGGCATGTTGCGAATGCCGTAAGCCATGGTGACGGCATCGTAGCTCGCATCGGCGTAGGGGATGTCCTGCGCGTCCACCACGTCGAAATCCACGGGCACGCCTTCGGCTGCTCCCTCGTCGCGGTGCATACGCGCCACATCGAGCATCTCGGGCACCAGGTCGGTGCACTGGATGTGAGCCGGATGCTTCGCTCGAGCCACGGAGAACGTCACGTCGCCCGTGCCGCCGGCGATGTCCAGCACGTCGTCGTCGGGTCCGATGGGCGCCTGCTTCATCATGCCGGCCAGCCACACCTTGTACGCGCCGAAGCTCGACACGGCGTTGAACCGCTCGTATTTCTTCGCGATGGACGAGAATATGTCCTTGACCCGCTCGGAGGATATCTCGGCGGGCGCTTCCTTGCCGGTGGCGGTGTCGATGCTCACAGATGCTGCTCCATCAGATAGAGGTTGCCGTGCGAATGAGAGCCCAGTATACGTCACGCCGCAGCCCTCGGCCCACGGTTTCGGCCAAGAAGCACGAAGGGGCCTGAAATGCGCGTGAGCGCTTCCAAGCTGAACGAACGCGACTCTCGCACAGGGCTGCCGGTGAGGTGTTCGCCGCTAGAGATCAGGTATGATTTCGCTGGTCTTTCGCAAGTGGTCGGCCAGATAGGGGACGGCGAAACGCACAATCCCTCGCCTAGCTGGTTCGATGATGCCGCTATCGATGAGACGCTTGCGTCGGAGAGAATACCGTGTCTTTCGTGCAAGGCCCTTTCCTTTTTTCCTATTCCTTCCCTTTTTTCCTATATTGTCAACGGGGACATGCGAATCTTTGTTTTGTATGATTTGGGTCGAAAACTACGGTGAGCTGCGGAAGGGTCGCCCGTGCGCGCCGTCTCGTCCTCGATGGATATTTTGCTCCAGGTGAAATTTCTTCAACGCGGGCAGAAGATCGTGGCAAACCGCCGAAGAAGCCTTACCATGGTGTCGACACATTTCTTCATACAACGTAGAGGAGACTTCCATGCTTTCCGAGCGCATGCTTTCGCGCCTGATACACACCATGACCAAGCGGGAGCTGACCCTGAAGCCCACCGACGAGACGATGATGCCCCTGGCGAAACCTGGGCAGAAATACATGCTCTACCTGCACGTACCTTTCTGCGAGCGCCTGTGCCCGTACTGCAGCTTCAACCGCTACCCGTTCCGCGAGAACGTCGCCAAGCCCTACTTCGCGAACATGCGCAAAGAGATGATGATGCTGAAAGACCTGGGCTACGACTTCGAGAGCATCTACGTGGGCGGTGGCACGCCCACCGTCATGATCGACGAGTTGTGCGAGACGCTCGATTTAGCCCGCGACAACTTCGACATCCGGGAAGTGGCGTCCGAAACCAACCCGAACCACCTGACGCAGCCGTGGCTCGACAAGCTGCGCGGCCGGGTGCAGCGCCTGAGCGTGGGCGTGCAGAGCTTCGACAACGACCTGCTCAAGCAGATGGACCGCTACGAGAAGTACGGCAGCGGCGAGGAGATACTCGAGCGCATCGCCGAGGCCGAGCCGTACTTCGATTCGCTGAACGTGGACATGATCTTCAACTTCCCCTCGCAGACCGAGGACGTGCTCCTGGCCGATTTGGAGAAGATCGCGCTGTGCGGCTGCCGCCAGACCACGTTCTCGCCGCTGTACGTGTCGTCCGCCACGGCGCGCAAGATGGCCGCCACGCTGGGCAAGGTGGACTACGACCGCGAGTACCGCTACTACCAGATACTCGATGGCGTGCTGGCCGGCGGCGACGATCCACTGTTCGAGCGCACCACGCTGTGGACGTTCACCCGCCAAGGCCAGCAGGAGGGCGCCTCGCTGTGCGGCTTCGAGAACTCCAAGCCGCAGATCGAGGAGTACCAGGTGAACTACGACGAGTACCCGGCCATCGGCAGCGGCTCCATCACGCATTTGAACGGCTGCCTGTACGTGAACAACTTCAGCATCAAGGACTACAACGCCGCTATCGAGGCCGGGCGCATGTCCATCATGGGCAAGACCGTGATGAGCGATCGCGACCTCATGCGCTACCGCTTCCTGCTCGACCTGTACAAGCTGCGCCTGGACAAGCGGGCCTTCGAGCGCGATTTCGGCTGCAGCGTGGAGGCGGGCCTTCCCCTGGAGATGGCGTTCATGCGCTTGAACAAGGCTTTTGCAACCGACAACGAAGAGGAGCTCACGCTCACGCCGAAAGGCCGCTACCTCACCGTCGTCATGTACCGCCAGTTCCTCAGCGGCATGAACAACCTGCGCGACCAGGCTCGGGCCGCCCTCACGGGGGCGGAGCGCGAGCTGCTCTTCGGCGACGGCTGCCCGGCCTAGGCGCGGCCGTCGCGGGCGCCGCGCCCCCTTCGCTTCGCGCGTGGGTGCGGCTGCCCGGCCCGCCGTCTCGGCTGCCGCGCTTCCCCGTGCGCCGCGTCTCCCCTAAACCGGCGGTGAACTCGCATGCCCGTCCTTCCCTCACGCCGATTGCCCTGTGTGCTTTCGCCGGAGAGGGGGCCGGGAATGCTATGATACGCAGCACACGATTATTCGGGAGATAGGCGGGCCATCATGCTGTTGTGCGCACAATATATTCTTCCCATCACCTCCGAACCGTTCCAGGGCGGCGCCGTGCTCGTGCGCGACGGCCTCATCCGCGACGTCGGCACCGTCGATATGCTGAAGCTGCGCTACCCCGACGAGGAGATCGTCGACTACGGCCTGGCCGCGCTCATGCCCGGCTTGGTCGATCTGCATACCCACCTGGAGAACTCCGTCATGCGCGGCATCGTGCATGACGTGCCCTACACCACGTGGATCACGTCCATACTGGAGAAAAGCGCGAAGATGGACGTGGGCGACTGGTACGACTCCGCCATCTTGGGCGGCCTCGAGGCGCTTTCCAGCGGCATCACCTGCGTTGCCGACATCACCACCACGGGCGCGGCCTGCACGGCCACGCAGAAGCTGGGCATGCGCTCGGTCATCTACCGCGAGGTGGGCGCCATGGACAAGCGGCGCGTCGACTACGCCATGCGCGTAGCCGAGAACGACATCATGCACTGGCGCGAGGAGGTCGACTCCTCCCGCATCACCATCGGCATGGCGCCGGCCGCCATGTACGCGTGCCACCCCTCCGTGTTCGGCAAGGTGTCCGAGTTCGCGCGACGCGAGAACGCGCCGGTGGCCATGCACATGGCCGGCAACCGCGAGGAGTTCAACTTCATCAAATACGGCTCGTCGCCGTTCTCCGTGCACACCATGGACCAGAAGCGCGGCTACGTGGAGATTCCGCCGTGGCTGCCCACGGGCACGACGCCGGTTCGCTACGCGCTGAACTGGGGCGCGTTCGAGTCCGACAACGTGCTGGCCATCCACTGCGTGCAGGTGGACGACGAGGACGTGAAGAAGCTCAAGGAATACGACGTGGCTGTGGCCGTGTGCCCGCGCTGCAACGCCCAGCTGGGCATGGGCGTGGCCCCGCTCACGGAGTTCCTGCGCGCTGGCCTGCGCACCGGCATCGGCACCGACTCCCCGGCCGCCACCGACTCCACCGACCTGCTCGCCGAGATGCGCATCGGCATGCTCGTGCAGCGCGCTGTGAACGTGGGCCAGTTCTTGGATTCGGCCACCATGCTGGAGATGGCCACCATCGGCGGCGCCCGCGCGCTCAAGCTGGACGACAAGATCGGCTCGCTCGACATCGGCAAGCGCGCCGACATCGTGGCCGTCGACCTGTCCGGGTCGCACCAAACGCCCACCACCGACCCCGTGTCGGCCGTGGTGAACACGTGCAGCGGCGCCGACGTGCTCATGACCATGGTGGACGGCGTGAAGCTGTACGAGAAGAGCAGGTGGCACGTGGACGTGGAAGTGGCGAAGAACATCGCCCGCGTCATCGAAATCCGAGGAAAACTGAGGATGTAGCGTTATGGCGAAGCAGCAGAAATCGACGGCGAAGCAGAAGAGCGAGCGCATCAAGGCCGCTCAGGAGCGCGAGGCTCGGGCGAAACTGCAACGAGAGCGCGCGGCGAAGACGAAGCGGGTGTTCACCGTGGTCATCTGCGTCATCCTCGTGCTGGCGCTGGGCATTCCCACGATGGCCCTCATGGTGATGGGCGGCGGATCGTAGGGCGACGCATGCGTCCGCCGGCTTGAGGAAGTCTCGCCGGTCGACCCGGTGGGTTGCGCTCGGCCTGCTGGTTGACCCGGCGGGTTGCGTTTGGTTCGCCGGTTGTCCGTAGGGGCGCTCTCCAGAGCGCCCGCTCGCGCGAAGCGCGAGAACGCGAGCATCGGTTGCTTTTCCGGCTTCGCTGAAACGGGCGCTCTGGAGAGCGCCCCTGCGAAGGATCTGCGCGCCTGCTCGGAGCGCCGTTCGATCCCTTGTTTTTTCTGTAGAGCGCTCGCGGCTGTATTGCCCGAACGCGTTTGTGCTACTATGAGTCGTTGCCGCGCGGGGCGCGGCTGATACGTTGAGAGACACCGCGCAAAGGGGTTTGCTTTGTTTGGTATAGGTGGATTCGAGTTTTTCCTCATTTTGCTGTTCGGGTTCCTCATTTTCGGACCTGACAAACTGCCGGCCATGGCGAAGACGCTGGGGAAGGCCATCGCGAAGTTCAGGAGCGCTCAAGAGGAGATGAACAAGGTCATCAAGACGGAAGTCTACGACCCGAACTCCGACGAGCCGTTCAAGAACCCGCTGGACGCCCTGTCCAAGGTGGGCGACACGGCGAAGAACGCCGTGAAGGACGACGGGAAGCAGGAGAGCTTCTCGGAGCGCAAGGCCCGCTACGACAAGGAGCGCGCCGCCAAGAAGGCCGAGGAGGCCAAGGCGGCCGCGACCGCCGCAACCGCTGCGGCTGGCGGTGCCGCCGTTGCGAGCGCAGCGAAGTCCGAAGAGGCGAAGCCCGCTGCGGCGACTGCGAAGGATGCCGCCGCGAAGCAGGCTGAGCAGGCTCCGGCGAAGGCGAAGCCCTCCGCCGACGAGCTGTACGGCACGAAGCCCGTGGCGAAGAAGGCCTCTGCCGCCAAACCGGCGACGTCCGCGACGGCGACAAAAACGACGGCGACAAAAACGACGGCGACCAAAACGACGACCGCGAAGCCGGCGACGTTCTCGTCCGAGGCGAAGCCGGCCGCGACGACGACTGCGAAGTCGACGGTCGCCAAGGCCTCGACCGCGAAATCGGCAACGGCCAAAACCACCGCTGCCAAGCCGTCTGCCGCCAAGACCGATGCCGAGAAAGCCGCCGCGCGTTCGGCTGCGGCGAAGAAGGCCGCCGCGACGCGTGCCGCCAAGAAGAAGGCTGCTGAAGAGGCGGCCAAGACCGCGCCCACGACGACGAACGAGAAGGGGGAATAGCTCATGCCTATCGGACCGGCACGTATGCCCCTGTTCGATCACTTGGGCGAGCTGCGCATGCGCCTCGTGCGCATCGTGGCATGCCTCGCCATTGCCGTGGTGGTGTTCTACATGGCCACGCCCACGATGGGGCAGTTCCTGCTCCAGCCTATCTTCGACTTTCTGCCCCAGAACCCTGACGGATCGCTGGCCCTGATCGCGCTCGACCCGTTCGAGTCGTTCGCCACGCGCTTCAAAATATCTATCTGGGCGTCCATCGTCGCCTGCTCGCCCGTCATTCTGTGGCAGATACTCGCGTTCTTCCTGCCGGCGCTCAAGCCGAAGGAGCGCAAGTGGTTCATTCCCACGTTCGGGGCTGCCGTGGCGCTGTTCATCTTCGGAACGGTGTTCTGTTATCTGGTCATTCTGAACCCGGCGTTCGAGTGGCTGACCGATCAGGCGGCGGGCTTGGGCGAGATCGCGCCGCGCATGTCGTCCTACATCGACATGATCATCAAGTTCGAGATAGGCTTCGGTTTCGCCTTCGAATTGCCGCTCGTGGTCTTCTATTTGGTTATCTTCGACATCGTTCCTTATAAGAAGCTGAGGGGAGCGTGGCGTACCGTGTACGTGGCGCTCATGGTTATCTCGGCCATGGTCACGCCCGACGCTTCGCCCGTCACCATGCTGCTCATGTTCGCCGCTTTGGTGGTGCTGTACGAGGGCAGCTTGCTCATCTCGCGCATCGTGCTGCGCAATCGCATAAAGAAGCAGAACGAGGATATTGAGCGCGAAGAGGCCGAGGAAAAGGAATTCGCGAAAGAGCTCGCCAAGAAAAAGGCGAAGAAGGCTAAAGAGTAGCCGCCGAGCCGATCACCGGGGTCCGCCGCATCGGCGGGCCCTTTTTCGTTGAAGGAGCATCATGCACGAACTGGGCATCATGACAGGCGTTCTGGACGCCGTCCAAACGTCCGCAGAGCAGGCCGGAGCCGACAAAGTGCTCAAGGTGAGCCTGTCGGTGGGCGAGATGACCGAGGCCATCGAGGACGCGCTGCGCTTCGCCTTCGAGGCGCTGACCGAGCAAAGGGAGTACGCGCTGTGCGCCGGCGCCGAGCTGGACATCACCATGGTGCGCCCGCGCAGCCGTTGCCTGGAGTGCGGGGCGGAATACGAGCACGACCGCTTCCATATGCTGTGCCCCGAATGCGAGAGCTTCGCCACCGAGCTCATCGCCGGCCGCGAGATGCAGATCGACTCGATCGAGGTGGACATCCCGGATGACGAGACAGGCGAACAGGAAGGACCAACAGCATGCAGATAGACATGAAGCAACCCATCCTCGACAAGAACGACCAGTTGGCCGCCGAGCTGCGCGAGCGCTTCGCGGAGAACCGCGTGTTCGTGCTCGATCTTTTGGCCAGCCCCGGGTCGGGCAAGACGTCCACCATCCTGGCCACCATCGACGCGCTGCGCGACGAGTTCAACATCGCCGTCATCGAAGGCGACATCGCCAGCAACGTGGATGCCGAGCGCATCAAGGCCCAGGGCATTCCCGCCGTGCAGATCAACACCGGCGGCGCGTGCCACCTGGAAAGCGCCATGCTCAAGCGCGCCGTGGACGTGCTTGACCTTGCGCGCCTCGACCTCATCATCGTGGAGAACGTGGGCAACCTCGTGTGCCCCACGGATTTCGACTTGGGCGAGAACGCCAAAGTCATGATATTGTCCGTGCCCGAAGGCGACGACAAGCCGCTCAAGTACCCCGGCGTGTTCCAGGTGGCAGAGGCCGTGGTGCTGAACAAGGTGGACACCATGCCCGTGTTCAACTTCGATCGCGAGGCGTTCGAGGCGTCCGTGCACCAGCTGAACCCCCAGGCCCCCATATTCCCCATAGCCGCCACGAAGGGCGACGGCGTGGAGGCGTGGGCCGAGTGGCTGGCCGACCGAATCCGGGCCCTGTAGGGCAGCAGCCCGCCCCTGCGGGTCAACCGCGCGGCGCGTTCATCAGGGCGAAACAATAGGCGCTCATACTGGGCGCAACGGTTGGCGCGAGCGAAAGGCTGGCAGATGCAAACAAGCGAGCGATACCGCCTCTGCGTTGAGGCGCTGCGGGACTATGCGGGAAACGCCGGGTTCGCCGATGTGGTCATCGGCCTTTCGGGCGGTATGGACTCCAGTATCGTGGCCGTTATGAGCGTGGACGCGTTCGGCGCCGACCACGTGCACGGCGTGCTGCTGCCCGGACCGTACTCCAGCGACCACTCCTTCGACGACGCGCGCGAGCTGGCGGACCATCTGGGCATCGAGACGAGCGTCGTGTCCATCTGCGAGCCGTACGAGGCGTTCGAACGCGTGCTCGCGCGCGCATGCGGCGGCGAGCTGGCGGGGCTGGCGGCCGAGAACACCCAGGCGCGCTGCCGCATGGTGTGCCTCATGGCGTTGTCGAACGCGCACGGTTGGATGCTGGTGAACACCGGCAACAAGAGCGAGGCCATGATGGGCTATTCCACCCTCTACGGCGACACGGCTGGCGCTTTCGCCCCCATCGGCGGGCTGTACAAGACCGACGTGTACGATCTGGCGCGCTGGCGCAACGAACAGGCCGCGTCGGCCGGTGCCGTGCCCCCCGTGCCCGAGCGCGTGTTCACGAAGCCGCCGAGCGCCGAGCTCTCGCCCGACCAAGAGGACGAGAAGAGCATGGGCATCGACTATCCCACGCTGGACGCGTTGCTGCGCGCGCATATCGAACGCGGGCTCGACGCCCAGGCGCTCGTAGCCGACGGCTTCGACGCCGCCACGGTCGAGCGCGTGCTGGCCACCGTGCGCGCCACCGCCTTCAAGCGCGCGCTGGAGCCTCCGTTTCCCGACGCCGCGTTCTACGCGTAAGGGAGTTGCCCCGTCGCCCGTAGGGGCGGGTCAACGTCGATGGGCCGGTCGCCGGCCAAGCCGCCCTTGCGACTATGCGAAGATTGCGTGACGTACCTGCGCCGCCCTGCGGTGCGGGACCTTGCGGTTACTATACTCGGCGCATCGGGCAAACAACACGCAAGCGCGCAAAGGAGCGGCCGCCACATGGAACGTCGGGCATTCTTCAAGCTTATAGGCGCAGGGGCCGTTATCGCGGCCGGCGGCGCCATGACGGCCTGCTCGTCGAGCGGCGGCCTGGCGTCGCCGTTGGCGCCGGCGCCCTCGACGGACGAGGGGCCGTGCGTGGCCGACGATCCGGAGGTCAGCTTCTCCTCAGAGGCGGACGTGCTCGTGGTGGGCAGCGGCATCGCGGGGCTTTCCGCGGCCATGGCCCCGCTCGAGGCGCATCGTTCGGTCATGATCGTGGACAAGCTGGAGCTGTTGGGCGGCGAGAGCTACTCCGCCACCGGCGTCATGTACGTGTCGGGCAGCGCGCTGCAGAAGCGGGCCGGCATCGCCACTACAACCGAGCAGGCGTGGGACGCGCGCAAGCAGGCGTACGCGGATGCGGGCATCGTCGATCTCGACTTCGCCAAAAGGCTGTTCACGACCGCGCCGGAATGGGTGGACCATCTCGTGGACGATTACGGTGCGCAGTTCGAGGACCCGTCGGACTACGTGAAGGCGGGCGCATCCGAGGGCATGCTGCTGCCGAAGCGCGGTTTGGGCGACATGGAGAGCGTCATGACGCCGCTGCGCGACGGGCTCTCCGCGAAAGGCGCTTCGTTCTCCACGGGGTTGGTCGCCTCCGCCTTCGTGGTCGACGAGTCCGGCGCGGTGTGCGGCGTGCGCTTTCGCGATGCGAAGTCGAATGCCGTCACCGACGTGAGTGCCCGCGTCGTGGTGGTGGCCACCGGCGGGTTCGCCAGCAGCCAGCCGCTCGTGCACGCCAACGTGCCGTCGCAGGAGCGCATCGGCTGCTACACCACGGCCTCCATGGGCGAGGGCCAGCTGCTGTGCGTGCACCTGGGCGGCCAGCTGGCCGACATGAACAAGCCCGCGCCCCTTACGAGCGACCTTCCCCAGGCGGCGGCGTGGGGGCTGTTCGGCCCCGTGCTCATCGTGGACGCGCTCGGCCGCCGATTCGCGCGCGAGGACGACATGAACGCCGCCGCCGACGCCTGCGTGGCCGACGACCGGGGATACTGGTGGACGGTGTTCGGCAAGGGACTGTCCAGCGGCGCCCAGGCGCGCAGCATAGCGCAGGTGACCACGAAGAACGCCAAGCGCATGGTGGGGCCGTTCGACGACGTCGAGGCTCTAGCCGGCGGCCTGGGCTTGCCCGCCGACGCCCTCAAGGCCACGTTCGACGGCTACGGGGCCCTGGTGGACGCCGGCAAGGACGCCGACTTCGGGCGCACGGCGTTCCTGCAGAAGATCGAGCCGCCGTACTACGCGCTCAAGCAGTTCCCCGTGCGCTACAAGACGCGCGGCGGCGTGCGCACCGACGCCGAGGGGCGGCTGCTGAACGCGGCCGGTTCCGCCATCGCCAACGTATACGCCTGCGGCTCGGTGGCCGCCGGCAGCGTGGAGGGGCTGGCCACGAACGGGGCGTTCGGCCTCATCGTGGGCCGCGCCGTGGCGAAGGCCCTCGACGAGCGGGACGACAAGAAGACGCAAGCCGCGACGCCTTCGTAGGGGCGATCTTCAGATCGCCCGGCGCGGGCGGATCCGACGCCGGTAAGCCGCGCGGCGGGCGCACCGTGCGCTTGCCGCGCGGTTCCTTTGCCTTGCGGCTTCTTGCGCCGAGCGATCTGGAGATCGCCCCTACGGGGGTTGCCGTTGCAGAAGGATCTCGCCGAGAAGCGGGGCGACCTCTCCGTTTCGCCCGCCCCCGCCGGAAAGGCCGGAAGGCCCCCGGGCACGCTCGGGGGCCTTCCGTTGAGGAGGGGGGATGGAGGGGCTGCTCGCGTTACGCCTTCAGCGCTTCCACCACGGCTTTGCCGGAGATGAGGCCGCTGGCGGCGTTGGGACTGAGGTCGCTGCCGCTGTCGGCCACGGTGGAGCCGCAGCAGTACACGTTGGGGATGGGGGTGCCGTCCTTGTCCGTGAGCTGGCTGTCGGTGGTGATCTTCATGCCGCCGTGCGTCTTGTAGCGGTAGGGGAAGTGCTTCATGGCGTAGTACGGCGCGGACAGCGACTGCAGGAACAGCTTCTTGCCGAACTCCTTGTCCTCGCCGGCGGCCACCTGCGCGTCGTAGCTCTCGAACGTGGCCTTGAGCGCGTCGGCCGGCACGTCCATGGCGGCGGCCAGGTCGTCGAGCGTGTCGCACGGGCCCACGAGGCGGTCGGCGTTGTTCTTCATGTTCATCTCGACGTTCCACGCCTGGCTGCCCGTGATGAGCTGGTTGTCGAAGATGGTCCACCAGTACCCGAACCCGCCCTCGTAGCACGCGGTGGGGGAGTCGTGGCTCTGGTCTTCCTTGATGAAGCGCTTGCCCTGAGGCGTGACCTGCACGTTCGGGCCGAAGTAGCCCCATACCGTGACCTGCGCCAAATCGCTCATCAGGTTGGCTTCCATGTCCATGTGCATATACGAGCCGCCCAGCGCCTTGCACATCTGATGGCCCTCGCCCATGGAGTACACGGTGAGCGGCCCCAGGCGCGCCTGGCTGGGCACGAAGGTGGACACCATCTCCTGGTTGCAGGAGAAGCCGCCCGTGGCCACGATGATCTTGCTGGCCTTCACGTCCACGTTCTTGTCGTTCTTCTCGTCGTGGAAGCGCACGCCGATGGGGGTGCCGTCTTTGTCGACGATGAAGTTCGTGGCGCGCAGATTCAGCTTGTACGTGGCGCCCTTCTCCTCCAGGCCCTTCTGCAGCGGCGTGAGCACGGTGGTCATGTCGCCGATGCCGTGTTCGGGCAGCAGCATAGACGTGGGAGCGCCCGTGTCCTTGTAGTCGGCCAGGGGCTGGAACTTTCCGCCGTAGTCGGCGGCCACGCGGTCGGCCCACTCCGTCTGGTACACGTACACGTTGTGCTTGTAGTCCATGTCGTCGGTCTCGCCCTTTTTCTCAAGCACCGGCAGATAGGCCTTCCACTTCTCTTCGGGGTCGCCCGGAATGCCGGCGTCCTTCTGCATCTTGGAGCCCGAGACGTTCATGACGCCGCAGGCGATGAAGCTCTCGCCGCCTACGCGGTCGAGCTTGTCGGCGAGCATGACCTTGTGGCCGGCTTCCACCGGGTCCATGGCCGCCGACATGCCGGCGATGCCCGTGCCCAGGATGAGCACGTCGGTTTCCTCGGTGAAGCTCACCGGCGACGTTCCCACCACGGAGTCGCCTTCGCTCGCGCTGCCCGCCTTGCCGCCCCCGCTAGGCGCGCAGCCGGCCAGCGCCCCGCCGGCCACGAGCACGGCGCCCGACGCCACGGCGGCTTTCAGGAAATTGCGGCGGTTCATGCTGGTTTCCATAGTTGTCCTCCCTGTTTCCCTCTGCTTCGCCCGCCTCGCGCCGGTTGCGTGCCGCGCGCGGTGCGGGACCCCTTTTCGTCGCCCTCGCGACGATGCCCTCACTCTATGACCGCGCGCCTCATCCGTCACCGTCCGTTTCGGACTATATTGGCATCCCCGCCCGTTATCCTGCGGTTTCGCCTCGCCCTCGCACCGGCGTTTCCGGTATCATGAGCCCATGATGAAAGCGGGGAGGGGAAAGCGCGCCGCAGAGCGCGCGTCGAGCGCCGAGGGGCCGGAGCACGCAGCATCGGCCGCTTCTTCGCGCGCCGTCGACCCGCGGCTGTTCTCGCTTGCCGTCGTGGCGGGCTACGGGCTGTTCCGCGGCGTGAACGCCAACTCCTACCTCTCGGCGTTCGCCTCGGTGGAGGCCCCGTTTCTGTTCGTGCCCGACCTGTTCTTCAACGTGGTGGTGGCCTGTTCCGTTGTCGTATGCTCCGTGGCCGTGATCGCGCTGGTGCTGCGCGGGCGGCTGGGGCCGCTGTCCATGCCCTACGTGGCGCCCACGGTGCTGCTGTTGGCGGCGAACCTGTGCGCGCTGTTCGGCGCGTTCTCGTGGATGCCGTCCGATATGGCGCTCATCGTGCCGGGCGTGCTGTTCGGGGTGGCGTCGGTCATGCTGTCGCTCGTGTGGGTGGAGGTGCTGGCCTGCCAGGAGCCGCGCGCCATCGTCACGCAGATCGCGCTCAGCATGCTGGTGAACATGGTGACGTCGTGGGTGCTCTCGGGTTTGGGCGGCGGCGCGCGCATGGTTGCGAGCTGCGTGATGCTGGCCGTCATGGCGCTGTGCGCCCGCTACGTGCGGGGCGCGCTGCGCGCGGAGGGGTCGTGCTGGACGGACGTGCGCGCCGACGGCGCCGCGGGCGCGTGCGCGGCGGTGCCGGGGGCGGGGAATGCTCCAATCGTACGAGGCCCTTCGCGGCGCTCGCGTCCTCGCCCGCGCGGGACGTATCGCGACGCGTTCCTTGAGCTGGGCGACTCGCTGGTGGCGTTCTGCGTCATGGAGGCCGTCATCGGGCTGCTCAACAGCTTCATGCTGGCCGGGTCCGTCGAGTTCGCGGGCTCGGGCACCGTGTCGGCGGCCGGCATGCTCGTGGGCATCCTGGCGTTCTGCATCGTGGTGTTCGTGGTCCAGCGCATTCCCCGGGTGTCCACGGCGTTTCGCGTGCTCATGCCCGTCATCGCCTCGCTTCTGGTGTTCCTGCCGTTTCTGGGGGAGCAGTTCAACCTGTTCTTCAGCACCGTGCTTTTGGGCGGCTACTACTTCATCGCGCTGCTCATCACCTACGTGGTGGCCGAGACCGCGCACGTGCGCAGGCTGTCGCCCTACGTGCTCATGGGCGCGGCCGCGTGCCTCGCGCGCATCTGCCTGGCCGCGGCGCTTTTGGGCGGCTACGCCATCGGTTCGCTGCCGGGCGGCCTGTTCGGCGAAAGCGAGCACATCATGCGCTACCTGGTGGTCATCATGGCGGTTATCTACGCGCTGTCGCTGGCGGCCGTGCTGGTGTCGCGCGACCGGCGCCGCCGACGCCGCAGAGGGGCGGGCGCTGCCGCGACGGGCAGCGACGCGCCCGGAGGCGGCGGCTCGGACGGCGGGGCGCCCGACGCGGTGGGCGAGGGTTTCGAAGACGGTGCGGCGGCGGCTTCCGCGACGGCTGCAAGCGCCGCGCAGGCGGAAGGGGACGCGGCGTTCGACGCGCGATGCGCTGCCGTGGCCGCCGAGGGCGGCCTGACCGAGCGCGAGACGGAGATCATGCGCTATCTGGCGCGCGGCCGCACGAACGCGCATATCGCCGGCGTGCTGTACGTGAGCGAGAACACCGTGCGCAGCCACGTGCGCAACATCTACGCCAAACTGGAGATACACACCCGCCAGCAGCTTATCGACCTCGTGGAGGACGGGCGAGGCGCCCGGTAGGGCCTCTGCAAAATACCGCTGCTGATGTATGGCGCGCGTCCGGCGCGTCGCGTACCATGGCAGGCATGGAAAACTTTCTCGTGAACAACCGTCCGATGAAGCCCAAAGACTGGGCGATCGACGTCGCCGTGGCCTTGGCGGCGTTCCTGTTCGGCTGCGGCCAGCTCATGCTCACGGCCTCGTCCATCGTCATACCCGACATGGCGCTGCGCCAGTACCTGGGCGTGGTGAACGTGGTTCCCACCGCCTCGGTGTTCGTGGCGCTGGCGCTGACCACGCTGCCGCTCGTGGTGCGTCGGCGGTTCCCCTGGCCCGTGTTCCTGTTCGTGCTCGTGACGTTTCTGGGGTTGCAGAACGCGTTCCCCGGATTCTCGCTCACCGTGGTGGGGCCCGTGGTGGCGCTCTACACCATCGCCAGCGAGCGCGGCCGCGCCGAGGCGATCGCCGCCGCCGCGCTGGCCGTAGCGGGCGCGCTGTTCGCCGACGCGCCCTCGCGCACGGCGAGCCTCGCCTTCTTCACGCGCTTCCAGAACATCGCGCTTTTGGTGGCAGCGGCGTTCGCGGGCTACGCGTACCGCACCCATCAGGCCTACGTGGCGGAAACCGAGCGGCGCGCGCTGGAGGCCGAGCGCTCGCGCGAGGAGGAGGCGGCGCGGCGCGTGGAGGAGGAGCGCGTGCGCATCGCGCGCGAGGTGCACGACATCACGGCGCACTCGCTTTCCGCCGTGAGCATCCAGGCCGCTGCGGCCGAGCGCCTGGTCGACCGCGACCCCGAGGCGGCGAAGCAGGCCATCGCCACGGCGCGCACGACGGCGAAGGACGCGCTCGAGGAGATACGCGGCATGATAGGCGTGCTGCGCCACGGCGACGACGCGGCCGAGACGGAGCCCACGACGGGCACCGAGCGCCTGGACGACCTCGCGGCCTACCTCGAGCGCGCGGGGGTGGGCGTGACGCTGGATGCGGCGGCCTACGACCGCGCCGACGTGCCCGCGTTCGTGGACGTGGCCTTGTACGGCATCGCGCGCGAAGCCGCCACCAACATCGTGCGCCATGCGCGGGCGCGCACGGCCGTCGTCCGCCTGTCCACCGGGCCCGCGGGCGCGCACCTGACCGTGGAGGACGACGGCTGCGGCGCGGCGTCGGCGAGCGACGGGCGCGGGCACGGCATCGCGGGCATGGCCGAGCGCGTGGGCCTGCTGGGCGGCACGTTCTCGGCCGGTCCGCGCGTGGGCGGAGGTTTCCGCGTGGAGGCGCGCATCCCCTTGACCGCGGAGAAGGAGGCTTCATGATCGATCGGCAGAGGTTCGAGGCACGGGAATCGTCGAGCGGCGGACAAGCCTCCCGGCCTCGGGGCGAGCGCCCCCTGCGGCTGTTGGTGGCCGACGATCAGGATCTGGTGCGCAGCGGGTTCCGGCTCATCCTGTCCTCGTACGACGGGCTTTCCATCGTGGGCGAGGCGCGCGACGGCGAAGAGGCCGTGGAGCTTGCCCGCCGCCTCGTGCCCGACGTGGTGCTCATGGACATCCGCATGCCCCGCATGAACGGCATCGAGGCCACGCGCGCCATCACGAGCGACCCCGCGCTCGCCGACGTGCGCGTGCTCATCCTCACCACGTTCGACGTCGACGAGTACGTCTACGATGCGCTCGCGGCCGGGGCGGGCGGCTTCCTGCTCAAAGACGCCGAGCCCGACGACATCGCCTCCGCCGTGCGGGTGGTGGCCGATGGCGACGCCCTCATCCAACCTTCGGTGATGAGGCGGCTCGTGGAAACGTTCGTGCGCACGCGGCCCGCCGCGGCTTCGGTGGGTTTCGGCGCGCGCGGCGCCTTCTCCGCGCTCACCGAGCGCGAGCGCGAGATACTCGTGCTGGTGGCGCGCGGCATGACGAACGACGAGATAGGCGGCGAGCTGTTCATCTCGCCGGCCACGGTGAAAACCCACCTCGCGCGCATCATGGCGAAGCTGGACGCGCACGACCGCGCCCAGCTCGTGGTGCTCGCCTACGAGGGCGGCCTGGTGAAGCCGGGCATGCAGTAGCCGTGCGGCGCGTTTGATTTTGTGCAGAAGCACAAAACTAGGGAACAACCAAATCGAACGAATTGTGGCGATTATGCAAAACCTTAGTCGAAGGCACTGAGGTTTTCTCAATTTCGCTTGCATTCGCTCACGAGGCTGCTATGATAACGCAATGTTTAGCACTCGTTACCCTATGAGTGCTAGCAGTCACCACAATTGAGTGGTTAAATAAACGTGTTCAACCAGTTTCGGACATGAGACGGACGAAAGGAAGGCAACGTTATGAACTTGAAACCATTGGGTGATCGCGTCATCGTCAAGCAGGATGAGGCTGAGGAGACGACGGCATCCGGTCTGTATCTCGCCACCGAAGCGAAGGAAAAGCCCCAGACGGGCATCGTGTTGGCCGTGGGCGAGGGCAAGATGGACAAGGACGGCAAGCTCCTTCCCATGCCGGTCAAGGAAGGCGACAAGGTCCTCTACGGCAAGTACGGCGGAACCGAGGTCACGGTGGACGGCGAGGACGTCATGATCCTGCGCGCCGACGATCTGTACGCGGTGTTCGCGTAAAACGACCTGACGGCTTCCCGTGGCGGCCGCATAGCCGTTCAGCCCTCTCGTCGCCTTCGCACACGGCCCCAAGGCCGCTTTGCTCAGGCTCCTCGGTGCTTCACGGCTATGCGACTCGCCACGGAAACCCTGTTGTTTACTTTGTTGGTTAACCTGTACGTTTATTGAAAGGATAGATTCGCTATGGCTAAAGAGATCAAGTTCGAGGCCGACGCGCGCAGCGCGCTTGCCGCCGGCGTCAACAAGCTGTCGAACGCCGTCAAGGTGACGCTCGGCCCCAAGGGCCGCTACGTGGCGCTTGAGAAGTCCTACGGCGCTCCCACCATCACGAACGACGGCGTGACCGTGGCCAAGGAAGTCGAGCTGGAGGATCCGGTCGAGAACATGGGCGCCCAGCTGGTGCGCGAGGTTGCCGTGAAGACGAACGACGTGGCCGGCGACGGCACCACCACCGCCACGCTGCTGGCCGACGTCATCGTGTCCGAGGGCCTGCGCAACGTTACGGCCGGCGCCGACGCGCTCGGCATCCGCCGCGGCATCCAGAAGGCCACCGACGCCGTGGTCGAGGCCATCAAGGCCGACGCCACTCCGGTGTCCACGCAGGAGCAGATCGCCAACGTCGGCACCATCTCCGCCGGCGACGCCGAGATCGGCGAGAAGATCGCCGAGGCCATGGAAGCCGTGGGCAAGGACGGCGCCATCTCCGTCGAGGAGAACGCCGCCTCGTTCGACCTCGAGCTGGACATCGTCGAGGGCATGCAGTACGACCGCGGCTACATCTCCCCCTACATGGCCACGGACATGGAGAAGATGGAGGCCGTGCTCAACGACCCCTACATCCTGCTCACCGACCAGAAGATCAGCAGCATCCAGGACATGGTGCCGCTGCTCGAGGAGATCATGCGCTCCGGCCGTCCGCTGTTCATCGTGGCGGAGGACGTCGAGGGCGAGGCGCTGGCCACCATCCTGCTGAACAAGCTGCGCGGCACGTTCAACTGCGTCGCCATCAAGGCTCCCGGCTTCGGTGACCGCCGCAAGCGCATCCTCGAGGACATCGCGGCCGTCACGGGCGCGCAGGTCATCGACAAGGACTTCGGCATGACGCTGGCCGATGCCAAGATCGACATGCTGGGCCATGCCAAGACGGTGAAGGTGACGAAGGACACCGCCCTCATCGTGGACGGCGCTGGCGACAAGAAGAACATCGAGGACCGCATCCATCAGATCAAGGCCGAGCTCGAGCGCGTCGATTCCGACTTCGACCGCGAGAAGCTGCAGGAGCGCCTGGCGAAGCTGTCCGGCGGCGTGGCCGTGCTCAAGGTGGGCGCTGCGACCGAGTCCGAGCTCAAGGAGAAGAAGTCCCGCATCGAGGACGCCCTGCAGGCGACCCGCGCGGCCGTCGAAGAGGGCATCGTCGCCGGCGGCGGCGTGGCGCTCGTGGACGTGCTGCCCGCGCTCGATGCGATCGAGACGACCGACAAGGACGAGGAAGTGGGCATCGGCATCATCCGCAAGGCCCTGGAGGCCCCGATGCGCGCCATCGCCCAGAACGCCGGCTTCGAGGGCAGCGTCGTGGTCGAGCATGTGAAGGGCATGGGCAAGGGCGAAGGCCTGAACTGCGCCAACGGCGAGTACGGCAACATGATCGAGATGGGCGTGAACGATCCCGTCAAGGTCACGCGCACGGCTCTGCAGTCTGCTGCCTCCGTGGCGGCCCTCATCCTCATCACCGAGGCCACCATCAACGACATCCCGAAGGACCCCGATCCGGCGGCCCTCGCCGCGGCTGCTGCCGGCGGCATGGGCGGCGGCATGATGTAAGCCCGCGGGCTCGCATCGCAACACTAACTCGGAAAGAGGGGACGGCCGCTTGGCCGTCCCCTCTTGTCATTGCCCTGCCTTTGACCCCGGCTTTTGCAACGGCTGATCGTTTTTCGTGCGTTACAATGAAGCGAGTTTCCCGCATGCACGTATGGAAGGATCGTATCGATGAAGGCAACGTGCCCTCGCTTCCGACGCCGGCTCGCCGCGGCCATTGCGGCCGTAACCCTGACGCTTGTCGCCGCGATGGGCGGCTGCACCTCCGCCTCCGACAACGCCGCGCCCGAAAGCGACGGCAAAACCGTCGTGTCGCTTCTGTACGCGGGCGATTTGAACAACGTGAAAGAGCTCGTCGAGTCCACCTACGACGACATCGAGATCGACTTCCAAGCCTCCACCCGCACCGAGTTCACCAGCACCACCGAGCGGCAATTGCTCAACGGCCAGGGCAACGACATCCTGTTCGCGAACCAGCCATCGGGTATCGTGGCCGAGCATGCGGCCGATCTGAGCGCTTACGACTTCTCCACGCGCTACCAGGCGTCCATCATGTCGTCGATCAAATCTGACGGGCGCGCGCTGTTCCTCCCCCTGCCCAGCAACTACCGCGGCGTCGTGGTGAACGCGACGCTGCTCGAGCAGGCGGGCGTCGTCGACCGCCCTCAGACCGTGCAAGAGCTGCTGGACGCCCTGCGTGCTGCGCAGGAGCAGGGCTTGGGTACGGCGGAGGGTGGCGCGGTGATTGGCATCGACCAGTCCGACGCGTCCAACCTCGGGCACCTGCTGGCCGGCGCCGCCGTGCCCGGCTTCCTCGGCACGGTGGAGGGCGAGTCGTGGTTCCTCTCGTTCCAAGAAGGGGAGGCCGGCTTCGGCGGCGAATGGTTGCCGACGCTGGGGTTGTTCTCCGCGCTGGCGGACGAAGGGCTGCTGGACGTGTCGCGTATCGACGGGACGCGCAACGTCGTGCGCCAGGATGACCTGGTGGCACGGATGGCCGCGGGCGAGTTCGCAGCGGCTTTCGGCACGCTCGAGCTGCTGAACGAGATCGAGGCGGCGTCGCAGGGCTACGACTTCGATCTTCTGCCGTATCCGGGGGACGAGGCGGGCGAACGCGGCTGGGTGGCCACGTACCCCCTGTCCTATATGGCCCTCAACAAGGAGCTCGAGGAGCCGGGCAACGAGGCGCGGCTCGACGCCAGCCTGCGCGTGCTCGAGCTGCTGTCGACCCCCGAGGGCCAGCGCGCGCTCATGCGCGACACCCGCACGGCCGGATCCTACCTCAACAACTTCGAGAGCGCGGCTGTCGGGGGCACGGGCGTCGGCCAGGCGCTCGGCGACGGGTACCTGTACTTCGACCGCTTCGACGCCGGCGTGGCTGCGCAGATGGGTACGCGGATGCTCGACGTCATGAAGGGCTCCGCCACGGCGGAGGAGGCCCTGGTCGAGCTCGATCGGTTCTGCGAGGAGGGCCCCCAGGGCGCGGCGGAGTCGCACGTGCTCGTGGGCTCGGTGGCCGAGGACGTGCTCCTGAGCGATTACGACGTGCGTCGCCGGGAGACGGCGCTCGGCAACCTGGTGGCCGATGCCGTGGCCGAGGCCAGCGGCGCTCCCATCGCCCTCGTGAACAGCGGCGGCATCCGAGAAAGCCTGTACAAAGGCGACGTGTACTCCGACGACGTCGCGCGCGTCGCGCCCATCGCCAACGAGATCGTGGTGGTGGAGATGTCCGGGCGCACGCTGCTGGACACGTTGCGCAACAGCGTGTCGGCCCTGTACTACAAAGGCTTCCCTATGGGAAGGTTTTTGCAGGTGAGCGGCTTGCAGATGGAGGTACGCGTGGACGCTTCCGCCGAGAAGGACGACGTGCCCGCCCGCGCCGAGGTGGTCTCCGTCCGCCTTGCCGACGGCTCTGCCGTGGAGGAGGACGGCCGGTACACCGTCGCCGTGAACGCCTACCTGTGCGGATCGGCCGGATACGCCGACGGCGCGGGCGACGGCTACTCCATGCTGAACCTGTACAGTCCCGACACCGCGCCGCTGGCCGAGGACGTGAAGCTCGTAGACGAGACGGGCATGACCTATGCGGACGCCCTGGGCACCTATTTCGCAAGCCACAGGGACGTCAACGTCTCGCCCTCGGTGGAGGGTCGCATCGTCATGGAAGGAGCCCCCTCGTGAGCGTCGACTCCCTCAAGGCGAAAGCGCGGCGCTGGACGGGCGCGGCGCTTGTGCTGATTCTGCTCGCGGCGCTGCTTGCCGTGGGCGGCGCCTGGATGCTCCAATCGACCGAGAGCGCGTCGCGGACGGCGGTGGAGGATCTGAGCGACTTCTACCTGCAGGAGATCGCCGGCCAGACGGCGGACCACTTCCAAACGAGCCTGCAGGCCCAGATAGCCCAGCTCGACGTGGTCAATCGCGCCGTGAGGGAGGCCGACCCGGCAAACGCGGCCGCCCTGCAGGCGCTCTTGGGCGACATGAGGCAGGACACCGGCTCGGCCTACCTCGCCTACGTCGACGACAAAGGGATGCTCTATACCGGCGAGAGCGTGCAGCCGGGCATCTCCAAGATATCCAACCTGCCGGCCATCGTGTCGTCCTCCGAGCCTTTGATGTCGGTGAGCGAGACGGTGGGCGATACGAACCTGCTGCTCATCTCCGTGCCGCTGGAGCCGTTCGAGCGCGAGGGGGTCACGTTCGTCGCCAGCTTGGCCGGTCTTCCGCTGGACACGCTGAGCGAGCAGCTGTCGCTTTCGCGCGAGAGCGCCCAGACCTTCACGAGCATCGTGGGCCCCGAGGGCGCCTACATCGTGTCCTCGCCGGTGAGCCCGGACGTCCCCAACGGCTCGAACCTGTTCTCCATGCTGGAGCGCGCCGCGGAGTTCGAGGGCGGCGAGTCGCTCGACCAAATGCGGCAGGGCGTGGAGGCGCAGCAGGACGGCTACATTGCGTTCCGCTTGGCGGGACAGCGCTACCTGGGCTTTCACACCGCGGTGCCCGATACCGACTACAGCCTGATCACCGTCATCCCCTACAACGTGGTGAACGCCTCCATGAACGAGTTCGCCGCCACGCTCAGCAGGAACGCCCTCACCGTGATGGCCGCTCTGGCCGTGCTCGGCTTGGTGGCGGGCGCGTTGTTCCTGCGCAACCGGCGCACGCGGGACGCTTACGTGCGCGAGCAGCAGGCCAGCCGGACGAAGAGCGAGTTCCTCAGCCGTATGAGCCACGAGATACGCACGCCCATGAACGGCATCATCGGCATGACCACCATGGCGCTGCGATCCACCGACGATCCCGAGCGCATGCAGGAGTGCCTGGAGAAGACCCTCGTCGCGTCCGACCATCTGCTCGCGCTGCTCAACGACGTGCTGGACATGTCGCGCATCGAGAGCGGCCGCATCGAGATAACGAGCACCCCCTTCGACCTGCGGAAACTCGTGGAGCGCGCCGAGACGCTGTTCGGATCGCTCGCCCAGCAGAAGGGCGTGAAGCTGTCCGTGCGCGTGGACGAGGGCGTGCGGAAGCGCTATGCGGGCGACGCGCTGCGCATCAGCCAGGTGGTGAACAACCTGCTGTCGAATGCGGTGAAGTTCACCGACGAGGGCGGCAGCGTGACGCTCGAAGTGACGGCGCACCCCTTGGACGAGGCGGACGGGGTCCGGGACGAGGTCGCGTTCTCCGTGGCCGACACCGGTTGCGGCATCGCGCCCGAGAACCTCGAGCGCATCTTCGAGGCCTTCGAGCAGGAGACGGCCCAGGTGGCCGGCAACCACGGGGGCACCGGCCTGGGGCTTTCCATCGTGGAGCGGCTCTGCGAGCTCATGGGAGGCACGGTGGAGGCCGAAAGCGAACTGGGGCGCGGCTCCGTCTTCACGGCGCGCATCCCGCTGGTTCCCGTGTCCGACGACGAAGGCGGCGGCGAGGACGAGACCGGGCTCTTGCGGGGCCTGCACATCCTCGTGGTGGAGGACAACGTCGTGAACATGGAGATCGTGACCGACGCGCTGGAGTGGGCCGGCGCCGAAGTGGAGCGGGCTTGGAACGGCCGCGAGGGCGTCGATGCGTTCGCAGTGAGCGAGCCCGGCTCCATCGACCTCGTGCTGATGGACGTGCAGATGCCCGTGATGAACGGCCTGGAAGCCGCACAGGTTCTCCGCGCGCTCCCGCGTCCGGATGCGTCCACGGTGCCCATCTTGGCCGCCTCGGCCAACGTCTTCGAGAAGGACAATGCGGCCCTCGCCGCGGCCGGCATGGACGGGCACGTGCAGAAGCCCATCCGCCCCGAGGAGGTCGCCCGCGCCATCGCAAGGATCACCGGGAGGTAGAGGGCGTTCCGCTTGCTATACGTGCCAGCGCGATCACGAAGGCACGGGCGCGCGAGCTGGCGCAAGCCTTGCGTTCTATGCGTCTTTCTTCGAGATGAGCAGCAGGATGCCGCCCACGATGGTCACGAACAGGAGCGTGCACACGCCGAACGCCGTGGTGTTGGGCTTGGTGCCCTTGTAGATGCCCCAGCAGTGAACCGTCATGGGGATCATCCATGCGAGCGGGATGATCAGCCAGCACGTCGTCACGGTGGACACGATGCAGAAGATGAACGCGATCAGCCTCAAGGTGGCGTCGTTTCCGTTGTCCACGACCTGCGCCGGGGGATAGTAGGCCTGGCCGCCCGCAGGTTGCGCATAGCCCGGATTGCCGTATCCGGCTCCCTGGTTGGCTTGCTGTGGCACGTCGGTGAAATCGTCGGTCCACTGCAAGCCGTTCCAGTACCGAAGCTTCGTGGGGTTTCCCGCCGGATCCGGATACCATCCGGCTTGCTGATTCGTCATGCCGCCTCCGTATGCGATTGAGGATATTGATACTCGGCCAGTATAACCGAAAACCCGGAACGGCACGTTTCAGCTTGATTGCTCGATCTGAGCGTCTCTGTCGAATGGACTCCTTGCGCGCTAGAGGGTTGGCGGATGGGTCAGCTCCCGTATCGTCACGAACACGCCCACCAGCACCATGACGATGGAGATCCCCTCCATGAAGCCGCCGAAGAAGTCCATGACGTCGCTGATGGTGGGCTCGACGAGGGTCCTGCCGATGGAGATGAGCGCGATGCCCAGCACGATAACGAGTATGCCTATGAGCAGCCGTTTCTCGTGCTGCACTTGCTCCACGGTCGCCAGGGCGCGGCGCAGGGCGTCGTCGGAGGCGCGCCGTTCTTGCTCCTGCTCGATGGGCCTTCCGCTCAGCAGCTCGTTGAACGTGACGTCCAGGGCTTCGCACAAAGGCTCCATGAGCGAGCAATCGGGAAGGCAGCGGCCCGTCTCCCACTTCGACACCGCCTTGCCCGACACGCCCAGCTCGGCGGCCAGCTGCTCCTGCGTTACGCCGCGTTCTTTGCGTTTGGCTGCGATGAACCGGCCTGTCGTTCGTGCGTCCATGCACGTGCTCCTTTCGTTCGGAACGATCATACGTAATCGGGCAAGGAACTTCCACCTACCGTAGGTAGAAAACGGTAGAGCGGTGGGCCGGCCGCAGGGCAGACGTTGGGAAAAGGTGACCGTTTAACGACGCGGTGACTACGGGCGTTGCGTTGGACTACAATACCAACCCATGGAAGCATTCTTCGACATAGCGGTGGACGTTCTGGTGGACGCCACCAAAGACACGCTCTACCTTATCCCGTTTCTGTTCGTCACGTATCTGGTTATGGAGTGGCTTGAGCACAAGACGGGTGACAAGGCCGAGGCGGCCATCCAGCGCGCGGGCGCGGCCGGGCCGTTCATCGGCGCCCTCGTGGGCGTGGTGCCGCAGTGCGGGTTCTCGGCTGCCGCGGCGACGCTCTGGGCCGGGCGCGTCATCACGCTGGGCACGCTGTTCGCGGTGTTCCTGTCCACGTCGGACGAGATGCTGCCCATCTTCATCGCCGAGCAGGTGCCGCTCGACGTCATCCTGAAGATCCTCGGGGCCAAGATCATCATCGGCATGGTCATGGGCTTCGTCGTGGATGCCGCCTTGCGCGTCGCGCGGCGCATCGACTCGCCGCTGCACATCCACGACCTGTGCGAGCACGACCACTGCCACTGCCACGACGGCGAGGGCGGCATCCTGAAGAGCGCCGTCAAGCACACGTTGCAGGTCACGGTGTTCGTGTTCGCCATCACGCTCGTGCTGAACGCCGTGCTGGCCGTGGTGGGCGAGGAGGCGCTCGGCGAGTTCCTCACCGCAAACCCCGCGCTTTCGGTGTTGGGCTCGGCGCTGGTCGGACTCGTGCCGAACTGCGCGGCCAGCGTCGTCATCGCCCAGCTGTACGTGGACGGCATCCTAGGATCGGGTGCCATGCTCGCCGGCTTGCTCGTGTCGGCCGGCGTGGGCCTGCTCGTGCTCTTCCGCGCGAACCGCCATCCAGGTCAGAACGTGCTGGTGGTGGTACTGCTGTACGCGACCGGCGTGACGTGGGGCTTCATCGTGAATGCGCTCGGGATAGTGTTCTAGGCGGATGGAGTCGGGCCAAAGCTGGTCAAAAGCAGCAGAATGGGAGTGCGAGGGGGACGACGCGCTTTTTTGTGCAAGCTTATGATCTGGTGTTATCGAACATAACACCAGATCATAATGTGAAAAGTGAAACGCACGAAAATGACCGCTATGCTGCGTTCTCGGGCCAGAACCGGTTCCGATTGCCATCCTGAGCGGAGGCGGCGAAGCCGTCGGAGCCGAAGGGTCCGCATGGCGCCAACGGGAACCGTCGCAGGAGGTGGGCAGCCCCGAAGGTGGCCGCTGTGTTGCTGGGCCAGGCTCCTCGCTTGTCCCGTGGTTTTGCGATAGCATAGGGAAAGACCGTCGAGGATAGGAGATTCTATGGCGAAACTGGAAGCCGGCATCGCGCGCGAGGACGCGTTTGCGCTGCTGCAGGAGCACAACAAGGACCCGTTCCACATCGAGCACGCCGAGACGGTGGAGCAGACCATGCGCTACTTCGCGCGCGAGTACGACCCCGAGAACGAGGAGTTCTGGGGCATCGTGGGCCTGCTGCACGACCTGGACTGGGAAGAGCACGATGACGAGCCCGAGCTGCACACCATCTACGCGGCCAAGGACATCGAGGCCGCCGGCGGCTCGCCCGAGCTCATCCGCGCCATCCAGAGCCACACGTCGGACTTCAACCCCGAGTTGCCCAAGCCCGAGCTGCAGATGGAGAAGATCCTGTTCGCCACCGAAGAGCTCACGGGCCTCATCGGCGCCGCCATCGTCATGCGCCCCAGCAAGAGCGTCATGGACTTCGAGGTGAAGTCGCTCAAGAAGAAGTTCAAGGACAAGCGCTTCGCCGCCGGCGTCAGCCGCGACGTCATCCGCTCCGGCGCCGAGATGCTGGGCTGGGAACTGGACGAGCTGTTCGCCCGCACCATCGAGGCCATGCAGTCCTTCGCTCCGGACAAAGACACGTTCGTTCCCGCCGAATAGCCCGCGCTGGGTTGGCAACAGGGTTTTCCGCCGACTCGTAGGGGCGGGGCTTGCCCCGCCCGACGCGGAGGTTCGCCACGATCGAAACCATGCGGCGAGCGCACCGAGGATTCCAAAACTCCCCGCTGCGCTCGTCGCATGCCCGTTTTGCAGGGGGTTCGCGCGGTGGGGCTGCATCAAACGTGCCGCTTTGCTTGTCCCGTAAAGCAAGGGCAGAGCCCTTGCCCTACGGGGCGGCAGCGGAGGGCGCGCGTTTGACGGCTTTTGGTACAGCCGTCTACGATTCGTCCTGGGCGCGCAGCGTTTGCCGCATGCGACCCTTACGGCGGCTAACTACCAGGTAGATTGCCAGTGCCGCAATAGCCACGGTGGACATGGCCTCGAACAGCCCGCGGTATCCGAACAGGGGCTGCACCAGCCCCAGAAGGAGCGGTCCCACGCCCACGCCCACGTCCAGCAGGATGTAGAACGTGGAGTTCGCCAGGCTCAGCCGGTCGTCGGGGGCGATGCGCACGGCCAGCGCCAGTCCGCTCGCCTGCACCGTGCCCACGCCGAAGCCCAAAAGCGCCGCGGCCACGAGCATGGCCGCAGGTCGATGGACGGTGGCCAGAAGCCCCATCCCCACGATGAACGCGATGAAGGCCGGCACCATGACCACGCGGTCGCCCTTGCGATCGAACAGCTTGCCCGTGAAGGGCCGCGTGACGAACGTGGCCACGGCGTACACCACGAAGAAGAAGCTGGCCGGCGCCTCAAGCCCGCTTTCCGCAGCGAACGGAGTGAGGAATGCGAGCAGGCTGGAATAACAGAAGAACAGAAGCGCGCACACGCCGCTGATGGGCAGCACGCTGGATTCGAGGTAGTTCGCCATGTTGAAGCGCGGCACGCGGAAGCCGCCTGCGCGTTCGTCGCGCTCTTCGCGTGCGATCTCGTCGGCTGCTTCGTTGATCTGGGCGTCGCTTTCCTGGGCGGCTTCGGGGACTTTCAGCTGGGCAGCGGCCAGCAGGGACAGAGCCGCAACGGCCGCCGTGGTGACGAACAGCACGAAGAAACCGGTGGTCTGCGTGAGAAACATGCCCAGAAAAGGCCCGATGGCGGCGCCCAGCGTGACAGAGAGCATGTAATAGCCCACGCCCTCGCCCTTGCGGCTGTCGGGCACGAGCGCCGTTACGATGGTGCCGATGGTGGTGGAGCACATGCCGTAGGCGAAGCCGTGCAGCAGGCGGATGAGGAACAGCGGGGCGAAGCCCAGCCCAGCCAGGTAGAGCGCCGAGAACACCACCTCGCCGATCGCGCCGATCACGAGCAACCGCTTGCGCCCCACCTTGTCCATGATGCGCCCGCTCACGAGGCGTGCCGCGAGCGCGCCGATGATGAAGATGCTCGCGGCCAACCCGGCCGTGGCGGCGGGGGCGTCGTAGGTTTTCATGGCGTAGTCGGCCACCACGACCATGAGGCCGTAGTAGTTCACCATGAGCAGGAAGTTCACGGCCGTGCCGAGCGTGAAGTCCTTCGTCCAGAGCTTCGCCCGTTGCGCTGCGGCGGACATGCTAGCGGGCCTCCCGCTCGGTCGTCGCGTCCGCGCTTCCCGCTTCAGGCGCGTCCTTGGCGATGAGCACGGCCACCGGCGAGCCTTGCACCACGGCGTAGCTCACGCTGCCCAGATACCCCTTCACGCCGCCATTGCCGCGGCTGCCCATGACGATGAGGTCGCAGCCTTCGTCTTCGGCGCACTTCAGCAGCAGGTCGGCAGGGGAGGTGCCTTTCAGCAGGTGCGCATGCGCCTTGTTCGGCACGCGCTCGGCCAGCTGCTGCAGGCCGGCGTGCACGCGGTTCGCCTCTTCGATGAGCGGGCCCTCGGCTCCCGTTCCTAGGGCGAACAGCTTCATGACGTGGGCGAACACGAGCTCGATACGCTCATCTTGGGCGCCGATGGACTGCGCGAGGTCGAGGGCTTTCGCAGAGGGGGCGGATCCGTCGTAGGCGACGAGCACTTTCGAGCACCACATGGCTATCACGGCCTTTCGGGAAGGCGGCTTGCGAGCGGCTGCGCTGGGCCGTTCGGAGGAGCCGGCGGGGAACTTACGCATACTCTACGATTGTAGTACGACCTGCGTGACAGGGGCGTTACGGCTCCATATCAACCGAAAAGGAACTGCGTCAAAAGCGCCGCTTTCGCTTGTCTTGTAGGGCAAGGGCTCTGCCCTTGCCGCCCGACAGGAATTGTTTTCGCAGGTTGACGGCAAGGGCAGAGCCCTTGCCCTACAAGGCGGCCGCGAAGAGGCGCGCTCGACGACCCTTATACTGCCTCATGCCCGCGCGGCTCGACCGCGGCATTCCAAGGAGCGTGCACGTTGCCGCGCATGTTGCCAACATTTTCATTGACCGCCCTTGCCGCCCCGGCTAAAATGAGTACTTGCGCATTGCGGACGTGGGCCGTTAGCTCAGCTGGTAGAGCAGGGGACTTTTAATCCCAAGGTCGCGGGTTCGACTCCCTCACGGCCCACCATTTCAATGTCCGTGCGCACGGCGCCCATCCGGGCGCGCCGCGCTGCAAGCGCCTCCGTTTGAAACTGGGCCATCGTCCAACGGCAGGACTCTGGTTTTTGGTACCAGCTATCCAGGTTCGAATCCTGGTGGCCCAGCCAGTTTCGGACGCTGCACGACCTAAGCCGACAAGGCGGCTGCGCTTCGCGCGAATACCTGGCGGTCCCGTTTCTTCGGCGAGGACCGCGCGGCATCGAACCGCACGCCTGGCAAGCAGGTGACTTCGAACCAGCGGGTTTGTTGGTGTTGTGCGCCCGTTTATTTTTCTTGCCCTCTGCTCCCATCTTTTGGTATCATCTATGGTTGCTGTTTAGTGACGATTTGCTTGAAGGAGCACTTTTGACCAAAGAAGATGTTATCGAGCTCGAGGGGACCGTCCTCGAAGCGTTGCCGAACGCTATGTTTAGGGTGGAGCTCGAAAACGGCCACAAGATATTGGCCCATATTTCCGGCAAGATGCGTATGCACTATATCAAGATCCTCCCGGGGGACAAGGTGACGGTGGAGCTGTCCGTTTACGACCTGAACCGCGGGCGCATCACCTACCGCTTCAAGTAAGCATGCGATTTTGCGCAACCTGTGAACCAGGTGTGCGCATTTTGTGTGTCAGCAGCGCGAAACGCGTTGCGCGAACGGCTCCGCACAAGCACGATCAAGCACGAACGACAAGCAAGAAAACAACCGCCTGCGGCTGGGCGTATGTATAGACCTGAGCAACACATAAACCGAAAGGAAATGATTATGAAGGTACGTCCTTCGGTCAAGAAAATGTGCGACAAATGCAAGATCATCCGACGCCACGGCAAGGTGCTCGTCATCTGCGAGAACCCGCGCCACAAGCAGCGTCAGGGCTAGGAAAGAGGAGAATCATCTATGGCTCGTCTTGTTGGTGTCGACCTTCCTCGCGACAAGCGCGTTGAAATCGGCTTGACCTACATCTACGGCATCGGTCTGACCACCTCCAAAAAGATCCTCGCCGACACCGGCGTCGATCCCGACGTCCGCGTCAAGGACCTCACGGAGGACGATCTGACGAAGCTGCGCGATTACATCCAGGAGAACATCAAGGTGGAGGGCGACCTGCACCGCGAGGTTTCCCAGAACGTGAAGCGCCTCATGGAGATCGGTTGCTATCGTGGCCTGCGCCATCGTCGCGGCCTGCCCGTTCGCGGACAGCGCACGCACACGAACGCGCGTACCCGCAAGGGTCCTCGTAAGCAAATCGGCGGAAAGAAGAAGTGAGGTAGCTTAAGTGGCAGCAAAGAAAAACGTGCGCACGCGCATCAAGCGTTCCGAGCGTAAGAACATCGCCGTGGGCGCCGCGCACATCAAGTCTACGTTCAACAACACCATTGTGAGCATCACCGATCCCCAGGGCAATGTGATCTCCTGGCAGTCCGCCGGCACGGTTGGCTTCAAGGGCTCCCGCAAGTCCACGCCGTTCGCCGCGCAGATGGCCGCCGAGGCCGCCGCGAAAACGGCTATGGAGCATGGCCTCCGCAAGGTGGCGGTGTTCGTCAAGGGCCCGGGTTCGGGTCGCGAGACGGCTATCCGCTCGCTGCAGGCCGCCGGTCTGGAAGTTTCCAGCATTCAGGATTGCACACCCATTCCGCACAACGGTTGCCGTCCGCGCAAGCGTCGTCGCGTGTAACTGAAAGGATCGAAGTATTATGGCTCGTTATACTGGAGCGGACTGCCGTTTGTGCCGTCGTGAAGGTGCGAAGCTCTTCCTGAAGGGCGACCGCTGCTACACGGACAAGTGCGCAATCGAGCGCCGCAACTACGCGCCGGGCGAAGCCGGCAAGAAGCGCGTGAAAGAAAGCGAATACCGTCTGCAGCTGCGCGAGAAGCAGAAGACCAAGCGCATCTACGGCATCCTCGAGAAGCAGTTCCATCACTACTATGAGATCGCCGGCCGCCAGCAGGGCGTCACGGGCGAGAACCTGCTGCGCATCCTCGAGAGCCGTCTGGACAACGTCGTGTACCGTCTCGGTTTCGCGAAGTCTCGCGCCGAGGCTCGTCAGCAGGTGCGTCACGGTCACATCACCGTGAACGGCCGCCGCGTGGACATCCCGTCGTTCCGCGTGAAGGCGGGCGACCTGGTTGCCGTGGCCCCCAAGGCCAAGGACCTGCTGGTCATCAAGAGCGCGCTCATCTCCAACGAGCGCGTGCAGGTGCCGGCGTGGCTCGAGGTCGATATCGAGAAACTGCAGGGCAGCGTGCTTGCTCTTCCGCAACGCGATCAAATCGATTTGGACATTCGCGAACAGCTCATCGTCGAACTTTACTCGAAATAATCGCGGCATAGTAAGGAGGCTTACACAACATGACAGAGTTCATGAGGCCTACGGTAACAACGGAAGAAGTCAACGACACTGTCGCGCGTTTCGTCGTGGAACCGCTCGAGCGTGGCTACGGCTACACGCTGGGCAACTGCATGCGCCGCGTGCTGCTCTCGTCGCTTGACGGTGCGAAAGCAACCGCCATCCAGATCGAGGGCGTGCAACATGAGTTCACCACGGCCGAGGGCGTCATCGAGGACATCACCGATATCGTGCTGAACGTGAAGGGCCTCGTGTTCTCCGCGCTCAACGAGGATATCGAAGAGGCCACGGCCCACGTGTCCGCCGAGGGCCCCTGCACGGTGACGGGCGCCGACCTGGACATCCCAACCGAGTTCACGCTGGTGAACCCGGAGCACGTCATCGCCACGGTCGCCGACGGCGGCCAGCTGGACATGACGATCCGTATCGGGGTGGGCCGCGGCTACGTGTCCGCGGAGCGCAACAAGCGCACCGAGGATCCCATCGGCGTCATCCACGTTGACTCGTTGTTCTCGCCGGTCCGCCGGTGCACGCTCAACGTCACCGACACCCGTGTGGGTCAGCGCACCGACTACGACAAGCTCGTGCTGGAGGTTGAGACCGACGGTTCCATCGCGCCTTCCGAGGCCGTGTGCCGAGCCGCCAACATCATCAACCAGTACATGGGGGCGTTTTTGGGCCTGTCCGACATCGTGGACGAGGAGGAAGGCGAGGTTCCTTCCATCTTCGCTCCCGAGGGGCAGGAGTCCAATGCCGAGCTGGACAAGCAGATCGAGGACCTGGACCTTTCCGTCCGTTCCTACAACTGCCTGAAGCGCGCCGGCATCCATTCCGTCCGCCAGCTCGTCGAGTTCTCCGAAAACGACTTGCTGAACATTAGGAACTTTGGTGCGAAGTCCATCGAGGAAGTGAAGGACAAGCTCATTTCCATGGACCTCAATTTGAAGCTTTAGGAGATACGAGATCATGAGACACTACAAGAAGGGGCGCAAGCTGGGCACCGACACCAGCCACACCAAGGCCATGAAGAAGAGCCTGGTGTGCGCGCTGCTGGCGAACGACCGCATCAAGACCGTCGAGTCGCGCGCCAAGGAGATCCGTCCCGACGTTGACAAGATCATCACGTGGGCGAAGCGCGGCGACCTGCATTCCCGTCGTCTCGCCATCGCGGCGCTGGGCGACAAGGAGCTCGTGCGCGAGGTGTTCGAGAAGGTCGCGCAGGGCATGTTCCAGGATCGCCAGGGCGGCTACACCCGCATCATGAAGCTGGGTCCCCGCAAGGGCGACGACGCCCCCATGGTTATCATGGAGATGGTGACCGAGCCCGTGAAGGCGAAGAAGGAAGAGGCCAAGCCCGCGGCCAAGAAGGCTGCGAAGAAGGCCGCTCCGAAGAAGGTCGAGAAGACCGAGGAGCCCGAGGCTCAGGCCGAGGAGAAGGCTCCCGAGGCCGTTGATGCTCCCGCCGAGGAAGCCAAGGCCGAAGCCGTCGAGGCCAAAGCCGAGGAGGCTGCCGTCGAGGCCGCCGACAAGGCCGAGGAAGCCGCCGCCGAGAACGCGGAAGCTGCCGAGGCCGAGGCTGCGGAGAAGGAGAAGGCCGAATAGCCCTTCTCTGGACCGCATAAACGCACTGCATCGAGCGGGGACCTTCGGGTCCCCGTTTTGCGTTCCCCCTCGGTTGCTCGACCTGCCATCAACGCGTCAAGAATGCGTTTTCTCCCAGTTGCACATCCCCTTCGCATGCTGGTCTACCATAGGGTGAAACAGGGCGCTCTCTGCCCGCTCACCGCAATCCGCAGCAAGGAAAGAGGCTCGTATGGAAGATCGTGAACCCGCAGACGGGAAGCCCGCGTCTGACGACAAGATGAACGTGGCATGGCACATGAAGGACATGGCCGGCGACGTGCGGCAACATTCGATGGAGGCGTTCGGTGAGATGGGAGGCCATGCCAAGGATATGACTGGCGAGCTGCAGCGCCACGCGCAGGACGCGTTCGGCGACGTGGGCGACCACGTGCAGGGGATGGCCGGCGAGGTGGCGCGCCATTCCCAGGAGGCGGCCGGAGAAGTGTACCGCGAGGTGCCCGTGCTCATCGAGCACGTGCGCGAGACGATGGTCAACCTGTTCGGCGACGCGCGCGACAACAAAGGGTGAGATAGGCCCGAGCCAACTGTTGCGCGACCGTCAGCGTGCGGAAACCGGCCTGGGGAGAGCCGGCGGCTACAATAGATTCGATAGCAAGCCCTTCCCAGCAGGTGGAAGTACAAACGAAAGGAGCCGGACTATGGCTGAAACCACGACGAAGGAAGACGTCCGCATCGACGCGGACGAGGCGGCCGAGCTGAACCGCGAGGCGGCGGACGACCTCGAGCGCATCGAGCGCGACGTGAAGCGCGAGGCCGAGGAGTACGTCGAAGCCGTCGACGGAGACGGTTGCGAAAAAGAGTCCGTGGAGGCCGCCGCCACCGCGTTCGACTTCGAGAAGGCGGAAGGCGACACGGAGCGGATAGCCACCGAATCGTCAGAGCGCCTTTAAGGGGCCCTGTCGAGCTGCAAGGACCGTTTGGCCACATCAGACGGCGCATCGGTTCTCGTGGCCGAACCGTTGAGGCCCTGTTTTCGCGCGGAAGCCGGCAGGCTGAGCCGCGCCTCTAGAATGAGAGCGAATCCGCAAACCCCCTTTGAAAGGAGCAGGCATGGTCGATCAGGCTTACAAGACGGGCGACGCCTCCGTCGATATGAAGAACGGCGCCAAGGACATGGCTCACGACGTGAAGAACAACGTGAAGGACGCGTTCCACGAGGCGAAGGCCGGCGTGAACGAGCGCCGCGCCGAGGATGCCGCCGCCGACCGCGAGCACCAGGTGGCCCAGCAGACGGGCAGCACCGATGCCGCCATGCGCGCCCAGCAGCACGAGGATCGCAAGGACCAGAAGTCCGAGGGCTTCATGGATTCCGTGAAGGAGTCGCTCGGGAAAGCCGGCGAGGCCATCAAGGAAGCGGCGGTGGACGCGAAGGACAACATCAAGCAAGGTGCCGAGAACATCAGGGAAGGCAGGTAGTCCCCGGCGGTCGGAGCTGAGTTTCCGGCTGCTCGCCTTGTCACCCTGTTCGAAAGCCCGCAGCATCGCGCTGCGGGCTTTTCCGTTATACTGCCAGCATGCGAATCGACGTCAGTTCCTATATCCCCGGATCATCGCCCGTTCACGCATGCGACGCGCGCGTGAAGATCGTGCTGCTCGCCGCGTACTCGGTCACGCTGTTCCTCGTGGGCACCTGGACGGGGCTCGCGCTGTGCGCCCTCGTATTCGTCGCAGTGGCGGCATTGTCGGGAGTTCCCGTCCGCCGGTTCTTCGCGCTTCTCGTTCCCGTGTACGTTATCGCGGGGTTCGCGGTGCTGTTCAACGGCTTCGCGCTTGATGTGTCGCAGGCCGCTCCGGGCGCGGTGCCCACCGTTCTGGGCGACTCGTTTCCGGGTGCGTTCGCCTCGCTGCCGCCCGTCGCCCTTGCCGGGTCGTTCGGTTTCGTTCCCGCCGGCTTCGCGCGCGGGTGCTTCTTCGCCGCGCGCATCGTGTTGTTGGTGGTGGCCAGCCTCGTGGTCACGTACACCACCACGTCCACGGCGCTCACCGACGCGCTCGCCGACTTTCTGCGCCCGCTGCGCCGCCTGCGCGTGCCGGTGGACGATATTGCTATGGTGTTTTCGCTGGCGCTGCGCTTCATTCCCGTGACGGCCGAGGAATTCGGGCGCGTGCACGACGCTCAGCAGGCGCGCGGCGCGGCGTTCGCCGAGGGCAGCCTGTGGCAGCGCCTGCGCGCGTGGCAGACCGTGCTCATCCCGCTATTCGTAGGGCTGTTCCGTCGCGCCGACGCGCTGGCCGCCGCCATGGACGCCCGCTGCTACGGCGCCGAGGCGGGCCGCACTTCTTTGCGCGACCGCCGACTCACCGGCGGCAGCGTCGCCGTGCTGGTGGTGGGACTTGCGGCGTGCGTTGCGATCGTCTGGTTTCTGTAGCAGCAAGAGGAATCTCGCTGCTCGCGGTTGCTCCGTAGGGGCATTTCTCCACGCAAGAGGGAGCCGCAGCCTAAGCCGGCACACCTGTGCGCGAAAGGCCCGGACGCAGGGAGGGAGTGAGCGTCCGGGCCGAAGGGCGCCGCGGGATAGGCGCCGTGAGGCGGCCGCCCGGGCGGGCGGCCGTGGATCGATGCGCTACTTCTCGGCGCCGGCCAGGTAGCGGCCGGTCACATAGCCGAACGTGAGGCACGTGCCGCCCAGGTTGTGGCCGGGGAAGTGCGTGGAGTAGCAGTTGTTGTACATGTCGCCCACCGTGGAGCCCAGGCAGTACAGGCCCTCGATGACCTCGTCGTCGGCGTTCATGACCTGCAGGTGCTCGTTGCAGCGGATGCCGCCGGTGGTGGAGAGGAACCAGGGAGTGCACTCGATGCCGTAGAACGGTCCCTTCTTGATGGGCAGCAGCAGCTCCTTCCGCTTGCCGAACTCCTCGTCCACGCCCGTCTCGCAGTAGCCGTTGTAGGCGGCGATGGTCTTGAGCGCCTCGTCCTTCGGCAGGCCCAGCTTCTCGACCAGCTCTTCCACGGTGTCGGCCTTGATCATCTTCACCGGGATGTCGCCCGAGCCGTTCATGTTGATGGTGCCGGGGCCGTCGACGACCGTCTGCCAGTAGGCGCGCACGTCGTCGGGCGTGTCGAACACCTTCGGGCCGTCCACGTAGCGGTGGTTCTGCCACTGAGGCTCGTTGGCGTAGTCGTCGTCCCAGATGGCGAACGCGTGGTTGCCCTTCTGGTGCATGAGCGCCAGCCCGCCGTGCGAGATGACGTTGTCCTCGTTGTCGTAACGGCGGCCGTCCTCGTTCACCATGAGGCCCTGGAACGCGCGCACCTGGCGCGTGATGGAGCGCCACTGGAAGCAGAAGATCATGGGCGCGGGCGTCTCGCTCTTGTCCACCGCGGCGCCGGCCCAGTACGCCATCTTGTGGCCCGAGCCGTTCCAGATGCCGCCGAACTCGGTCTGATGGGCCGCCCAGGGGATGAACTTCTCCAGCATGTCCTTGTCTTGGCCGAAGTCGCCCGTGGCGATGACCACGCCGTTCTTGCCGTTGAAGCGCACGTAGCCGTCCTTGCCCTTCGCCACGACGCCCACCACTTTGTCGCCGTCTTTCACGAGCTGCTGCGCCTCGGTCTCGTAGCGCAGGTCCACGCCGGCCTTCTCGCAGTACAGCGCCATGTTCGCGCACACGTCCTGCTGCGGGTTGTCGTCGGGGCCCTTGCCGTTCGGGCCGTCGAGGAACTCGTGCGTGCCGGGGAACTCGCCGTTGATGTTCTCGGGGTCCTCGTACCAGTGCTCCATGACGGGCGTGAGGTCGTCGCCGCCCACGGAGCTGGCCGTGGTCATGCGGTCGATGAGCCAGTCCATGGCCTCTCCGGAGCGGTTGAAGTGCAGCATCCACTTGCGGCCGTCCACGCGGTAGGAGTGGTAGCCCATCATGCGCTTGTAGCGCTGCGCCACCTCCTCCACGGAGCACTCGTAGCCCTTCTCCTTCGTGAGCTTCGAGTTCATGGCGTAGATGGACCCGCCGCGGCCGATGACGTGGTCCATGCGCTCCAGCACGACCACGTTCGCGCCTTCCTCCGCCGCTGCGAGCGCGCAGCACAGGCCCGAGAAGCCCGCGCCGATGACGACCACGTCGGCGTCCACCGTTTCCTTGATGTCGCTCTCGGCGATGGGGTCGGGCGCGGTCTCGAAGTCGTAGGCGCCGGCGCCTTTGCTGCTGGAGGCCGACGTGCCCGCCTTGCCCTCCTTCGGTTGCGCCGCGCAGCCGGCGAGCGCGCCCACGCCCGTGACGGCGGCCGCGCTCACGGCGCCCGTGGCGAGCGCCCCCTTGAGGAAGCTGCGTCGATCCATGCTCAGTCGTTTCTCGTTCTCCATGGGATACCCCTTCCCTCCTGCGAGGAGCCCTTCGGTTCCTCCTGGTGCCCGGTGCCCTCCGCACCGTGGCGTTGCCCGCACTCTAGCATGCGCGGCCGGCGTTCCTCTTCGCCCATCGCAGGGAAAAAGCCGAATCGCGCGTTTTCACCCTGCGGGGTGAGGCGCGACGCGGTATGCTTATGCGCGGGAAGGGGAGGGCCCATGAAGGAAAGCCACGTTCGTCATCTGTTCAACGAGCCGGGTGACCGCCAGCGCGTGCGCGCGGGGCTCGGCCATGCCGCGGCCGGGCACGCGCGCATCGCGCTGGCCATGGCATGTTATATGGTTTGGCTGATCGCCTGTTGCACGGGGCCGGCTGTCGAGCTAGGAGCGGTGGCGTCGGGCCCAGGCGGCTCGGCGGTGCTCGTGCCGGCGTGGATGGGGCCGCTCGTTTGCATGGCGCTGGCGAGCACGGTCATAGCCGTGTGGTTCAAGAAAACGCGGAAGGTGCCCAGCGCGCCCTCGTGGACCGTGGCGTTGGCCTCGCTCATGACGCTGGCCTCCGCCCTGCATCTGGTATGGGCGCTCGACACCGGGCTGCCCCCGGCGGCACGAGGCGCGCTCTATGCGTTGTCGAGCTTGGTCATGGGCGTTGGCTGCGCGCTGTTTCGCGTGGAGGTCGATCGCGTGTTCGGCTGGATCGGCACGCAGCAGACGCTGTACCAGGGCATGATGGCCACGGTGGCCGCCGCCGTTGCGCTCGTTGCGCTGGCGCTGGCGGGCCAGGCGACCGGTGCGGGCGACGCCCCCCTGCTCACGATATCGCTCGTGCTGCCGTTCGCCTCTGCCGCGCTGTTGCGCGCGGTGGTGGGCGATTTTCCAAAGGCGCGCTACTTCGGTCACGGGCGCGACGTGCCGCTGCCGTTTCCTGCGAAGTTCGTGGCCACGTCGTGCGTGCAGGGCGTGGCGGCTGGCGTGCTGTTCGCGGGGGTGTTCGCGCTCGGTGGCGCAGGCGCGGGCGACGTGGCTGGGGCCATGGGGGCGGCTGGCGCCGAAGTTGCCGCGTGGCCGGCTTCGCTTGGAGGCACCGTGCTGCGTTCCGTGGCGCAGCTTGCGGCCGTGGGGCTGCTGTTCGGCACGCTGGTGTTCCTGCGGCTCGACTTCAACCGGCTGGTGTACAAGGTGGCGTTCCCGTTCGTGGCCGTCGGCTTCGTGCTGCTCGCGCTGCTGCCCGATGCGACCGTGGTGGGCGATGTGGTGCTGGCGGCCGGATTCTGCTACCTCGATTTGGTGCTGTGGAGTTTGGGAGCCTGCCTGATGAAGAACATGGGGCTGCCGGCCACCTGGATCGCCAGCTGCCCAGGCGCCGCGCTGTTCTTCGGGGTAGTGGCGGGAGGCGGCGTCGCCTTGGCCTTTTTGAACGGCGAGCCTTCGCCCGATGCCCCGCTGCTCGCCAGCTGCGTGGCGTGCTTCGCACTGGCGGCCGCTCTGTTCCTGTCGAGCGGCAGCAACCTCAAGTACGGTTGGGGCACCGTGCGCCCCGGCGAGAGCAGCCTGGCCGCGGGCGATTTGGCGGGCGTGGTGAAGTTCGTGGCCACGGAGCGCGAGGTCACGCAGCGCGAGAGCGAGGTCATGCTGCTGCTGGCGCAGGGCAAGTCGCGCCGCGCCGTATGCGAGGCGCTGTCCGTGTCGCCCGACACGGTGAAGACGCACGTGCGCAGCATCTACCGCAAGCTCGCCGTGCACTCGCAGCAAGAGCTTATAGACTGCCTGGCCCGCGAGCGCGAAGACCTGGCCGCCGACGGCTCCGAGCAACCGTTGGAAGCGTGAGGGCGGCCTGTCGTCGCTTCGCGTCCGCGCTCCGCTGTACTGGCAGCTCGGCGAAACGCATCGTCGCGATCATCGCGTCCATCGTGTCGAAAACTCTGCGGGGCGATCCCTCGAGCATCCAGCGCACAATCCGTCCGATAGAAGTAAAACCTGCGGCGAGTGCATCAAGCCTGTCCAGATGCGGTGGCAAGTCGCGTCCATTCTGCACGGAAATCGCCGCAATGTTGCATCTGAAAAACCGACAAAGGCAATTGTGAAAACGTGATCTGCGCAAACGAATGCCTTTCGCAGATAGTGCGGCGCATGAAGGCCCGAGTCGAGGGAAAAATGCAACATTCCGACAACTTCCGTGCAGAATAGACGAGTGCGAGATCGCTCCGCGTCCTTGACCCTCTCACGGTGTCGGCCTGTATGCTCCCGTCAAGCGCTGTTGCAGGAGCGGCTGCCGTACCTCGAAAGGAACACCATCCACGGGAAACGTTTTTTCGCGCATCCCGTCGGCGTCGTGAGCGGGGGAGGGGAAGAGGGAGATGTCCTGCCTCGACGCCCAGGAAGGCACGTCGCTCCTCGATCTCAAGCCCCACACCCCAGCGTCGACCATGTCGAGCGCCCGCGGTTTCCCGTCTGGTGCGCCCGCTGGTCCGAAAGCATAAAACCTCCGGCGACTTCGACTGGGCCGGGGAGTTCAGGTTCTAGTCCCGCCGCACGCCTTCGACAACCCCGGCGGTTCGCGTCCTCGCTCGTTACCGTTCGTCGCCGGGGTTGTGGGAAACGCTCGCAGAATGCGGGAGCGCGCTTCCGACGTGCTATGATTGCCAGTGATGTGCGACTTCGGCGGAACGGTCCGGCGGAGCGGAATGAAATCACGAGGAGGCATTCATGAGCGTCATCATCGATGTGTTCGGTCGCGAGATTCTCGATTCGCGCGGCAACCCGACCGTGGAAGTGGAGGTCGTGCTCGAGGACGGGGCGTTCGGCCGCGCTGCCGTGCCGTCGGGGGCGTCGACGGGCGCGTTCGAGGCCGTGGAGCTGCGCGATTGCGACAAGGGCCGCTACCTTGGCAAGGGCACGCTCGACGCGGTGGCTCACGTGAACGAGGAGATCGCCGACGCGCTCGTGGGCATGGAGGCCGACGATCAGCGCACCATCGACGACATCATGCTCGAGCTGGACGGCACCGACAACAAGGGTGCCTTGGGCGCGAACGCCATCTTGGGTGCGTCGCTGGCCTGCGCGAAGGCCGCGGCCGAATCCGCCGAGCTGCCGCTCTACAAGTACGTGGGCGGCACGAACGCGCACCTGCTGCCCACGCCCATGATGAACATCCTGAACGGCGGCGTGCATGCCGACAACAACGTGGACTTCCAGGAGTTCATGATCATGCCGGTGGGCGCCGACTCGTTCGCCGAGGCGCTGCGCTGGTGCGCCGAGATCTACCACACGCTGAAGAAGGTGCTGCATGACGCGGGCCTCGGCGGCGGCGTGGGCGACGAGGGCGGCTTCGCCCCCAACTTCAAGACGAACGAGGAGCCGCTCGAGTACGTGACGAAGGCGTGCGAGGCCGCCGGTTACAAGCCCGGCACGGACATCATGTTCGCCATGGACCCGGCTTCCACCGAGTTCTACGATGCCGACAAGCAGAAGTACGTGCTGGCGGGCGAGGGCCGCGAGCTGACCAGCGCCGAGATGGTGGACTACTGGGAAGCGCTCGTGAACAAGTACCCCATCATCTCCCTTGAGGACGGCATGGCCGAGGAGGATTGGGACGGTTGGAAAGAGCTGACCGACCGCATCGGCGACCGCGTGCAGCTGGTGGGCGACGACCTGTTCGTCACCAACTCCAAGCGCCTGGCCAAGGGTATCGAGATGGGTTGCGCGAACGCCATCCTCATCAAGGTGAACCAGATCGGCAGCCTCACCGAGACGCTCGAGGCCATCGAGATGGCGAAGCAGGCCGGCTACGCCTGTGTCATGAGCCACCGTTCCGGCGAGACCGAGGACACCACGATCGCCGACCTTTCCGTGGCCGTGAACACGGGCCAGATCAAGACGGGCGCGCCCTGCCGCTCCGACCGCGTGGCGAAGTACAACCAGCTGCTGCGTATCGAGGAGGAGTTGGACACCGCCGCCCAGTACGCCGGCATGAACGCCTTTTACAATATCAACCGTTAAGCGCACGCTTGCCAGTTGACACGCGCGGCCCCGCTTCGGTGGGGCCGCGTCGCGTCTAGGCTTCCCTTTCGTCCTTTTCAGGATGCGCCAGCAGACCCTCGCGCAGCATGTCGGCGCTCACGCGCACGTACTCGTCGGCGGCGTGCCCGCACAGGCGTGCTATCTCCTCGTCGGACAGCGCGCGTTTCACGCGTGCCGGCATGCCCATGATAAGGCTTCCATCGGGGAACTCCTTGCCCTCCGACACGAGCGCTCCGGCCGCGATCACGCAGTTGGCACCCACCTTCGCCCCGTTCATGACGATGGCGCCCATGCCTACGAGCGTGTTCGGCCCGATCTCGCAGCCGTGCACGATGGCGCCGTGGCCCACGGTGCAGCGGTCGTGGATGACGGCGGGGTGGTCGATGTCCACGTGCACCACCGCGTTCTCCTGGACGTTCACCTCGTTTCCGATGACCACGGGCGCGTCGTCGGCGCGAATTTGGGCACCGGCCAGCACGCAGGAGTCGCGACCGATGGTCACGTCGCCCACGATGCCGGCGGCAGGGGACAGGCGCGCGGTGGGATGGGCCTTCACGTTGCGATAGAGAGAGGGTTCTGCGGTCATGCGCGTTCCTTTCGGCCGAGCGTGCGTTTCGCCTTCACATTATAGGGCACGGGGCAACGTCGGCCGCTTTTGCGGGGAAGCGTCCGTTCGCATGCGGCTCGCTTTCGGTTCTACCCAACTCAGGCACCCTCTCTATACTTTCAGCGCTATAATGAACGACATGGGTATATCAGGCGCGTCGCGCGCTTTCGTTGCCGAAAACGGCAAGCAGGATGCGCGGCGCGCCTTTCACGGAAGGGGAATCGATGAAGGAAATGATCTCGCTCGAAGAGGCGCGCGAGCTCGTGCTCGCGAACGTGGAGCCGCTGCCCGTGGAGACGGTGCCGGTGCTGGAGGCCGTGGGCCGCGTGGCGGCGTGCCCGCTGAAAAGCGACATCGACATAGCGCCGTTCGCGCACTCGGCTATGGACGGGTTCGCGGTGCGCGCTGCCGAACTGGCCGGCGCGAGCTCCGAAGCGCCGGTTGAGATGGACGTTATCGCCGAGGTGGCGGCAGGCGACGTGTACGAGGGTTCCATCGAAGCCGGCCAGTGCGTGCGCATCATGACCGGCGCACCGCTGCCCGACGACGCCGATGCCGTGGTGAAGTACGAGATCGTGGACGTGGTAACGGGCGACGGCAAGCCCGGCAGCCGCGTGGCGTTCACCGCTCCCGTGAAGGAGCGCAACAACGTGCGCGAAGCGGGCGAAGAGGCCAAGGCCGGCGAGGTCGTGGTGGAGGCCGGCGAGGTCATCGGCTCGGCCGGCGTCGGGTTCCTGGCGGGCTGCGGCGTGGTGGAGGTGCCCACGCATCGCCGTCCCCGCGTGGCCGTAATCTCCATCGGCAGCGAGCTGGTGGATCCCACCGAGGTTCCCATGCCCGGCAAGATCCGCAACTCGAACAGCTACGCGCTGGCCGCGTGCGCGCAGGCCGCCGGCGCCGCGCCTATCATCCTGCCCATCGTGGAGGATACGCAGGAGGCCCTGGCGGCCGCCGTGTCCGCCGCCGTGGACGAGTACGACTTCGTGGTGACGAGCGGCGGCGCCTCCAACGGCGACTTCGACTTTATCAAGCCGGTGGTGAACGAGCTGGGCGAGCTGCTCATGACCACGGTGAACATGCGTCCCGGCAAGGCCCAGACGTTCGGCGTCGTGCGCGGCAAGCCCGTGTTCGGCCTGCCCGGCAATCCCGCTGCGGCCTACGTGGGCTTCGAGATGATCATCCGGCCTGCGCTGCGCAAGATGCAGGGTTACCGTCACTTCGAGCGTCCCCGCGTCACGGCGAAGCTGTCGCGCGACGTGAAGAAGAACGACCCGCGCCGCATCTTCCTGCGCTCCACGCTGTACAAGGACGATGCGGGCGAGTACGTGGTGGCGCCGGCTAAGAACCAGAGCTCGGGGCTGTTCGGCGTCATCCAGCGCAGCAACTGCATGGCCATCATGCCCGAAGGGCTGGAGTCCCGCACGGCCGGCTCGCTCATCGAGTGCGTGCTGCTGGATGTTTCCGAGGAAGTGAGCCTGTAGGTTCCGCCGTTCTGCCGAACGGCGGAACGGCTCGACGCTGCGAAGGGCTGTGGCACGCCGCCTTCGCGCGATCCCGGAAGCTCGCGTTCGTTCTGCCCGGCTCTGCCGTGCAGAACGCGCCCGCTCGGGCGCATAGACAGGGAGCGAACAAGCCAGAGGGCTTGTTCGCCACCTCCGTGATCCCGCGAATTCGACGCACCACAGCCCTTCTCGCTGACTCACTAACGCCAACCTGCGAGAAAGGAACGATCATGTCCGAACAAGCTTTGACCTTCGCCATCATCACGTGCTCTGACACGCGCAGCATGAAGGAGGACACGGCGGGCGCGGCGCTCGAGGCGCTCATCGCCGAGAACGGATGGACGTGCGCGAGCCACGTGGTGGTGAAGGACGAGCGCGCCGACATCGCGGCGGCGATCGTGCATGCTTGCGACACGCTGGAAGCCGACATCGTGCTCACCTGCGGCGGCAGCGGCCTGTCGCTGCGCGACGTGACGCCCGAGGCCACGCAGGACGTGTGCGAGCGCAACGTGCCCGGCATAGCCGAGGCCATGCGCGCCCACTCGCTGGCCATCACGCCCTTCGCCATGCTGTCGCGCGCCCTGTGCATGCAGCGCGGCCGCCACATCGTCATCAACCTGCCCGGCAGCGAGAAAGCCGCCCGCGAGAACTGGGACGGCATCGTAGCCGCGCTGCCCCACGCCGCCAAGATGATGGCCGGCGGGGGGCACTAGGGGTTCCGCGGGCCTACGGCCCGCGGAACCTGCCGACGCTGCGGCCCGCCCTCGCACCCGACCTCGCGGCGATCCTGCGGACTCGCGTACCGAAGTACGCGTCGCCCGCGCGATCCCCACGATCTCGGGCACGAGGGCGGGCCTCGCTGACTT
>NZ_JAASIO010000029.1:0-743 GCF_019731765.1 Gordonibacter massiliensis (ex Traore et al. 2017) | reverse complement strand
TGGACGGGGTGGCGCTCGACGAGCCCTACACCCGCGGCCTTCCCTCCGAGCCCCTCAAGACGGCGCTCGGCGTGGAGGTGTCCTACCCGTTCACGGTGCCCGAGGGGCACCTGTGGGTCATGGGCGACAACCGCACGCACTCCAACGACTCGCGCTATTTCGGCGCTATCGAGGCGTCGTCGGTGACGGCGCGGGGCGTGCTCGTGTTCTGGCCTCTTCAGGACTTCGGCCTGCTGGAATGAGCGGCGCGGTCCGGAAGCCGAGCCTTATCTCCCGGTGGTCGGGAATTTCTGAAGAGTTTATCGAACGCGCCGGGCGATTAAGCTCGAAGCGCTATCATATACGCTCGTGACTTGATCCGGGCGCCTTTCCGCGCTCGTGCGGAAAGGATAGACGACCTTCATGGATTCTGGGCAACATGCCGAGCCGCGCCCGTCGAGCGCGCTCAGAACCATCATCAGCCTGCTCGTCATGGTGGCCTTCATCTTCGGGCTGTCATGGGCTTTGCGCACGTTCGTGTTCCAGCCTTACGAGATCCCCTCGGGCTCCATGGAAACCACCATCATGACCGGCGACATGGTGTTCTCCGAGAAGGTCAGCTACTACCTGCGCGACCCCGCGCCCGGCGACATCGTGACGTTCCAGGACCCCGAGATCCCGGGCCGCGTGCTCATCAAGCGCTGCATCGCCGTGGGCGGCCAGACCGTCGACCTGGTGGACGGCCGCGTGGTGGTGGACGGGGT
>NZ_JAASIO010000028.1:0-1150 GCF_019731765.1 Gordonibacter massiliensis (ex Traore et al. 2017) | reverse complement strand
CGATCGCAAAGGCAAATACGGATGGTGCGCAAACCCTCGAACGCTCACTCGGCATCTTCAGTCACTTTCGAACGAATGTCTTCAAACCTCTACATACAAGCAGCTTCCGCTCTAGCTCATGCTAATATCCTGCGAACAACTACGTATCCAGCGTTTTTCGCTGAAAGAGGCACGTACTGGCAATGTCCCCCAAAGGTCGGCTCCTCGTAAATCATCCCATTTCCAGCGTACATCACCACATGCTCGGGAACGCCAGGAGACGAGAAGTACATAAGAATCAAATCGCCGGGGGCTGCTTCGGAAAGGGACACCCCTCGCCCGTCGTATACCTGCCCATAGGTTTCAAAATCGATTGTTATACCCAGTTGTCGATAGCACCAATAGGTAAATGACGCGCAATCCATACCGCCATCTTCAGGATATCGCCCTAGCCAGACATAAGGGACCCCTAAAACTGAATCTGCTGCAGCCATCAACCGGTTAATGGCGTCTTGTCGATTCTCGCGCCCACTCGCATCAATCCATAAATAGGTCCCATTCCCAAGACGAATGGCACGAGTGCTGACTAGCGAAAGAGCTCCGTCGTTGTTAGCATCATACCAATACCCATCTACCGGACTCGTGGCATTTCGCATCACATATCCAACGTCTGGCAGACCGTAGTATTTTTGTCCAGCAGCATCAATCATGCCAACATGCGCACCAATATGACCAAAACACGAAAAATCTAAATAATAGCGTTCGAGTCGACCATCATATCGATCTGTCACCAACCATCCAGTAGTTACAGCAAGCCTGCCATCATTGTCAGCTAATAGAACACCATTGCCGTAAGGCATTTTTCCTCGTACAACGTACCCTTGGCCTTCCTGACCATAAAAAGAATTCGGCTCGCCTTCAAACACCGCAGTAAAATATCCGACTTGAGCGCCAAAATAACCTACCTGATTAGGTATTTGTATTATCCAGTAGCGCTGTAAGTCGCTGTCATACACCTTAGTAACCAGCCAGCCTGACGACGAAACCATCTTGCCATCGTTGTCAGCAAGCAGCACTACCGAGCCCCAAGATGCTTTCCCTCGCAGCACGTAGCCCTGGCCGCCCAGGCCGAAGTAGTTCGCGCCGTCGACGCTGAAGTAGCCGCTGCACG
>NZ_JAASIO010000027.1:0-2687 GCF_019731765.1 Gordonibacter massiliensis (ex Traore et al. 2017) | reverse complement strand
TGTTAAAGAATATGACCGATGAGAATCGGTGAAGCCTCCTTTATGCAAATCGTGGGTTGGGCGACAATCGTTTCCATCTACAGGAACGTGGTCGCGTGCCACAGGCAACGAAGGAGGCTTCGATGAGTTATTCTACCATCGTGGGAATCGATGCGCACGCCAGGAAGAACTCGGTCTGCGCGCTTGTGCTGGAAACGGGGGAGGTCAGGCGCTCAACGCTGTCGGGCGACCCCGCCCAGCTCGTTTCCTGGATCGACGAAAACGACTTCCCGACCCCCTTGCACTGCGTTTACGAATCAGGCCCTACGGGCTTCGGGCTCGCGCGCTCCCTGGGCGGCGAGGGCATCCCTTGCACGGTGGCCGCGGTGTCCAAGCTTCCCCGACGAACCGACCGGCAGAAGAACGACAAGCGGGACGCCGAGTGGCTCGCCCGCATGCTCGCCTGCGGGTCGGTTCGCCCGGTGCGCGTGCCCTCTCCGGAAGAAGAGGCGCTGTGCCACCTGTCGCGGCTGCGCGGCGAGGTCGCCGCGGACCTGAGGCGCGCCAAGCAAAGGGTCGCGTCTTTCCTGCTGCTCACGAGAACGAGCTACACGCTCACCAAGGCCCGTTGGACCAAGACGTTTTACCAATGGGCCGGATCCTACGAGTTCGAGCAGGCTGCGGACACGTTCGTCTTCAGGATGAAGATGAACGCCGTCCTGAGGCTCGCCGAGCGCCTGGCGGAAGTGGAAAGCGAGATCCTTCGCATCATATCCGGCTCCGCCGAGCTTGCGGGGCGCATGGCGCGTTTCGAATGCATTCACGGCATAGGCAGGGTCGGCGCCTTCTCCCTGGTCTGCGAGGTCTACGACTTCGAGCGGTTCAGGAACGGGGCCGCCTTCGCCTCCTTCATGGGGCTCGTCCCCTCGGAAAGCTCGAGCGGAGGCAAAACCTCCCACGGCAAGATAGCGAAAACGGGCAACTCGCATCTACGCAGAATCCTCGTCGAAGCCGCCGGATGCTACTCGAGGGGCTTCAAGGCCGTGAGAAGAGAGGATCCCCGCGTTCCCGAAGCGGTGCGCGCGAAGGCGGAGAAATGCGCCAAGCGGCTCATGGGCCGTCGCGCGGCCCTGAGAAAGCGCAACGTGAACCCGAACAAAGCGAAGACGGCGATAGCGCGCGAGCTGTGCGAATGGATCTACCATATAGCGGTGATGCCCGCCTGACGGATATCGAAGCGGGCCCCGATGCCCGCTTGATATAGGAACCCGGCCAAGCGAGCCGCCGATGGCGCCGGGACGAACCGCGACCGGTTTATGCACAGCCCGCAAGGGCCGCGTGCGGCGTTAGAGTCGAGGCCTGTTCGACCGAGAAGCGGCACCGTCCAGCCGAAGGCATTCCACTGCGGCAACCAGACCCCGTTTTCGGGGCGGCGACACGCGGATATGAGACTGTTCACAGTGCTTGACGTTGGAAACACGTCTTGGCGGAGAAGATGGCCGGGAGACGATGCCCAGCCCGTCCGGCCGGACGGGCTGGGTGCCTTTTGCCTATTGACGAATCATCGGTCATATGAAACCNAAACCACCATTGACATATACCCGTACCTTTCGCCGATTGTCCACCTATTGATGCAGCTCATAAACGGATGAGGCTCCAGATGGGTCAACGTCCGCGTACAGACGTAGATACCGGATACCTCGTGAGAGTAGAGCAACTCCCTGCGATCCCTTGCGGCATTGCGGAACTGTTCGCGCCAGCAGAACCAGTCCAGGTAGCGCTGAAGCCTGCGGTTAGACACTCCGTTAAAGCGGCCGATAAAGGCCTTGAGCCGTGAATGTAGAGTGTTCACCATCGAGAGTTCCTTGCTCGATCTAACCTCATGAAACCTGTCTTGAAGCACTGAGGAGACATAGGATTTGCGTCCGTCGGTCACAATCGAACACGACGACGTAAGCCTCGCGTCCAAAACGATAGAGACGCTCGCCTTATCCTCGGCGCCATCGATAAGCTCGCAGAAGCAGTCGCCCAGCTCGCTGATACCACAGAGTACGCACGCCTTCTTCGACAGACCGCCCGAGGCGGCATCGTGGCCGGTGCGGTGAGGCTCGCGCCTGAGTTCAAACCACTGATTGTGAGTATGGTTGCCCGGCAGGGACTCATGGAAGTACGTACCATCGACTTCGAAGACCTCGCCGCGCAGGCTCAGCAGCCTGCGCCCCATGACCTCACAGACGCGCATCCTCATAAACCAAGCTGTGTAGAGCGACACATCGACCCTTGACGCGCTCTCGCGCAAGGACAGATTGTCGGCCATGCAGGCGGCGAACTCCATCCACGCCGAGGATGGCAGCTTAGAGCGGCTGATGAGCCCAAGGGTCTTAGTGCCGAAGGTGCGCGCGCAACCCCCGCACAGCCAGCGCTGTGCACCCGATACGTCGTGACCCTTGCGCACGAAAGTGGGACAGCCGCACCGTGGACACCGGTCAGGCTCGTTGGTAGCCGAGCGTGCAATATCCTCAGCGATTGCAGCTTTGAGTGCGACGGCTAATTCGCGCTTCTCTGCTAAAACCATGCCTTTGATTTGGTCTATAATCCCATTCATAGGTTCTCCTCTCAGATGTTTCTTCGACAGTTGCATCGTAAGACGGAGAGCCTTTTTTGCTGTCCCAAAATAGGGACTATGTCAATATTGGTTTAACAGCGGA
>NZ_JAASIO010000026.1:0-2946 GCF_019731765.1 Gordonibacter massiliensis (ex Traore et al. 2017) | reverse complement strand
CGTCGGCACGAACATCGCGCGGCGGCCCTTCTCGGCGGCCGCCGCGGCGATCTCCTCGACGGTGCCGAACCGCATGGCGTGGGCCGGGCAGTGGTGGACGCAGGCGGCGTCCTTGCCCTCGGCGATGCGGGGGGCGCACAGGTCGCACAGGCTGGTGGGCATGGGCAGGTAGTTGTACTCCCAGCCTCCCCCTTCCAGCTCGCGCGGGCCGTCCTGCAGGAGCTTGATGCCGAACTGGCCCTGCGGCAGGCCGAGGTGCTTCTTGCAGGCCACCTCGCAGGCGTGGCAGCCCGTGCAGAACTCGTAGTCGATCAAGAGCGCGTTCGTGGTCATTTGGAGTAGCCTCCCATCTTGGTAACGTGCAGGGAAGGCAGCGTTTCGCTGTTCTCCTCGGTGCACAGATAGACTTTGCACAGCTGGTTCTTGTACGGCGCGCCGTACCCCGTCACGCCGTTCTCGCATTGCGGCAGCAGGTTGTTGATGTTGGAGTCGAACACGCCGTAGAGCGAGGGCTCGGCAGCCTCCCGCTCAGGGAACCACCAGCCGTGCTCGGCGCGCACGACGCGGTCGTCGAGCGAGGGGTTCACGTGCAGCTTCTGGCGGCAGCGCCCGCGCTGGTTCTCGAGCCAGCACCAATCGCCCTCGTGCAGCCCGAGCTCGGCGGCGCTCTTGGCGCTCATCTCGAACAGGGGGTCGGGATGCAGCTCGCGCGAGGTCAGCTCGGGCTGACGGTGTTCGGAGTGGAAGAACTCGAAGGAACGCGCGCCGGTGGTGAGCACGAAGGGGTACTCTTCGTAAAGCTCGGGGGACGCGTACGGCGAGCACGAGGGCTCGGCCCAGTCGGGCAGCGGATCGTAGCCCCACAGCGAGAACACCGAGTTGTACAGCTCCACGCGGCCGGTGGGCGTGTTGAAACCCGGCTGGCCGTCGGGGCGCAGCAGGCCCTTCTCGTACTTGCGGTACTCGAAGTCGGGATAGACCCAGACGTCGCGGTTGCACAGGTCGTCGTAGCCGCCGTCGTAGCCCGGGGTCTCGGTACGCAGGATGTTGTCCGTCCACCCCTTGTCGTCGTCCCAAGGGAAGTTCTCGGGATGCAGGCGCTTGCCCAGCTCGGTGACCACCGTGTCGTCGGACTTCGCCTCGGCGTACTGCACGACCTTCTTCATGCCGCGCAGCGGAACCCACCACACGCGCTGCATGTCGCGCTCGGGGCTCATGGCGGCGGGCAGAAAGATGTCCGCGAAGGCCACGGCGGTGGGCGTGAGGAACAGGTCGTTGACGATGACGAAGTCGACTGTCTTCACCGCGCGGAACACGCGGGGAGCGTCGGACGCCATGTTGGCGATGGGGTTCGTGGAGGTGAGCCACAGCATGCGGATGGGATACGGCTCGCCCGTCTCGATGGCCTGCAGGATGGAGTCGGAGTGGGCCGTCGAGCTGAACCCGGCCTTCGACATGAGCGGGTACTCGGCGCCGATGCGCTTCGCCTGGACCTCGGCCGGCAGGTTGTTGTAACCGTAGTTGTAGGACACGTTCTGGTCGAAGGCGTTGCGGATGATGATGTTGCCGCCGGGAACGTCCGTGTTCCCGGTGATCGCCCAGAGCGCGTTGATGGCCTGCGCCGTGGGAATGCCCATGACAGCCTGGTCGATGGGAAGGCCCCATTGGATGGCGGCGGGCTTGGCCTCGGCGTACCGGCGGGCGGCGGCGCGAATCGTGTCCGCCTCGACCCAGCAGATCTCGGCGCTCCGCTCGGGCGTCCACTCCTTCACGCGCTCGGCCAGCTCGTCGAAGCCGTAGCACCAGTTCTCGACGAAGTCGTGGTCCCACAGGTCTTCTTCGATGATGACGTTCAGCATGGCCAGGGCCAGAGCGCCGTCGGTGCCGGGGCGCAGGCGCAGCCATACCTCGGAGCGCGCGGCGAGCCAGGTCAGCGACGGGTCGACGGTGATGAGCTTCGTGCCGCGCTGCATGCAGTCGACGATCCAGCCCCCGTAGAAGTTGTCGGAGTTGGAGGCGACGGCGTTGCAGCCCCAGTTGACGATGATCTCGGGCACGCGCCATTCGGTGTTCTCGGTGTCGTAGCGCTTCTCGAACTGCTGCGAGCAGTCGGCGATCAGAAAGTCGCCGTTCATGGAGGCCATGGCGGCGGAACGGGGCTGGAAGCAGGACTCCCCGGAAAGGAAGCCCAGGCAGAAGTTCGGCGAACCGAAGGCCGAGTAGCACAGATAGGGTACCTGCCAGCAATTCGCGCGGCCCGTGCCGATCATGCACGCGATGGACTCGGGAGCGTACTCGTCCCAGATGCTGCGCACCTTCGCCTCGATGATGTCGTAGGCCTCATCCCAGGTGATGCCCTCCCACTTGTTCTCGCCGCGCTCGCCGACGCGCTTGAGCGGACGGGTGGGACGACGGGGGTTGTTCACGGCCTCGGGCATCTCGAGGCAGCGCATGCAGAGCGTGCCCTGGTTGTAGGCGCAGTCGGGATCGCCCTCGACCTTTTCGAGCTTGCCGTCCTTCGTGTAGTACAGCACGCCGCAGCCGTCGTGGCATCCGGGGCCGGACCAAACCGTGGTGCGCGTGACGGTGTAGTCGCCGTCCTGCCATTCCACCTGGCCTTTATGGCTCTCGTAATAATCTTCCATAATCTCCTCTTTCGTGTGTCCATAGGGCTTGCGTCGAAACCGACGCGGTGCTTGGCCGATGTCGGCACCCCTTGCAGGGGGCTGTGTCGAAAGCGTCGCTTCGCTGGGCTTGCAGGGCAAGGGCTCTGCCCTTGCCGCCCAACGGCGGGGCGCCCTCGCGGGCCGACGGCAAGGGCAGAGCCCTTGCCCTACAGTCGGCCCGCATGGGCGCCGGCGTTTCAGACCGTCGGCACGAACATCGCGCGGCGGCCCTTCTCGGCGGCCGCCGCGGCGATCTCCTCGACGGTGCCGAACCGCATGG
>NZ_JAASIO010000025.1:0-8254 GCF_019731765.1 Gordonibacter massiliensis (ex Traore et al. 2017) | reverse complement strand
AGTCCAGTGGACTGTCGAACTCCCGAGCACGCGAAGCGAGCGCAGGGAGGCGTCGCGAAGCGATGACGCGCAGCGCGCAGTCGAAAAACGAAAGGTACGGACATGGACGAAGGCAAGGTGCAGGTGTACACGGGCAACGGCAAGGGCAAGACGACGGCCGCCGTCGGGCTGGCCGTGCGGGCGGCGGGCGCGGGGCTGCGCGTGTACTTCGGCCAATTCATGAAGAACAACGAGACGGGCGAGCTTGACGCGTTTCGCGCGCTCGGCGACCGGGTGGTCGTCGAGCAGTACGGCACGGGCGGCGAGATCGCTGCTCCCGACCCGCAGGCCGATGCGCGCGCCGCGCAGGCGGGCTTCGAGCGGGCCCGCGAGGCGCTGCTCGGCGGGCGCTACGACGTCGTGGTGCTGGACGAGGCGAACGTGGCCGACGCCCTCGGATACCTAGACGCGGGCGCGCTGCTGGAGCTGGTCCGCGAGCGCCCGAGGGACGTGGAGCTGGTGCTCACCGGACGCGGCGCCGGCGGCGACATCAGGGCAGCGGCCGACCTCGTGACCGAGATGCGCGAGGTGAAGCACTACTTCCGCGACGGCGTGCGCGCCCGCCGCGGCATCGAGTTCTAGCGGGCGAACGCCTCCGCCACCGCCTGGGCCACGCGCAGGCCGTCGCAGGCAGCGCTCATGATGCCGCCGGCGTAGCCGGCGCCCTCGCCGCAGGGGTAGAGGCCGCTGCCCGTCGCAGTTGGGCGCTCCAGTACCGCTTGCAGGGCATCGTCGCGCACGATGCGCACGGGGCTGGAGCTGCGCGTTTCCACGCCGGTCATGACGGCGTCGGCGTCGGCGAAGCCGTGCAGCTTGCGATCGAGCAGCGGCAGCGCCTCGGCCAGCGCGTCGGCCGCGAACGGCGGCAGGCAGTCCCGCAGGTCGCACCAGGCCACACCGCGCGCGTAGGTGGGGCGCACCGTCGCGCTCGGGGTTCCCGAGCGCCCTGCGAGGAAGTCGCCCACCGTCTGGGCCGGGGCCTGGTACGGAGAGCCGCCCGCGGCCAAAGCCGCCTCGTAGGCCGCCCGCTCCATGCGCCGCTGCAGCTCCACACCCGCGAGCGGGTGGTCGCTCCCGAAGTCTTCCGGGCCCACGCCCACCAGCAGCGCGCTGTTCGCGTTCTCACCGTCGCGCGCGAAGCGGCTCATGCCGTTCACCGTCACGCCGCCGGGCTCGCTGGCCGCGCACACCACCTGGCCGCCCGGACACATGCAGAACGTGTACACGCCGCGCCCCTCGCCTTCGCCGTCGCGCGCCGGCAGGTGCACGGCCAGCTTGTAGTCGGCCGCGCCGAGCGCGGAATGCGACGCCGCCGGGCCGTACTGGGCGCGATCGATCGCGCTCTGAAGGTGCTCGATGCGCACGCCCACGGAGAACGGCTTCTGCTCCATGCGCACGCCGGCCGCCAGCACGGCCTCGAACGTGTCGCGTGCGGAATGCCCGCACGCCAGCACCACACGGCGCGCGGGCACGCGCTCGCTGCACCCCGTGCGCACGTCGGTCGCCTCGATCTCGGCGAGAGCGCCGCCCTCGAAGCGCAGATCCGTGAGCTGGACGCCGAAGCGCACTTCGCCGCCCGCTTCGACGATCTGCTCGCGCAGCGCGCGCACCACGCCCACCAGCACGTCCGTGCCGATGTGGGGCTTCGCCTGCCAAAGGATCTCCCGCGGCGCGCCGGCTTCCACGAACCATCGCAGCACATGCCTGGCGAGCGGGTTCTTGATGTTCGTGGTGAGCTTGCCGTCCGAGAACGTGCCCGCCCCGCCCTCGCCGAACTGGATGTTCGTGCGCGGATCCAAATCGCCGCCGCCGTCGAAGGCGGCCACGGCACGCAGGCGCTCGTCCACGTCGCCGCCGCGTTCCAGCACGAGGGGCCGCAGCCCCGCGCGCGCCAGGTACAGCGCGCAGAACAGCCCCGCGGGGCCGGCGCCCACCACCACCGGGCGCGGCTGCGCGCCGGCCGCCACGCGCAGGTCGGGCACGGGAAGCGGCTCGTACGGCTCGCCGCGCTTAACGTGCGTGCCCGCCACGACCCCCGCACCGCCGCGTTCCTGCGCCGCCGCGAGCACCCGGTCTTCGGCGGCGGCGTCGGCCAACTCCGCGCCGAGGGTGGCCACGAAATGCACGTCGCGCTTCTTGCGCGCGTCCACGCTGCGCTTGATCAGGCGAACCTCGCGCACGTCGCCCGCCGCCACGCCCAGCGCCCGCGCCGCCGCCGCGCGCACAAGCCCCTCGCCCGCCGCGCCCGGCAACCCCGCATCAAGCGGCAACTTCACGTTCGACACCTCAAGCATGGTGGGCACTACCTTCCTTCCGGGGCACGATCGTCACACTGTGAGCGACGTGATCGGAACAACGTACACGCCCGCCGGCGTTCTCCGACAAAACGTCGCTTTTCCCACCAACACGGCCATAAACGACGGTTCCTTGTTTTGGGCGGCGGGATTCGCCGCCACTTTGTCGCGAAGTCGCAGGAGGCTCTTCTCCGCTTCCGGCACCTTCTCCTCGCTCAGCTTCACCTCGATGGCCCCCCAACGGCCGTCGGCGAGTTCTATCACCATATCCACCTCCAAGCCATCGGCGTCGGCGTAATAGTACACCGACGGCTCGGGCACTTGGCACATAGCCGAAGCGTACACGCGCACGTCGCGCAGGCACAGCTCCTCGAACAGATTTCCGAACAGCTGCATTTCGTACAACAGGCGCTCGGGCGACATCCCCAAAAGAGAGGCGGGAAGGGAGGGATCGGCAAACGTCCGTTTAGGCTTGGAGCGCACGCGCGAGCGGGATTTGATGGGAGCGTCCCACCCCCTCTGCTCCTCGATGAAATACTGGTTGTTGAAGAAGCTCACGTAGGGCTCGAGCCTCTGGTAAAGAACGCTGTCGTTCGCGCGCTCGGGAGATTCGTCTTCGAACACATCGGCATACAGGGTTTTATAGGTCAGCGTTTTGCCGACGTTTCGGGCAAGAGACATCGCCACCCTTCTGGCCGTATGCCCGTCAAGCCCGCATCGAGGCGCGCTTGCGCCGAACAGAGCGTCAAGGTATTGGGCGGGCAGATCGCCCACCAACTCCGCATCCCCGTCAAGCGCCGCCGGCCAACCGCCCCGGCAAATGACATACGCGAGCATTCGAACGTCGGTCTCCACCTGCTGCGCTTCAAACTCGCCGTCGAACAGGGCTTGAAGGGATATAGTACCGCTCGAATCGCCGCTTTCGAACAGGCTCATGGGACGCATGCGCATGCTTACTATCCTGCCGGCACCGCTATGCGACACGCTTGATTTATCCACCGTCGACGACCCGGTGAGTATGAACTGACCGCGCCGATTGCCGGTTTCGTCCACTTTTCTTCTGACCGCGTCCCAAATCTTCGGCACGTCTTGCCATTCGTCGACGATGTGAGGGCGAGCGCCCTCCAAAGCCAAGGCCGCGTCGAGCGTCACCATCTGCTTGACGGCGTCGTCGTCAACATGAACGATGCTGTTTCCGTGAGCCATGCTGGTCCACGTCTTCCCACAGAACTTCGTGCCAGCCACCTCGACGGCACCGAAGCCGTTCAAGCGACGATCCAACAACTCATCGAGGAGACGAGGCCTGTATCCGTCTGGCTTGAGGCTCATAAAGGCGCCTTTCATTGAAAGGAATAATGAATCGAGTAGATTTTACTAAAAAATCGAGCGTAGATCGACTAAAGAATCGAGCCTTCTAGAAACCTCCCAGAAACGCTCTTACCGCTAGACGAGCCTGCTGCGGACGCGAGGATCGCCTATCCGACCTAGTCCGCCAGTCGTCGCGCCGCGCTCCGACCCGCCAAGATGCCGCTCGCCCAGGCCCAGTGCAGGTTGTAGCCGCCGCAGGGAGCGTCCACGTCTAGGGCCTCGCCCACCACGTACAGGCCGGGCACCGCGCAGGCTTCGAGCGTGCGGGGGTCGAACGCGGCGACGTCCGCGCCGCCGCGGCGCACTTGGCATTGCCGCTCGTCGCCGATGCCGCGCACCTCGAGCGGAAACGCCTTGAGCGCTGCTGCCAGCGGCGCTACGTCGCGCTTGGCGAGCGGCGCCTCGGGCGCCAAACCGGCCTCGCGCAGCACGGCGCGCGCCACCGCCGGTAGCAGCATGCCGCGCAGGAACGCCTCGCGCGAGAGCGGGCGGCCGTCGGCCGTGGACCGCTTGCGGCGTGCGTGCAGGAACCCCGCGCAACCGTCCTCGGGCACCTGCGGCAGCAGGTCGATGAGCAGGCGGTCGCCCGCTTCGGCGAAACGCGACAGGTTGAACACCGCGATGCCCGACACGCCGTAATCGCGGAACAGGATCTCGCCCGCCTCGCACGCTTTGACCCGGCCGTCGGGTCCGGCGAGCGACACGGCGCCGCGCACGCGTATGTTGTTCAGATGTTTCACCACGTCGGTTGCGGTGCGCAGCGGCCCGAGCACCGGACGCGTGCCGGACACGGGGATGCCCGCCGGCAACAGCTCGCGCGCCGTGCGGCCGCCGGTGGCCAGCACCACGGCGTCGGCGTGCTCCACCGCGCCGTCGGCGAAACGGATATGGAAGCGCCCGCCCGGGCGCTCGGGCACATCGAGGCGCACCGCCCGGCGCTCGCACGCCTCGACCGCGCCGAAGTCGGCCATAGCCGAACGCAGCACGTCGAGCACGCTCGAAGCCTTGTTGGCAAGCGGGTACAGGCGCCCCTCGCCCTCCTCGCGCCACACAAGGCCGAGATCGGCGAAGAACGCGTGCACGGGATCGACGGACGGGTCGGCGTCGGCGAGCACGCGATGACCGACCGTTCCGGTAGACGAGGCGCCACCAGCCGTATCCGCAGGCGATGCATCGTCTGCGGTTTCGGGAAAGCCCTCCACGCCCGACTCCACCATATCCTCGGCGAGCGCGCCGAGCGCCTCCGCGACGAACGTCGCGTTGCGATACACCCCCGCGTCGACGCGCGCGTTCGAGAAATTGCACCGCCCGTTGCCCGTAGCCAGAATGGAGCGCCCCACGCGCTCGTCGGCTTCGTACACCACGACGTCCATGTCGCCCGCCGCGTCGCGCGCAGCGGCGACGGCTGCCGCCAATCCGGCGGCCCCGCCGCCTATGATAGCCAGTTTCTTCATGCCATCATTATAAGGTAAGCGAGCCAGCGCGCCCATGCGGAAGAAGCTTCGAGCGCGCGTCGCGCATACCCATCGCCCCACGATGGACGCGCGAGTCATCGGCGTGCTACCCACTGTCGGCCCAAAAACGCGTTTTGGGGCCGAATTCCGCGTTTTTGGGCCGACAGTGTAGCCGAGGCGCGACCTTGCGGCACCTGCATGTTGTTCTGCGCAAAAATCACCGACGTCCCCCACCTGGGACCGCTCCGTAACATCCAGCAAGCAGTTTCAAAATCGCATGAACTGGGCAAACGCCAGCAGAACGCGCAAGGCCGAAAACGCGACACCCCTGCAGCTCCAAACCCATGGGGAGATCGGTGATTTTTGTTCAAAAACATCCCCGCCGAGTCACGCTGCGACCACGATCAAACACGCCCCCGTCTATTGCAGAAGCTATCGACCAGGAGCGCATCCGCCAGACGCCGGAGCCCTAAGACCCTCCCGCCACCACCCCGACCGTCGATGCTCCGCGTCGAATAGAAATGGGGAGTCACCGCCCGCCCTCGTCCTTACCGTCGGGAACGTATTCCAGCAAATCGCCTGGCTGACATCCCAGCACCTCGCATAGCCCGCTCAGCGTCGAGAAGCGTATGGCGCGGATCCCGCCCGTTTCGATGCGAGAGAGGCTGGCAGGAGCGATCCCCACTCTTTCCGAAAGCTCGCGCAAGCCAACCTCGCGCTCGTCCGTCACGCAATCGAAGCGCAGCCTTATGGACATGCTTCGTCCTCTCTTTACCAAACGTCCGCCATCCCATGCAGCACAAAACGTCAACGCGCGTTAAATGAATACTCACCAGTATTCATCAAGATAATTCTAGCGCATACCCTCTTGTCATGGCCGAGAATATGGACAAAAGATACGCGTGCTTGGGAGAGGCGATTCGTAGCGCCAGAATGGATCGCGAGTTGTCTCAAAGGGATCTTGCAGGCATGATCGGTCATTCAACCTCGAATTCTTACATTGTGCGCGTCGAGAAAGGCCAAATCAAAATCGGCCTCGAGCAGCTGATGAAGATCGCCGACGCCCTTGGCGTGCGCGTGGACGACCTGATCGATTTCTAGGAACGCGCGAACATCGCACTATTTAGGGGTTGTTTCTAATGCCACGGTAACGCGGCGGTCATTCCGTAGTGTTGGGGCTTTCCACGCCCCATACGACCTACGGAAACGCGTCTTGCCGCGCGGAAGTATGCCAAAACCCGCCGAAGCGCACCGTTTCCACGGTCTTCTCGCAGAGTAAGGTTCTGCGCTACAAAAAAGACGCGAAGACGCTTTGTCGGCCTCGTGTGGGAATGCTGAGAGGCGACTTCAGGAACAACCCCTCTTCAGACAAGCGTCGATCACCTGAACCTGCATGCCAGCAGCGAGACGGTGCCGACGAGCCCGAGCCCGCACAGCACGGCGGCGCACAGCGTCCATTGGGACAGGTCGGGGCCGAGCAGGCTGGCGGGCACGAGCGACCCGAGGAACTGGCCCATGCTCTGCACCAGCATGAGCACGCCCATGCCCACGGTCATCAGCTTCGGATCGCCCAGAATCGAAGGATAGGCGGAAATGGCGACAGTGGGCACGCCCATGGCGAACAGGCCCATCGCCACGACGGCGATCCACAAGGGCACCCCGGAAAGCGTCAAGAGCACCGGCGTGCAAAGGGCCATCGCCAGCATCCCCACGACGAACAGCGGCTTGCAGCGATGCAGCGCGTCCGACAGCGCGCCGAACGCGACGGACGACACGATGGCGATGAGCATGGGAAGCGTGCTCACGAATCCCGACAAGGACGCGTCCATGCCCTGCTGCTGCAAAGAAGTGGGAGCGTACGAGAGCACCGACAGCAGCAGTATCTGGAATATGCCGAAAGGAAGGTAGAAGGCCCACGTGTTCGGCTTGGCGAACACCCCGTATTCCGCTTTGAGCCTTTCCCGGAAGGGTCGCGCATCGCGCACGGCACGCGATTCGTTCCCGTTTGCCGCAGGGGCCTTTGCCGCCGGGGCCTTCACCACCACGGCAAGGATGGCGCCCGAGACGGCGGCAAAAGCGGCATAGGCAAGCCACAGCCCGGAAAACCCGACCAGATCGTAAAGCAGAGGCGTCGTCACGCCCGCCAGCGTGGCGCCGATCATGCCGCCCAGCATCCAGATGCCCGAAGCGGTTCCCCTTCTGGCAGGATCGACGCACTGCTGGATCACGATGGGCCCGCACGCGATAACGCACACGAGCGAGACGCCCTCCAGCGCACGCGTGGCCAGAAGCAGGGCAACGTCTTGGGCGAACGCCCCGGCAAGGGAGGCGGCGCACGCCAAAACCACGGCGGCGAGGATGATCCTTTTCGGCTGGAACCTGCGCGCGAGCATCCCCACCGGCAGGGAGAACACGATGCCCACGAACGTGAAGATGGACATGAGCCACGAGGCGGCGTACGCACCCACCCCGAACTGTTGCATGACGGGAACCATGATGGTGGGTATCTTGTACTGGATCGCCGTCACCGCCGTGGCGACCAGAAAGAGCGGGACCGCCACCGCGATGCAGTTCTGGTACCGCCGCGCAGGATGATTGGGATACTCCATCGCAACCTCTCAAGGGAAAAGGTACATCGAAAGCCGGCGAAGTCGCTCGGTGGGGCCGCCAAGACGGGCGGGAGAGCCTAACGCGTGCCGGGAGCGCTCGGGGGTTTGGGCGCGCCGGGCGCGCCGGGCGCGCCGGGAGCCTTGGGCATACCGGGAGCGCCCGCCGCACCGGGGGCGCCGGGCATGGGCGGCATGGACGTCTTCGGAAGCTCGGCGCCGCACTTGGGGCACGCGTCCAGCTCCGGTTTGCACGTTTCCCCGCAGGCGGGGCATGTTTTGTCGGGAGCGACGGTTGCTGGCCTGAAGCACATACGAAGATCCTTTCGTTCGATACTGGTTTTCCAAACAAGGGGAAGGGGCCGACGGAGAGCGCCGAGCGGCACCGAATCGGCCCCTTCGGCAAGCGGCTAGATCGTCGGCACGAACATCGCGCGGCGGCCCTTCTCGGCGGCCGCCGCGGCGATCTCCTCGACGGTGCCGAACCGCATGG
>NZ_JAASIO010000024.1:0-9515 GCF_019731765.1 Gordonibacter massiliensis (ex Traore et al. 2017) | reverse complement strand
CCAAGCGAGTTCCGCACGAGCCGAAGCGTCCAGAGGACGCTTCGTGCGAGCCAGGACTGCCGAGCGACTGGGTGCCGTCCCGCATCCGAGGCCCATCGCTCGCTCGCAGGTCAACTTAATGCTGCACGATGTAGCGCTTGCGCAACTTCGTGGCAACGACCTCCAGCACCACCGCCACGGCCAGGCACAGATACACGATGAGCCCCACCTCGTGGATGTTGTAGTAAAAGCTGCCGGCCAAGAACAGCTGATAGCCGATGCCGCCCGCGCCCGCCACGGCGCCCACGGCAACCGCGTTCACGAAGTTGATCTCGAAGCGGATGAACGTCCACGACAGCATCTCGTTCACCTTCTCGGGCACCACGCCCTGGAACACCACCTGCCACCACGACGCGCCGCTGGCGCGCAGCGCCTCGATAACGCCCGCGTCCACCTCCTCGAAGCTCTCCGAGTACGCCTTCACTAAATACGCCACGCTGTGGAACAGCAGGCCGATGACCGCCGCCTCCGGCCCCAGCCCGATAGCCACGCTGAACACGAGCACCCACAGGATGGTGGGCACGGCGCGCGCCACGCTCATGAGCACCTTGATGGCGTTGCTCGCGGCCCGGTTCGACAAATTCGATGCCGCCAGCAGGCCCAGCACGAACGCGATGACCGCGCCGATGAAGGTGGTGAGCAGCGCCAATGCCAACGACACGAACAGCCCCTCCACCACGTCGGGCAGCGTGAAGTGCCCCGCGAGCCCCGGCTGCAGCATCATGGTGACGAAGTCGCCCACGGCGGCCGCGAACGCTTGCGCGAACGGAACCTTGCCGTAGTTCATCGTCACCATGGCGAACACGGTCACCAGGGCCAGCACCCCCAGCGTGAGCATGAGGGCCACATTCGGCTTGCTGGCCACGCGCGTCTTGATCTTGCCGGAGCGCGTAACGCGCGCGCCTGCGGGGACGCGCGGGTCGTCCTCCGGTTGCAGGTCGTTCGTTGGCCGCAGGTCGTTCGCAACGTCAGCGAGGGTTTCCGCAGTGCCCGAGATCGTGGGGATGGCGGGGGCGAAGCGTGCTTCGGTACGCGAGTCCCCGGCATCGCTGCGAGGTCGGGGATTGCGGGAAGCCGCAGCGTCGGCTCTTCTGTCGTTCGGAAGAACGACAGAACCGGAAGGCGTCATAGGATCCTCCTTCGCACGTAGTTCGAAACGAGCTCGCAGGCGATGCACACCACGATGATGGCGAGCACCACGAGCCCCGCCACGTCGTAGCGGAAACTCTTGTAATAAATGTCGAACACGAACCCGATGCCGGTGCCGGTGAGGATGCCGATGAGCGTGGCGTCGCGGATGTTCGTCTCGATCATGTACAGCACCCAGCTCACCACCGACGTGATGCTCAGGGGTATGACGGCGTGCGCGACGATCTGCCCGTAGGTGGCGCCGGTGGCCCGCAAGGCCTCCACCGGGCCCGTGCTCATCTCGTCCACGCTCTCCAGGAAGCAGCGCGTCAGATAGCCGAAGCTCGTGAGGAACAGGGCGAAAAACCCGGTGAACTCGCTCTGCTTGAACGAGAACAGCAGAATGAACGCCCAGGCCACCACCGGGATGTTGCGGAAAAGCGACGCGATGCCCCGCACGACAAGGGGGACGGGGCCGCCCACCCCCACCGAGCGCGAGCCGAGCACCGCGCATATATAGGCCAGGACTGCCGCCGTGCAACTGGAGGCGATCGAGGCCAGTATCGTCGAACCCAAGGCGGGAAGGATGGTTCCCAATTTGTCGAGGGAAGGGAGGGAGGGGACGAATTGAGTCGCCATCCACACGAGCCCGCCTGGGACATCGAGGATTGCCTGAATTGAATCGAAGCCGACGAACGTGCCCGACACGGCGCCCAACGCCACGAACACGACGGCGGCCGCGACGATGGCAAGCGTGCGTCGGCGAAAGAACGATCCGTCGTACGTGCCGCGCGGCACGGCTCCTTTGCCGCGCAGGCTCGCGCGCAAGCCAGCCGGCTGCATGGTGCGTTCGGTCATGCGGCCTCCCCCGAGAGATCCTTCGACTCCGCGCTGCGCGCTCCGCTCAGGATGACAGAGGAGGGGTCCTCGTTCTCGCCCGGGGTGATGGAAGAGGGGTCCTCGTTCTCGTTCTGGACGACGGAGGGGTTGCCGCTCCCGTCCGGGACGAGGGCAGGATCGTCGCTCTCGCCTGTAGCGTAGATGTCGGCGATGGTGTCCTCGTCCAGCTCGTCCGGCAGCCCGTCGAACACCAGCCTGCCGCCCTTGAGCCCCACGATGCGATCGGAGAACTCGAGGGCGAAGTCAACCTGATGCAGGTTGACCAAGCACGCGATGCCCAGCTCGTCGGCCGCCCAACGCAGGTGCTCCATGACCGTGCGCGACGACTTCGGATCCAAGCTGGCGATGGGCTCGTCCGCCAAAATGAGCAGCGGATCCTGCACGAGCGCACGGGCGATGCCGACGCGCTGCTTCTGGCCACCCGACAGCTGGTCGGTGCGCGTGTAGGCGAAGTCGGCCAAGCCCACCTGCTCGAGCGCCTCGAACGCACGGCGCTTCTCGCTTTCGGAGAACAAGCCCAGCGCGCCGGCCACCGTGGACTTGTAGCCCAGGCGGCCTTGCAGCACGTTCTCGATGGACGTGGCGCGGTACACCAGGTTGTAGTGCTGGAATATCATGCTGATGCGCCGACGCACCTGGCGCAGGTCGCGTCCGCGCACATGCGTGATGTCGCGGCCGTCGAACACGACGCTGCCCTGCGTGGGGTCGATAAGCCGGTTCGCACAGCGCAAAAGCGTCGATTTGCCCGCACCCGACGAGCCGATGACGGACACGAACTCGCCGCGTTCCACCCGCATCGCCACGTCGCCGAGCGCCTTCGACCAACCGTCGTAGCTTTTCGTCAGACCTCGGACATCGAGAAGCGCTTCGGTCATTACGCCGCCCCGCCCAGCTTGCGTACGGGCTCGTACCAATCGTCCGTCACCTTCACGAAGCACGTCTTTTCGGAGTCCTTCTCGAAAATGCCCTTGGCGTTCTCGTCGTCGGGGTCGACGAAGATCTTCTTGTCGTCGGCCACCTTGCTGGAGCAGAAATAGTCAACAATCTTCGTGCGGTCGTCGTCGGAGATGGCGTCCTCGTTGAAGCAGATGGGGGCGTTGAGCACCGGCGTGATGGCGATGATGGTGAACTGCTTGCCGCGAACGGTGTCGAAGGGAGCCTCGGCGTCGTCCTTGGCTTTGTACACCGCGCCGATGCTGTTGGCTTCTCCGGACACGAGATCCAGGAACATGTCGACGTCCACGTCGTCGAACGCGGCCACGTCGGCGTCGCCCGACAGCAGGTTCACGGCCGAGCCCTGGTGCGAGTTGCCGAACAGGACCTCGGAGAAGAACTTGCCGCCTTCCAGCAAATCGTCGGAGCTGTCGAGCTTGAACTCGTCGACGATGGCCGAGGAAGGGACTTTGAAGCCCGAGGTCGACGTGGCCGACACGAACGAGAACGACTTGCCCTTGATGTTCTCGATGGAGTAGCTGCTGCCGTCTTTGTACTGATCCGCGTTGTCGGTGAGCACGCAGATGCGGCTGTAGTAGCAGGCGCCGTCGAGACCGCCGTCCTCATCGCTATTCGTGAACGCGGCGAGCACCTTGGGGTTCTTCTTGTTGGCCTGCACGTAGCCTTCTGCGCCCAGCAACGCCATCTGAGCCTTGCCCGACGCGATGGACTCGATGGCCACGTTGTAGTCGGTGGTGGTGAGCAGATCAGCCTCGCGGCCGCACGCCGCCGTGATGGCCGCGCCGATGGCCTCGCGCGAAGCCGTGAGATCGGCCGAGGAGTTGTCGGGCAGCCACACCATGGTGAGGGGGTCGGAGGAAGCGCTCGCTTTGCCGCCGTCGGACTTCGGCTCGTCCGCGCCCGCCGCCGCGCCGCTGCCGCCGGCCGTGCAACCCGTCATCACGCCGAACATGCCGGCCAACGCAACCGTAGCGCCGCCGATCACGAACTGCCGCCTGCTCAGATACCCGTCTGTCATCCCTATTCCTTTCGACTTTCCGTGCCAACACGCGGCACGGCATGCGATTCGCCTGCACCGCCTTCCATGCATCTGACATGGCGGCGTGTGGGTTCAATCGTAAGAAAGAAAGGTAAGAGCCCGTTCAGGCGCACGTAAAGAAGCGCCCAAGTTCAGGCAAAGCAACGATCACGCTTAGGGAAAGGAACGGTAAAACCGCTGGTGAAAAGACTGTTTCGTAAGCAACGGAGCCGTGCGGTCGAAAATGCGGTGGAAATCCGCTTGATGCATGCAAGGAATGCGCCTTGCCGCGGTGATACTGGAGCGGCTCCCGGCCCGCAAGGACAGGGAGCCGTAAGAAAGACCAAACCGCCGAAGCGATTCGAGAGCCGTGGGGAGTTAGCGCTCCCTGCGGCTCGTCAGCATTATAGCAAACGCATCCTCTTCGTGCCACTTATATCGGTATAGAAATTTTATGGGAGCGCTTCCGACAAAGCGGCAAGACGATGCCGCGTACGCCGGCGCGGCTATCCCTCGAAGTGCTCGGCGGCCACCTCCAGCTGATGGACGATGTCGATGCTTTGGGGGCACATCGCCTCGCAGGCTCCGCAGGCAATGCACGTCGACGCGCGGCCCGGCGCCTGCCATTGGTACAGGCCCTTCACGAAGTCGCGGTTCTCGGTCATGAGCTCCAGGTTCAGCAGGCTCATGATCTCGGGGATGGACACGCCCTGCGGGCAGTCCTTCACGCAGTAGCGGCAGTTCGTGCAAGGAACGGACGCCATGCCGCGCAGCGTGGCAACGGCCTGGTCGAGCGCTTGCCTCTCCTCGGCCGAGAACGGTTTGCTCGCTCGATAGGCCGCCACGTTCTCGTGCGCCTGCTCCAAGGTGGACATGCCGGACAGCACGGTGAGCACGCCCGGCAGGTTCCAGCAGAAGCGATAGGCCCAGCTGGCCAAACCCGCATCGGGAGCCGCAGCCCGGAACGGGGCCGCCACGCGCTCGGGCAAGTCGACCAGGCGGCCTCCGCGCGCGGGTTCCATGACCACGACCGGCTTGCCGTGCCGTGCGGCCACCTCCATGCATGCGCGCGCCTGCACCACCGGGTCTTCCCAGTCGAGGTAGTTCACCTGCAACTGCACGAAATCGGCATCGGGGTGCGCCGTCAGCAGCGCGTCGAGCGCGTCGGGGCCGTCGTGCATGGAGAACCCCCAGTTCCTAATCAGGCCCTCTTCTTTCTTCTGCTTGACGAAGTCCCACATGCCGTACTCGTCGAACTTGGCGGTGCGCTCGCCGCCCACGTTGTGCAGCAGGTAGAAGTCCACGTAGTCAAGCCCCATGCGCTCGAGCGACGTGGCCAGGTTGCCTTGGGCCTCGTCCTTGCTGCCGGCGGCCCAAGCCAGGCATTTGGTCGCCACGGTGTACGCGTCGCGCGGATAGCGATCGACGAGCGCCGCACGCAGCGCCGTCTCGGAGGCGCCTCCGTGGTAGACGAACGCCGTGTCGAAGTACGTGCCGCCGCCTTCCAAGAACGCGTCCACCATCTGTTTGAACTGCTCCACGTCGATGCTGGTCTGGTCGGCGGGATCGAGCAGCGGCAGGCGCATGCAGCCGAAACCGAGCTTCGGCGTGGATTCGAATTCCGGGTTCATAGGAGGTCTCCTCTCGTCAGATTGCCCTCCCATCATAGAACTTGGAGCGCACTCGAAGTCAAGCGGAAAGTTTGCACGAGCGAGAAGGCAGCCGTTTCACACCGAACGCAGGTCGTCGAACAGGCGGGCGTACTCGTCCCCGAACACGCTGCCTTTCAGACGGATGAACGTCAGGTCGTGCTCGATCAGCCGACCGGCAAGCGGGATGCGCACGAGCGTGCCGGCCTCGAGCTCGCACACGACGGCGGCTCCGTACAAAAACGCGATGCCGTAACCGCTGGCGGCGAACTGCTTGATGATGTTGACGCTCTCGATCTCCGTGACCCGCGCGAAGCTCTCGACCGACAGGTTCCGCGCGGCCAAGGCGTGCTCGAGCACGGCGCGCGTGCCGGAGCCGCGTTCTCGCACCAGCACGTGCTGGTCGAGCAGGTCTTCGAAGTGCAGGGGCTCGCGCGAGCCGGCAAGCGGCGCGTTCGGAGAGCACACCGCCATCAGATGCTCCGTGGCGAACACGCGCCAGTCGTAGGCGCTCTTATCGAAGAACCCCTCTACGAGCGCACAGTCGATGTCGCCGGCGTGCAACTGCGCGAGCAGGCGCTCCGTGTCGGACGACGCGATGCGCACCTGCACGTCGGGGTGGTCCACAAGATACGCCGCCAGCGGCTCCGCCAGCACGTACTCGCCAGCTGTGAGCGTCATGCCCAGGCGCAGACGGCGGCGCGGCCCCGCGAGGGCGGCGATGGCGTCGCGCAGCGTCGCCTCGTCGTGCGCCATGGTGGCAGCCGCGTCGCGCAGCAGCTCGCCGGCCGGCGTGAGCGAGAGCTTCTTGCCGTGGTACGACAGCAGCTTGGCGCCGTACGCCTTCTCAAGGTAGGCGATGTGCTGCGATACGGCCGGTTGCGTGATGTTGAGCTCTGCCGCCGACCGGGTATAGTTCAACGTTCGGCATACGCTCAAGAACGTGTTCATACGGAAATCTTGCATGGTAATCCTTCCGTTGCTTGTGTTCGCCCACCGGGCGCGGTATCGTCGGATGGCACAACGGCGCACGTCAGAAGCCATGTGGGCTTTGGCAAGACGCCCAGCGTTCATTAATTTATTATATATTGTTATTAACACATAATGATATATCATTTTTATTTTTGATAGGAGCATGCAAGAATGCGTCTGAGCAAAGCGAAGAACGACGTTGAAAGGCATGTGACTATGCGCGACATCATCGAGAAAGTACCCATTCCCACGGCAGGCGTGGCCCTGGCGCTCACGGCGTTGGGCAACCTGCTGCAGCCGGCGTACGAGGGCATCCACATTCTGTGCGGCGTGGTGGCGCTGCTCCTCATCGTCATGCTGGCGGCGAAGATCGTCATGTTCCCCAAGCTCATCCGCGACGACCTGCACAACTCCATCATGGCTAGCGTGAGCGGCACCGTGTTCATGACGTTCATGCAGTTCTCGTCGTACCTGGCGCCGATCGCCTACGTCCCCGCCTTCGCGCTGTGGATCGCGGCCACCGTGGCCCATCTGGCGCTCATCGTGTGGTTCACGGCGCGGTTTTTCAAGCAGTTCAAGCTGCACGAGGTGTTCCCCACGTACTTCATCTGCTACGTCGGCATCGTCGTCGCCTCGGTCACGTCGCCCGCTTTCGGCATGCAGGCCGTGGGACAGGCCATCTTCTGGTTCGGTTTCGCGTGCTACGCGGTGCTGCTGGGCCTGGTGACGTATCGCTACGCCAAGCACGAGATTCCCGAGGGCGCACGGCCGCTGTTCTGCATCTACACGGCCCCCATGAGCCTTTCCATCGTGGGCTACCTGGCCGTTACGGCCGAGCCCAATGCGGTGATGGTGGGCGTCATGCTGGTGCTGGCCCAGGTGCTGTTCGCGGTGGTGCTCTCCCGCCTGCCTCGCTTGCTGAAGCTGAAGTTCTATCCCAGCTACGCGGCCATGACGTTCCCGTTCGTCATCACGGCCACCGCGCTCGGTCAGGCCACCGCGTTCTTCCGCGCGAACGGCGTTGCACTGCCTTTCGCCTTCGACGTGCTGTTCTACGCCGAGGTGACGTTGGCAACCGTGATGGTGGCGTACGTGCTGGCGCATTACCTGCGCTTCTTCTTCCGCCGCGTCGAGCTGCCCCAAAGCGCCGGCGTGCTCAAAGAGAACGCCCAGATCGCCCGCTTCTCGGAGAACTTCGAGAACTGACAAGGCGGCGCGAAAGCGCCGCCTTGTCATCCTGAGCGAAGCGAACACCGTGAGCGAAGTCGAAGGATCCCGTGCGGCGCAAGCCGGAAGCCAAAACCTGCAAGGCTGGCGTGCTCCCCTCAGTGCGCCTCTTCCCCATCCCACACCAGCGTCATGATGCTGTGCGGCGGCGCTTCGAGGCGGGCGACGTGCGGGCGCTCTGCCGCTTCGAAACGCACGGCGCGGTCGCGCCGGTTGAGCACGACGAGCACGCGCCGACGGTCCGGACGCACGAAACCCGCGCATTCAAGGTCGTCCGTGAAGCGCGAAACCAGGAAGCGCTGCGAACTCGGCGGCACGAACCGGGAGAAATGCCCCAGATAGGAGAACGAGCGGTTCTCCACCAGCTCTTTCGCTCCGCGGTCGTACATGAGGGGCGCCTCGCAGAAATTGCGCACGTGGTTCGGGCCGCCGCGCTCGTCGAGCAGCAGGTTCCAGTCGATGAAACCGCTTGCCCCGGCGTTCAGGCACCCCATGACGGCGTGCGCGTATTGCTCGGCTTTGCGTTGCTGCTCGGCGTCCGACACGCGACCGACACGCCCGCCCGCAGCGCCCTCGCGCGCGTACTCCACGCACCCTTCGGTGAACAGCAGCTCCTTCTCGGGGTACGCCTCGGCCACGGCGCGCACCTGCTCGAAGTGGTCGCCCGCGTACCAGTGGAACGCCACGCCGTCGAGCGCCGCCCACGCGCCGGGCACGGCGAGCGCCTCCTCCGCGCGCTCGAATATGCGGTCGGTGTTGTGGTCCCACATCAGCAACCGCACGTCGGCGAACCCGGCCTCGTCGAGCGCCGGACGCAGGTGGCCAGCGGCGAACGCGGCCTCTTCCGCAGCGGTGAACAGGCACGAATCCCAACGCTGCGCCGCCATCGGCTCGTTTTGCACGCTCATGCGCCCGATGCGCACGCCCGCCTCCGCGTACGCCGACACATAGCGCGCGAGCAGCCGCGCCCATGCCCCGTAGCACGACTTCCGCAGCCGACCGCCTCCGTTCATGCGCCCGTTCGTCTTCATGAACGCCGGGGGGCTCCACGGGGAAGCCACCAACTCGAGCGCAGGGTTCACCGCCATCCCGCATCGTATGAAGGGCAACAGCAGCCGCCGATCGCGCTCGATGGAGAACGAACGGAGCGCCCGGTCGAACGGCCGCACGTAGGCGTAGTTGCCCAGCGCGAAGTCGCAGCTCTGCACATGCGTGCGGCAGAGCGTGTACGCGTTGCCGCCCCGCCCCTCGTCGCCGTTGGCGGCACCACCGAAGCACTTGAGCAAAAACTCGTCTTGCACCTGGGGCGGCATCTGCGCGAACACATAAGCGCCCGCCTCGGTGAACGCGCCGCCAAAACCGGCGATGCGCTGGTAGGTGCGGTCGGGGCGACACACCACCAGCTCCATCTCGGCGCGCTCGTCGCGGCGGAACCGCACGTCCTCGCGGCGGAACGCGCCGTGGGCATCGGTGGTGTAGGTGCGCATAGTCGGTCCTTTCAGCAACGTCGTCGGCTGTCGCCGCGGGAAGACCCTTCGACTCCGCCCTGGCGCCAGGTTGTCATCCTGAGCATGCAACAGTCCAGTGGACTGTTGCACTCCCGAGCACGCGGAGCGGGCGCAGGGAGG
>NZ_JAASIO010000023.1:0-12550 GCF_019731765.1 Gordonibacter massiliensis (ex Traore et al. 2017) | reverse complement strand
AGACGATGCCCAGCCCGTCCGGCCGGACGGGCTGGGTGCCTTTTGCCTATTGACGAATCATCGGTCATATGAAACCAGCATTGCGCACCCGGCCAGATTGTCATCCTGAGCGGAGGCGGCGCGAGCCGCCGGAGTCGAAGGATCCCGTGTGGTGCCAACCGAAAGCGCTACGGCTGGCGCCGCGTGGGATCCTCCGTCCCCGCTCCGCGGGGCCTCCCCGCGCCCGCTCCGCGTGCCCGGGGCCTCGACGGTCCGCCGGACTGCTGAGCGCTCCGCTCGCTCAGAACGACAATGCGCTGGCTTGTGGAATGTCAGCGGTGGCTTGACATAGGGCTTATGGAGACGGGAGGTTTCATGGTCTTCGGGCAGCTCGCGCAGGAAAGCATGCCATCCGCTTCTAAACCAAGTTCGGCATAAGCCCGTTCGTGGCTGCGTGGTGTCAGATCGCCGTCGGGCGCTACGCAAGGGCTTGTCAATGGCGCTTCGACATCAGGGCATGCCGGAATTGCGCAAGAGTCTGCGATGTCTGGCGATGGGGGCAGAAACGTCGTCCTACTCGAAACGGCGCCGTGCGGCATTGCGGACGCCGTTCTTCCGATCTGACGCTTCCCGGCGGAGGCAGACCGGCGAGGTGGAATGCCTACACCGAGCATCAAGCATCAGGGGTTTGCGCGCTTTCGAGCGAATCGCTTGCGCGGCTCTCGTTCTGGAGGACGGGCGAAGGGTTGGACGCGCTTGCGGCATTTCGCTCGGCGGGCGCAGTGCTTGCGCTATAATCTTTGGCATGGAAACCATCATCACGAAATCACAGGTTGCGGACGCCGTCCACGCAGCCATCCCGCGGCTTGCCTGCGAATTGCCGGCCGATATCGCGGCGGGGCTCGAGGCGGCGCGCGCCGCTGAGGACAACCCCCGCGGGCGGGCTGTGCTCGACCAGCTGGTGGAGAACGCGCGCATCGCGCGGGAGGATCGCGTGCCCATCTGCCAGGACACCGGCACGGTGTGGGTGAGCCTGGAGATAGGGCCGGGCGTCCTCGCGGCCGGCGACGTGTTCGCCGACGTGGACGACGCGGTCGCTCGCGCCTACGGCGAGGCGCGCCTGCGCAAGTCGGTGGTGCGCGACGCCGTGCTCGACCGCGCGAACACGGGCGACAACACGCCCGCGTTCTGCGACGTCCACCCGGTGGACGAGCCGGGCGCGGCGCGGCTGCACGTCATGCTGAAGGGCGGCGGCTCGGACAACGCGAGCCGCGTGGTCATGCTGGTGCCGGGCGCCGGCAAGCAGGGCATCGTGGACGAGCTCGTGCGCTGCGTGCGCGAGAAGGGCGCCAACGCCTGCCCGCCGCTCGTGGTGGGCGTCGGCATCGGCTCCACGTTCGACAAGGTGGCCGGCCTCGCGAAGCGGGCGCTCATGCGCCCGGTGGACGAGCCCGCAGTCGACCCGCGCGTGCGGGCGTTGGAGGAGGAGCTGCTCGCGGCGGTGAACGCCACGGGCGTGGGCCCCGGCGGCCTGGGCGGCCGAACGACGGCGCTGGCCGTGCGCGTGGCCACGGCCCCGTGCCACATCGCCGCGCTGCCGCTCGCCATCAACATGGGCTGCTCCGCCATGAGGAGATGCACGGTGGACTTGGCTGCCGAGGAAGGCCTTTGTCATCCTGAGCGCAGCGCGCAGCGCGGAGTCGAAGGATCCCGCGCGGCGTCAGCGTCGAGCGCTGCGGAAGAGGACGGGAGCGTGCCGCTCGATTGCGCGTCTGGCCTGGCGGCCTGCATGGGATCCTTCGACTCCGCTCCCTGCGGTCGCTCCGCTCGGGATGACGAAGGCGAGGGGGTGCGTCGTGGCTAGCGTCGATCCTATCCGCCTGACCCTGCCGTTCGACCGCGACGCGCTGGCCGCCTTGGAGGCGGGCGACGCGTGCCTGCTCACGGGGCCGCTGTACACGCTGCGCGATGCAGGGCACGTGCGCCTCATGGCCGAGCTGGAAGCCGCCGGCGGGCGGCTGCCCTACGGCTTGGACGGCCAAGCCATCTTCTACGCGGGTCCCACGCCCGCGGCTGCCGGTCGCCCGTTCGGCGCGGTCGGGCCCACCACGGCCAGCCGCATGGACTTCGCGGCGCCGGCGCTGCACCGCGCGGGCATCGCGGCCACGGTGGGGAAGGGCCGGCGCAGCGCCGAGGTGCGTGAGGCCTGCGCGGCCACGGGTTCCGTTTATTTCGTGGCGTGCGGCGGGGCTGCGGCCTACCTGGCGAAGTGCGTGGCATCATCGGAGACGGTGGCGTACGACGACCTTGGCACCGAGGCGCTGCGCCGCATCGAGGTGGTGGACTTCCCCGTGTTCGTGGGCGTGGACGTGCGCGGGCGCGACGTGTACGACCTCGTTTGAGCGCGCCGCCTTATCGACGCTGACCGTTAGGATCGAAAAGACACCGTGACGCAGGAATTTCCGGAAAACGATGCCCCTCGCGGCATCTTCATAACGTTCGAGGGCGGCGAGGGCGCCGGCAAGACGACGCACATCCGCTTCCTGTCCGAGAAGCTGCGCGAGCGCGGCCGCGAGGTGGTGTGCCTGCGCGAGCCCGGCGGCACCGGCGTGGGCGAGGAGCTGCGCGCCGTGGTGCTGGATCCGAAGAACGAGAACTTGGCCGACGAGGCCGAGCTGCTCATATACGAGGCGGCCCGCGCGCAGATCGTGGCCGAGGTCATCCGACCGGCGCTCGACCGCGGCGCCGTGGTGCTGTGCGACCGCTTCGCCGACTCCACCGTGGCCTACCAGGTGCACGGGCGCGGCCTGGACGCGGACTTCGTCGAGCGGGCGAACGCCTTCGCCTGCCAGGGCACGGTTCCCGACCGCACCATCCTCATGGTCACGGGCGGCACGGCGAAGACGGGGCTCGCCCGCGCCACGCACCGCAACGGCGCCGACCGGCTGGAGATGGCTGGCGAGGAGTTCCACACGCGCGTGAACGAGGGGTTCCTCGCGCTCGCGCGCGACCACGCCGACCGCGTGCGCGTGGTGCAGTCGGCCTCGAAGAAGTCGAAGACGGCGGCCCGCGTGTTCTGCGAGCTGGCCGACCTGTTCCCCTGGATGGCCGACGTCGCGGACGACCCGGCCTTCTTCGCGGCGCTCGACGTGCGCCGCCCCCGCCCGCAGGGCGCGGGCTCCGGCAACCGCGCGGGCGGCGGCAAGGGCCGATCCGGCGGCAGCCGCGGGGGCCAGGGCGGAAGCGCCCGCGGCAAAGGCAACGGTGGTGGCGGCAGCCGCAACGGCGGCAACGGCAATCGCGGCGGAAGCGGCAGAAGCGACGACCGGGCGGGCAAGTCCGCCGGCAAAGAACGCAAGCCGCAGACGAACAAACCCAGCGGTTCCCCAGGTCGAGCCTCCACGCCGAAGGGTGCCCCTGCGCACGGCGCGGGCAACCCCGGCTCCGAAGGCGCGCCGGACGCCCGCGCCCCGCGCGGCAAGGGCCAGGGGAGGTAGATCATGGCCGACGCATTCGAGGGCATCCTGGGCCAGCCGCAGGTGCGCGAGTTCCTACGCACGAGCGTGGCGAACGGGCGCGTGACGCACGCCTACCTGTTCACGGGTCCTGCCGGCTCGAACAAGACGATGGCGGCCTACGCGCTGGCCCAGGCGCTGCTGTGCCCGAAGGGCCCCCACGGCCCGCGCGGCGGCCAATGCGGCGCCTGCGACACGTGCGGCCGCGTCATGCGCAAGAAGCATCCCGACGTGCGCTACTTCGCGCCCGAGGGCGCGGGCGGCTATCTGGTGGATCAGATCCGCGACATCGCGGCCGACACGGCGCTCGCGCCCATCCAGGCCGACAAGAAGATATACATCCTCGACCGCGTGGACCTGCTGGGCGTGCAGGCCGCCAACGCCTTCCTGAAAACGCTGGAGGAGCCGCCCTCCGACGTGGTGCTCATCCTGCTCGGCCGCACGCGGGAGAGCGTGCTGCCCACCATCGTGTCGCGCTGCCAGGTGGTGCCGTTCCGCCATATCCCGGCCAGCGAGGCCGCCGGCATCCTGGCGCAGAACACGGGCGCGTCGCTGGAGAAGGCCCGCATCGCCATCGAGGCGTGCGACGGCTCCATCACGCGCGGCATCGAGTTCTTGAAGTCCAACGAGCGCCTGGCGTTCCGCGCCCGCGTGCTCGAGGCGCTGGCGCTTTTGCGCAACGCCGACGACTGGGATCTGCTGGGGCAGGCGAGCGAGCTCGTGGTGCTGGCGAAGGCCCCGCTCGACGTCGTGCGCGCCGCCCAGGAGGAGGAGCTGGCCGAGAACGCCGACTTCCTGGCGAAGTCGGCCATACGCCAGATCGAGGCGCGCAACAAGCGCCAGCTCACGGCCAAGAGCTTCGAGTCGCTGCGCCAGCTCACGGCCATCATCCGCTCATGGCTGCGCGACGTGCTGGCCGTGTGCGCCGAAACGCCCGAGCTGGTCATCAACGTGGACGCCCGCGGCGCGATCGAGGATGCCGCCCGTTCCACCGACGAGGCGCGCGCCGCCGCCGCGTTGGCGGCCGTGCGCCGGTGCGACGAGGCCATCTCGTATAATGTATCCCCGGAAACGTGCATCGACGCGCTGCTCTTCGAAACGAGGGACGCGCTGTACCGCCCCCGCCCGCATGGGCGGACGCGCGCATGAGATAGAGAGGTATCGGCAATGGTTCGGATAGCGCCCATCAGGCTCGCTTACAACCCGAAGACGCTCTGGTTCGACCCGGGCGACTTGGAACTGAAGAAGGACGACCCGGTCGTGGTTTCCACGGCGCGCGGCTTGGAGTTCGGCTACTTGGCCGACGACGTGTTCGAGGCCGAAGAGGCCCAGGTGAAGAAGCTGAAGTCCGCGCTCAAGCCCGTGAAGCGGCTCGCGAGCGAAGAGGACGCGGCCCGCGCCGAGGAGATGGAACGCAAAAGCGCCGAGGCGCTGCCCGTGTTCAAGGAGATGGCGGCCGAGGCCAGCGAGGACATGCACCCGGTGTCCGTGGAGTTCTTGCTCGACGGCGACAAGGCCGTGTTCTACTTCGAGGCCGAGGAGCGCGTGGACTTCCGCGAGCTCGTGCGCAAGCTGGCCGCGCACTTCCACGTGCGCATCGACATGCGCCAGATCGGCGTGCGCGACGAGGCCCGCATGGTGGGCGGCCTGGGGCATTGCGGCCAGGAGCTGTGCTGCAAGCGCCTGGGCGGCGAGTTCTGCCCCGTGTCCATCCGCATGGCCAAGGAGCAGGACCTCTCGCTGAACCCTCAGAAGATATCCGGCGTGTGCGGGCGCCTCATGTGCTGCCTGCGCTACGAGTTCGACGCCTACAAGGACTTCAAGAGCCGCGCTCCGAAGCAGAACTCCCAGGTGGAGACGCCGGCGGGCATGGCGAAGGTCGTGGATTTGGACGTGCCGCGCGAAGTGGTGTCGCTCAAGGTGGAGGGCGAGAAGCCCGTGAAGGTGCCGCTGGCGGATTTCGATCCGCCCGAGGAGGGCTCGAACCGCCCGAACCGCGTGGACCAGGAGGCATGGGACGAGGCCACGACGCAGGCCGTGATAGGCGTGGCGGGCGAGAGCTCCATCTTCGCCACCACGCAGCTCACGGGCGCGGACAAGCTGGCCGACCCCACGGCCGTGCGCCGCACGGGCTCGGGCGGCAAGGGCGGCTCGAAGGGCCGCAACGGCTCCGGGAAGAGCTCCGGCGCGGGCTCCGGGTCCGGCTCGGGCGCGCAGGCGGGCGGCGGCGAGTCCCGCAAGCCGCGCAGGCGCCGCTCCACGAAGGTGTCGGCCGATGGCACGGCCCAGCCCGCGACGGTGGAAGAGGGCTCCTCGAAGCGCAAGCCGAAGCAGGGCGGCGAGGCGGCCTCGAACGGCGGCAAGAAGCAGGGCGCCCAGAAGAAGGGTGGCCAGAACGGCGGCAAGAAGGGCCAGGGCGGCCAGGGGGGCGGCCGCAACGGCGCCGCGTCCCCGAACGGAGGCCGCGGAGGATCGGGCCAGGGCGCAGGCAAGAAGCAGGGCGCGAAGGGCGGCCAGGGCCAGGCGAAGCAGGGTCCGCGTCCCGGCCAGAAGTCGTCGGGCCTACGCCAGCAGGGCGGCAGCGCGCCTGCGCAGGGCGGCGCCGCGGCGCCGGGAGGCGACGGCGGCCATCGCCGCGCCCGCCGTCGCAGCCACAAGGCCGGCGGTGCGCAGGGCCCAGGCGGCGAGGGCTGACGGCCTGCGCGACGCCGCCATCTTGGCTGGAGGCTTGTCATCCTGAGCGGAGGCGCGCAGCCGCCAGATCGTCATCCTGAGCGGAGGCGCGCAGCGCCGGAGTCGAAGGATCCCGTGCGGCGACAGCGGGAAGCGCCGCGGCTGTCGCCGCACGGGATCCTTCGACTGTGCTCCCTGCGGTCGCTCCGCTCAGGATGACAGATGGGCAGCCGCGGTCGCTTCGCTCGGGATGACAGACGAGGGGCGATCGCGTTTGCTCTGTGCGGGCGACAGGAGGGCGCCTGCGGTCGCTCCGCTCAGGATGACGGGTGGGACGGTCGTGGTTGCTCTGCGGGGGAGGGACGGGCGGCTGCGGTCGCTCCGCTTGGGTGGCAACGGTGCCGCGGTCGTTCCGTGGCGCGGCTCGAGACAGAGGGAGGACGCATGAACATCGATTACGCGCTGCTCACGGACCTGTACCAGATCACCATGGCGCAGGGCTATTGGGAAAGCGGGAAGGGCGCCACGCAGGCGTGCTTCCACATGTACTTCCGCGACTACCCGTTCAAGGGCGGCTACGCCGTGGCCTGCGGCACGGCGCAACTGGCCGAGCTGGTGGAGGGCTTCGCGTTCTCGGAGGAGGACCGCGCTTACCTGGCCTCGCTCGATGCCCCCGGCGGCGGCAAGCTGTTCAAGCCGGCCTTCCTGGACTTCTTGGCCGACTACCGCCTGTCCGTGGACATCGACGCCGTGCCCGAGGGCACCGTGGTGTTCCCGCACGAGCCGCTCGTGCGCGTAACGGGCCCCATCATGGACTGCCAGCTTATCGAGACGGCGCTTCTGAACTGCGTGAACTTCGAAACGCTCATCGCCACGAAGGCGGCGCGCGTATGCCAGGCGGCCCAGGCCCCTGTGGCGGAGTTCGGCCTGCGCCGCGCCCAAGGGGCGGCGGGCGGCATCTGGGCGAGCCGCGCGGCCGTCGTGGGCGGCTGCTCGTCCACCTCCAACGTGCTGGCGGGCAAGCTGTTCGGCATCCCCGTGTCGGGCACGCACGCGCACTCGTGGGTCATGTCGTTCCCCGACGAGCTCTCCGCCTTCCGCGCCTACGCCGAGGCGTTTCCGAAGAACTGCATCCTGCTCGTGGACACCTACGACGTGGAGCAGGGCGTGAGAAACGCCATCACGGTGGGGCTCGAGATGCGCGAGCGCGGCGAGAAGCTCACCGGCATCCGCATCGACTCGGGCGACCTGGCGTGGCTCGCGAAGATGGCGCGGCGCATGCTGGACGAGGCGGGACTTGACGACTGCGGCATCGTGCTGTCCAACGACCTGGACGAGTTCACCATCCAGTCCATCCGCGACGAGGGGGCGCAGGTGATGTCGTGGGGCGTGGGCACGAAGCTGGCCTGCGCCTTCGACCAGCCCACGCTGGGCGGCGTGTACAAGCTGTCGGCCACGCGCGAGCCGGGCGACAAGGAGTGGACCGACCGCTTGAAGATTTCGGAGTCCATCGGCAAGCTCACCACGCCGGGCGTGCTGGACGTGCGGCGCTACTTCTACTGCGACAGCGGGCGCTTGGCCGGCGACATGGTGTTCGACGTGAACGCGCCGGGCGACGGGAGGCGCGAGCTCATCGTGGACCCCTCCGACGACCTGCGGCAGAAGAACCTCGCCGGGTTGTGCTCCGAGACGCTGCTCAAGCCGCTCGCGCGCGACGGCAGCGTGGTGCTCGACGTCTCCGGCCGCGACGCGCTGGCCGCGCGCGAGCGGGCGCGGACGGGGCTCGCCCTGCTCGACGAGAGCCAGAAGCGCATGCTGAACCCGCACACCTACCCCGTCGGCCTCGAATATGGTCTTTTTGAGCGCCGCCGCGAATTGGTTGCCCGCATGCGCGGCATCGCGTAGTTTAATGTGGTTACGGTTAGCTTGCGCTCCCTGCGCCTAAGCCCAAGGTAAGGTGCCATGATCAAGATACTCACCGATTCGGTAGCGTCCATTCCCGCCGACGTGGCGCGAAAGGCCGGTATCGACATCGTAACGCTGTACGTGAACCGCGACGGCCGGGAACTCGCCGACGCGGACATAGACCTGGACGCGTTCTACGCCGACATCTACGACATGGTGGACGATATCCCCACGTCGAGCCAGCCCTCGCAGCACACGCTGGAGTCGGTGTTCGAGCAGGCGGCGCAGGCCGGCGACGAGGTGCTGGGCATCTTCATCTCCACGGGGCTCTCGGGCGCCTACGAGGGCGCGGTGCGCGCCGCGCGCGCCGTGAAGGCTCGCAACATCGGCTTCTCGTACGCGCTCGTGGATTCCAGCTCGTGCGGCTACGACGAGGCGTGGCCGGTGTTCGACGCCGTCGCCGCGCGCGACGCCGGGCAGGACTTGGAAGGCTGCACGCGGGCCGCGCTCAAGGGCATCGAGTCCACGCGCTTCCTGTTCACGCCCGAGACGCTCACGTTCTTGCAGAAGGGCGGCCGCATCGGGGGCGCCGCGGCGCTGCTGGGCAACCTCATACAGCTGTCGCCCGTGCTCACCGTGTCCGACGGGGAGGCGACGACGCTCGCGAAGGTGCGCACGCGCAAGAAGGCGCTGGAGAAGATCGTGGCCACGTTCAAAGACGACGTGGAGCGCCACGGCCTGAAGAACATGGTCGTGCACTACATCGGCGACAAGGCCCCTGCCGTGCAATGGGCCCGCGAGGTGGTGGAGCCGCTGGTCGGGCGCACCGTGCAGGTGCTGCCCGTGAGCCCGGTCATCGGCCTGCACGTGGGCCCGGCCGTGGGCATCGCCTACGAGTGCGCCAGCGCCCTTGCCGGCAAGCTCACGAAGCCGGTGCGCTCGCGCCTGTGCACGTCGTGAGCGCGCCCGCGAGGCGCGAGCAGACCGACCGCGTACTTCCGAAGGAGACTGACGACCCCATGCCGCATTCCTGCAACCTCATCATCGACTCGTGCTGCGATCTGCCGTTCGAGGTGGTGGATCGCGACGGGGTGGAGCTCATCGAGTTCCCCTACGTCATGAGCGACGGCGAGCATGCCGACGACCTGTACCGCGCCACGTCGGCGCACGACTTCTACCAGGCCATGCGCGACGGCGAGGAGCCCACGACGGCGCAGGTTCCCGTGCCGGTGTTCCGCGCGGCCTTCGAGCGCGCGGTGGAAAGCGGCGTGCCCACCGTGTACCTGAGCTTCTCCAGCGGGCTGTCCGGCAGCTTCGACGCGGCCGTGCTCGTGCGCGAGCAGATCATGGCCGACCACCCCGATGCGGAGCTGTACCTGGTGGACACGCGCTTGGCGTCGGTGGCCGAGGGGCTGCTGGTGTACGAGGCGCTGCGCCAGCGCGACAAGGGGCTTTCGGCCCGGGAGCTGGCGAAGTGGGCCGAGGAGGCGCGCTTCTTCGTGGACGCCGAGTTCATGGTGGAGGATCTGGAATCGCTGCGCCGCGGCGGGCGCATTCCCGGTTCGGTGGCCTACGCGGGCTCGAAGCTCGACGTGAAGCCCATGCTCACCATCGGGCTGGACGGCAAGCTGTCGCTGGCCGGTGTGGCGCGCGGGCGCAAGAAGGGCGTGAAGCAGCTGGCGGAGTACTATCAGAAGCGCGTGGCGGAGACCCATCCCGGCCAGTGCGTGGTGGTGGCGACGGCCGACTGCCCGAAGGACGCGGAGCGCCTGAAAGAGGCGCTGTCGAAGATAGACGATTCCATCCTGTTTCTTGAGAGCAGCGTGGGCCCTGTGATAGGCTCGCATGTGGGTCCCGGCATGATAGCCTTGGTGTTCTGGGGCAACGACAAGCGCGAGGACATGTCGGTGGCCGACCGCATAGCCCGCAAGGTCAAGCAGGGGTAGGCGCGCCGCACGGCGCAGACGACGCAACGATACGATTACGAGCGCCCGGAAAGGGGCCATGTTCATGGACAAGCGGTATGCATACATCGGAAACGACGCCGTCGGCGCGATAGTTCGGGAGCGCTTGGGCGAGGCGGGTTACGCGCGCACGGACGACGTGGCGAGCGCTGCGGTCGTCGTGACGTACTGCACGTCGCAGACCGCGCTCGAGGACGCGTACTTCGACGAGGAGGGCGTCGTGCAGGCGGCGCGGCCGCACACGGTGCTCGTGGACCTGTCGGCGTCCACGCCCAGCTTCGCGCGCGAGCTGAACGCCGTCGCCATCGTGAGCGACCTGGCGGCCGTCGAGGCCCCGCTCGTGGTGGCCGATCCGGTGTCCTCCGACGCGCTGGGCCGGGACAACCTCATGTGCCTCGTGGGCGGCGAGGAGGATGACGTCGCGGCCGCGCTGCCCGTGCTCGAGGCGCTGGCGGGCACCGTGCAGGAAACGGGCGGATCGGGCTCGGCCCAGCTGGCGCGCGCCGCCTACACGCTGCAGACCGCGGCGCAGATCATGTCGGCCATCGAGGCCGACGCGCTCTACCGGGCCATCCAACGCTCGGCGAACTCGTTCGGCTCGTCGTTCGGGCGCGCCGGTGCCACGACGCCCGAGGCCGAGCAGGTTCTGTCCGCGGTGAACGAGGGGCGCTTCGACGGAGCCTACACGGTGGAGATGCTCATGGCCGAGCTCTCGGCCGCGCTCATGGCGGCCGACGACGTGGACCTCATCCTGCCGCAGGCCGAGGCGTGCATGCACCTGCTGGAGCTGTTGGCCGTGATCGGCGGCGCCGACAAGGCGCCCTCCGCGCTGGCCCTGGTGTACGGCGAGGAGGCAGCCTGCGCGGAGAACGGCCTTGACTGGACGCGCGCCGAGCAGGCGTACGGCCCCCAGGACGAGGATGACGAGTACGGCTTCGACGAAGGGTTCGACGACGGCTGCGGCCACGACCACGGCGACTATCCCTCCGGTTTCGGCGCGTACTCGGCGAACTAGGTTCGCAGAGGTCGATCGGGACGCCTTCCGGCCAGCTCGGCCGAGTTGTCTGCGAGCCGTTCCCTCCGTCGGCCTCTTTCTGCGGGCTGCCCGTAGGGGCGCTCTCCAGAGCGCCCGCTCGCGCGAAGCGCGAGAACGAGGCCCTCGGTTGCTTTTCCGGTTTGCGCAAAAACGGGGTCGCGCAAAAAGCCGTCGAACCGCGCGTTCTCGCGACCGCATCGTAGGGCAAGGGCTCTGCCCTTGCAGTCGACCTGCGAAAACGTTCCTTGTTGAGCGGCAAGGGCAGAGCCCTTGCCCTACGAAGAGGGATCCGACGGCGCTTTCGATACGATCCTCTCGGCCAACCGGCCGGATTGTCCGGGACGGTTTTGCATGAGGAAGGACGGAGTTTCATGAACGACCTGCTGCCTGCTTCCTGCGACTTGTGCCCGCGCGCGTGCGGGGCGAACCGGGCGGCGGGGGAGCGCGGGACGTGCGGGGCGGACGATTCGCTCGTGGTGGCGCGCGCGGCGCTGCACTTCTGGGAAGAGCCTCCCATCAGCGGCGAGCGCGGCAGCGGCACCGTGTTCTTCGCCCACTGCCCGCTTAAGTGCTGCTACTGCCAAAACGCCGTGATAGCCGCCGGCGAGGCGGGGCGCGCCGTGAGCGTCGAGCGCCTCGCGGAGATGTGCCTGGAACTCCAAGCGCAGGGTGCGCTCAACGTGAACTTCGTCACTCCCACGCACTACGCGCCGCAGGCGCGCGCCGCCGTGGGCATCGCCCGCGAACGCGGCCTTGTGCTGCCGGTGGTGTGGAACACCTCGGGCTACGAGACGGTGGCTGCCGTGCGCGCCAACGCGGACGCGGTGGACGCGTACCTCACCGACTTCAAGTACGCCGACGCCGCGCTGGCGGCGCGCTACTCGCATGCGCCGGACTACCCCGAGGTGGCCCTCGCGGCTCTCAACGAGATGGTGCGAAGCACGGGACCCGTGGTGTTCGACGAGGTGGACGGCGAGCCGCGCCTCGTGCGTGGCACGGTGGTGCGCCACCTCATGCTGCCGGACGCGTTGGAGGACTCGAAGCGCGTCGTGCGCTTGGTTCACGAGCGCTACGGAGCCGACGTGCGGTTGTCGCTCATGAACCAGTACACGCCCGTGCTGGCCGACGCTGCCGCTTCGGGCGACGAGCGCGCCCGCGCGGCGTTGCGCCGCTGTCCCGAGCTGGCGCACCGCGTGCCCGACGACGATTACGAGCGCCTGCTCGACTACGCCGACGAACTGGGCGTGGAGGACTACTTCTGGCAAGAGGGCGGTGCCGCCGAGGAGAGCTTCATCCCCCCGTTCGACCTCACGGGAGTCCTGTAGGTTCCGCGGGTTGCGGGTTCCGGCGGCTTACAGCCGCCGGAACCCCTCGACGCTGCGACCCGCCCTCGCACCCGACCTCGCGGCGATCCCGCGGACTCGCGTACCGAAGTACGCGTCGCCCGCGCGATCCCCACGATCTCGGGCACGAGGGCG
>NZ_JAASIO010000022.1:0-14568 GCF_019731765.1 Gordonibacter massiliensis (ex Traore et al. 2017) | reverse complement strand
ACAGGGAGCGTACGAGAAGCGCTCGAGCGGGACAGGGAGCACGCGGCCGCCGGACAGCTCGAAGGCGGCGGTGGCGTAGGCGGCCATGGCCTCGGGCGCGTGGGTGGCCACCACCACGGTGATGCCCAGCTCGCGGTTGATGCGGAACAGCGCGTGGAGGAAGCTCTTCTCGGCCACCGGGTCCAGCTGCGCCGTGGGCTCGTCCAGCAGCAGCAAGCGAGGCTGCATGGCCAGCACGGCCGCCAGGTTCACCATCTGCTTCTGCCCGCCCGAGAGGGCCGCGGTCGAAGCGCGCACCCAGGGTTCGATGCCGAAGAAGTGCGCCACCTCGGCCACGCGGCGCCGCATGGCGTCGGGCGGCACCCCCAGGTTCTCCAGACCGAACGCCAGCTCGTGCCACACGGTGTCGCACACGATCTGGTTCTCGGGGCTTTGCGCCACGTAGCCCGCGCACGCCGCCGAGCCGCGCTCTCGCCACGCGTCGTACGGCTCGCCAAAGAGTTCGAGCGCACCGCTACGGGAGCCCTCGGGAGCGATCTCGGGCTTGAGCGAGCGCAGAAGCGTGGTCTTCCCGCTGCCGGTGTCGCCCACGAGCAGCGCGAACGAGCCGGCCTCCACGCACCAGGAAGCGTCCGCGAGCACGGGCTGCCCGTCGGGGTACGAGAACCCGAAACCCGCCAGCCGCACGGCCGGAGCCGAGCGCAAGGGCTCCGGAACGCGGGCCGCGGCCGCGGCCGGATTCCGCGCGCCCTCGGCGGGGCGCCCCGCTTCCCCGTCCGAACGCCCGGCACGGGCGCTCCCTTCGTTTTCCGCTTTCCGCATCAAGACGCTCATGCTCTCCATCGGACATCCTCCACGATCTGCAGAACCAGGGGCAGGAACACGAGCACGACGTAGGGGGCGTAGCCCCACCACAACGCGAGCCGGCTCATCGTTGGGTAGAACGAGAACTGCCCGCACGCCGTCCATGCCAGAAACGCGTTCGCACCCACGAGCAGCGCGAGCACCGCCAACGCCGCGGCGTCGCGCGCGCGAAAGCGGAAGCGCCGGTAGGCGGTGCGCCTGGGCGCCGCGCCCCATCCGCGCGCCCGCATGGCGTCGGCGGTCTCGAGCGAGTCTTCCATGCTCCAGCCCATGAGAACGGACACCTGCCTCAAGCGAAACGCCCCCTTTTCCTTGGCCGAGCGCGGGCGCGCGGCGCTCGTGGCCTGCTGGACGGCCTCGATCTCGGCGCCGCGCCGCACATACTGTGGCACGAGCCGGGCCGCGAACGACAGCATGACCGCGACCACGGGCGCCACGTTTCCGAACAGCGCCATGACCTTGTCGGTGGAGAGCACGTGGGACGCATTCGAAAACCAGAGCACGACCGACACCAGCATGACCCCCATGCACAGGCCGAACGCCAGGCTCTCCAGATACACGGCGCGCAGGCCGATGCGGAACAGCTCCGTGGACCCCGACGCCGAGAACAGCGGGTTCGCCACCGCCACGATCAGCAGCAGCGGAAGCTGCCAAGTCGCGCTGCGCGCCGCCGCCCGCCAACCGCGCAGGTAGGCGCTGTAGGCGAACCCCGAAACGAGCGCGAGGCCCAAATACACCGGCTGGAACGCCGCCATGCAGAACACGAGCACGGCCGCGAAGTACGCCAGCGCCACGCCGGGATGGTAGAGGTCGAACACCGTTGGTTTCATGACGCGCACCGCGCGATCGCTTTTTTGCCGCGCATCGGCTATTCGCTTGCGCTGAGCGCGTAGCGCCATGTCACGACGTCGCCGTCTTTCAGCACATAGTTGCCGCAAGAATAACCGGGCTCGACGCCGTTGACGGCGTACTTCCAGCCGCCGCTGCCGCCGCTATCCCCCTCGGCCAATCCCCCGATGGCGCGCACGTAGATGCCCATCGCCGACTGCGACGCGTTCACGGACAAGCCGCACGCCATGAGCGCGTCGTAGGCCGTGGCCCCTTGCGCGAACGTCGCCGTCGTGCCGCCCGAAACGGAGCCGCCGGCGGCCGACGAGTCCACCGTCACGCTAACCGTGACCGTAGCCGGATTATCGGAAAAAGGCCGATCGCCGGCATCGGAAGAGCTCGTCGCAGGGGAGCCGGAAACGGCGGGAGCGCCCGCCGAAGGAGCGTCGGACGGAGCCGAGGCTTCGCCCGGCGCGCCCTCCTCGCCCGAAGCCGCTTCAACCTGTTCTCCGACCTCAGGAGATGCATCCTCTCCGGAAGCGGCGGGCGCGTCGGCGGGCTGCGCATCCCGCGTCGTGGCCAAGAGGTCGGCCGAACCGGACGCCCCGGAAGCCGGAGCCGCCACGAAGTACGCCGACACGGCGATGAGCGCGACGAACAGCGTTGCCGCGATGCCGACGCCCGCCTTCTGCGCGGCGCTCAGCGGGCCGCGCCCGGCGCGCCTCGAGGCGTCAGGCGACGCGCCCGCCGGGGCGTCCGAGCCTTCCCCGCTGCCCGCAGCAGGCTCGGCCGCGGCGTCCGTTCGAATCGGCGCCGGGGCGATGCGCTCGTCGATCTTCGGTTCTTCGGCCATGGGTTCAGCCCCTTCCCTTCGTGTTGCCGGTTGGAACGCCCGGTCGGCGGCGAGCGAGCACGGCGTAGGCCGCAACGGCCGCCAAGCCTGCGACGCCCACGACGATGCCGCCGACGGCCCACGGGTTCACACCGCCCGGCGCGCCGCCATCGACGCCGCCATCGACGCCGCCGTCGACGCCGCCGTCGGCGGCTGCAGAGCCCTTCGCCCCGTCATGGGCCGAAGCCGCCCGCACGGCGACCTGCTTGGAAGCCTTGTCGGCGTCCGCCTCGGCCCGAGCGGCCGCCTCCTGCGTCAGCGGGGCATGGGCGGCGGCCACCGTGCCTCCAAGCGGCGCTTGGGCGTTCGGAGGCAGGCTCGGTTGCGGGTTCGAACCCGGCCGCCCGTCCTGCTGCCCGGTCTTCTCGATCCATTTCGCATACAGCGTGAGCTCGGCTTCCCCATTCAGCGGCACGTCGAAGTCCCACGGGCTCGTGCAGGCCTCGTCCGCGAACCAGCCGGCGAACGTATAGCCGTCGCGCACCGGATCGGCCGGACGCAGCACCGCCTTCCCGCGCGCCACGTAGGCCGACCCGACGAAGGATCCGCCCCGCGCGTCGAACGTCACCTTGACGCCGTCCAGCCCCTTCAAGGCGAACAGCCGCCCTGCGTCGTTCGTGTAGTACAGGTTGCCTTTCTCGTCGGCCACGACGGAGGCCATGCAGTAGTTCTGCTCGCCTACGGCGGGCGTGAACAGCGCGTAGGCCGCGTCGTCGCCCAACCGGTAGCCGTACACGCCGCCCGGCAGGCCGTTGCAGGTGAAGTACGCGAACGTCCCGTCGCTTTGCACCGACACGAGCGGCGCCGACTGGGCCTCGCCCAGCCCGCCGCGCACCGTGCGCTCGACGGAGAGCGACGTCAAGTCGATGACCGAGAGCGTGCCGTGCCGCTGGTCGGCGTCGAGACCGCACACGAAGGCCTTGCCGCCCGCCACGGTCGGCGTGGAGGTGGACTTGGCAGCGAACTTCACGGAGCCCGTTTCGACCAGACGGTCGTCCTCGCGGGCGACGAGGTGCAGCACGCCGTCGCTCGACACCACGGCGAACAGGCCGACCTCGCCCGAGCGCGCCGCTGCGGGAAGGGCGACCACCCCCGCGCGAACCGAGGCGCCCACCTCGAGCGCCGCCTTCACCGCGCCCGTGCTCCCGTCCACCAGCTGCACGAGGCCGGCATCGTTGCCCACGACCAGGTCCGCGCCCGAAGCCGCGGCACCGGCCCAGTAGTAGCCGGCCGCTCCGCCCTGCTCGGCCGGCTCGTCCCGCTGCTCCCACTTCACCGATCCGTCGCGAACGTCCACGCACAGGCGCACGCCGCCCGCGCCCCGGCCGCCGGCGCCCACCGCCGTAAAGGCGGCGAACACGTACGAGCCGTTCACCGTGAGCGACGAGAGCGACTGGTAGCCCCGCTCGCTGCCCGTCTCGAGCGGCTTCGTCTTCCACACGCACACCAGCTCGTCGGCCGTGAAGGCGGCCAGGCTGCCGTCATCGGACGGCACGATGACCACGCCGTCGGCGTAGACGGGTCGGTTGCAGTAGGCACTCGTGCCGCCCACGTTCGCGCGCAGGTCGTTCCCGCTGCGGCCTTTCTTGATCGTGCCGGTGGCGGCGTCGACCACCCGCAGCTCGCCGTTCACCACAAGGTACACGTCGCCGTTCACGATAAGCGGCTCCGACACGCTCACGTCGCCGGTCGCGCCCTCGCGGTAGTCGTAGGACCAGGCCGGCTCCGCCGACTGCGTGGGCGTGGGGCGCTCGACCGCCGAGCCGCCGCCGAAGCCCGACCACGCGGAGTCGTAGCTCGGACGCGGAGCATCGGGGTCGGGCACGACCTCGTCAGGGTCGGGAAGGCTGGAACCGTAAGTGGAGTAGCACCACGTCACGCGGTCGCCCGGCTTCAGCACGACCAAGCCGGCGCCGTCGTCCGATGAAACCCCGTTCACGAAGAGCTGCCAGTACCGGCAAGGGGGCTCTTTCTCGTTGGCGAGCGTAAAGGTCGCGTCGTGGGGGGACGTGATGGATTCGAGCACCCATCCGTACGTGCCATTCGGATCGAAGCTCGCCTCGATGCCCTTTGCCGCGAACAGCTGCTCCGACAGATCGGCCGCCGTGGCGCCTTCGACCATCCGATAGGTCGCTTCCGAGGCCCACACCTGCGCGTTGCCGTTCGCGTCGAGGCCGATGACCTCGCAGGTGGCTGCCACCTGGCCGGGCAGCGTGCCGTCCGCGCCGTAGCACCAGACCACCTCGTCGCCGGCCTGCAGCGTGTAGCCGCCCGCGCCCACGGTGGCCGCCTCGCCGTTCACGAACAGCTGCCAGAAGGCCCAAACGCCGGGGGACGTCTCTTCGCTAGCCAGAACCTCGCCCGTGTACGGCGAGGCGATGGAGGTGAGGTACCAGCCGTATGCCCCCATGCTCGTTTCGGCCGGCAGGCCCGCCCGCTCGAACAGCGCCTCGGAGAGATCGGCCGCCGTGGCGCCTTCGTCCATGGCAAAGCCAACCGGCGAGGCCCACGTCTGGGGGGCGCCGTGCGAATCGACGCCGATGACGGAGCACGTCACCGAAAGCTTGTCGGTGGGGGCCGGGTCGTTCCAGGCGCCGTAGCGCCAGATGACGCTGTCGCCCGGCTGGAGCACGTAAGAGCCCGCACCGACCCCCGGATCCTTGCCGTTGACGTAGAACATCCAGCCCTTTTCCGTCGCAGCGTCCCACGAGGAAAGCATCACCGCGGCGTCGAACGGCGAGGTGATGGAGTTGAGCTGCCAACCCCACTTCCCCGCTTCGAAGTCGGCGGCGAGCCCCGTCGCGGCGAACGCGGCCTCGGACAAATCGGCCGCCGTGGCCCCGTTGTCGAGCGTGTACGGCAACGCCGCCGCCCACGTTTGCGCGGCGCCGTCCTTGTCCACGCCGATGACCGAGCAGGTGGAAATGACGTGGGGGTCTTCCTGCCCGCTCGCGCCCTTGACGGTGAACGTGGCGGAAACGTCGCGGCCGGCCAGCTTCTGCAAGTCGGCATTGTCGGGGTAGCGCTCGGCGTAGCGGGCGTACTTCTCGCTCGCCAGACGCGACGATACGGTGACCTGCGTGTTGTACTCGAGCTGGGTCACCAGCAGGTTCTCGTGCGACACCACCGTCGGCGCGCTCGACCTGAACAGGCGCCATCCGGCCGACCCCATGGGATCGTAGCCCGCCAAGTCGACCGGCACGATGCCGTCGCCGGCCGCAGCGGCCGCGTCGCGATCGTACGCCCAGGCCAGATTGCCGTCCGCGTCGAAGGAGGCTTTTTGGAACGCGTGCAGGTTCGCCTCGACCGCCGAAGCGTCCTGCCCGTTCGCGAGGGCCGCGAAATAACCGGCCTCGGCGCGGTCCATCAGCGCGATCTCGCGGTCGATGCCGCCCTGCTCCAGGGGCGTCACGCGGAACGAGAGCGCCTTCGAGGCGGTGATCTCGGCATTCGCCTTGTCCGTCACCGTGACGACGATGTCGACCGCGCCCGGCTCCTCGCCGGGCAGCGGACGGTAGACCTTGCCGGCCCAACCGTTGGGAACCACCGCGTCGGTTGAAGCCGAATACGCCACCTGGTAGTACTTGCCGTCGACCCCGATGGTAGCGGGCTTCGGCAGGCTCAGGTCGCCGGTCAGGGCGTCCTTGTCCGCCATCTCGCCCGTTTCGGCGAGCCTCACGTTTTCGTAGGTGAAGTTCGCCTGCACCTTCTGCTCCAAAGCGGCCTTCTCGGCGGCCACCTTCTCGGGGTCCCCCTTGACCGTAACCTCGAACGTCTTGTCGATGGTCGTGCCGGGGCCGCCGGACGACGAGATGGAGCCGGCGGAAACGGTCGCCGTCAACGTGACGGTGCGGTCGGCCGCCGTACGGGTGATCTTGCCCGTGCGGTCCGCCCAAGCAGAGCCGCCGATTGCGATCACGGAAGAGTCGGACGAATCCCACGAGACGCTCGACCACGACTTCGCGGCACCCGAACCGTCCGAAAGCTTGTAGGGCAGGGTCAGGTTCTGCGTGACGGAAGCCGCCTCGTCCCCCAGCGCGAAACCGGGAGCGAGCGCTGCGGCCTTCTGCTCGAGCAGTTCCACCACCTTGCCGTCGTCCCAAGGGATGGTGCCGGCGTAGCCTGGCGCGTATTCGTACGCTTCGTCGCCGCGCGACAGCGTGAACGTGAAGTCCATCTGCCGTAGCTGTGTGTAGGACATATACGAACTCGACGCCTTGTCGGGGTCCATGAAGAAGTACGTGATGCGGCCGTTCTCGTCGCCGTCGGCCGTGGACACGCCTACCGTCGCGTTCTCGTTCGTCTGGCGCGCCTTGGCCGCCTTCGTCGTGACAGCCACGTCGTCGTAGCCGAGCTCGACCAGCTTCGCCTCCACCACGTCGTTGACGTTGTCGTTTTCTCCGTACACCGGGTTCGGCCTGAACCCGGCCTTCTCCAGCTTCTTCGCCGCGCCCTCGAGCGAATCCGAGGCCACGACGGCGCTCGGGGTGACGGCCTCGACCGTAGACGAGCCGCTCGTCGCCGTGACCTTGAGGTACCTGCCGGCGGCCTCGGAGGGGATGGAAAGGCGCGCGTCGCCGGCGTCGGCAAGCGGGACGAACGCGCCGTCGGCGCTCTCGGCCACGGACCAGGAAATCGCCACGTCGTCCGTCACGTCGTCGCCGTAGCTCGTTCCGGAAAGACCCTTCGCCTGCACCTTCGCCGCGATCTCGTCGCCCGTGAACAGGTCGCCCGAACCGGGGTTGAGCGTCACGCGCAGCAATGCGTACTCGCCCGCGCCCAACACGGTGAACGCGGCGCTCTGCGGCTCGTTGCCCTCGACGAGCGCGTTGGCCGAAACCTTGACCTGCTTGCCCACGAGCGGCGCCGACAGCGTGAGGGCTCCGTCGGAGGCGACGCCCTCTGCGAGCGGCCGGTATTCGCCGCCCTCGCTCACCCACCACGAATAGGTCACCTTCGCGTCGGAGGGAGCGTCCTTCTCGTAATAGCCGTCTTTCACCTGCGCCGTAGGTGTGATGACGTTGCCCGCCTGCATGCCCTGCCCCGACGAGGACAGCTTCACCGAGGAGAGCTCGTAGGCGCCTTCCAGCCTGATGGGGCCGATGGGATCGACGTAGGTCGAGCCGTAGTACGAGGGCTGCTTCGTGCTGACGACGGCCCCGTCGCTCACGGCCTTGACGCGGAGGTAGGTACCGAGCGACGACGCGCCGTCGATGGTCTCGCCCACGGTGTAGGTTTTGCCGGTGGCACCGGGGATGTCTTTGAAGGCGGCGTCGGAGGTGGTGTTGGTTTTGGCGTACTGCCATTGGTAGTCCACCAGGGCGCCGTCCGCCACCTGCGCGTACGCGCTCTCGTATGCCTTCGCGGTCAAGGTGGCGCCCACGCGCGCGGACCCTGCGGCCTCCACCTTGTACAGTTCGACGGAGCCGTTTTTGACAACCGGACCGGCTGCCGACGAATCCTTCTCGCCGTACCCGCCGTCGGCACGTACCTCGAGGAACTTGCCGAGCAACGCTTCGGTCACGACGAGGGAGCTGCCCGCAGCGCCCTCGATCTTCTCGTCGGTTGTGTACGCGCTGTCGCCGCAGTACCACGCCCAGGCGACGCCCGGATCGTTGGTCACGTCGCCCGAGGCCGCCGTCGCCGTGGCGGTGACGGCGTCGCCCACGCGCAGCTTCCCCGTCTTGTCGATCTTGACCGACGTGACGTTGACGGACCCGGCCGCCGCGATCTTGCTCGTGGCGCGCGTCGTGTACGTGCTGCCGCCGACCTTCGCGGCAAGCTCGCACTTGACGTACTTGCCTTGGTAGCCGGCATCGAGGACGAGGCTCTCCTGCGTGGCGCCGGGGATTTCCGAGAACGAGGAGCCGTCGGAGCTGGCGAGCCACTGGTACGTCAGCTTGCCGGGGTCGATGAAGTCGGACGCGCCCTTCTCCTTGGCCCGCACCATCACCGTGTCGCCGACCGCGTACACGTACGTGCTCGAAGAGCCGTTGGACAAGGACGCCGAGTAGATGTCCACCGCGCCGGCGGGTTGGACGGCGGCCGCTTCCGCAACCTGGTCGGAAACCGCCGTCGCGGAAGCCGGCCCGCCCTGCGATTCGCCCCGCTTCGCGAGAGCGTCCGCGTGCGCGGTTTCCGCCGCGCTTTCCTCGTCAAACGCGCGTTCACCTTGGAAGCCGGAAGCGTCCTCGACCTCCTGCTCCTCGAGCGGACCTTGATTTTCGGAAACGGGCTGCGCCGCCGCGTCGTCCTGCTCGACGGAAGCCGCCGCCTCGGCCCAGGCCGCATGCGGCGCAAGCGACACGACCAGAGCGCATGCCAGCAGCAACGAGAGCGTTTTCTTGAAGATTCCCGCGCTTCCCTCTCGGGCGCGCGCGGCGTCAGAACCGATGGTCATCGGAACCTCGCTTTCCAGGGCTTCGAGGTACGATGGACAGGTGTTCCGACTTTGCCTCGCTTGAGACGGGACAGCGCTGCCGCGCACTGCCTGGTTCCGCTCATCGGCGTTTACGGTTACTGGTATAGCGCGGGATTCCCACCCGCATTCCCCTCGGACCCGCCTTCCGGCGGTCCGGCGCCGCGCCCGGCGCGCTCCATCCTAGCCAATTAACATGTCACGGGCATTCTAGCACCAAAACGCCGCCGCACCATCGGGCCGAGCGGTCAGGGAGGCAAATAAAGCCAGAAGGATCAGGCGGAGTTGCGGCGTCGTGGGCCGCCCGCCTTCCAAGCACGGCTCGCGGCGCCGAACCGGAAGGGAAACGCAACGCTCGGCGCCCCGTGGGCGCGGCTCGGGAAACAGGCCTACCCGGCAGGTCGTCAGCGCGGCGCAGGGTCACTCCCCCGCGCGCGGGCGCGGTTCGGGAAGGTCGGGCGACATGAGGCGCCGGTAGTACGAGCCCTTCGTGTAGAGCGCGGCCGCCGGGTTGTGGGCGAGCACGCGGTCCTTCACCACCAGGTAGGTCACCGGCGCGTCGGCATGCCGCATGAACAGCGTGTCGTGGCCCACGCACAGGCCCACGACGACGTCCAGGTCGCAGCCGGCCTCGTTCAGGATGCGCGCCTGCATGACGGGGTTGCACGTAGGCTCGAAGCACCCCGGATGCACCTTCACGTCGTCGGCGATGCCCGCGCGCTCCTTGGCCACGGCCCCCACCTTGCACGACACCGCGCACACATCGTAGAAGCCCTTGGCGCGCAGTATCTTCGCGAACGCCTGCGCCTCGTCGATGAGCCCCATGCACGTGGCGATGCCGATCTTGCGCGCCCCGATGCTCCGGGCGAACACCATGATCTCCTCCACGCGCGTGAGCTGACCGTAGTACAGCCCCTCCACCTCGGCGGCGGCCTGGAAGATGCGCGCGGTATCGGGGTCGTCGCGGTAGAGGGCGGCCGCTTCGTCGAACGCGACCTTCGGCATGCGCTCCGTCAGGCAGAACGAGGGGAAGGCGCGCTCGGCCCCCTCCGCCTCGCGGCTGTCGCAGACACGCACGGCGCAGTTCGCGCAGCTGCGCGGATCGTCGAACGCGCTTTCGCCGGACTCCGACCCTTCGGTCGGCGCGCCGCCCTCTCGTTTCCCATCGGTGCCGTTCGATCCCATGTTCTCCCCTTTCAAGCAATTCCTCCGTCGGCCCCGCGCTTTCGACCGGGCCTTCGCTTCCCGCCGCTACTGGTAGCGCAGCGACTCCACCGGGTCGAGCTTGGCGGCGCGGCGGGCGGGATAGTAGCCGAACACCACGCCGATGAGCACGCACACGCCAACCGCCAGGGCCACCACCCCCGGCGCCAGCACGGGCGTGACGGTCATGCCCGCCTGCACCATGCCGATCACGCCGCCCAGCCCCCAGGCGGCCAGGAAACCGAACAGGATGCCGAACACGCCGCCCGCCACGCATAGCATGATGGACTCCAGCAAGAACTGCTTCGTGATGTCGCGGCGACGCGCGCCGAGCGATTTGCGCAGGCCGATCTCGCGGATGCGCTCCGTGACGTTCGTGAGCATCATGTTCATGATGCCGATGCCGCCCACGAACAGCGATATGGAGGCCACCGCCCCCATGAGCAGCGAGAACGACGCCATCATGGACTCCATCTGCTTGATCATGGAGTCGAGCGCGTACACGTACACCCCGTCTTCCGGCGACACGTTGAAATACGACGCCACGTAGGACTTCGTCGTTTCGGTCAGGCGGTCCATATCCGTGCCCTCCCGCGCGAAGCCGATGATCTGCGACACGCCGTACATCCCGCCCACGCGCGTCTCGGCCGTGGTGTAGGGCAGGTACACCGTCACGCCGTACGACATGAGCGACGAGCTTTCGATGACGCCCACGATGGTGAAGTCGTCGTTGCCCAGATGCAGCGTCTTGCCCACCGCCTCCACGTCGGCGTTGCCGAACAGCTCCTTCACCGACGACTGGTCCACCAGCGCGAGACGCGCCGCAGCGGCCTCCTCGCTGGCCGTGAAGAAGCGGCCCTCGGCGACCTTCGAGCCGTTCGCCGTGAAGAAGTCGGGCTTCACGGCCACGATCTGCGCGTACGACTTCGTTCCGTCTGCCAGCGTCGTTTCCACCGACGTCATGCCCGAACCGGTGAGTATCTCGTAGTCGGGCATGCCCTTCGCCAGGTGCTCCACGTCGTCGAAATCGACGGGTTCCGGGGAGCTCACGCTGATGGACACCTGTCGCGCCTGGGCCAAGCCCAGCTCGCCGATGAGCATGTTCTGGATGCCGCCGATGAGCGAGGTCATGGCGATGACGGCCGCGATGCCAATGACGATGCCCAGTATGGTGAGCAGCGAGCGCCCCTTGTTGGCCGAGAGCGCATGCCACGTTTCGTAGAGCAGGTCGCCGAACCTCATGGGCGCGCACCTCCCTCCGCGCGGGGGTCGCCGGGAGTCGGGGCGGACGGGCTGGAGACGACGGGGCCGCTTGCGGCTAGAGCGCCGGCCGAAGGGGCGGAGGCGCGAGCGCCGGAGTCGGGCGCGGCGCCGGAGTCGGGCGCGTCGTCGTAGCGGCGGCCGTCGCGGATGTGGATCACGCGGTCGGCATGGGCGGCCACCTCGGGCTCGTGGGTGATGAGCACGATGGTCTTGCCCTGGTCGCGCAGGCGCTTGAACGTGTCGAGCACCATGTCGCCCGTGGCGGTGTCCAGGTTGCCGGTGGGTTCGTCGGCCAGGATGAGCGCGGGGTTGTTCACCAGGGCGCGCGCGATGGCCACGCGCTGCATCTGGCCGCCGGACAGCTCGTTGCTGCGATGGTCGAACAGCCGCTCGTCGATGGACACGCTGCGCAGCGCCGCGCGGGCGCGCTGCTCGCGCTCCTTGCGCGGGCAGGCGGTGTAGATGAGCGGCAGCACCACGTTGCGCAGCACGGTGGCGCGCGGCAGCAGGTTGAACGACTGGAACACGAACCCCAGGCGCGTGGCGCGGATCTCGGCCAGCTCGTCCTCGCGGTAGGCGGCCACGTCCACGCCCTCCAGCAGATAGCGCCCGCGCGTGGGCGTGTCCAGGCAGCCCAGCAGGTTCATGAGCGTGGACTTCCCCGACCCGGACGGACCCATGATGGCCAGGAACTCGCCCTGGGCCACGGTGAGCGACACGCCGCGCAACGCATGGGTGTACCCCGAGGCGCTCTCGTAGATGCGGTGCAGGTCGACCGCCTCGACGACGGTTGCGGCAGGCACGGCGCTACCCCACCACGACGGAGTCGCCGGAAACGACCGCGCCGGAAGCGTCGGAGGCCGCGCCGCCGCCCGCGAGCGGCGCGCCCATGCCGCCCAGGGCGCCGCCGCCCACGACCACGGAGTCGCCCGGTTTGACGTCGCCCTTCACCACCGTGGTGAGCCCGTCGGAGGCAACCGTCTCCACCGCGCGCATCTCCGTCTCCTGCGTCTCGGGGTCGACGAGCACCATGACGTAGCTGCCGGCGCCGTCCGTCTGCACGGCCGAGATGGGCACCATGAGCGCCCGCTCGATCGTCTGCGTGACGATGGTGGCCTTGGCCGTCATGCCGGGCTTCAGGCGCGGGTCGGGCGCTTCGATGAGCAGCTCCACCGCGTAGATGACCGCGGCTCCCGAGCCGCCGTACGCACCTACGGCCGCACCGTCGCCCGAGCCGGAAGACGTGGTGGCGATGCGCACGACCTTGGCGGGAAGCTGCAAGTCGGGCGCGGCGGTGAAGGTGACCGTCGCCTGCTGGTCGGCGCTCACCTTCAGGATGTCTATCTCGTTCACGCCGATGGACACCTTCATCTGCGACAGATCGGCTATCTGCACGGGCGAGCCGGTGCCGGCTCCGGAGGCGGCCGCCCCCAGAGCCTTGCCCGGTTCGATGTTCACCGCCACCACGCTGCCCGCGATGGAGGACGTGACCGTGCGCTTCTCGGCGCGGGCCACCGCCTCGTCGTAGGCGGCCTGGGCGTTCTGCAGACCCAGGTTGGCGCTGTTCAGCGAGAGCTCCGCCTGCCTGATAGCCGAGTCGGCGCTGGCCTCGTCGAACGACTGGCCTCCCGCAGCCGCCGCAGCGCCCGCGCCTCCTTCGCCGCCCGCCGCGGCCATCGCCGCCGCTGCCGCCTGCGCGTCGGCGGCGGCCTGCCGGCCCTGCTCCTTCGCGCGGTAGGCGTCGTTGACGGCGTTCTGCGCCTGGGCCACGCCGTTGCGAGCCTCTTCGATGCCCTGGGCGGCTTGCGTCACGGCCTTGTCCAATTCGGCGTTGACCACGGTGAACAGCGTTTGGCCGGCGGCCACGGCGTCGCCCTCCGACACCAGCACCTCGCCCACGATGCCGTCCACCTCGGGCGTGGCGCTCACGGAGGCCACGGGGCGCAGGTTGCCCGATGCCGAGACGGTCTGGGTGAACGTGCCCTGCTCGACGGGCGCGAACTGCATGCCCGCCTCCTGCAGGGCGCGGGCCGCCTGGTCGCTGACGTACCAGAAGCCCACGCCGCCCGCCGCCACGATCAGAGCCGCCGCCACGGCCACGGCCGTGACGATCTTGCGCTTCTTCTGCTTCTTGCGCTTCGCCTTCAAGTCGTTGAACGCCTGCATGTCGGCAAGGGCCGACGCGTCCACCAGGCCGTCGCCCCACGCGGGTCCGGCCGGGTCGGGACCGCCGGAGGCCGGCACGTTGGCGAGCTCGGCGGTCGCGGCGGGCGAGACGGGCGCGCCGATGGGGTGTTCGGCGGCGGGCCAGGTTCCCCCGCCCCCGGCGTTCCAAGATGCGCGGTCTCCCGCGCCTTCGCCCTCGCCCCGGTGGTTGCGTCGAAGTGCCATCGTGGACCTCCTCGTGGAAATGCGCTCGGAACCCCCTGGGCCGAACGTTAACCTCTCCGCCCCAGAATAAAGGGCCGGAGCGAAAAAGGGAAGGCGGATTCCCGGAACCTTCGGGCTGCGGCCGAATCCACACACCTGTTAAGAGAACCTGAAGACAGTCCCTTTGCGCGCCCCGTCGGGATGCGGTACCCTTGCGGAAGCAGTGGGAGCGCAGGCGGAAGGACGGCGGCATGGGCGAGTTCTCTGAGAAGGTGTTCGCGGTGGTGCGCGAGGTGCCGCGCGGCAAAGTGGCCTCGTACGGCCAGGTGGCGCGCCTGGTAGGTGCGCCGCGTTCGGCCCGGTACGTGGGCTACGCGCTGCACGCGAACCCCGACCCGGGCGCCGAGGTGAACAACATCCCCTGCCATCGCATCGTGTTCAAGGACGGAGGCCTGTGCAAAGGCTACGCGTTCGGCGGCCCCGACGTACAGCGCGAGATGTTGGAAGAGGAAGGCGTCACGTTCGCCGACGACGAGCACGTGGACATGGACGCCTGCCAGTGGGACGGCCACGGGGTCGACGTCGACGGCGGGGACCTGCCGCTCGCACCGCCGGCCGACTTCGACTGGGAACGCGAGCTGGGCGACTGACGAGCGGCGGCGAAGGGGCCATCGCTGCTCTGCAGGGTGCAGGCTCTAAGCCTTTTTAACGCATGGTCGCCTCCTCTTGC
>NZ_JAASIO010000021.1:0-30899 GCF_019731765.1 Gordonibacter massiliensis (ex Traore et al. 2017) | reverse complement strand
CGCGATGCCTCCCTGCGCCCGCTCCGCGTGCTCGGGAGTGCAACAGTCCGCTGGACTGTTGCATGCTCAGGATGACAGCCTAGCCGGTGTCTGGGATGACAACCCGGCCGGGTGCATGGCAATGTTGGTTCAACAGTGGAAAACCCGCTTTTCGCACGAAAACCGCCGGAATGTTGCGCACCGGGTCCACGAAATGCTCGCAACGGCCTCTTCTCGCCCCACGACGCGCGAATCCACGTGCGTTTGCGCAGGTCGCAGTCTGCCAAGATCGCGCAGCAACCAATCGGATGCAACATTCCGGCGATTTTCGCGCGTTGACGCCTTGGGCGCCTGACACCGCCCCGGTTGGCGCGGCAAGCCAGCGAGAGCAGCCGTGGCGCCGGAACCTAGAACCACCCCACCGGGTGCACCACGTTGTCGCGCTTGACGTCCAAATCCAGCAGGCTCTCGTCCAGAAGCTCCGTGCCGCGCTGGATGCACGTGTTGCCGAAGCGGCGGCGCAGCTCGTCCACCGCCTCGTCCAAATCCTCCAGCGCGCGCCGCCGCGGGTCGAAGGCCAGTTCCAGCTGCTGGGGCGCGTCCACGGGCTCAAGGTTCGAGGCGCGCACGTGCAAGCCGCGCAAAGGCCGCGTGTCGTCGAGCGGCTCGTTCGCCACGAGCAGGTCCCACGCCGCCCGCGCGATGTGCCCCGTCACGTTCGTCGCGCGCGGCAGCGTGACCTGCCGCCCGTAGCCGGACAGGTCGGCCGCGTCGCGCACGCCGACGGACACCGTGCGGGCGCGGAACCGCGCCTCGCGCAGCCGCTGCGCCACCGATTCCGCCAACAGCCAGATGAGCGCCCGCGCGTCGGCCTCGCAGGCGATGTCGTGCGGCGCGGTCAGACCGTTGCCGAAACTCTTCACGGTGCGGTCCACCTCGTTCCGGGCCATGTCGAAGGGCTTCACCGGCGTGGCGTCCTCGCCGCGCGCGAACGTGCGCAGCATGCCGCCCACCTTCCCCAGCCGCCGGCGCAGCAGCTCGGGCGACGCGCAGGCCAGATCGCCCACGGTGTCGATGCCCGACGAGTGCAGCTTCGCGCGCGTGGCGGAGCCCACGTACAGAAGGTCGCCCACCGGAGCCGGCCACACGATATCGCGGTAGTTGTCCGGCGCGACGACGGTGACGGCGTCGGGCTTGCGGTAGTCGCTGCCGAACTTGGCGAACACCTTGTTCCACGACACGCCGATGGACACCGTGCAGCCCAGCTCGTCCTTCACGCGCTGGCTGATCTCGCGGGCCACGTCGAGCGCGCTGCGGCTGGACAGCGCGAGCGTGCCCGTGAGGTCGAGCCACGCCTCGTCGAGGCCGAACGGCTCCACGAGGTCGGTGTACTGGTAGTATATCCGGCGCGCCAGGCGCGAGTACTTCTGGTACACGTCGTAGCGCGGCGTGACCACCACGAGGCCGGGGCATTTCTCGCGCGCCTGCCACAGCGCCTCGCCCGTCACGACGCCGGCCGCCTTCGCCTGCGCGCTCTTCGCCAACACGATGCCGTGGCGGCGCTCCTCGTGTCCGCCCACCACGAGCGGCACCCCGCGCAGCTCCGGCCGCTCGGCCTGCTCGGCGCTCGCGTAGAACGCGTTCATGTCCGAGTGGAAGATCACGCGCCGTCGGTTGCGCTCCTCGAGCAGGCCGTCCTCCAGCATGCAGGCCGCCGGTCCCGCGCCCTTCGCCGCCATCCGCTCCGCTTCCTCCACGACATCGCCCGCTTTCCGCACCTCCCAGCGCGCCGCCTTCCAACCGTGAGCGCCGCGCATTCCTTAGAGGAACGTATGTTCGCATAAAGAGGCAGCCGCCGCAAGCGAACAGACCATGGAGTTTCGACAACATTTTACTAAGTTGACCTGGTGAAATATATGAGTTGAAAACCCTTTATCGCGCACGCTCGGCGCCGCCGCGGATCATCCACGCCACCACCAGGCACACGAACGCCGCGCCCGCGACCGCCAGCCAGGGCGAAGGCGCGAACGACAGGGCCCCGCACGTCACCGCGAGCGCGACAAGCGCACCCTCGCTCCACGGCCGGAGCCCGCCCGCGCCCAGGCGCACCGCGTCCAAACCGCAGCTGAGCAGCGTGGCGGCGTTCAGCAGCGCGGCAAGCGCGAGGGAGGCTCCCATCGACGCGCCCGCGGGAATCGCGAACGGCACGACGGCGCACGACAGCAGCGCGACCAAGGCGAACGCCGGCAGCGAGTCCAGCGCCAGCAGGGCCAGCGTGTCGAACGGAAGCCGGTCGCGCACAAGGCGGACCCGCATGTCGTCGCGGAAGGCGCGGGTGGCCTCGCGGCGGCCCTGCGGCGCGGCGACCAGCAGCGCCAGCCAGAACAGCAGCCCGACGGGACCGAGGGCTCCCGTGAGCGCCACCACGCCGAACGGCGTCACCACGATGCCCAGCATGAGCAGGTCGGGAACCCCCTCATGCTGCCGCACGATCGTGAGCGCCGAGCGGGCCAGCAGGGCGCCGGGGCCCGTCGCAGCGGGCAGCCGCAGACGCGGGCCGCGGCGCGCCAGCTTGCAGCGGCGCCGGTAGTCGGCCACCACCGTGGGGTCCAGCGGCGAGAACGGCCCGAAGGGCTGCAGGTCGGCGTACAGCGAGCTGTCCTCCACCGCGCGCACGATGTCGGCGCGGCGCGCGAGCAGCGCGAGGCCGACCGACTCCGCGCCAACGAGGACGACCGCGCCCGCGCAGGCGAACGCGGCGAATCCGGGCTCAGCCAGCGCGAGGGGCGCGGCCGCGACGGACAAGGCGCCGGCCAACCCCGCGACGATCGCCGTTGCGAGCGCGAGCGCCGCGAGCCCCGCACGGCGCCGGCGCACCGCGCGCGGGAGGGCGAGGCGCGCCAAGCCGACCAGCCATCCTCCCCCGATCGCAGCCGCAACCGCTAGGGCCGCGCAGCAGGCGGTGGCCAACGGGCTGGCGAACGCGCCTAGGGCCGCGGCCATCCCCGCGCCCAGCAGGTAGCCCACGAGCGCGGCGAACACGCCTCCCGCCAGCGCCGACGCGGCGAAGGCCGTGCCCGCGAGCGCGGCCGAGCGCACGGAGCTGCCCGCGAGGTAGGCGACGTCCGGATGCGAGAACTTGAGCGGCGAGGCGCGCAGCCCGCTGAAAGCGACGGCGGCGAACACGGCCGCCGGCACCGCCAGGGCGAACGGGACGAGCGCTGCGGCCACTGCGGGCCCCAGCGCGGCGAACGCGCCCTCCACGGTGTCGATCGCCCAGAACCACATGAGCACGCACACGACCAGCAGCGCGGCGGCCGCGTACAGCTGGTAGGCGCGCTCGCCCAGGCCGCGGTCGTTTTGGATGTCGGTGCCCACGATGCGCATCGCCCGCACGAGGAACGTCCGCGCGTGCCGCACGCGCAGCCAAAGAAGCAACCGAACGTCGCCCACGGCCGCTCAACCCCTCTCGCGCTCGCCCGCCCTGCGGGGCCGCGACGCGCGCAGGCGGCCGCCGTCCAGATGCAGCAGCAGGTCGGGCTCCAAGTCGGGCACGTCGTGGTGACAGCTCGCGAGCACCGCCGCGCCGCCGGCGCGCGCCTCGCTCAGAAGGGCGCTCAGGCGCTTCGACGCCTCCGGGTCGAGCGGCCCGTAGGGCTCGTCGAGCAGCAGCAGGTCGGGCTTCGCCGCAAGCGCCAGCACGAGCGCGAGCTTCTGGCGCATGCCGCGCGAGTACGACGACGGGAACTGGTCGCCGTGCGCCGCCAACCCGAGCAGCCCCAGCAGCCGCTCGGCCTCGGGGGCGGCGTCGGCCGCGCGGTTCGCGGCCAGCACGAAGCGGAGGTGCTCGACGGCGGTCAGGTCGTCGTAGAACGACGGCACGTCGGGCACGAAGGCCACCCGCCGCCGCACAGCGCGGTCCGCGCCGTCGAACGGGCGGCCGAACAGCTCCACTTCCCCCTCGGTCGCGCTCCAACCCGCCAGGCAGCGCAGCAACGTGGACTTTCCCGAACCGTTCGACCCGGTGAGGAAGGCGACCTCTCCCGGTTCGAGGGAGAACGACACGTCGCGCCACACGTCGATGCGCGCGTACCGAAACGCGAGCCCCTCCGCGCGCAACGCCGCCGCCCGGCCCTTCGCCTCCTTATCGCCCATGCTCGCTCCTTCGCCGTCCGATCGAACCCGTTCGTTCCAGTATGGAGACGACCGCCGCTTGACGCAAGGGAGCAGCGGTTGACTTACCGGGGCGCCGGTCAACCGGCACGAACCGCGCCCCGCAAGCCGTAAGGCAATCGCAAGCTGGCGCCAAGCGCCCTGCAAGGCAGGCCGCGTAGACTCGAACGCGAAGGCGACGCAGGCGCGACGAGCGTCTCGTCGCAGGAAAGCAACGATGCGAAAAGGAGCCTCGCATGGGCAAGGCGAAGGCATTCATCGGGTTGGGAATCGCGCTGGCGGCGGTCGTCGCGCTGGTCGCGGTTGCAGGATGGGCGTTCTACGGCGAGAGCGGCCACGTCTACGTCAAGGTGGACAACGCCCGCGTCGCCGCCATCGAGCCACACGCGGGCATGGAGCACGAGTACCGCCTGGACGGCGTCGCCGCAGACGGCGCGCATTCGGAGATCGCGTTCCAAACGTCGCGCGAGCTGCGCGAAGGCGCGTACCTCGACTTGGAGACGAAGCCCCTGCGCGGCGTGATCGGCTGGGAAGAAGTCGCCTACGACGACCTGCCCGCCGCCGTGCAGGACAAGCTGCCGCAGGAAGGCTAGTTCCGAAGGAATGCCGCCGCGACTGCGCCATCGTATGCCTCGCCTGCGGCCTCCACGCGCAGGCCGCGGGTGAGGAAGGGCGGGAACAGGTCGTAGGCGCCGGCGGGCACGGAACGCGGATCGGCGGCGGCGTAGTTGGGAGCCGGACGCGCCTGCACGCCTTCGAAGCGGATGGGCACGCCGGGCGCGGTGAAGAGGCTCGTGCCCAGCTGCACGTGGAAGTGCAGATGCGGCTCCGAGCTGTTGCCGGAGCTGCCGCACTGCCCGACCGCTTGGCCGCGCGCCACGCGGTCGCCCGCACGCACGGCGACGCTGCCCGCCTTGAGGTGGCACAGGCACGAGAACTCGCCGCCCGCATGCTCGATCAGCACGTAGTTGCCGCGGATGTCGTCCCCGCCGCAGCCGATCTTGCCGTCGAGCGCGATACGCGCATCCGGACAGCCCTCGTGCGACTCGGCCACCACGCCGTCAGCGGGCGCGAGGACCTCCCGCCCGTAGCAGTAGTACGCCGCGGGATCGGCGGGATCGGCGTCCGACGGGCAGCTGCGCCCCTCGTCGTCGAGGATGACGAAGTCGTAGGCGTAACGCTGGGTGTACACGTCCCACGAATGCGACGTCTCCTCGTCGACGCCTCCGTTGAGCACCGTCCACGCTCCCGAGAACGGCAGGGCGTACAGCCCCCGCGACGCGCTCGTATCCTTATCCGGAAGCTTGTTGTCGTACCTCACGGCCATGGCCATGAGGCCAGCCACCTGCTTGATCGACTGCACGAGCACCGGATTGCCGAACACGCGCCCCATCGGGCCTCCCTTTCATGTTTGCGATCATCATAGCAGAAGTGTCCGAACGGCCCGCACGTCGCAGGAGGCCGCCTTACGCCGCGGCCAGACGGTCGAGCAGCGGCTTGAAGCGCGGGTCGTCGGCACGCGCGGCCCAAGCCGCGTTTCGCGTCACGGCCAGCTTGCACTGCTCCTTCATGTCGAAGGCGCCGAACAGGCCGCCCGCCACCCGCTTGAGGTCGGGATCCACCGTTGCCGAATCGGGCACGAGGTCGTAGAGCACGGAGGGACGGGGGAACAGCAGGCTCTCGCCGTCGTGGCGCTCGAGCAGCTTCGCCAGCCGCTCCAGATACGTCGCCGCCCCCTCCTCGTCGCCCGCGTGCAAACACGCCGTGGCCGCGCCGCCATAGAACGTGGCCGCCTCCATCGGTTGCCGGCTTTCCAGCGCGAAGCCCTCCAATACGCCTTCCGCGGCGCGCAGCAGCGCGGCGAGGTGCGCCGGCTCGTCCTCGTACAGCGGCAGCTGCGTGGCGATGCTCTGCATGACGCTCATCTCGCCCCAGAACAGGGACTCCTGGCACAGCTTCAGGCACGCCTCGCGCTCGCCCTTCATCTGGTGCATCCCCGCCAGCGCGGCCTCCACGCCCAGCGGGCGCGCGGGCTTCACGCTTTCCAGAAGGGCGATGGCGTCGTCCAGCTCGCCCCGCTGGCACTCCGCCATCGCGCGGGTGACCCGCGCCGACCGAACCAACTCCACGTCGTCGGAGCGCGCCTCCACGCGCTCGGCCAATTCGCGTGCACGGCCCATCAGCTCGTCGACGCGATCGGGCTCGGATAGCGCCCGTTGCATGCACAACGCCGCCATCTGCAGTAGCAGGTCCCAGCACGAACCGTAATCGCGCACTAGATCGTCCATGCGCGCGTAGGCGGCGTCGGGGTTCTCGGCGAACAGGTCGCACAGCTCCACGTACACCTTCCGCACCTCGTCCTCGGTCAGCTGCGGCCGGTAGTCGAACAGCTCGTCCAGCGTGAGGCCGAAATAGGAGGCGATGCGCGGCAGCTGCGCCACGTCGGGCATGCTCTGGCCGAGCTCCCACTTCGAAACGGCGGCCTTCGTCACGCCCAGATGGGCCGCCAGCTCGCCTTGCGTCACGCCGACGGCGCGCCGCTCGCGCGCGATGGTCGCGCCCAGGTTGATGTCGTTCATGCCGCGCCCCTTCCGTTTTGGCCGTTTTTACCAGTATGAGGAACCCATCTGGTTGACGCAAGCGAGCATTGGTTGACTTCCCCGATCGCCCGTCAACCACTTCGGCACGTTGTGCAGCAGCGCATCCCGGCACCCTAGATCAAGGAAGCAAGCTCTCTAGGAAGCAAGCTCTCTGCTCGATAATCCGCTGTTAAACCAACATTGACATTCCGCAGGCCAGCGCGTTGTCATCCTGAGCGAGCGGAGCGAGCCGAAGGATCCCGTGCGGTGCCAACCGAAAGCGCTTGCTGCTGTCGCCACACGGGATCCTTCGGCTCCGGCGGCTCACGCCTCCTCCGCTCAGGATGACAACCCGACCAGGTGCATGTCGATGCTGGTTTAACAGCGGACTCAATAAAGGCAAGCACAGATTGACGGTTATGAACGATTTTTTCGAACCGGAGAAAATGCCACCTGGGATTATGCCGACAACACCGAATTTTTCGACGCAGAAATCGTTCATAACCGTCAATTCGTGCTTGGCAAGCCTTCGTCGCCTCGGGCAACCCCTCCTGCACGACAGGGGCCCGCCGCTCCCTCGCCCTCCCGCCCAGCAGGGCTTGCCATTCTACTATTCTGTGTTACTATGTACCGGTACTAAGCATCACTAGATACCGACTGCGCCGACAAACCGAAAGAAGCCGCGATGGACAACCTCACCGAGATGCTGAAAGGCGTGCTCGAGGGCTGCGTGCTCGAGATCATCGGCCGCGAGGAAACGTACGGCTACGAGATCACGCGCAAGCTGAACGCGCTGGGCTTCGCCGACGTGGTAGAGGGCACGGTGTACGCCATCCTGCTGCGCCTGGAGAAGAACCGGCTGGTGGACACGTGCAAGAAACCGTCGGAGGTGGGCCCGCCGCGCAAGTTCTACGCGCTCAACGACGCGGGCCGCGAGGAGCTGCGGCGTTTCTGGACAAGATGGGAGTTCGTCGCATCGAAGATCAACGAGCTGAAGGAGAGCCGATGAAGAACCCGGTCGCTTATTTCAAGAAGGTCGCGCAGGAGAAGCGCGAGTACCGCGAGGCCATGGAGCGCGTGCGCGCGCTGCCCGAGGACTACCGCTACGTGTACGACAAGATACAGCATTATATGTGGAGCCACGTGGCCGGCGACGGCATGGACATGACCGTGGTGCTGGCCGACCTCGTGGACCTGTTCGAGCAGGGCGCCGCCGACGGCAAGGGCGTGCTGGAGGTGACCGGCGAGGACGTGGCGGCGTTCTGCGACGATCTGCTGGCCAACACCAAAACCTACGCAGGCACGAAGCAGGAGGCCCTCAACCGCGCTATCATGGGCAAGCTGGGGAAAGACCGACCCTAGCCGAGCAACCGAGCGAAGGGCCAGCACATGGATGAGATCGAGAGCAACAAGCACGCGTGGGGCACGCTGGCGGAAGACCATTACCGCCACTACAAGAAGCGCATCGAGGACGGGGGCAACCGCCTGAACGTCCACATACGCAGGGAGCTGGGCGACCTGTCCGGCAAGCGCGTGGCGCACCTTCAATGCAACGTGGGCTTCGACACGCTCGCCCTGGCCGACACCGCCGCCTGGGTCACGGGCGTGGACCTGGCCTCCGAGAACGTGCGCTGCGCGACGAGGCTGGCCGCCGACTTCGGATACGGCAACGTCGATTTCGTCGAAGCCGACGTGTGCGACCTGCCCGCCAGCCTGAACGGCGCCTACGACGTCGCGTTCACCTCCGAGGGCGTGCTGGGCTGGCTCCCCGACCTGAACGCTTGGGCGCGCGGCGTGCGCCGGCTGCTCGCGGACGGGGGCCTCCTCTACGTGTTCGATTCCCATCCCTTCTACCTGGCCTTCGACGAGGCCAAGCTGGGGCGCGGCGAGTACGACCTGGCCTACCCCTACTTCGGGAAAGAGCCGGACGTGGACGACTGCATCGGGGGCTACGCCTCGGACGTAAAACGGGGCATCAAGGCGTACTTCTGGATGCACACCGTGTCGGACATCCTGAACGCCCTCATCGGGGCCGGCCTGCGCATCGACGCGTTCAACGAGTTCCCCGAAAACTTCTTCGATTCGGGCGGCCTCGCGCTCTCCCCCGAGAAAGGCCTCTACGAACTCCCCGGCAACGCCGACAAGTTCCCCCTGACGTTCAGCCTGCGCGCCACGGCCGAGCCGGCGTAGCCCAGCCCCGCGACCCCGCCGCCGAAAGACCGCGTGGGGCTCGATCCAAAGGGCGACTCCCCCGCCGGCACGCGTGTAGCGAAAGCGCGATCGCCAACGCAATCGTGACTTCGACCGTCTTTTAGCCGATAATCGAGCAAACGCGACAGAGGGAAGGGGTGCCATGAAGACGGAACGGCTCGTGGGCCTTATGTGCGCGCTCGCGGACGGCGGGCGCACGACCATCGGACAGCTGGCCGAGCGGTTCGAGGTGTCGAAGCGCACTATCGCTCGCGATTTGGAGACGCTCAACCGCGCGGGCGTGCCCGTGGTCACGTTCCCCGGCGCAGGCGGCGGCGTGGGCGTGGCGGAGGGGTACCGGGTGCGCCGCAGCCTGCTCACCGAGAGCGACGCGCAGAACCTCCACGCCGCTCTCGACGGCCTGCGCAGCATGCAAGACGACGACGAGCTGGCCGCGTTGGCCGCGAAGCTCGTCCCCCTTCCCCCCGCCGAGGCTTTCGAGGGAAGCGAACTCGTGATCGACCTGTCCTCGTGGTTCGCCGACGACGTGGAACACGGCAAGTTCGAACGGTTGCGCGACGCCGTCCGCACGCGGCGCTGCGCGCGGTTCGACTACGTGTCGCGCACGGGGCGCAGGGTGCGCGTCGTGGAACCGTGCAAGCTCGTCTACAAGCACCCTTCGTGGTACCTGTACGCCTTGTGCCGCGAGCGCGATGCGTTTCGCCTGTTCAAGCTGAAGCGCATGGCATCGCTCGAAATACTGGAGGACACGTTCGAACCGCGAACGCCCCCGCCCCTCGACTTCGCCAGCTTCGGTGCGGACATCCTCCCCGCCTCCGACGGCGACCCCGCGGCCCACGACGTGGTGCTCGCTTACCGGGCTTCCGACGAGTTCGCGCTCACCGACAAGATCGACGCCCAATTCCTCCACCGGGCCCCGGACGATGCCGAGGGCGAGGTGCGCCTGCGCGTGCTCGACCTCGCCTGGGCGGCGCGCCTCGCAGCCCACCTCGGAGACCGCGTGCGCGTGGTGTCCCCGCCCCCGTTGGCAATCGAGGCGGAGCGCCTGCGGCACGGACAAGGCTCCGAAGGCGGCTGGGCGCCCGCCGAATAGAGCGCCCGGGCCCGGCCCGGTCGAGAAACCTATTCGGATGTTTCCCAAGAAATATCTCAAGGAACATGACACCCTGTTGTCATGTTCCCTCCCGTACCATGCTTCCCGCAAGCGCATACCGCAACGAAGGGAAGTTGGAACCATGACTGAAGAAAAGAAAGACGTGCTCGTGTTCGTGTTCGAGGGCTTCGCCGACTGGGAGAGCGCCTACGTGTGCACCGAGCTCAACGGCAGCGCGCGCTACCGGGTGCGCACCGTCGGGCTCGACGGCGAACCGGTGCGGTCGATGGGAGGCCTGCGCGTCGTGCCCGACTGCACGGTGGCCGACCACCCGCACGATTTCGCCGCGCTGCTGCTCATCGGAGGCAACGTGTGGCTCGACGGGAGCAACGACGCCGTGCTGCCCCTGGTGGAAGAAGCCCTCGACAGCGGCGCGGCGGTGGGCGGCATCTGCAACGCCGCCAGCTTCCTGGCCGAGCATGGCCTCCTGGACGAGCGCGCCCACACCGGCAACACGCTTGAGTACTTGAAGCAGTGCGCGCCGCACTATCGCGGCGACGCGCTGTTTCGCGAGGAGCAGGCCGTGGCCGACCGCGGCGTCGTCACCGCGAACGGCGCGGGCACGCTCGAGTTCGCCTGCGCCGTGCTCTCCTTGCTCGAGGCGAAACCGGACGACGACGTGCGGGAGTGGTACCGTTTGCACAAAGAGGGCTTCTATCCGGCCTCGAACGCCGAGCCCTCAGTCGAAAGCCGCTCGAACGACCGGACCTCGGGCGCCTCGTAAGGAGGCCCAGCCCCGCGGCGCAGGCGGCTACGCGCTTCCGTCTGCGAAGAGCATGCGGTCCTTGCCTCGGCGCTTGGCCTCGTAGAGCGCCCGATCCGCCGCAGCGAAGAGGCTCTCGTAGTCGCCCCCGTCGGCACCCGCCAGCGCCGCGCCCACGCTGAGCGTGACCGGACGTCCCGAAACCTGCAGGCCGGCGGAGGCGCTGTTGAGCCTCGCCCCCGCCTCGTGCGCTTGCGCCGCGTCGACGTTGGGGAGGAAAGCCACGAACTCGTCGCCGCCTATGCGCGCCGCAAACCCCTCCTCTTCGCCCAGCGTCTCCATGAGCGATCTCGCCACGCAGACGAGCAAATCGTCGCCGGCCAGATGCCCGTACGTGTCGTTGACGGCCTTGAAGTCGTCCACGTCGACCACGAAGAGCGCGCCCGTGCCGCGCTCGGCGCACGCGGGAAGCTCCCGCTCCACCAGATCGCTCGCCATCCCCTGGTTGAACAGCTTCGTCAGAGGGTCGCGCCGCGCCTGGTCCTCGAGCTCCTCGAGGCGCCGGCGCTCCTCGGTCACGTCCCTCCAGCTGCCGATGGTGCGCACGGGTCTGCCCTCGGCGTCGCGCAGCATGAGGGCGTGCAGGCGGATCCAGCGCCATCCGGGCGCGCGCTCGGGCAGCAGGTGGCGCACCTCCATCGTCGTGGAGCACCCGGTGCTCAGCGCCTCCGCCAAACGGCCGAAATCGTCCGGATGGATGCGGCCCGAGCTGCCCGACGCGGTGTAGTGCGGGTAGCGCCGCTCGTCGGGAGGAACGTCGTCGGCGCTTTCCAGGCCGCGTTCGAACTCCACGAGAACGTCCTCCACGATGTCGTACTCGAACAGAACGTCGGTCACGCTGCGCAGAGCGATGCGGTAGCGCTCCTGCTCCAACAGCAGCGCGTGCTCGGCCTTCTTGCGCGACGTGATGTCCATGAGCAGGCTGCTGATCTTCACCGACCCGTCGGCCGTCTCCATCTTGCGCCCCGAGTCCAGTATCCACACCAGCTCGCCGCTTTTCTTGCGAACGCGGTACTCGGTCTCGTACGTGGACCCCTGCGAGAAGCAGCGCCTCACGTCCGCGAGCGCGCGCTCGCGGTCGGTCTCGTGTACGACGCCGGCCGCCGTTCCGCCGCTCATGCGCATGAACTCGTCCACCGAATAGCCCAGCATGCGCGCAAGGCCCTCGTTGACGTACACGAGGCCGTAGGGCTCGCGCTCCTCGCTGACCTTGAGGCCGCCGTTCACGTTGGCGGTGATCAGATCGATGGTCTCGGTCTTCTCGCGCACGAGCTGCTGCAGGTACTCGTAGCTTTGCCGTCCCGCCTCGAACGGGAAGTAGGCTTCGTCCTTCATGGCCTGGTACGGGTTGGAAACGTGGACGTGGCGGATCTTGAACTCGCCGTCCGCGTCGACCAGCTCGTAAGAGCAGCGTTGGAACTCCTCGAGCACGAGCCCCGAATCGGCACCCGTGCGCACATGGTAGCGCCCCATGACCGTGCAGGACCGATCCCCTACGTTCACCAGGTGGAATTCCTCGTCGAACACCTCGCAGGGCGGCGCGAGCGGCGCGCGTTCCACCAAATACGATGCGATGGCGGCCGAATCGGTGGAGAACTCCACCTCGCCGGCGCCGATCCAGGAGAAATCATCCGTGAAGCGAGCGACCACGCGCTCGATGTCCTTGCCGGAGTAGAACAGCCGCACCGTCTCGGAAACGAATGCGATCGCCTTGTCGAAAAGCGGGTTCATGCCCATCCCCTTCGCTCGCCGTACCGTGCGACGGCGACGGGAACCGTGCCCGCCAAGCGCCTTCGCCGTCGTTTACGCATCCCCATGCGGTAACTTGTCGAAGCACAGTATGGCGCTTCAACCTCACGTTGATAAGCGAGAAGGGCAATCGGAAGGAAAAATCGACAACCGGAACACCCCGTCAAACAACGGCGCGGAAAGCAGGTTCGCCCGGCATCCGTTAGGGGTGGGGATGCCGGGCGAACCTGGTGTTTCAGACCGAAACCAATATATGATATAGTCTAGTAGTTGTCAATGGCCTCTATTGTATTTTCCAGTGAATAGAGACGAGGAAGCCCGGCTTCGAGTATCATTGATCGCACGACGAAAAGCGCGGCGCATGCGGTGCGACGGTCGCGGCGCAGCGAACGAGGCCGCATGCGGCGCACGAGCCCGCGCGGGAGAGAGAGGGAATGCCATGGAGGCCTACAAGCAGGAGTTCATCGAGTTCATGGTGGAGAGCGACGTGCTGAAGTTCGGCGACTTCACCTTGAAGAGCGGCCGAAAGTCCCCCTTCTTCATGAACGCGGGCGCCTACGTGACGGGCTCGCAGCTGCACCGCCTGGGGCAGTTCTACGCGCGCGCCATCCACGACAACTTCGGGCTTGACTTCGACGTGGTGTTCGGCCCGGCGTACAAGGGCATCCCGCTGTCCGTCATCACCACGATGGCGCTCTCGGAGCTTTACGGCAAGGAGGCGCGTTACTGTTCGAACCGCAAGGAGGTCAAGGACCACGGCGACACGGGCATCCTGCTGGGCTCCAACCTGCGCGACGGCGACCGCGTGGTCATCGTGGAGGATGTGACCACGTCGGGCAAGTCCATCGAGGAGACGCACCCCATCCTCATGCAGCAGGCGAACGTGGAGGTGGTGGGCCTCATGGTGTCGCTGAACCGCATGGAAGTGGGCAAAGGCGGCGAAATCTGCGCACTCGACGAGGTGCGCGAGCGTTACGGCTTCCCTACCGCGTCCATCGTGGACATGGCCGAGGTCACCGAGCACCTGCTGAACCGGGAATGCCAGGGCCGCGTCGTCATCGACGACGGCGTGAAGGCCGCCCTCGACGCGTACTACGACCAATACGGCGCGAAACGGTAGGGGCGAGGCCGCAGACACGGGGAATCCACCTGCGGAAACGCTCTTCGTAGGGGCGATCTCCAGATCGCCCGACGCAGAAACGCACGAAGCGGGGAAACCGCGTGGCGGGCGCACGGTGCGCTTGCCACGCGGTTTTTTGTCCTTGCAACCCAACGCACCGGGCGATCTGGAGATCGCCCCTACGAAGAGTGCCGCAATATCCGGCATCAACGGGGCGTCCGGAAGGTGCCGCATACCCGGCGTCAACGGGGCGTCCCAACGCGCCGCGACCCGCCCGCTTCCGCCCCGGCATCACCCCACGCGAAGGTCAGCGCAACCCGTCTACAGGTTCGCCACGATCAGCACGCCCAGGAAAGCCAGCACGAGCGCGGTTCCCGCCAAGGCGACGGCGTTGCCCGCGCGCATCGCGCGCTCGTCCGACCGCACGATGCGCCGCACGAGCGCGTACAGGCACAGGCCCAGCGCTCCGCCCGCCGTGTTGGCCAGAAGGTCGGTGACGTCCGACGCGCCCATGGCGAACGCGAACTGCAGCGCCTCGAAGGCCAAGCTGACGAGCGCGATGGGCGCGAGGCCCCACCACAGCGACCGTCGCCCGAAGAGCATGCCCGCATACAAGCCGAACGGCACGAACGCCAGCATGTTCTGCACGGCCTCGCGATAGTCCAGCGCGCCGTTGATGACCGTGGCGCCCGCCAGCGGCACCAGGTTCACGCTGCGCATCGTGCCCACCACGTCCAGCGAGAACTGCATCTTCAGCAGGATGATCCACGCCAGGACTGCCAGGTAGACGGCCAGCAGGCATCCCGTGAGCGTCCGGCTTCCCAGAAAACCGCCCGAGTGCTCCATCCGGAACACCGCCGGTTCCACGCCCTCGATTCCCCCGTCGTTTGCAAGCCGCTCCATAGTCCGCTCCTTCTCCGCTCCGTCCCATTGCGCCCCGGCGCGCGCAACCGGGGCAAGGAGCAGCGTACCCCGCCGCCGCGCCCGCAACGCCCCGCGCAAGGCAACCGTAGCCGCAATTTCAGGCCGGGTTCAGGAACGCTTAAGGTCGGTCGGAGGAGCCGCGGCGGCGCGACCCGAAAACCGCGAGCAGGATCAGCCCCAAAAGCACAGCCGCCGCATTGAACAGGAACAAGGCCGCAGCCCCCGCCGCCTGCAAGACGAAACCGCCCACAACCGGCCCCAAGCCCATGCAAAGGTCGGGCCCCAGGTAAAACGTGTTCGCCGCACGCCCCACCCGGTCCTGGGGCACCCCGCGCACCGACTCGGCCTGCAGGGCGCAGTAGGCGGATCCCTGCCCCACGCCCATGCACGCCCCCGCCACGACGACGCCCGCGAACGATTCCAAGAACGCCGCCGCCGTCATGCCGAAAGCAGCGAGGAGCATCATGGGCAGGGCGACCGCGCGCACGCCGAACGAGTCGCTGGCCCTTCCCGCCAACGGCCTTGCCTCCAGCGTGGCCAAGGAATAGACGAGGAAGTAGAGGGAAGCTCCCTCGATGCCCCTCATATCCCCCACCAGCAAGACGAACGAGGAGGTCACGCCTTGGGCCACCATCAACAGGCCGGCCACCGCGGAAAGCAGCAGCGTGGGGCCGTGGAACCAGGCGGCAAAGCCGCAGCCGGACCGCGAAGGCGCGGTCGGGACGGCATGCGCGCAAGCCTCGCGGGGCGCCTTGAACAGCACCGCCAAAACGAGCCCCGCGAAGAGCAGCGTCGCCGAAACGGCGAAGGCGCCCGCATAGCCGACCGCGCCGCCAACGAACGATCCGAGCGCGGGACCCAAGGCGCACGCTATCGTGTAGGCGACCCCGAGCCACCCCACGCCGCTTCCCAGCTTCGACGCGGGAACCACCAGCGAAGCCAACGACACGACGACCGTCGACTTGAACGCGAACGCGAACCCTTGGAGCGCAAGGAACGCCGCCGCGAGCGGAACGGATCGAAACAAGGCGCAGCCCAGCGCCGAGACCGCGAACAGCGCGCAGGACACGACCAGCAGGCCTTTCTTTCCCAGCCGATCCGTCACGATGCCGCTCATCGGCCGCATAATCAAAGCCGCCGTGGCCAAAAGTCCCGCCAGGAACCCCGCCACCGCCAAAGAGGCGCCCAGCGAAACCGCGTACCCTGCGATAAGCGGACGCGTGAGGTACAACCCGAACTGCAACATCGTCTCGATGCAGAACAGCTGGGCGAATCGGGGGTTCCACAGCCTTGCGCTCTCCATCTTCAAGCCCTCCTTGACGCAACGGCCCCGGTTCCGCGCCGTCGGAAACCGGGGCCTTGCTCCTTGACGATCTCAGCCGCGCGGGCGACGGACGAAAAGGGCACAACCCCTCTTTCGCCCGCCGCCGAAAAGCTTAGCGGCGCTTAAGGCAGAAAGATCGAGCATTGCTCCCCTCGGTCGGCCATCTTCCTCACCAGCTCCTCGAGCGTGCCGTACTTGATGGCGTCAGCCAGGCAGTGCAGCGCGCACGACGGCACGCCGCCTTGGGCAACGCGTTCCTCGCATAGGTTGCACGAGGTCGTGGGCACGGGAACGTACTTGCCCTCCCACGTTCCGTCCGGCTTGCGCCACGGCCCCATCTCCAGCAGCTTGATGCCCCACTGCCCCATGGGCAGGCCCAGCTCGTTGCGGCAGGCGATCTCGCACGTGTGGCAGCCGGTGCAGTACTCGTTGTCGATCATCAATCCATAGGTGGCCATCTCGATACCCCCTTTCAGGCTAGTTTTCGGTCCGGTAGATCTTGCAGGGCAGCGCGCCGTAGTGCGAGCCCAGGCCCAGCTTGCCGATCTCTTTCCATGGCATGAGCGAGTTGATGGACGACTTGCGCACGCTGAACAGCTCCGCGTCCTTGTCTTCGGGATACCACCAACCGTGGTCGCACCCGATGACCCCCTCCTTCACGATGGGCGTGATATCCGCGATCATCTGGCACTTCCCCCAAGGGTTCTCGATGGTGACCCAATCGCCTTGGCCGATGCCGTGCTTTTCGGCGGTGGCGGGATGCAGCTCGACCGTGGCAGCCGACCGTATCTCGCGCAGCGAATCGATCATGCGGTGCTCGGTATGGAACGACGTGGGACGGCGCGCGCCGGTGACGAAGTCGAGCGGGTACTCTTCGGTCCATTCGGGGCGCGACCGCTTGGAGAAGCGGGGCTCCTCGTAATAAGGCAAGGGGTCCTCCCCCAGGTGCTGCTTCACCGTGCTCCACAGCTCCACGCGCCCCGTGGGCGACTTGAAGCCCGGCTTGCCATCGGCGCGCAGCAGCCCTTTCTCGTATTGGTAATAGGGAATCTCGTAGCGTCCGTACACCCATTCGCGCAGCGTCTCGTACGTCATGTCCTCCCCCGTCTCGGGGTCGGCCGTGTAGGGGATGTTCTGTATCTTGTTGTCCAGGTACGCATGCGGGCTCGACCATTTCTCCGAATCCTCGGTGCGATCGGGGTTGATGCGGTGATCGAGGTCGAGCATGATCTCTAAGTCCGACTTGCACTCGCCGAGAGGCTCCAGCACCTTCGTGAGGGCATGGAACTGCCCGGGCTGGTTGCAGCCGTGGAACGTGACGATGCCCTCGTGCTCGAGCGAAGTCGACACCGGCAGCACCACGTCGGCCAGGGCCTGGATGGTCGGGTTCATGAAGATGTCGGTGGCCATCACGAACTCCTTGTGGCGGCACGCCTCCATCCACTGCATCGGCTGCTGCGTGATGCACGACGAGATGAAGTTGGAGCTTTGGATGAACAGGAACTCGATGGGATACGGTATGTTCGTGCGCAGGGTGTCCAACGTGCAGTCGGGCTGCGTGGTGTTGATGATGAAGTCCATGGCCGGGTATTGGTCGTGGCCGGCGATGGGAATGGGGTTCTTGTCCTCTTCCTCCACCAGCATGCCCACGCCCTTGCGCCCGGTCGAGCCGCCGTTGAGCATGGTCTGGCCCAGCTTGACGCCTCCGGGATTGTCCAGGTTTCCGCAGATGGCGAATATTCCCCAGATGGCATGGCAAATCTGCAGGGTGTTGGGGTTCTGGTCGGTCTTCAGGCCCACGGAGGCCGTGCAGGGTTTCTGCGCCAGGCAGCGGGCGGCGGCGTAGATGTCCTCCACCGGCACCTCGCAGATCTCGGCGGCCATCTCGGGCGTCATGGTGCAGCAGCGCTCGGCGTACTCGTCGAAGCCGTACGTCCACTTCTCCACGAAGTCGTGATCGTACAGATCCTCCTGGATGATGACCGCGTTCAGGGCCATGGCCAGCGCGGCGTCGGTGCCGGGTCGGATCTGGAAATGGTACGCGGCATGGCGGGCCAGCCAGTTGGCCCGCGGGTCGACGACGATGATCTTCATGCCGCGCTTCATCATGTCGACCGTGCTGTGGCCGAACAGCCCGTCGGGGTTCGACCACAAAGTGTCGCGACCCCAGATGAGCATGTACTTGGGCAGCTCGTAGCGCGGATCGTCGTAGCGGTCCTTGAAGCCGAACGCGCCGTCGTACTCCACGTACGCGCAGCCCAGCAGCCAGTCCATCGCGGTTTGGCGCGGTATGACGCAAGACCAACCGCCGTTGGCGTGGATGGCCGTGCGGCTGTGGAACACCTGGTTGCAGGTCTGGAACTGGTACGCGCTCGCCTCGCGACCGGTGCCCGTCCACACCGACACCGTGTCGGGGCCGTACTTTTCCGTGAGCTCGCGGTACTTCTCCACGATGATGTCGTACGCCTCGTCCCAGGTGATCCGCTCCCATTTGTCGGGCTGTCCGCGGAACCGTCGGTCGCGCTTCATGGGATGGAGGAGGCGATCCTCGTGGTAGAGGTACTCGGGAAGCGTGAGGCACCGAACGCACAGGCGGCCGTTCGTGATGGGCTGGTCGGGGTCCCCTTCCACCTTCACCAGCTTGCCGTCTTTGACGAAGGCCCTCAATCCGCAACCGACGCCATGGCATCCCGGAGGCGACCATTGCGCCGTACGGTACACCTTCGTGCCGTCCTCGAGCTCCGTGACGCGGGGCGTCTCCGACACGCGGGTCAATTCACTCATGTTCCTGCTCCTCTCTTCTTTCACTCCGCGCTATCGCGGAGCGGTCTTCGATGAAATCCATCGTCGCGATGCGTGCGCCACCGCAGGCGGCGCAGCAGGCGGGGCTCTCGCCCGGCTGCACCTCGTGTCCGCAATCGAGGCAGACCGGCATCGGCATAACGATGCGAAAAGCGAGGTCGTCGCATTTTCCGCAATGGTTGCACACGTAGCAGCGCTCCATCGCCGCTCAGCCTTTCGCCACGGCGGTGTCGGCGAGCCACGCGAGGGCGACCATGCGCTTCGCGGCGCTTTCCACCACGCGGCGCTTTCCCGTGCGCTCGAGCAGTACCGGATCGTATGAGCCCGGCCCGAACGCCTCCTCGCAGGCGTAGGCGAGATCCTTTTCGGAAAGCTGCATGCCGCGCCCGTCGAACAGGGCTTCGAGAGCGAATCCCTGACGCAGGTTCTCGCCGGATTTGATGAGCATCTGCACGCTCAGCTCTTCTTCGTTCGTCCGCTCTTGCTCGTAGTAATCGTCGATGGTCTGGCCCTTTTCGGCCAGTTCGCGCTCGAGGGCGCGCCTCATGCCCTCCCGCGAAGCCCGGTAGAACGCATCGGGAATGGCACCTTGCAGGCGCTTCTCCAGTTCGATGTTGGCCAAGCGGGCACGCGTGTCGCGATTGAGGTGCTCCGCCTCGGCTTCGAGGCCCTGCGCGACGCCGGCGCGAAACTCCGCCACCGACGACGCCTTCGAGATATTCGCCTCGACCCACGCGTCGGTGAGCTCGGGAACGTCCTTGCGCAGCTGCCCCAGCACCGTCACCGTGGCCAGGTAACGGTCGACGTCGTCGTCGGATAGGGCCCGGGGGCGTTCCACCGCGTACTCGAACGTTTTCGTCTGGCCAACCGACATGCCCATAAGCTGCCCAACGAACGCGTCGGGCATGGAGCCGTCCGCCACCTCGAGCACCATCTTCTTGCCGGTGAGGCGCGGCACCGGCTTGCCTTCGCAAAACGTGGCCACGTCGATGCTCACGCAGTCGCCGAACACGACCGGATGGGGGTCGGCCGGCGCGTACTCCGCGCGCGACTCCATAAGCTCCGCAATCCGCGCGTCCACCAGCTCGTCGGTCACCTCGACGTCCTCGACCTCTATCTCCACGGGATCGAGGCATGACAAGGAGAGCCGCGGCCGTTCCACGACGGCCAGGTCGAAGGCGAAGTCCTCGTCGGAATCCGGATACGCCGTCACGCGCACGTCCGGCGTGAGCGCCGGCACGATGCCGAGCGCAGCCAGCGCCTCGTTGGTAACGCGGTTGACGACGAAGTCGCGCCGCATCTCTCGATAGGCGTCCACCGACGTTGCCTTCGCCGCCGCCGCGTCCGCATCCTCCCACGGCGCGTCTTCCGGAAGACCGTAGTACGCGTTCACGACCTCGTAGAACACGTCCAGCTCCCGGCGCACCGTCGCACCGCACACCACGACCGAAACCCCTATCGCCCCCGTGGCCGGAACGTCCGTCCTCTCGAGTTTCTTGAAATCCATGCTCGCCCCCACCGTCCTCGGATGTCGTCTCACGCCGGGGCGGAGAGCCGCCTCGCGGCAGCCCTGCGCCCCCCTTGCCCCGCTACGCGCCGGGCGCCTTGGGCGCCGCAGGCGCCGCGCCCGGCGCCGCAGGAGCTTGGGGCGCAGCGGGGGCTCCGGGGGCGCCCGGAGCTCCCGGCATGCCCGCGATGGGCGGAGCGCTCGGCAGGGAGGCGCCGCACTGTTCGCAGTTCTCGTTGGCGAAATCGTTGACGGCGCCGCAGGCGGGGCACGTCTTGTCCATGCTGATGGCAGCTGGTCTGAAGCACATGGGAATCCTCTTTTCCGTAGTATGGGCGCGCGAATCGAGCCGCGCAGCCCGCTTTACTCGAACAAGCGCATCGGCCGGCTACTCGGCGGCCGCGCTTTTCTGGGTCTCGCGCTCTGCGAGGTCGACGGCGATCTGCTCCATCTTCTTAGGCGTCAGGCGGTAGCCGAAGAAGAAGGCCGCGAACGCGATGCCGAAGCAAACGGCCGGGATGATGCAGATGATGTTCACCATGCCCTGCGCCAGCTCCGGCGAGGCCTCCATGCCCGACACGAAGCCGATGGCGGCCAGGCCGAACCCGGTGAGCAGGCCGGCCACGGCGTTGGCGATCTTCGGGCACCATTGGAACGTGGACATGATGAACGCCTTGGCGGTCTTGCCGTCGCGCCACTCGCCGTAGGCGATGGCGTTGGACTGCATGCCCATCATGGTTCCGTTCATGAAGTTCATGCCGAAGTAGATGCCGCAGATGCACACGATGAAGGCCATCATGCTCGATGCGCCCACGAAGATGCACACGGCGGAGAACGCGAACGAGATGCCGATGCCGGCCAGATAGGTGGCGCGGATGCCGATCTTGCGGGCGACGGGTTCGGACACGAACGTTGCCGCCAGACCCGTGATGTTGCAGGCGGTGAGCATGACGGCGGCCATGGCCACGTCGCCGAAGGCGTAGGTGAACACGTACATGGCCATGCTCTGGATGGTCATCTGCGCCACGAAGCGGATGATCTCGGCGAACAACCCGATGATGGCCGGCAGGTTCGTGAGCCAGTACTTGAGCATCTCGCCGATGCCGACCTTCTCTCCGGCAGCGATGGGCGGAACCTTCTCGCCGCGCTTCTTGGCCGCGGCGCGCTCCTCGCACAGCTTCTGCGTGGGATCCATGCCGTCGATGCGCTTGTACATGACCACGAACATGACGATCATGATGATGCCGAAAACGAGCGCCAGCACCGTGAAGCCGGCAGGGCCGGCGTTCTGCGCGTTCTCGCCGGCGGGCACGCGGTACACCAGCCCGTTGATGGCCAGGATGGCCGGCAGGGATATGGCGGCGAACAGCACCTTCACCAACATGTTGCCCTGCGCTTTGCGCTGGGAGAGCAGCGTGCGGTCGGCCTCGGTCCGGCTGATGACCGGCACGATGGACGTGGCGGCTATCATGAAGAAGCTCGAGAAGAAGCCGCCCACGATCTGGAAGAAGATCATCCAAGCGGTTTTGGCGCCCATGTCGAGGAAGCTCGGATCGACGAACGTCATGAGCAGGCAGACGAACGTCGCGGGGGGCGCCACCAAAAGCCAGCTGCGGTACTGGCCGTGCTTGAGCCACACCCGCTCGATGATGATGGCGGCGATGATGACGAAGAACCACTCGCCCACGCCCGTGACCGCCTTGACCGTGCCCATGACCGTAGGCTCCAAACCGCAGATCTCGGTGAGGAAGTACGACCAATAATTGCTGTTCATCTGGTTGAACGCCGTCCACGTGAGCATGCCGAGGCCGTAGATAAGGCCCAGCGCCTGCGTGACGTTGTTCTGGATGGCCGAAACCGCCCTCTCCCCTAGCTGTGATGCTTTCTCGCTCATGCGAAACCCCCTTTGATAAGAGTTTGGCCTCCGCGGCGCCCCTCCTCGAGACGCCGCGGAGGCGATGACCTTATTGGACCGAGAACAGGACCATGCGCGGCTTGGTCACTTTCCTGGCAAGCTCGTCGACGGGCCCGAACTCCATGGCCAGCGACTGGCAATGATGCACGCAGGCGGGAACCTTGCCCGCGCGCGTGCGCTCGGCGCACAGGTCGCAACGCTGCGTGGGCATGGGCACGTAGTCCCACTCCCATGCGTCGCCGTCCAATTTCCACGGGCCGATCTCGGCGAGCTTGATGCCCCACTCGCCTTCCCCGAGGCCCTTCTCCACCTTGCACGCCATCTCGCAGGCGTGGCAGCCCGTGCAGAACTCGTAATCGATCAAAAGACCCTGTTGTGTCATGAGCCCGATCTCCTTTCCCTGTGCGACGACGTCTAAAGGTTGTGATGCTCGGCGTACATCTTCTCGAATTCGGCGCCGTAGCCTTCCGGTGCCGGGTAAACCTTGCAGAGCTGGGTCTTGTAGGACGAGCCGTATCCGCTGGGCCCGAAGTCCCCTTGCACCGTGAGGCAGTTGATGTTGGACTCCCACAGGCCGAAAAGCGTTGGCTCTTCCTTGTCCCGTTCGGGGAACCACCAACCGTGCTCGGCGCTGACGACGCCCTTCATCATGGTGTCGGTGACGTGCGCCACCTCCATGGCCTTGCCATGGGCGTTCTCGATGACGGCCCAGTCGCCCTCCTTGATGCCCGCGGCAGCGGCGTCTTCGGGGTTGATGGCGAACATCGGCCACTTGTGGAACTCGCGCATGGAGCGCAGCTGGCGATGCTCGGAGTGGAAGTACTCCCAGCAGCGGCGGCCCGTCGTGAGCACGAGCGGGTACTCGGCGAAGAGCTCGGGCGTGTTGACGGGGCTCTCCGGCGGTTCGTTGAAGTACGGCAGCGGGTCCATCCCCACGTTGTTGTACATGTTGCAGAACAGCTCCACGCGCCCGGACAGCGTGTTGAAGCCCGGGTTGCCGTCGAAGCGCAGCTTGCCCGTCTTGTACTTGTAGTACTCGAACTCGGGGTACACGATCACCTTCTCGCGCAGCTCGCTGAACGTGATGTGGATGGGGACGGTGGCCATGTTGTTCGTGCAGAACTCCAACATCTCGGGCACGTCGTCCCAGTAGAACAGATCGGGGTTCATCTTCTTGCCCAGCTCCAGCATCATCTGCTCGTCGCCCACGGCGTCGCCGGTCTGCGTGACCTTCACGATGGAGCGCAGGGGCGTGTACCAGCCGCGCACGCCATTGCGCTCGCACCCCATGGCCATGGGTATGAACAGGTCGCCCACGGCCATGGCGGTGGGCGTCATGAACAGGTCGCACACCACCACGTGGTCCATGTCCCGGTACACGTCGTACACGCGCCGCGCCTGGCCCGCCATGTTGGTGAACGCCGTGGTGGAGCACATGAACAGCATCTTCACCGGATACGGCTTGCCCGTCTCGGCCGCGTCCAAGATGGCCTCGGGGATGGCGTGCCCGCCCTTGCCCACGGCGTTCATGAGGCCCCAGTTGCCGTCGTCGCCCAAGCGGCCTTCGCGGACGCTGGGCAGGCTCTTGGCGATATTCTCGCGGATGTCGGACTGCACGTAGCCGAAGTTGATGCCCACGAAGCCGCCCGGGTTGTCGATGTTGCCGGTGAGCGCCTGCACCGCCACGGCCGCGTGCGCCGTGCCGTTCGCCCACTTGGTCTGGTCGAACGCCACGCCCCACTGGAGCGTGGTGACGCCGGCGGTGCCGATGAGGCGCGCGGCCTCGTATATCTTCTCAGCCGGGCACCAGCATATCTCGGCGGCGCGCTCGGGCGTCCAATCCTTGACGCGCTCCCGGTACTCGTCGAAGCCGTAGCACCAGCAATCGACGAACTCCTTGTCGTAGAGCTCCTCCTCGATCATCACGTGGCCGATGGCCAGCGCGAGCGCCGCATCGGTGCCCGGACGCACCTGTACGTACAGCCTCGCGTGGGCGGACAGCCACGTGACCTGCGGATCGACGACGAACAACTCGGATCCGCGGCGCATGCAGTCGATGATCCAGTGGCCGAAGAAGCCGTCGGCGTTGGCGCGCAGCGGGTTGTTTCCCCAGATTATGAACAGGTCGGGGCGGCGGTACTCGGGATGGTCGAAACGCGCCTCGTTCAACTGCCCGCAGTCGGCGATGAACGTGTCGCCCAAAACCGCGTTCATGCCCTGCATGCGCGGCGTGTAGCAGCAGTTGCCCGCCAGAAGGCCGCAGTTGTCGTTCGGCGTGCCGAAGGCGCCCTGCCCCAGCACGTTGGACTGCCACGTGGCGTTGCGGCCCGTTCCGGCACCGGTGCAGATGGACTTCGCCCCGTACTTCTCGGTGGTGTCCTTCACCATCTCGATGCACAGCTCGTAGGCCTCGTCCATGGTGATCTGCTCCCACGCGTCTTTGCCGCGGTCCTCGCGGGCGCGCTTCATCGGATGGATGATGCGGTCGGGATGGTACACGGCCTCCACCATGGCAAGACAGCGCATGCACAGGCGGCCGTCCGTCACCGGGGAGTTCGGATCGCCTTCGACCTTGACCAGCTTGCCGTCCTTGTCAGTGTAGAACAGGATGCTGCAGCCCTGATGGCAGCCTGGGGCCGACCATTGGCACGTGCGCGTGACGGTCAGATCCCCTTCTTGGTACTGCCAGTCTTTCTTGTAGACCTGGGGATCGAAGCATTCTCTCATGCAAATCTCCTTTCAGCGTTCTCTCTCGTCTTACTTGACCTGCTCGCCCTGCTTCTGCGCGCGCGCCCATACCCCCAACATAACGAGATTGTCGTTCGAAACGACGTTGTCCTCTCCCACCTTGTGATAGGTCATGCGCGTCTGAAGCTCGGCTGGATCTCGGAACTCATGGCGAATGAAAAGCGCGCCGTCGAGCAGATAGGCCTCCTTCGTCTCCGGCGAATCGATCGTCGGCGCGTACCGAGCGAGCAACTCTTGATCTGCCATATGAACCTTCCTTCCTCGAATCTCCGCGAGGCCCGCAACCCGTCCCCGCCGTCCCCCTTGTCAAGCCGTCTCCGCACCGCCCTGCGGTTCGCATCCTGCGGTGCGGCTGCGACGCGAACGAGTTTCCATCGTTTGGCCGCCCGGCGCATCTGCTGCTTGGTATTAATGTCGAACACGTGCGATGACCTGGCTTTTTATTGCACGGTCACCTCAATGCGATACTCTGGGTATTAGCTGCGGCGCACGAGCCCCGAACCCCGGTCGCGCTTCTTTTTCAACAGCGCGCGGGCGCCTTCCACCACTACGAGCGCCGCGAAGCCGCACCCCGCCACCGCCAGCGACCCCGAGGCCGACTCCGTTCCGAACACGAGCCCTTGCAAGCCGTTGATGACGAGGGGCGACAAGGTCGCGCCGAACGAGACGAACGACACCAGAACCGATATGGCCATGGTCACGACGCTTTTGTCGACCGTCTTCGAGATGTAGTAGATGGAGCTGATCTGCTGCACGCCCGAGCCGAAGCCGAACAGGATGCCGCCCGCAACGACCACGGGAAAGCTGTAGCCGAAAAGGGACACGGCGAGCATGCCCGAAGCCAAGCACCCGAAACCGATGCACAGCGTGGCGGCCCCGAACGCTTTCGAAAGCTTTCCGTAGGCGATGCCCACCAAGAAGGACACGATGCTGACGCACGACGCCACCACGGAAACGTCGGCCGTCGTTCCCAGGCGTCGTTCCTGAACCAGCATGGCGATGTTGGTGTGGAACCCGTACAAGCACATCATGGCGAAGAAGAACAGCGCGAACAGGTAAACCGCCTTCGGCTTGAACAGCTCCTTCAACCCGGCCGCGCGGCTTTTCCTGTCGATCAACCGTTTGTCCAGATCGCCCTCGGGAAGCGCGAAGCGGGCAATAAGGAAAACGGGGATCACGCCGAGGTACACTAAAAACGCGTTGCCCCAATGCGAAAGCGCCAGAAACCCCACGAGCAAGGCGACCAGCGCCTCGCCCATGAAATTGAACGCCTGCTTGAACCCCAGCGCGCGGCTTCGCTCGCCGTCGTCATCCCATGTTTGGCAGATGAAGGCGTTCGCCATGGGATGCAGCAATCCCTGGCCCAGCCCCACGCAGGCGCTGCAAGCGAACAGCGCGTAGATGCTGGGGGTGCGGAACACGACGGGGATCATGCCGCCGACGAATATGATGGCCAGCGCGAACTCGGCGATGCGCTTCTTGCGAACGTACGAGGACAGAAAACCCGACAGAAGCGTTCCGGGTATGCTCACCAGCGGAGGAACCGAGAGCACCATCTGGATGGCCGTGCGCGGCACGTCGGGGTACGCATCGCCCAACACGCCCAGGATCGACGAGAAGGCCGAGAACACGCTGTCGTACACCGCGAAACCGAACACCGGCACGAGGATCAAAGCATGCTCTATTCTGAAGTAGGACAAGAATCTGCGAAGCGTTTCCTTCACGACACCACCCCCTGCGCACGGCGAAAGCGCCCTTTCGCACCGCACCGTATGAAGCACCTCGACCTTGGATTGACGGTTCTCCGAAAGCGCGTTTCCGCTCTCGCGCCCCCTCGCGCTGCCGGATCCGCCGTTGTTGTCGAGCCATGATTGCCCCGTATGCGGTTTTTGTCTTGCTACTCAGAGGATTAAATCGACGCCGCGGGCCCCGAAACGAAAAAACGTACTCTCGATAGCATGGCGCGCACGATAGAATACGATATATCCGAAACCCATCCAGCAGCGCAACGGGAGCGAAGCCTCCCGGGCCGTTCTGCATGCGGGCGTTTCGGACGGGTACGTGGAATCAGGGGGAGGGGACACGCAGCCATGGCCGAAATCACCAAAAACGGAAGTCCTCGCAAGGAGAGCAGCTACAGCGAAAGGGAGTTGGCCGGCATTGCGGGATTCACGCTCTTCTCGGCCTCGGTGCTGCTGGCCGCTTTCAGCCCGTTGCTCGCGACGCCCGGAACCAACACTCCCGTCATGCACGGCCTCACCCACGGCACGATGTTCGCCTCGATGGCGGGATTCTATTTCGCCATCACGCGTTTTATCAAGCGCAGAAACGAGTTTGTTTCTTCGAGGCGCGCCCAAGCCGTCTTCTTGGTCCTGCAGCTTCTGTTGCCCGCCGCCGTTCTGCTTGAGACCGCGCTGGAACTCGTCTTTCCCCTGGCACTGCAGTTCACGCTCTGGGCGATCCAAGGTGCGGCGAGCGCCTACTTTTCGTGCACCTGGGCCGACCTCCGCAGCTCGCTTGGCGAAGAGCGCATCCGCTCGGCCAATCTGTGGTCGTTCGGATTGGCGGGTTGCATCGTAACCGGCGTGCTGGCCATGCCGCCCTTCGTCGACTTGACGGTGTTCCTGCTGCTTTGCGCATGCTCGTTCGCGTTGCTTGTGGCCTCGCCGCCGAGCGGCACCGAGGCCACAAGCGAGCGCGACGAACGCTGGCTTGCCGAAACGAGCAGGTACAGCGCGAACGGGTCCTACATCATGACGGTGGACGGCATGATGTGCGGCGTGATAGCCGGGCTTGTCGTCGCGCGCATCAGCAAAGGCGTCCTGCCCCCTACGATCATGGGCCTGGCGTTCGTTTGCGTGGCACTCATTTTCTTCGTCTTGCACAAAAAGGCCCCCGGGCTGCTGGCCATGGGAAGGGTCCAGCTCGTGCTGCTGCCTTTCTTGATTTGCGGTCTTATCATCTCGGGGTTCCTGCAGGCTCCGTGGAACACCGTCGCCGCTCTCCCGCTTTTCGTCATCCTGTATTTGCTCGACTACACGAACGCGTCGGTTCTTTCCTTGCGCGGCACCCTGCTCTCCATATCGCCCTGCTACTGCTTCGCCCGAGGGCGCATATTCATCGTTCTCGGACAGGCGCTCGGCTGGTTCGCGGGCGCCTTCGTGGCAACGGAATTCGGAAAAGGATGGCTCACCGTCGCGGCCATGATCCTGATCGTGCTGGTGTGCATCTACATCCCCGTGGCTACCGTCAATCCCGACAAATACCCAATCATCGCAGACGCTCCCGACCCCGCCAAAGACCAAGCACCCCCCGAAGGCGCGCAGGGACCGACCCCCGAACTGGTAATCGAACAGCATTACAAGCACAAATGCGCCGAGGCGACCCGAACGTACAACCTGACTCCCCGCGAAGGCGAGATACTGTTCTTCCTGGTGAAAGGGCGAAACGCCCGCCATATCGCCGATCAGCTCTACGTTGCGGAGCGCACCATCAAAACGCACACGTACCATATCTACCAGAAGATGGGCATCCATTCGCAGCAGGAGCTTATCGACATCGTGGAGCAGCAAGAAGCCAACGACGACACGGCCGAGAGCTGCCCTCCCATTCTCTGACATCGAGTGTATCGGAAGCGCCCGCGTCGCTGGAGAAAGGCAGGTGCGGCGCGGGCGCGTTCTACGCCCTCGACAGCTTGGCGGCATGCCCGGCAGGTGCGGTGCCGGGCCTCGTGCTCACGCGCGGCGCGCGTGCGATCGGGGCATCGGAGGGTGGGAACGGCGCTTGAGAGCCGCTGCGATCGCTTCGAAAGCGCGGGAAGCGGCGCCGCGATCCGCTGCGCCCGAGGCCTCCGCTCTGCGGTTCGCCGCCGCAGCCGACCCGTCCCGCACGCATCTGACGGCACGGTCGTCCCGATCCTCGGAGCTGGCCGCGCCGCCTTCGGCGCAGCCTTGCGGCGTCTCCGGAACCACCTCCTCCACGAACCAGCGGGGGCCTTCGTAGAACAGGTACTTCTCGCGACCGTGCACCGAAACCAGGTAGCGCATACCCGTGCCGCCCACCCGGGTGGACGCGCGGCGGATGGCTTCGTGCACACGGTCGATCTCGAACGTGCGGCCGTCGCGCCAGAGTATGGAAAGCGGCGTCATGCGACCGTCCGCGTCGATGCGGGCGACCACGTCCACGTATGTTTTTCGAAACTTCATGTCCCCATGCAACCACGCGCGCCCGCCGCGCGCAATCGACCGCACGGAGCCGTAGGGAAACGAATGCCCCCGCGTTATGCGCGGCCGAGACGGCGCACCGGCACTCGACCCCTCCGGCGTCGCACTCGCGACCGCCTGCTCGATTCCCACCGTCGATGCGCGAGCGCGCTTGCCTTCGCCCGCCGCCTACTTCCGTCTCGAATTTCTTTCCCAAGGAAGTTCTCGCGCACGCTTCCCCTCTCTATGGTTTAATGGTTCGAACGTTTGAACCAAAGGAGCGCCATGGACGAACAGGAATGGATGCGGAACCGGCAGGCCCTTGCCGTCGGGTTCAAGGAGTGCCAGGGCATCATCGGCGCGTTGGGCGACGAGACGCGCCAGCAGATACTCGTGGCGCTGCTGGAGGCCGAGCAGTGCGGCCTGCGCGTGGGCGAGATCACCGCGCTCACGCACCTCTCCCGCCCCGCCGTGTCGCACCATCTGAAGATCCTGCGCGACGCGCGCATCATCGCCCTGCGGCGCGCGGGCACGATGAACTTCTACCACATAGCGCCCGACATCGCGCAGTGGGCGCAGTTCAAGCAGTTGGTCGACCGCGTGTACGAGCTGGTTCGGCAGGCGAACCTCGAAGGTTACCTGCAAGACGAGCGAAACGAAAAGGCGCGATGACCGAAAGCGCAATCGACGGAAGGGAGCATGACGATATGGACGCGAGCGAAAGCAGAGCCGCCGGCGGAAGCACACGCGAAAACGAAACCCCGCACGGAACCGAAGATGCCCTCCAGCGTGAAACGGCGAGCGCCGTCGAGGACATTGCGGTCTGCAGCCTCGAAGAGGCGTTGGAGCGCCGTCATTCGGTGCGCAGCTACAGCGACCGGCGCATCGAGGGCCCGACGCTGACCGCGCTGCAAGCCGAGATAGACGCCTGCAACCGGGAAGGCGACCTGCGCATCCAGCTCGCGCTCGACGAGCCCCGCGCGTTCGGCGGCAGCGTGATGGCGCGCTACGGCAGCTTCCGCAACGTAAGGAACTACGTGGCCCTCGTCGGGAAGAAGGCCGACGACCTGGACGAGCGCGTCGGCTACTACGGCGAGCGCATCGTGCTGGCCGCGCAACGCCTCGGCCTGAACACCTGCTGGGTGGCCCTGACGTTCAGCAAACGGCACGTCCGCCGCCTCGTCGGCCCCGACGAGAAGCTCGTGTGCGTGCTGTCCATAGGCTACGGCGACACGCAGGGCAAGCCGCGCAAGTCCAAGGCGCTCGAAGACGTGTGCGCCGCAAGCGGGCCCCTGCCGGCTTGGTTCGAGCGCGGCGTGCGGGCGGCCCTGCTCGCTCCCACCGCCATGAACCAGCAGAAGTTCCGCTTCGAGTTGCAGCCCGACGGCACGACGGTGCGCGCGACCACCTCTGGAGGCGCGTACACGGCCGTCGACCTGGGCATCGCGAAATACCACTTCGAGATAGGAACCGGCACTCGGGATAGCGCGCCCAACTGAAAAACTCGCGCGTGGCTCCTTTTCTGCTTCGAAAAGGCGTTTGTGAATGATCTATTTGAAGAATAGTCGGAAACGCAAGTTTCTCACCTGGGCTTTTATTTAATTATATTATCGATCATATATAAAAAGAGCCGATGAGTCGTTCACAAACGCCCTTTTGAAGCAGAAACGTCTGAGTCCGCTGTTAAAGAATATGACCGATGAGAATCGGTGAAGCCTCCTTTATGCAAATCGTGGGTTGGGCGACAATC
>NZ_JAASIO010000020.1:0-30978 GCF_019731765.1 Gordonibacter massiliensis (ex Traore et al. 2017) | reverse complement strand
GACGACCAGGACATCCAGGTGGCGTCCGACCGCACCCTGGACTACTCCAAGGCCAAGGGCACCGTGTCGACGTACGACCTGAACGCCATCGAGGCCGCGGCCCAGCTGGCCGCGGCCGTCGAGGGCTCGAAGGTCACGGCCGTCACGGCCGGCCCCGCGTCCGTCGACGACTCCAAGCTCAAGAAGAACGTCCTCGCCCGCGGCGTCGACGAGCTCGTCATGGCCGCCGACGACGCGTACGCGAACATGGACGCGCATGCCACGGCCGAGGCCCTGGCCGCGCTCGTCGCCAAGGCCGGCGACTGGGACGTCGTCGTCTGCGGCGACGGCTCCGCCGACGACTACGCCCAGCAGGTCGACGTGCAGCTGGCCGCCCGCTTGGGCGTGCCCGTGGTGAACGCCGCCGTGAAGATAACGCCCGAAGACGGCGCGCTCGTGGTGGAGCGCGTGCTGGAGGACGTGGTGGAGACGGTGCGCGTGCCGCTGCCGGCCGTGGTGTCCGTGACGCCGGACGTGGCCGTGCCGCGCATCCCCGGCATGAAGGACATCCTGGCCGCGGGCAAGAAGCCCATGGAGGTGGTCGGGGCCGGCGGAGACGTGGCGGCCTCGCTTGAGACGGTCGCGTGTCTTGCGCCCGAGCAGGCCAGCCGCAAACTCGAGATCCTCGACGCCTCGTCCGACGGCGCCGTTGAGCAATTCGCCGCCGCGCTCAAGGCGGCCCTGTAGGCCCCTGGTCGCAAACCGAATCCCACTTCGCAGAAAGGCAGGGTTGATACCCATGAAAGCACTGGTAATCGCTGAACGCTCCGACGCCGCCCGCGAGCTCGCCGCCGGCGCGCGTACTATGGCCGACGAGGTCGTACTCGTCTCCTTCGGCGACGCCCCGGAGGGCATCGCCGACAAGGTCGCACGCATCTCGGTGCCCGAGGGCGCCGTGATGGAGGATGCGGCCGACACCGTCTCGGCCGTGTTCGACGCCGAGCAGCCGGGCGTCGTGCTGGTGGAGCCCACGCGCCGCATGAAGATCGTCGCCGGCAAGCTGGCCGCCCATGCGGGCACCGCGACCGTCACCGACGTTCTGGGCTTCGAGGATGCGGGTGCGAGGAGCCTGTACTTCGGCGGCGTCGCCGAGCGCGTGCAGAAGCCGGTCGGCGACGTAGCCGTGTACACCGTCGCCGCCGGCGCGTTCGAGGGCGCCGAGCCCTCCGGCGCGAACGCGGTCGAGGACGTCGCTTGGGTCGCGCCGGCGCATCCGGTGGAGCTGCTCGATCGCAAGCCCCGCGAGCTGAGCGGCGTGGACCTCGGGAAGGCCGACGTCGTCGTGGCCGCCGGGCGCGGCTTCGCCGAGGAGGCCGAGCTCGACCTCGCCCGCGCGCTCTGCGACAAGTTGGGTGCGGGCCTGGGTTGCTCCCGTCCGTTGACGGAGGGCGTGGACTGGCTTCCCAGCGAAACGTACATCGGCGTGTCGGGCCTCATGCTCTCGCCGAAGGCCTACGTGGCCTGCGGCATCTCCGGCCAGATGCAGCACATGGTGGGCTGCAACCGCGCGGGCACCCTGTTCGCGATCAACAAGGATAAGAACGCGCCCATCTTCAAGCAGTGCGACTACGGCATCGTCGGTGATTTGAAGGATGTGCTGCCGAGGCTGGTCGCGGCGCTGTAGGCGCATGCCGACCTGCCGGGGCGGGGACGACGCGCCCAGTCGCTCGGCAGTCCTGAGGTCGCGCGAAACGTCCGCCGGACGTTTCGACTCCTACGGAACTCGCTTGGTGGGCGCATCGTCCTCGCCCCTCGGCTCGTACGCGGTCGAAACCTCGCCGAAACCCGAGGCGGCGGCACGTATTCGGAAGATGAGAGAGGAAACCAACATGTCAGATTTCGACGTCATCGTCGTGGGCTCGGGTTGCGCCGGGGCCGTGGCGGCCTACACGGCCGCGTCGGCCGGCAAGTCCGTCCTCGTCGTGGAGCGCGGCAGCTTCGCCGGCGCGAAGAACATGACCGGCGGGCGCATCTACTCGCATTCGCTGAAGAAGGTGTTCCCGGACTTCGAGTCCGAGGCGCCGCTCGAGCGAAAGATCACCCACGAGCGCATGGCCTTCATGGACCCGGAGAGCCAGATGGCCATCGACTTCACGAGCCCCGAGCTCGCGGAGGAGGGCAGGGACTCCTACAGCGTGCTGAGGGCCCCGTTCGACCAGTGGCTGGCCTCGAAGGCCGAGGACGCGGGCGCCGAGTACATCTGCGGCATCGCCGTGGAGGAGCTCATCAAGGACGGCGCCGGCCGGGTCGTCGGCGTGCGCGCGGGCGAGGACGAGATCACCGCGCAGGTGACGATCCTCGCCGAGGGCTGCAACACCGTGCTCGCCGAGAGGTGCCTGGGCAACCCGCGCCCGAAGCCGAGCCAGATGGCCGTGGGCGTCAAGCAGGTCTTCGAGCTGCCGGCGGGCCAGATCGAGGACCGCTTCCTCGTGCCGGAGGGCGAGGGCGCGGCGATGCTCTTCGTCGGCGACTGCACGCACGGCAACGTGGGCGGAGGGTTCCTGTACACGAACAGGGACTCCATCAGCCTGGGGCTCGTGGCCACGATCTCCACGGCGGCCGACGCCTCGAACCCCCACCCGGTGTACCAGATGCTCGAGGACTTCAAGAACCACCCGGCCGTGGCCCCCATCATCAAGGGCGCCAAGCTCGTCGAGCACTCCGGCCACATGGTGCCCGAGGGAGGGTACGGCATGGTGCCCAAGTACGTCTTCGACGGCTGCCTGGTCGCCGGCGAGACGGCGGGCCTGTGCATGAACATGGGCTACCAGGTGCGCGGCATGGACTTCGCGGTGGCGAGCGGCCAGATGGCCGGCCAGGCCGCGGTCGAGGCCATCGACAAGGGCGACGTGAGCGAGTCGGGCCTCGCCTCCTACAAAACCGCGATGGAGGGCTCCTTCGTCATCCAGGACCTCAAGACCTTCTCCAAATGGCCCCACGTCATGGAGGGGTGGTCGAGCATGTTCACCGACTACCCGGTGATGGTCAAGGAGGTCTTCAACGCCATGTTCAGCGTGGACGGCCAGCCCCAGAGGCCGCTCGTGAAGCGCATGATGCCCATAGTGAAGAAGCGCGGGCTGTTCAAGCTCGCCCGTGAAATGAGAGGAGCGGTGAAGTCCCTATGAGCAAGATAGCCGAGATCACGGTCAACGTGGACGAGTTCCTGGCGCTGGACAAGTACGAGGTGGACGAGGAGAGCGCGCACATCGAATTGGTGGACGACCCCGACGACGAGGAGTTCCTGAAGCTCGTGCGCGTGTGCCCGGCGGCCCTCTACAAGGTCGACGCCGAGGGCAAGAAGTCCTTCGACTACGCGGGCTGCCTGGAGTGCGGCACCTGCCGCATCGCCTGCGGCTCCACCATCGTCAAGAAGTGGGAGAACCCCCAGCCCACCATGGGCGTGGAGTACCGCTTCGGCTAGGGATCGCGGCGCAAGGCCGCTCGGGTCGGCACTCTGAAAGCCTCGACTCTTTTGGGTGTTCAAGGGAGGGCGTTTTCGAAAGGAGAACCGGTGGTCCATCTTGCGGAATCCATCGATCTGCCCGCGTATCTGCGCGAAGGGTGCCTTAACCACTTGAGCGATCTCGGGGGCTTCGCGGCTGTGGTCAGCGAGGAGCTGCGGCGCGGGTTCGTGCGCAACCGCGTGGCCGCGCCGCCCGAGACGTCCAACCTGTTTCGCAAGGTGCATGGCGGATACCTCATGTATTTGGTGGACGTGACGGCGTGCATGGCGGGCTACACGCTGGGCAAGCGCAATGTGACGCAGCAGGCCAGCCTCAATTTCATCCGGGGCGTGGAGGTGGGCGACAGCGTGGCTGTCGAGGCGCGCGTCCTGCACGACGGCTCGTCGACGGCGCTCGTGGAAGTTCGTATCGTCGACGGAAACGGCCGTCTGTGCGTGACGGCCGAAGTCGGCCTGTTCTTCGTCGGGTTGATCGATCCTGCGGCGCTTCCGCCCGAGCCGTACTTTCCCCGCAATCCCGGCGTCGTGTGACGGCCGCGCGCTTCTGCCGAATGCCTGCCTAAGACGACGAAAGGCGGCCCGTCTACGCCAGGGGTCCCAACAGGAACATGGTGTACGTTGCCTCGGCTACGAGCTTTCCGGTGGACGCCTGGTTGACGGAGCAGTGCACCACGGCGGTGCTGCGGCCTTTGTGGGACGCCTCGGCCGTCACGGCCACGCGTTCGGCTCCCACGGCGCGAATGAAGTTCGTGGAGCAAGCAAGCGCGACGTTGCTCACGCCGTAGGCGTACGTGGCCATGCCGGCCGCCACCTCGAGCAGCGTTGACACGAAGCCGCCGTGGATGGTGCCGTGGTAGTTGAGCACCGACGAGGGCACGTCGATCTCGTAGCGCACGCCGCCCGGCTCGGAGGCCGCGATCTCGATGCCCTCCAACTCTCGCTGGGGCGGCACGTTGCGTTTCAGCTCCGCCACCAATTCCGGGGTCAGTTCGGTCATGTGACGCTCCTTTCGCGCGCGTCCGCAAGCACGTCCGCTCGGGTCATCATAAGCCGCCTTGCTTGAAAAAGCGATGCTCGGGCGGCGTTTGACCCTTGTTTCGCTACCCATAATCGCTGAATTGACGGTCTGACTCCCTGCGAACGGTCGCGTGGAGCGGTTCGACGCATCGACGCTCGACCGCTCATCGGGTACACTGAACCCAACACGAAAGAGGTGCGGAATGGATTTCGGTCTCACTGCTGATCACGAGAAGCTCATCGAATCGGTGCGGACGTTCGGCCGCCAGCATTTCACGTTCGAGAACGTGAGCCAATGGCGTCGCGACGGAGGGTTGCCCGACGAGGTGGTGCGCGATTTCGTCAACCTGGACTTCAACGGCTTCGGCGTCATCCACCGCCGCGACCACCGTGACTACGACCTCGTGGCCCAGGTGCTCGTGCTGGAGGAGCTGGCACGCGTGAGCGGCGCGACGCTGCCGTTTCCCAACGACTTCCTCAACCTTCAGATCATGGAGGAGTTCGCCGACACCGACGAGTTCTCCTTCGTGCGCGCCCAGTTCCAGAACGAGGGGCGCCTTGCCTTCGCGCTGGCCATATCCGAGCCCGAGGGGGGCTCCGACACCATGAGCATGCGCACCTCCACTCGCACGGTGGACGGAAGGCTCATACTTTCGGGGCGCAAGACGTTCGTGAACAACGGCGAATTCGCGCCGTATCTGCTGGTGGCCGCCGTCGACCAGGATGCGCCGCAGGGCAAGTACCCGGCGCTGTCGCTGTGGCTCGTGCCGCACAACCTGCCCGGCATCGAGGTGTACCCCATCAAGAAGACCGGCCAGTCCATGCTGCCTTTCTCCGATGTGGTGTTCAAAGACGTGCGCCTCGACGAGAACTACCGCCTGCACGGCAAGCGAACCGGCTTTCCCCAGCTGTTCCACCTGTTCGAGCTGGGTCGCCTCTTCTCGTGCGCCACGGCGCTGGGATTGGCCCAAGCTGCCATGGAGGACGCCGTGGGCTATGCGCGGCGTCGCACGGCGTTCGGCACGAACATCGCGAACTTCCAGGTGATCGAGCAGATGCTCGTGGACATGGAAGTGAAGTTGGAGAACATGCGCAACGCCGTGTACAAGGCGGCGTGGATGTTGGACGACGGTGCGGACGCCAAGGCCACGAGGCTGGCCGTGGCGCTGGCGAAGCGCTACGTGCCGCGAGCCGCCACCGAGGTGGCTTCCGACGCGCTGCAGGTGTTCGGCGGGCGCGGCTACACGTGCAGCGAGCGGGTGTCGTTCATCTGGGAGGACTGCCGCGGCTTCCAGATAGCCGAGGGCACCGACCAGATCATGGTCTACATCGCCGCGCCCCTGCTCATGGACAAGTACGCCGCATTGGCGGAAGAGGATCGAGCCTAGCGGCCGACAGAAACCGCCGCATGTCCCAAACCGTTGCCGACGCCGTGGGCGTCGCATACGGGCGCGCCTCGGCGCAGCGACTCATAGAAGAAACGAATCATTACTCATATTTCCAATATTGACCGTCCCAATTTGCTAAGAATCGCGGGATTATAACCTCAGGAGTTCGTCCTCGGTGCGACTTCCCACGGGAAATCGTTCACCGCCCTCAAGCGGCCGGCCGATGGCAGTCGGACGGGCGCACGGGGCAGGGGAAAAGCAAATGTTAGGAGAGGATCAATCGTGAGTAATGAGACAACGAAGGTGAAGATGAGCTCGCGGCACGTGCTGCTCATCGTAACCGGCATCATGTTGACGTTCGGCTGCTCGGCTCTGACGTTTTCGACCTGGACGAACTTCCAGCCGGTCGTGTCCGAGGCGCTGGGGCAGTACACGGCCGACGGATCGCTGAACACGGCGCCGTTCGCCCTCTACATCACCGTGCTGTACCTGACCATGACCATCGCTTCGCCTATCGCCGGCAAGCTCATCCAGAAGATGGACATCCGCATCATCCTGTCGGTGTCGGCCGCGCTCGTGGGCGTCGCCTTCATCCTCATGAGCCTGTACACCGAGATCTGGCAGTTCTACATCTCGGGCGTCATGCTGGGCTTGGGCGAGATCTCCATCCTGTGGCTGGCCTTGCCGACGCTCCTGAACCGTTGGTTCAAAAAGAACGCGGGCTTCTTCCTGGGCATCTGCATGGCCATGACCGGCGTGGGCGGCGCCATCTGGAACGGCTTGTTCACCTCGCTCAACGCCGGCGGCATGGCCTATACGCAGATCTACCTCATCTGGGGCGTCATCGCGCTCGTCACGTCGCTGCCCTTCACGCTGTTCTGCATCCGCTCCACGCCCGAGGAGGTGGGCCTGGCCCCCTACGGCGCCGAAGTGTCGGACAACGCCGCTCCCGAGAAGCCGCGCGGCCTGTCGGCCTCCAAGGCCATGAAGAGCCCCGTGTTCTACGCCATCTTCATCTACGCCGGCCTCATCAACTTCCTCACCATCATCGCCCCGCAGTTCCCGTCCTACATGCGCTCGCTGGGCGCGGCGGGCAGCGTTGCCTACGACGTGGCCGTGGTCGGCGGCATCATGTCGGTGGCCGTGATGGTGGCGCAGGCCATATCCAAGGTGGCCATGGGCGGCTTCGCCGACAAGAACGCGCGCACCACCATGATCGCCGCGTTCGTGGCCGGCGTGGCCGGCATCCTGCTGGTGTGGCTGGGCGTGCAGTCCGAGATCATGCTCTACGTCGGCGCCTGCATCTACGGCTTCTTCTTCGCCAGCGCCGTGGTGCTGTGCCCCATCGTGGTGCGCCAGATCTTCGGCACGCGCGAGTACTCCGAGATCTACTCCCGCGTGTCGGTGTTCGTGAACCTCATGGGCGCGTTCGGCGCGACCATCTGGGCGTTCCTCGGCTCGAACTTCGGCTATCCCGTCGTGTTCATCGTCGGGCTGGTCATGCAGGTCGTCGTGCTGCTGTGCGGCCTATACTCCTTCGGAAAGCAGAAGGCCATCAAGGCCCAGTGGACCGAATAGCCTCGCAGGCGGGCCGCAAGGCCCGCAGGCAGGCTCCGCGCCTTCGGGTGCGAGCGCCCTTGCGGTTCGAACGGGCGGCACGTGCTCCGGCCGCAGGGGCGCTCGCACGTCGAGGACGGCGGTGCGAAGCGGGCCGCCGATGCTGGGCGAAGGCGCGGGCGATCAGGGATCGAACAAGAGGTGGGTGGGGCGGGGACGCCCCCTTCGAGACAGGGGGTCGCAATGGGCGGCGCTCGAACCCAGCACATGACGCCCCGGCATTGGGCGGTGCTCGCAACCTGCGTTTTCTGCACGTTCGGGTGCGCGGCCGTCGCGTTCAGCGTGCCCGGCCTGTGCTACCGGCCCGTGTCGCAGTACCTGGGCGTCGACGTGTTCCAGGTTTCGTTCTACATGACCATCGTGTACCTTGCCGAAGTGGTCCTGTCGCCCGTCATGGGCAAGGTTCTGCATCGGTTCGACATGCGCGTCGTTTGCACCGCCGCCGCCGTGGCCACCAGCGGCGGCTTCATGGCCATGTCGTTCTACACCGAGCTGTGGCAGTGGTACGTCTCGGGCGTGCTGATAGGTTTCGGCGAGATAACCTTGCTGTGGCTCATGGTGGCGAGCCTTCTCAACCGGTGGTTCAAAAAACGCCTCGGCCTGGTGCTCGGGCTGACGTACGCCATGACCGGCGTCGGCGGTGCGGTGCTCAACCTCATCGGCCAGCATCTGCTCGGCGCCGACTTATCGGGTTGGCGCGAGGTGTACCTGGTGCTGGGAATCGTCGCTTTCGCGCTGAGCGTGCCGTTCACCGTATTCGCCATCCGCTCGCATCCGGAAGACGTGGGGTTGCGGGCTTACGGCGAGGCTTTGGAGTCGCCCGCAGCCGCCGGCGACGCCGTGCGCGAGCTGCCGGGCGTTCCTGCCAAGCGGGCGTTCAGAAGCTGGTACTTCTACGCGCTCGTGTTCGCAGGCTGCATGGCGAACGTGGGCGGCGTGTTCCCGCAGCACTTCACGACGTTCTACCAAAGCTACGTTGCCATCGACCGCTCGACGTTGGAGGCCGTGGCGGCCCTCATGGTCATGTCCGGAACGCTCGAGGCCTTCACCATGGTGGGCATGGCGGGCGGAAAGGTGCTCATCGGGGCTTTGGAGTCGAAGTCCGTGCAGCTGGCGCTCGTCGTGGGCTGCGTGGGCGGCTTTCTGGGCCTGTCGTGCATCTGGGCAGGCGGCGAGGCGGTTTGCCTGCCCGTCCTGTTCGGCGGCGGCTTGCTCTACGGTCTGATCTACCCGTTCGTCACCACGCTTCTTCCTTACGTCACGCGGCTCGTGTTCGGCAGCAGGGACTACGACCAGATATACTCGGTTGTTTTGATCCCGGTGAACCTGGTGGGCGCGTTTGCCGCCTCGGGTTTGGCTTTGCTGTACCAACATGTTGGATGGGACGCGTTCTTCGTCGCGGGGCTCGCGAGCATCGTCGTCATATTCGCGGGCTTCACCGTCGCTTACCGTGCCGGAAGGAGGGTGTACCTCGAGCGGCTTTAGCGTTTCACTCGGGATGGCGGGGGGGGGGGTCTCGCTTCGCGCCCTGATAGAAATGCTTGCCTTCTGCCCATCCAAGGCTGCTACAATAGGCGACAGCGTGTTCTACTCGCCCGCATCCGGCAGGGCCTCGAAGAGGAGGCAAGTCGTGCAGTTCAAGGGAAGCGCATCCACTCGACCGACAAGGACGGGCCTGCCATGAACCTCTCCCATCTGCGTTACTTCGTGAAGCTGGCCGAGCTCCAGCACTACGCGCAGGCGGCTCGCGACCTCTACATCACGCAACCCTCGCTCACCCACGCCATCAAGGCGCTCGAGGCGGAGCTGGGCGCGCCGTTGTTCCAGCGCCAGGGACGCGGCGTGCGCCTTACGAGGTTCGGCAGCGAGTTCAACGAGTGCGTGAAACGCGGCCTGCAGGAGATCGACCGCGGCATCGAGCTCGCGCGCGAGTACAACGACGACCTGGTGGGCGTCATCAACGTGGGGGCCATCTTCACCGTGCAGGGAGATTACCTGCCGAGCCTGATCAAGGCATATCGCGCCGTGTACGGGTCGGGTGTGAAGATCAACATGTTCCAAGGTTTCTCGCTGCCGCTCATCGAGGGCCTCGAACGAGACGACTACGACGTGGTGTTCGCCGCGAAGGCTCCGAACAAACCCGATCTGTGCTTCGAGCATGCCGTGTCCCACGAGTTGGTGGCCTTCATGTCGAAGGACCATCCGCTGGCGAACCGCTCGTCGCTCTCGCTTGACGAGTTGCACGGCTACACGGTGTGCACGTACCGCACCGGAACGCCCATCGGCGAAGAGGTCGACGAGGTGCTGGCCGAGTACGATCTGCCCGCCGTGCGCGAGTACGAGGACGAGATCACCATGGGCGGCATGGTGGCGTCCGATCCCACGCTGTGCGGGCTGGCCACGCTTTCCATCGGGTTGAAGTCGTTCAGCGGCATCTCCATCGTGCCGCTGCGCGACGTGCCGCGCGACTTCCACCGCATCTACATGGTGTACAAGCGCGACAAGTTCCGCAGCCGCGCCGTGGAGTCGTTCCTGGAGCTTGCGGCCGACTTCACGCCTCCTCCCGGAGCCGTCCCCAGCACGGAAGAACCGATTCTGTCATCCTGAACGGAGGCCGAAGGCCGGAGTCGAAGGATCTTCGGCAAAGGAAGGCTTTTCTTCTTGAAGATCCTTCGACTCGCTTCGCTCGCTCAGGATGACAAAACGGGAGGTCGCTTCGCTTAGGACGACGAGGCGGCGCCTCCGCGGGTGCCGGTTGCCACGGCGCGTTCGAGCGGCAGGCGCACGAGGCCGAAGCCCTCCACGTAAGCCAAGAACACGAAGCCCCGCTTGCACATGAAGATGCATTCGAGGCACGGATCCTCGTCGCAATAGGCGTAGGCGTCCTCGTCGGCCAGCGCGAACACCAAAGGCGAGCGTTTCTTCGGCATGACATAGGACAGCTGGACGCCGGTGAACGTCTTGAGCGCCGCCCAGGAAAGCGAGCAACCCTCGCGCTCGATGCGCCAGGACAGCTTCACGGCGTTGTTGTTGTAGCCGCCCACGATGGCGTAGTCGAGCTCGATGCCCGGCGGCAGCTCTTCCGCGTCCACGGCCTGCAGCCGCTCCATGGGTCGCCCACAGCACGAAGGCGCGGCGTCCAGGTGCGCGTAGGGGGGCTCTCCCACGAGCGTGCGTCCCGTGCCGCTGAACGAAGCCGGCCGGTTGCCGGCCACTCCCAAAAACACCGCGCCGCAGGCGGCGCAGCGGAACAGGGGAGGGTCGACGTCGATCACGCGGGGCTTCCAGGTGGCCTTCGTGCGGGTTGCGCTGTAGGTGCGATCGCTCATAGCGCGGCTCCTTCCGGACGGTTGTCGGGGGCGTCGGTCTGCTCCTTGCCGCCTGCTCCCGTCGCCGCTCCCGTCCTCGCGCCCGCCGCGCTCGCCAAGCGCAGGGCCAGTTCGTCGAACAGCTGGTTGCGGCGCACCTTGCCGCTCTCGGTGCGGGGGACGGCGTCGATGTACTCCACGCGCTCGGGCCACAGCCTCTTCTGCACGTTCTTGCCCTTGAGATGGGCCGCCACTTCGGCCACGCCGGGGCGCACATCGCCCGTGGGCACGGCGAACAGGCAGATGCGCTCGCCCAAGCGTGCGTCGGGCACGCCGATGGTGGCGTGGTCGCCGATGCCGGGGCAGCCGGTCACCGCTTCGTCAACCTCCACCGCGCTGATGTTCTCGCCTCCGCGGATGATGATCTCCTTCTTGCGCCCGTTGATGCGGATGCGCCCGCGCTCGTCCATGGAGCACAGGTCCCCGCTGGCGAACCATCCGTCGTCCGAGAGAGCGCGTTCGGTCGCCTCCGGGTTCCCCAGGTAGCCCACGAACACGTTCGGGCCGCGCGAGAGCTCCTCGCCCTGCACGCCGGGCGCCACGTCGCGACCCCGCTCGTCCACCACGCGCACTTCCACGCCCTTGAACGGTCGTCCCGAGAACGCGCCGTTCCAGCCCAGCGCGTAGGCGGGCGGCACGAACACATGGGGGCAGCTTTCGGTCGATCCGTACACCTCGCACAGCACGATGCCCTGCTCGCGGGCCCTCCGCACCATGGAGCCGGGCACGGGCGCTCCGCCGCACAGGTAGAAGCGCAGCTTTTCCGGGCGCTTTCCTGTCGCGTCGATGCAGGCCAAAAGGTCGTAGATGAAGGGCGTGGCGCCCATGGACCACGTCGCCCCTTCCGCGTTCATGAGGTCGATGGCGGCGCTCGCGTCGAACTTCTCCTGCAGCACGGCTTTTCCTCCCAAAAGCAGGGGGGCTATCAGGCCGTGGTTGAACCCGGTGGCATGGTTGAGCGGCGCGGGCATGAACATGACGTCGTCGGCCGTGAGCTCCAACTCGCTGGTGAACGCGCGTTCGGAGTAGATGAGGTTGTTGTGCGTGAGCAGCACCGCCTTGGGCTTGCCGGTCGTGCCCGACGTGGACAGGATGAGCGCCACGTGGTCGGACGTGGTGAGGGCGGGACGTTTCGAGAGGGGCTCGTACTCCTCCAGGATGCGCTCGACCAGCGGGAAGGGCGCGGTGGCCGGTTTGTCGCGGTCGAACACGGCCACCCCCTTGATCGAAGGGACGTCGGCAAGGACGGCGGCGATCTGCGTATCGTAGCGGCAGTTGCGGGACGTGGCGGGGCAGACGAAAGCGGCGCTGCCCACTTGGTTGAGGGCGAAGCGCAGATCGCGCTCGTTGAAGGCGCGCGACAGCGGGTGCATGACGGCGCCCAGCTTGAGGCAGGCCACGTACACGATGCAGAACTCGGCCCACACCGGCATCTGGAAGCTCACCACGTCGCCTTCCTCGACGCCCACGTCCGCCAGCCATGAGGCCAGGCGTCCGGCCGCGTCGTCCACGTAGGCGTAGGTGTAGCGGTGCCCGCGGTCGTCGACGACGTACTCGCGGTCGGCGCACGCCTTCGCTTGGCGGTTCCAAACGTCGCCCAACGTCTCGACGCCCCAGTAACCTCGCTCGTAGTAGAGGCGCTTGCGCTCCTCGTTGATCTTCAGATCCGTGATCATCCCCGTCTCCTCGCTCGGTCTGCCCAGCCCCTCGTTTCGGCATGCGCGCCCGGTTGCGCGCATGCCGAAACGAGCTGGAAGGCGTGCGGGGCTCCCGAAGGCGTAAAGGAGGATCCGCCTTCGGGAGCCCGGTCGCGCCGCGTGCGCTACGCGAAGATGGACGTGCTGCCGCGCACGTCGCCGCGTTCCGCAGCGGCCTTGATCTCGTCTTCGCTGTAGCCGAGCGAGGCCATGATCTCCTCGGTCTGGGCGCCCATGTTGCCGTAGTTCTTGTATTCGGGCGCGCCCGGCATGGAGTTGAAATGGATGGGGCTCGTGGCCATGACGCGATCGCCCGAGGGGTAGGGGATCTTCACGAGCATGTCGTTCTCCCAGCAGTTCTCGTCCTCGTAGATGTCGTTCGGCGTGGCGGCCGGCTCGCAGGGCATGTCGTTCGCCTTGAAGGTGGCCAGCACCTGCGCTTGCGTGTAGTTCTTGAAGTGGCTGTCGAGCAGGTCGATGACCTGCTGGTTCAGGTTCTTCTCGTTCACCTTGGCGCAGATGTTCGCCTCGGGGTCGATGGCGAAGAACTCCGCCGGGTCGATCTCGAGCGCCGTGCACATCTTGTCGAAATCGCGATCGTACTCGGGCAGGCAGGCGCACACCCATTTTCCGTCGGAGCAGCAGTACATGTTGTTGAAGGGGTTGGGCACTTCGCGGCGGTTCTTGGGGTAGACGTTTCCGTACTGCGCCGAGATGATGCCCGTGGACAGCGTGTAGAGGCCCGCGTGCTGCAGCGGCACGCTCACGCGGTCGCCCTCGCCCGTGCGCGTGCGGTTGTACAGCGCCGCGGCGATGCCGGCTGCGACGAAGATGGACACGCTGAAGTCGCCGAGGCCGTTCGTGGGGATGAGGGGCGCGTCGCCGCGGTTCACGGTGGTGCCGAACACGCCGCCGCGCGCCATGTAGCACGTGACGTCGAAACCTGCCGCATCTTTCTCGGGACCCTTGTCGCCGTAGCCGGTGACCTGGGCGTACACGAGTTGCGGGAACTTCTCGTGCAGCGTGTCGTAGTCCAGCCCCATCTTCACGAGCGATTTCGTGCGGTTGCTGGTGAGGAACACGTCGGCGTCGGCCAGGAGCTTCATCATGACCTCGAGGCCCGTGTCGCTCTTCAGGTTCAGCGTCATGAACTTCTTGCCGAGGTTCGCGAAATCGAACGCCAGGTTCTCGTCATCGGACATGGGCATGTTGAACACGCCGGCCTGCCGGCGCGCCGGGTCGCCGCCGAACGACTCGACTTTCACCACGTCGGCGCCCCATTCGGCCAGCACGCGCCCGGTGGTGGGGGCGGCCAGGTAGCTGGTCAGGTCGACCACTTTGATTCCCTCTAACGGTTTCATCAAGACCTCCTTGCAAAGCGGGCTGAGTTAGGGCGAAAGGGCCATCCGCCGGTGAGGGGGACAGCCCTTTCGCTGTAGGAGTTTGTTCCGGTGCGACTCGTATCGCGGTAGGGCTAGTCCTGGTACTCCACGGCGCCGCCGAATTTCTGGCAGTTGCGGGCGATCGTGATGCGCTGGACGTTCGGGGCGCCCTCTTCGAGCCACATGGCGCGGGCGTCGCGGTACATGCGCTCGACCGGGCCGTACGGGGAATCCTCGAAGTAGCCGTCGCCGCCGAAGATCTCCAGCATGCCGTCGGACACGATGCGGGTGGAGTAGATGGAGAACAGCTTGCACATGGCGGCCTTCTCCTCGATGTACTTGCCGTTCGGGTCGGCGTCGTACTCCTTGCCGAAGTCGCGCACCATGCAGCGCAGGGCGTGCGTGTAGGTTTGCATCTCGGCCAGCTCGCGCTTGATCATCTGGCGCGAGGCGATGGGCTTGCCGAACGTCACGCGGTCGTTGGCGCGGGCCAGGCTCATCTCCAGCATGCGCTGGCACATGCCGAGGTTCGAGGCGGCGATGTGGGCGCGGGAGACGGACAGCGAGTGGATGGCGATCTCCATACCCTGGCCCTCTTTGCCCAGCAGGTACTTCTTGTCGAGCTTCATGTCCGTGAACTTCAGGCCGGTGTGGGCCGCGCCGCGGGCGCCCATCATGTGGGGCATGGGCGTGGTCTCGTAGCCGGGGGTGTCGACGGGCACGAAGAAGGCGGACAGGCGCTCGTCGCCGGTCTTGCTCTCGTCGGTCACGGCGATGACGTAGGCGAACTCGCAGCAGTCGGTGTGGGAGATGAGCCACTTCTCGCCGTTGAGAACGTAGTCGCCGTTCTCGTCCTTCACGGCCGTCGTGTGAATGTCGGCGCCGGTGCCGCCGGACTGCTCGGTCAGGGCGAAGCAGGTGAAGATGGTCTTGTCCTGGAACTTGTCCATGTACTGGGCCTTGAGCTCGTCCGAACCGTAGTCGTCCAGGATGCGCCAGTTCAGGTCGGCCGCGTAGTGCAGGTGCATGCGCATGCCGCCGGGGCCGCGGGAGAACTCTTCCTGAACCTGCAGGATCTGCTGCTCGTTCAACCCCCATCCGCCGTACTCCTCGGGCAGGGCGAAGCGGTACAGGTCGTTCTTGATGGCGAGGTCGTAGAACTCCTGCGGGAACTTGTTGGTCACCTCGATCTCCGGCTGCATCTCCTCGAGCGGACCCTCGGCCAGCTCGCGGATCTGCTTGAGGTAGGCCTGGAACTCCTCGTCGGTCAGTTTGCTCATGTGAACCCCTTTCCTTAAGGTTGACGAGCCTTGTCTCTTTCAGCGAACCCCGTCGCTTGATGCCGTCATTCTGCGCCCGGCCGGTCGGGCGCGTCCAATTGGCGTTGCGACGCGAATCGGCGCAATCGATAGAGCCCGTCTATCGATTGGCAGGCGAGAAGAAAAACCCAAGGTGGGAAGGGGGGTCGCTGCCGGCGAGCGGTATGGATTCGGCGGCGAGCGAGCCGTTTGACGCCTCATTTTTCCCGATCTGAGGGGATCGATCTGCCGCATCTTGGCCAAAGGCTTTTACACGGAACGGCGAATATGGGTAAATACAAACGACGATCGAGCTAGCTGGAAAAGCGAAAGGGGGCTCGAAGCCCCCTTTTCTGCGGATAGTATGGCGCGCGATGGCGGGATCGCCGCACCCCAGGGCGGCGATCGGCTCTTAGAAGTCGCTGCGCTGCATGTTGATGTAGTTCAGCAGCTCGCTGCGCTTGTGTATCTGCATCTTCTCGTAGATGTGGCGGATGTGGGTGTTCACCGTGTAAGGCGATATGACCAGCTTCACGGATATCGTGTTCGTGGTGTAGCCGCGGGCGATGAGCTCCAGTATCTCGCGCTCGCGCGCCGACAGCGAGAACTCCTTGGCCACCTCGATGCAGATCTCGTCCACCTCGGCCTTCGAGGGCGGCGCGGCGGTGAGGGCGAGGATGCTGAACTCCTGGCGCACGAGCGGAATGAGCAGCGCCGCCAGCACGCAGATGAACGCGAGGCACGTCTCGGGCGTCACGGCCTGCGCCACGGCGGGCGCGTGCTCGTAGGCCACCGCCAGCGTGTTGCCCACGGCTATGCCCGCGCGCACGAAGCCGCCGGAGAAGCTGAAGGCGAGCGCCGGGGTGTTGTAGCCCTTCGACGTCAAGATGCCGAAGTACATGATAAGGAGTATCTCGAAGATGGACGAGATGCCCACCGCCATGATGAAGGCGGGGAAGTACAGCGCCCCGTCGGCCATGAACAGCGTGAACGCCACGATCTCGAACACGAGCAGCCAGGGGTACAGCTTGAATATGTTCACCTTGTCCTTGGACGCGATGCAGATGCCGGCTATGCCCAGCATGAGCACGGCCCCGCCCATGATGCCGAACGTGAAGCTGACCTCGCGGGTGGGCAGCTCCTCCCACGGGATGACGGCTGCCAGGAAGTAGGCGGCGACGGACGCCACGAACGAGATGCCGCACACCACCACCATGCTCTTGAAGCCGCCGTGCGCGGCGTTCTTCGGCAGCAGCGGCGGGAAGGACCGCGCGCCGTCGCGCCGGGCCAGCGTCAAGAGCCCGCCGGACGCCAGCGGCAGCAGCGCCACGAAGATCGCCGACGCCACGGGAGGCAGGGCCAGGGCCAGGCCCACGCAGGCGAGCAGCGTGAAGCCGAACACGGTGCCGATGTGCTTGATGGAGAAGTTGGCCTTCACGCACGCGTAGCGCTCGCCCCAGAGTATCCACATCACGGCCTCGGCCGCGCCCAGGAAGAACGAAAGCAGGTAGGCCACGCCGGGCACGGTGAGCGAGAACGGCGCCACGCACAGCAGGAGCGTGGCGGCGGCCATGAGCACGGGCGTGACGTGGCCGAGCCAGCAAAACGACGAGAGGTGCCGCTTGCGCCCCAGCGCGAGCGCGATGAGGAACAGGAACAGCACGGTGGCACCCAGGTTCACGAGCCATGAGACGGTCACGCGCTCGTCCAAAAGCTCGGTGTGCGTGAACACGTGCGGCGCGAACCACAGCGCGTAATGCCACGCCAGAAGCAGCGCGAAACCCACGTACTTCGCCGCCGGACGGGCGGCGAGGGACGTTAACGACGCTGCCGGCTTCGTGCCTTGACCCTTGAGATCTTCCGCTTGGTTCGCCATGGACGCGCCCACCCTTCGTTCTCGGTTTTGCGATGGTTGACGATGCTGCCTACCTGCCCGAACCGCCGGTGCGCGACGGCGGGCCGCCTTCGCTACTCATAGTGAGAACCTATCACCAATTCTACGGTAACGCCTCGCAAAAAAGTAAGTATTCGGCTGTTCATGGAGAATTTGCGATGGCAAAAACACGGCTCGCGAACAGAATGCGCTCATCGGCCCGGAACCTGCCGCCCACCGTCGCGAACGAGCCACCGGCGGGCGGCAGGGGCCGGACAACTGCAAGGAGAAAGGAAAGCGCAATGTCGTTGCTTGCCAAAAGCAAGGGGGAGGTCACCTACAAGGACCTCACGGGGATCCACAAGTGGTTCCTCCTTATCCTCGTGTCGATGGGATCCTCCATCATCTACACGCCCATCTATTTGAAGAACGTGTTCTACGAGCCCCTCATGGAAGGCCTCGGCGTGACCAACGCCGACCTGGGCGCGCTCGTGTCCTGCTACGCCATCGCGGCGGTCATCTGCTACCTGCCATCCGGCATCATCGCCGACAAGATCCGCATGCGCACGCTGTCGTGGGTGGGCTTCGGCGGCACCGCGCTGCTCACGTTCGTGTACGCGATGCTCCCATCGCTCACCATGATGTACGTGCTGTTCGTGGGCTTCGGCATCACGTCCATCCTCATTTGGTGGGGCACGCGCTTCAAGATCGTGCGCCTGTGCTGCGCCGAGGACGAGTACGCCTCCAAGATCGGCATCAGCTACTCCATCTACGGCGCCGCGGGCCTCGTGATCGGCTTCATCAACACGGCCATCATCTCCGCCATCCCCATCCCCTCCGAGGGCATCCAGGTGCTGCTCGTGTTCCTGGGCGTGCTCATCGCGCTTCTGGCCGTGGCCTCCTTCATCTTCATCCCCAACTTCAAGGGCGAGATCAACAAGGACGCCAAGATGTTCAGCCTCGGCGAGGTCGTCCAGGCCATCAAGCACCCCGGCGTCATCTGGGCCTGCCTCGCGTACTTCTTCGTGTACGCCGTGTACCAGGGCGTCACCTACACCACGCCGTTCATGACCACCTGCTTCGCCGCCCCGGTCGCCATCGTGTCCATCGTGGGCCTCATCCGCACCTACGGCATCGGCCTGGTGGCGGGTCCGGTGGCCGGCTTCTTCGCCGACAAGCTGAAGAGCCCCTCCAAGTCCATCCTGCTGTTCTTCGCCGCGAGCGCCGTCGTGCTGGTCTGCTTCATGGTGCTGCCGCGCACCGAGGCCATGGTCATCGCCGTCGCCGTGCTGGTGGTGGTGCTCGGCTTCGTCACCTACGGCGCCTTCTCCATCGGCTCCTCGCCGCTCACGGAGGCCAAGGTTCCCATGGGCATCTTCGGCACCGCCTCCGGCATCCTGTCGGTGGTCGGCTTCATGCCCGACGTGTTCGTGCACACCTGGTTCGGCGGCATGATCGACGCCCAGGGCGCCGACGCCTTCAACACCATCTTCATCGTGCTCATCGTCTTCGCCGTGCTCGGCTGCGCCTGCCTGGTCATGACGCGCCGCGCCATGAAGAAGAACCTGGCCGCCGAGCAGGCCGCCCCGGCGATCGACGCCGACCCGTCCTCCGCCAAGGCGTAAGGGCTCGGACGAACCGGTTCGGAAACCCTCACGCGGAAAGGACGCGACCATGAACAAGCTCGACGTGCTGGCGAAGATCAACCCGCAGATGAAGGCCGTGCTGGCCCGCGAGGACGAGCTGGCAGGCGATGCGAACGACACGAGCGCGGGCTTCGAGCAGATGCGCGAGAACTACGTGGCCGGCCGCGCCTATTGGGCCGAGGGCGGCCCGGTCATGGCCGAGACGCTCGACGCTTCGGTGCGCGGCCCCCACGGCGACATCCCGGTGCGGTACTACTATCCCACCCGGGAAGCCGCCGCGGGCCGCGCGGCGGGAGAGCCCGCCACCCCCGGCATCGTGTACGCGCACGGCGGCGGGTTCGTGCTGGGCAACCTGGACACGCACGACCGCGTCTGCCGCATCCTGGCCGACAAGACCGGCGCCGTGGTTACGGCCGTGGACTACCGCCTGTCGCCCGAGGCCAAGTACCCGAGCGCCGTGGAAGAGGTCGCGGCCGTGGCGGAGCACCTGCACGTCCACGGCGCCGCCTACGGCATCGACGGCGACCGCCTGGCTTTCGCCGGCGACTCGGGCGGCGCGCACCTGGGCCTGGCGGCCACGCTGTATTTGCGCGAGGAGCGCGGGGGCAGCGGCTTCGTGAAGTGCCTGCTGCTGTTCTACGGCTGGTTCGGCCTGACGGACTCGTCGTCCATGCGCCTGTTGGGCGGCGCGTGGGACGGGCTCACCGAGGAGGACTGGCAGTGGTACCTGGGCCTGTACGCCGAGGACCCCGCCGAGCTCGCCCGGGCGCGCTACGCGAACCTGTTCCTGAACGACCTCACGCGCGACGTGCCGGCGTGCTACGTCGCGGCGGCGGAGTTCGACCCGCTGCGCGACGACTCGGCCACGCTCGCGGCCATCCTGGAGCAGTACGGCACGCCGGTGCGCTACGAGGTGTTCGAAGGGGTCATCCACGCGTTTCTGCACTACACCAAGATGCTCGACGAGGCGAACGACGCGCTGGAGCACGCCGCGACGTTCTATCGCCAGCAGCTGGGGCTCTAACCGCGCCGAACGGCGCGAGGGGGGGGCCACCCCGGGCGGCAGCGCCCGAAACGGCCGCAACGACAGGCAAGGCGGCGCGGCGGGGAAGCCGCGCCGATATCCGACAAGGAAAGGTTGGCACCATGGATTTCAAACTGAGTGACGAGCAGGAGCTTATCGTCGACAGCTACCGCGAGTACATGGAGAGCGAGAACTGGGAGACGTACTTCCACGAGTGCGACGAGAAGCACGAGTACCCGCTGCGCTGGGTCAAGGGCCTGTGCGAGCTGGGCTTCGACCAGATCATGCTCCCCGAGAGCCACGGCGGCCTGGGCCTGGAGCAGCCCTGCGTGACGCTCATGGCCGTGTACGAGATCCTGGGCAAGTACGGCGCCCCCACCTACGTGCTCTACCAGCTGCCCGGCTTCGAGACCGTCATCCGCGAGGGCACCGAGGAGCAGATCGAGGCCGTGCTGTCCACGCTGGGCTCCGGCGAGCAGATCTGGAACTCCGCCTGCACCGAGCCGGGCGCCGGCTCCGACGTGGGAGCTTTGGCCACCACGTACAAGCGCGAGAACGGCAAGATCTACCTCAACGGCACCAAGACGTTCATCACGTCGTCCGCGGGCGTGAAGTACCTGGTCATCATGGCGAAGAACGCCGACGACGAGAGCATGTTCACCGAGTTCTTCCTCGACATGTCCAAGCCGGGCGTGAAGCTCTCCCCGCTCACCAAGCTGGGCCTGCGCATGGACAGCTGCTGCGAGGTGTACATGGACAACGTGGAGCTTGAGGAGAAGGACATCTTCGGCAAGGAGGGCAACGGCTTCATGCGCGGCGTGTCCGACTTCAACTTCGAGCGCTGGCTCGTGGGCGCCTGCGACTACGGCACCGCCATCAGCGCGTTCGAGGACGCCATGGCGCACGCGAACACCCGCATCGCCTTCGGCAAGCCCATCAGCCGCTTCCAGCTGAACCAGATCAAGATCACCGACATGTGCATCAAGCTCACGAACATGAAGAACATGCTGTACGAGGCCGCTTGGAACGCCGACAACAACGACGGCAACTTCGACCCGGCCGCCGCCGCTATGTGCAAGTACTACTGCGCCAACGCCGCATTCGAGGTGACCGACGACGCCATGCAGATCATGGGCGGCATCGCCGTGGCCAGCGAGCACCGCATCAACCGCATCTGGCGCGACCTGCGCGTCGACCGTGTCTCCGGCGGCACCGACGAGATGATGATCCTCGCCACCTCCAAGGGCGCCTCCATCAAGTACAAGCAGAAGTAGGCAAGCGAGAACTCGCCGGTCGACCGTAAGGCAAGGGCCCCGCCCTTGCCATCAACCGGCGAAGCACCTTGCCTACCCGAACGACCGAAGCACCACCTGTTGTCATCCTGAGCGAGCGAAGGTCCCCGCCTGTCATCCTGAATGAAGGCAGGCCACCCGCCTGTCATCCTGAGCGGAGGCCGTAGGCCGGAGTCGAAGGATCCCGTGCGGCGCCAGCAGGGAATCCCACGGCTCACGCCAAACGGGATCCTTCGACTCCGCGCTGCGCGCTCCGCTCAGGATGACAGGCTGGGAGAGCGCTGAGCGCTCCGCTCGGGAAGACAACGGGAGCCTTCGGCTTCTGTTCGGGATGAAAACTACCCTTATCGATCAAGGAGGAAACACCATGGCACTTCCCACCGAAAAGCCGTCCTACGGTCCCCTCGACGGCGTGAAGGTCGTCTACTCGGCCGTCGAGCTTGCGTGCCCGAAGGCGTGCGACTTGCTCGCCGACTGGGGAGCCGACGTCACCTGGCTCGAGAACACCGGCGCGGGCGACACCATCCGCGACACCCCCTACATCAAGCAGGCCGAGCGCCGCAACCAGCGCTCCGTGTCGCTGAACTACTTCTCGGACGAGGGCAAGAAGATCCTGTTCGAGATGGTCAAGGACGCCGACATCTTCATGGAAGCCTCCAAGGGCGGCACCTACGCCCGGCACGGCGTGACCGACGAGGTCCTGTGGGAGATCAACCCCAAGCTCGTCATCGTGCACGTGTCCGGCTTCGGCCAGACGGGCGACCCGAAGATGGTCAAGCGCGCCGCCTACGACCTCACCGTCATGGCGTACTCCGGCTACCTGAGCCAGAACGGCACGCAGGAGCAGCCCATGAACCCGGGTCCCTACGCCGGCGACTACTTCAACACGCTCATGATCGCCTCCTCGTCGCTGGCCGCGCTCTACCGCGCCGCCAAGACGGGCAAGGGCGAGTCCATCGACCTGGCCATGTACGAGACGCTGCTGTCCATCGGCCAGTACTACCTGGTCGACTACCTGAACGAGGGCATCAAGTGGCCCCGTCCCGGCGCGCGCAACCAGAACCTGTGCGGCATCGGCGAGTACCAGTGCAAGGACGGCTTCCTGGGCATCTGCCTGTACGGCGTCGACCAGAACAAGTACTTCCTCGAGGCCATCGGCCTGGGGCACCTGTGGGGCACCGAGGACATCCCCGAGGACACGAGCGGCCTGTGGCTGTCCAACCCGCATGCCCAGGAGATCGAGGCGGCGTTCGACGCCTACTGCCTCGAGCGTTCGAAGTACGACATCGAGGAGGACTTCGCGGCGCATCGTATCGCCGTGCAGGTGGTCATGGAGTTCGAGGACCTCGTGAAGGAAGACCACCTGGAGCAGCGCGGTGTGTGGCAGAACTGGGAGACGGCTGACGGCCAGGAGTTCAAGGGCCTGGGCGTGTTCCCGAAGTTCAAGAACAACCCCGGCCAGATCTGGCGCCCCATGCCGAACCAGGGCGGCGACACCGTCGACGTGCTGACGAAGCTGGGCTATAGCCCTGAGCAGATCGCCGAGCTGGAAGCGGCCGGCGTCATCAAGACGAGCGAGTAACACCCGGGCCTCCCCGGGCCGCCTGCAGGGGAGGGCGGCCCGGCGGTATCGCGGCAACCGGCGAAACCGAAACAACCCGCCGGTTGCCCCCCCCCTGCGGGCGAGGCCTGCGCCGACAACCCGCCGGCGGTCCCCGTAGGGGCTGCCTGCTGGCCGCCCGGCGCGGTGCCCCGCGCCAACGACGAACCGCGCGGCGAGCGCACTGAAGGCTCCCCGCGCGAGCCGCGAAACCGCGAAACCGCGACCCGCAAGATCGCGAAAACCGTGCGACCGCACAACGAAGGAAGGGTGGGAAACGTGACCGACATCGTGGGAAACGAAACGGTGCGCAGCCTGTGGGACGGCCTCGTGGCCGCGTGCGGCGAGCGCGAGTTCCTCCTCTTCCGCGATCGCGCGGGCTCGACGACCGCGTACACGTACCGCGCGTTCAACGACGAGATCGACCGTGCGGCCAACGTGTTCCTTTCCCTGGGCGTGCAGGCGGGCGAGCGCGTGGCCGTGCAGCTGTGCACGTGCCCCGAGTTCATGATGTGCCTGTTCGGCCTGGCGAAGATCGGCGCCGTCATGGTGCCCATGAACGAGCAGTACCTTGTGGAGGAAGCCTCGTTCGTGCTCGAGCGCACTGAGGCCACCTGCGCGGTTGTGGAGCCGAAGTTCCTCGATTTGTACCGCGCCGTGCGCGCAAGCGGGCCGTATCTGCCCAAGGGCGTGTTGGTCGCGCGCACCGACGACGACGGCGTGGAGGGCGTCGAAGAGGCGCGCGCCGCCTTGGGGCGCGAGGAGGCCCTGCGCGACTTCTCGCGGCTGCGCGCCGCAGCGGCGACCGGGCTCGCCGAGGTGCGGCCCCTCTGTGCCGACGACGCGGCCGAGATCATCTTCACGTCCGGCACCACCTCGCGTCCGAAAGGCGTGGTGCTCACGCACGCGAACATCCTGTTCAGCGGCTTGTACGGCGACTGGGAGGTCACGCTCACGCGCGACGACCGCCTGCTCACCACCATGCCGGCCTGCCATTCGAACTTCCAGTTGGCCGCGCTCATGCCGGTGCTCACGGCAGGCGCCACGCTCATCGTGGTGGAGAAGTACAGCGCCCGCCGCTTCTGGTCGCAGATCCGCGAGTTCAAGGCCACCGTCACGCAGTGCGTGGCCATGATGCTGCGCACGCTCATGCTGCAGCCCGCATCGTCCGACGACCGCAATCACACGCTGCGCGAGATCCTCTACTTCCTGCCGGTGTCGAACGCCGAGAAGGAGGCGTTCGAGCAGCGCTTCGGCGCGTCGCTCATGAACACGTACGGCTCCACCGAGTCCATCGGCTGGGTGCTCACCGACCCGCCTGCCGGGCCGCGCCGCTGGCCGTCGGTGGGGCGCGCGGGCCTGGGCTACGAGGTGCGCATCATGCGCGAGGACGGCCGGGAGGGCGCGCCGGGCGAGATCGGCGAGATCCAGGTGCGCGGCGTGCGCGGCCGCACCATCATGAAGGAGTACTGGGGCGACCCGGAGGCCACGGCGCGCACGTTCACCGAGGACGGCTGGCTGAAGACCGGCGACAAGGGCTACATGGACGAGGACGGCTGGTTCTTCTTCGTCGACCGCAAGGTGAACATGATCAAGCGGGCGGGGGAGAACATCTCCACCACCGAGCTGGAAAACGTGCTGGTCGACCATCCCCTCGTCGCCGAAGCCGCCGTTATCGGCGTGCCCGACCCCATCCGCGACCAGGCCGTGAAGGCGTTCGTGCTGCCGGCCGCAGGCGCGCGGATCACCGAAGAGGAGGTGCTCGCGTACTGCGAGGAGCACATGGCGGGGTTCAAGGTCCCCTCGTACGTGGAGATCGTCGATAGCTTCCCCCGCACATGCTCCATGAAGATAGAGAAGAAGCTGCTGAAATGAGGCGCAGGGTGCGGCGGCTGACGGCGATCGAAGGCGGGCGCACCGACCGATGCAGGTGATCGGCAACGAACGATGCCGGTGGAACCCGTAGGGGCGCTCTCCAGAGCGCCCGCTCGCGCGAAGCGCGAGAACGCGGCCCCCGGTTGCTTTTCCGGCCTGCGCCGGAACGGGCGATCGGGAGATCGCCCCCACGGGTTCCACCTGAGGATGCAACAGCCGGTTCAAACCGGCACCGACAAGATAAGGAGAGGCATCATGGCAATCAGCACTGAAATCGTGGGCAAGGAGTTCGGGCCGTTCGTGCGGGAGTACACGTTCAAGGACTTGGAGATCTGCGCGCTCGGCTGCAACGCGGGCTACGACGGGAAGACGGACCTCGAGTACGTGAACGAGGGGGACGCCGCGAACCCCGACCTCAAGGTGCTGCCCATCTTCGGCGTGCCGCTGACCGTGCACGAGGAGATGACGCGCACGCTGGACTACGGCTACAACTACGAGGGATCGCTGCACTACGGCTTCGAGATCAAGCTGCACGCGCCCTTCAAGATGAACGACCGCATCGAGACGTTCGTCACCCAGGACGCGCTGTACGACCGCGGCGAGGGCCGCGGGTGCCTCTCGAAGCAGACCGGGCGCTCCTATTCTTCCGACGGCACGCTCTTGTGCGAGACCGAGACCTGGGACGTGTGCATCTACGACGGCGGCTGGGGAGGCCCCAAGCCCCCGAAGGACATCGTGGAGATGCCCGACCGCGCGCCCGACGCGGTGGTGGAGGAGACGATGCCGCTCAACATGCCGCTCATCTACCGCCTCATGGGCGACTGGCACCAGCAGCACATCGACTTCGCCTACACCGAGCAGACGGGCCTCGCGCGCCCCATCGCGCACGGCGTGAGCCTGGGCGGCTTCACGATGCGCCACATCATCAGCTCGTTCTTCCCGGGCGAGCCGGAGCGCATGAAGCGCTTCAAGACCCGCATCACCTCGCCGGTGCTGCCGGGCACCATGCTGCAGACCCGCATGTGGAAGGTGGGCGACAACGAGATCCGCTTCCAGCTGGTCGACGCCGACGCCGACGAGACCGGCGCCAAGCCCCACCTGAACTTCGGCATCTGCGAGTGGGAGTAAGTCGCAGGTAGCCATCCTCAGCGAGCGGAGCGACCCCCCCCTGTCATCCTGAGCGAGCGAAGCGAGTCGAAGGATTTTCAACCGAGGGCGGCAGTCTTCCTCGAAGATCCTTCGACTCCGGCGGCTTCGCCGCCTCCGCTCAGGATGACAATCGGCAAGGCTCTGGCGCTCGTACGCGTCAGGCGATCCCCGTAGGGGCGGTCTGCTGGCTGCGGCCGCCCCCGCAAGGCCCCGCGAACCGGGGTCTCGCATCACGAGACTTAAGGCGGTAGCACCATGATCGAGAACGTCAAGAAACTCACGCAGGTGGCAAGCCCTCCCGTCGCGGCCGACGCGAAGCAGATCGGCGAGGAGGTGGTCGGCGCCACGAAGCGCGTCGTGAAGAAGACGCTCGACGACGTGTCCATGACGCCCTTCCTGCGCAAGATCACGTTCTTCGCGAGCGGCGGCGCGTTCCTCGACGGCTACGTGCTCTCGCTCATCGGCGTGGCGCTCACGCAGATCGTGCCCGCCTTCTCGCTCTCCACCGAGCAGAGCGCCCTCATCGGCGCGTCGGTGCTCGTGGGCATCTTCTTCGGCACCATCCTCGGCGGCTACGTCACCGACCGCATCGGCCGGCGCAAGATGTTCATCGCCGACGTCGTGGCCATCTGCCTGTTCTCGCTGTGGAGCGTGTTCGCCCAGGCTCCCTGGGAGCTCGTGGCCGCGCGCTTCTTCATCGGCATGTTCATCGGCGCCGACTATCCCATAGCCACCTCGCTCATCGCCGAGTTCGCCCCCAAGAAGAGCCGCTCCATCAACATGGGCATCGTGTCGGCCGCGTGGTATCTGGGCGCCACGGTGGCGGCCGTCGTGGGGTACGCGCTCTACAGCCTCGACGACGGCTGGAAGTGGATGCTGGCGTCGCCCATCCCCGTCTGCATCTTCCTGCTCATCGGGCGCAGCGGGGTTCCCGAGTCGCCCCTGTGGCTCATTCAGAAGGGCCGCACCGAGGAGGCGCACGCCGTCATGGAGCGCGTTTACGGCATGGACGTGGAGATCGAGCAGTCCGACGCCGGCGCGAAGAAGATGTCGGTGCTCCAGATATTCCGCGGCGGCTACCTCAAGCGCATCGTGTTTCTGGGCGTCCTCACGCTCTGCCAGGTGGCGCCCATGTACGCCATCTACACGTTCGGCCCCGAGATCATGACCGCCTTCGGCCTGGGCGCGGGGCACGAGGCCATCCTCGGCGAGAGCGTGGTCAGCCTGTTCTTCCTCATCGGCTCCATCCCGGCCATGTTCTGGCTGAACTCCATGGGGCGCCGGCCCCTGCTCATCCGCTCGCTCGCGCTCATGGCCGTGGGCCTGGTGATCCTGGGGCTGTTTCCCGACGCGCCCGTGTTCGTGGTGGTGATCGCGTTCGGCCTGTACGCGTTCTTCAGCGGCGGACCCGGCATCCTGCAATGGCTCTATCCCAACGAGTTGTTCCCCACGGAGGTGCGCGCCTCGGCGGTGGGCATCGCCATCGCGTTCTCGCGCATCGGCACGGTGGTGGCCACCTACGGAACGCCCCTGTTCCTGTCGGCGTTCGGCGTGGGGCCCACCATGCTCGTGGCGGCCGGACTGGTGGTGCTGGGCCTGGTGCTGTCGGTGTTCATGGCGCCCGAGACGCGTGGCAAGTCCCTCGACGAGACGAGCTCGCTGTAGGGGACGCCGGTTCCCGCCGCCGACGGGGCGGTTGAGGTCCCGTTGCTTGTCCGTTTCGCCGTGCAACCCTACACTGGACGCATGATGGGAATCGTCCACGATATCGAGCGAGCGGCGCGCGCGGCGGCTGCGCGCTTGCGGGAATGGGTCGCGCGGCCGTTCGGGAGCGCCTACCGGTGGGGCGTGCCCCTCGTGCTGCTCGCGGCCTTGTGCCTCGCGCTGCCCGCAGGGGCGGGCCTCGCGCTGTTCGCTCCTTTCGCCGTCGCTTTCACCTGGAAGGCCGTGAGCGTGTCCCGGCGCATCCACCGCCTGGAATTCGTCAAGCTGGTGGACGAGGGCGGAGGCGCGCACCTCGACACCGAGGCCGATCGGTTGCAGCGCGCCTGGGTGCTGGGCTGCGTCTCCGTGGTGGGCCTCGCGGTCGCGCTGCTCGCGTTCCGCGTGGCGGTCGCCCTCGTTCCGGGCGCGGAGCTCGCCGGCTCGGTCGCGCTGTACCTCGGCTTCGCGGCGGTGCTCCTCGGCGGCTTCCTGCTGTTCTACTACGCGGCGCTGCGTTTCGACAGCGGGCTTGCGCGGGGCTTGGCCAGCATCGCGGTCACGCTGCCGGCGTTCTTCGTGATCGTGGCGCTGCTGAGCGTGCTTCTTTCCTGGGGCATGCGCATCGTGGCCGCGCTCGGCCTGTCGGCCGAGACGATGATCGCCGACGGATTCTCCTGGGTCTACGACGTGCAGCGCGTGCTGGGCTCGGCCACCAACTACTTCGTGCAGCAGGACGCCGTGGTCATCGGCGGTTCCATCGTGTTCGCGGCGCTGCTGTTGCTGCTGTACGCCTACACCGTGCCGTATTACTGGATGGCCAGCGTCGCGCGCTGGTTCAAAGGCCTGGGGCTGGCGGCGGTTGTGTTCTCGGGCGCCGCCATCGTGTTCGCGGGCGCATGGGTGGTCGACGTCCAGCGTTGGGCGGCCGAGAGCGAGGGCGGGCAGCTGGCAAGCGCCATCGACGCGGACGTGCTGAGCAGCCAGGCCGCCTCGCTCTCGGGCTACCGTGCGGACGACCTGGTGGCGCTCGTGAAGGCGTTCGTGTTGCCCTACACCGTGGGCGTGTTCGTGGCGAACGCCGTGGTGGCCTACCGCAAGGCGAAGGCGAAGCGCGAAAGCGACGCCATCCTCGACGGTTTCGCCCGCGAGGGCTCCGTTGACGAGGCCGTGCTGCCCGAACGGGAGAAGCGCTACCTGTACTTCGGCGGCCGTCGCACGCTCTGGGACATAGCCCTGCGCTCCATCCGCGCCGACGTGCCCCTGCCGTCCCCGTTCGCCCCGCGCAAACTCACCTGGAAAGAGCGCCTGACGGGCGAGCTGGAAGACCGGTAGGAGAAGGGGACGCCGCGCCCCCTTCTTGCCCCTGCCTCGCCGCCCCGATCACTGGGAAGAGCGGGACGCCCGCCGCTTTGGCGAATGCCTTCACGCGGCGGAGCAAAAGCGAAGCCCCCGGGTTGGTGATGACCCGGGGGCTTGGGTTCGGGCCGATTGGGGCCCTCGGATGGGTTGACGGGAGAGTTACTTGCCGATCCAATTCGGCTCGCGCTTCTCGACGAAGGCGGCCGGGCCCTCGATGCCGTCGGCGGTCTTCTCCAGGAAGCGGTAGGCGGCGTCGCTGTAGCGCATGGCGTCCTCTTCGGACATCTGGTCGGCGGCGTGCACGATGTACTTCGTCCACTTCAGGGCCAGAGGCGCGTTCTTCAGGCACTCTTCGGCCAGCTCGATGGCCTTGTCCATGACCTCCTCGACCGGCACGACGTAGTTGATGAGGCCCAGTGCCTTGGCTTCATCGGCCTTGATCTTCTTGCCGGTGAGCAGCAGCTCCATGCAGTCCTTGCGGTTGATGTCGCGGGCGAGGCGCACGAGGCCGCCGGTGGAGGCGATGATACCCAGGCCCACCTCGGTGCAGCCGAACTTGGCGCGCTCGGAGGCCACCACCATGTCGCAGGACAGGGCGATCTCCATGCCGCCGCCAGCCGCGGAGCCGTTGCAGGCCGCGATCACGGGCTTGGAGCACAGGCGCGCGGTCAGTCCGCCGAAGCCGTGCTCGGTCACGGTCTGGCACTCGCCGCCTTCGCTGAGCTCGGAGAGGTCCTCGCCCGCGCAGAACACCTTGCCGGTGCCGGTGACGATGATCGCGCGCACCGCGGGATCGGTCTCGGCGTTGTTCATGATGTTCTCCATGGCTTTGGAGGTCGCGCCGTTGAGCGCGTTCGCCACCTCGGGACGGTTGATGCGGATGATCAGCAAGCCGTCCTCGCGAAGTTCGGATACGACGGTGTCGGTGCCGAAGTAATCTGCCATTGCTCCTCCTTGATTGTTTGAAACTGCGTGGATGCCGGGTGGGCGTGCGGCCGGTTCGGCCTTCGTCCCGGTTGCAGCTCGGGGAAGGCCGTCGTGCGTTTCGCCCGCTCGGCGAACTGCCGTCAATGATGCGCCTCGCGCGCAAGGCGCGCATCGCAAGGCGCGCGGTAATTCGCCGATACTCAAAAACGCGGCATCGCAAGAAAATGAGTAGCGGCGTCGCCACGTGCTTTGACGATGCGGGAGAGGGGCTTTCCACCTTGCGCCGCATGGGCCTCGCCGGGTTCCGAGCGGGGGGGGGGAGGGTGAAAACCGCTGCCCTTGAGCGGTCTGCCCCTTCGGTGCGGCGGGCGTACCGACTTGTTCCGAAGGAGAAAGCAGTTTTGGAACGGCGGCGCTTGAGGGAATGAGGCGAACGTTGGCGGTGCGGTAAGCGGCGCATCGGGCTTCGGTGCATTTCACTACGTTGGGAGGCAATGTGCACGAAATTCTGTCTTGAAAGCACGAAAATCACCGCTGTGAAGCGATTCTTGCAGCTTCAAAGAGTTTCGGGCGTTCTCCGGACGCGCCCCTTCCTCGACCCGCGCGCGTTTTCCCAGATAGCGGGATGCCGGCGTGCTTATCGTTCGCGCGAGGCGCTTCACAGCGGTGATTTTCGTGCTTTTGGAGGTGGTTTTGCCGCAGGATCAGAGCTGTCGCGCGCCTGCTCGGCCGTGTCGACGGCGGTTCGACGCAGAATCCGCTAACCCCGTCGATGCGCCGGCGCGTTCGCCGTATGGCCGTCTGCTGCGCCTCAATGCCGCAGGGAAATAAACGGGCCCGTCCTGATCCCGTGCGGTTGCGAAGAGCGGCTTCGTTCCGTCGGCTCGCGGGTCGGCAGCTTCCGTCGCGTTCCCTCCTTGCGACGGAAGGTGCCGTGCTGTCTCGCACATGCGATCAAACATCGCAAACCCCCTGTTCAAGTATCGCTAGTTTTTGAGTAATGATGTTTTAGCAGCGATTTTGCGATGCGGCCTTTTCGCTGGCGGCGCACACTGCGATCCATCAAGCCCGCCCCGCCGTCAGCTCTGGGTGCGACGGGGCGGAGCGCAGCAGCAAGCGCCTCCGAATCCGAAGAGAAAGGCACATAAAGGTGAACATCATCGTCTCGTGCAAGATCGTCCCCGACGACCAGGACATCCAGGTGGCGTCCGACCGCACCCTGGACTACTCCAAGGCCAAGGGCACCGTGTCGACGTACGA
>NZ_JAASIO010000002.1:180190-290702 GCF_019731765.1 Gordonibacter massiliensis (ex Traore et al. 2017) | reverse complement strand
ATGAACGTGGGAACCTTGAACTGGTTCATGATGACGATGATGCCGCAGAACAGCATGGCGAACAGCACGATCCAGCCCTTGCGCTGGCGATTCCTCGTCTCGTCGATGTCGGGGTTCGGGCCGTTGGGGGAGGGGGAGGGCCGTGCGGAGTCGGCCGAAGGATGTGCGGCGCCAACGCCCGCCGCATCGCGGGTTTGCTTGTTGTATTCGCTCATGATTAATCCCTTCTCCCCAGGGAAGCGGGGATACAGGCTTGGCGGAAAGGCCGCCCGCCTGCGCTCGAAGCGCTGCGCAGCGGCCTTGTCGAAAGGCCCGCCCCGAATCTGGGCCGGGGCGGGCCGATGAGGCGAGCGGCTAGTGCTGAGCGGCCGCGTCGCCCTCGGAGGGCTTGCCGGCGGGGGCGCCAGCAGCCTGCTTCTTGGAGGGCATGACGCCGAGGCTCAGGATGCAGCCGACGACGCCGATGGGCACGAGCGCCCAGAAGGCCAGCATCGGGTCGACATGGATGCCCTGGGCAACGGCCTCCTGCACAGCCTGGCCGATGGCCGGGCCGAAGTCGGCCGGGGTGCCGCCGGAGGCGAGCACGGCCTGCTTGGCGTTGATGGCCACGTTGGAGGCGGCGGTGAGGCCGTCGTTGAACGGGGCGAGCGCGTAGCTCGTGACGATCTGACCGGCGTACTGGCCGAGCGTCAGGAACGACAAGCCGAACGCCACGGCGGTGGCACCGCCCTTGAACACGAACGTCGGCACGAGCGGACGGCAGCAGGCGTTCAGCATCATGTTGCCGATGCAGAAGAAGATGACGTACGGGATGAAGAACTCGGCGTGGAAGGCCAGCGCGGAGCAGATGGTCAGGCCCAGGATGCCCACGACGACGCACAGGAACTTCTTCGACTTAGGCGTCTTGTCGAGGATCAGGCCGCCGAGCGGGGCCAGCGCGCCGCAGGCGACGATCAGGCCGCCCCAGAGGCCGGCGGTCGTGGCGTCCCAACCGAAGCCGCCCAGGGCCTCGGGGGTCTGCAGCCACGTCTTCAGGTACTGGCTGAACGCGTAGTTCATGTAGTTGAAGATGGCGAACATGATGATGAGGCACCACAGCTGGCGGCTCTTGAAGAACTTCAGGACGGCCTTGAGCGGCTTGCGCTCAGGCGACACCTGCGAGCGCTCTTCGGGCTTCGGATCGCGGAACACCACGGCGAACAGGATGCCGCACAGGGCGGCCACGGCGACCCACACCCACTGGAGGTTGCCCATGTCGGAGCCCACCACGTGGTACACGCCGTCGTTCACGAAGTTGGACAGGAAGATGCCCACGGGTGCCCAGCAGGACCAGATGGCCATGGCGCGGCCGCGCGTGGAATCCGGGAACCAGGTGGACACGCAGGTGGGACCGGCTACGACGGTGGTGGACAGGCCCAGGCCCAGGATGAAGCGGCCGGCCAGGAACACGTAGAAGTTGCCGCCCACGAACGCCGCGCTGATGGCGCCGCCCACGACCGCGCAGCCCACGCCGATGAGCGTGGTGGCCTTCGGGCCGAACTTGCGCACGAGGAACGTGGTGGGCAGAGCCATGATGAGGGCGCCGATGGGCACGAGGCCCATGACGTTGGACAGCAGGCCGAAGTTGGCGGGGTTCGCGAAGAACGAGTTGTTCTCGGCCAGCCAGTTCTTGAACACCGGGAACGTGATGCCCGGAAGCCACATCCAGGCGAACACGATGCCCACGGCCGCCAGCAGCGACACGATCAGGCACGGCCACGCGTACGACGGCGTCTTCTCCACGGGCTTGGCCGCGGGAGCGCCTGCGGTAGCAACAGCAGGATTACTCATAGTTTCCCCTCTTTCAGACGCCTCCTTGCAGGCGTCGATGAGTTTTCCGGCGGGGCGCCCGTTGCGCGCCCCGCCGCACGATACGCAACCTTGAGACGGTTGCGGCGGGAAGTCGTTTCCGCCTTACAGGTTGAACAGCTTCGCGGCGTTGCCGCCCAGCATGAGGTCCTTGTCCTCCTGCGGCACGTCCATGGCGTTGATGGACTCCACGGAGCGGGCCATCCACTCGTAGAACACCGGGAACGACGAGCCCAGCAGCAGGTGGTCGGCGCCGTTCACCTTCGCGGCGCATTCGAGCTGGTCCTTGCCCCAGCTCATGGGGTGCGTCATGTCGAAGTAGATGTTGTTCTTCAAGTAGCGGTCGTACGCCTCGTGGTCGACGTTGGTGGCCAGGCGGTTCATGGCCTCCTTCTTCTTGGTCGACTTGTGCGGGGCGAGGATGTTCTGCAGGCCGAACCAGTTGCCGCCGAACATCGTGTGGATGAACTTGAGGTTCGGGAACTCGTCGAACATGCCGGAGTAGATCTCGCGGCCCACGGCGGCGGCCTGCGCGTGGATACGGCCGAGCTCGCGGCGGAGCACCGTGTACTCGTCGAAGTTCGCGTAGGCGTTCTGGCCGGGCGTGTGGTGGATGACGGCCGGGATCTTCTTCTCGTTCAAGACCTTCAGATAGGGCTTGAACATGTCGTCGTCGAGGAAGCGGTCGCCGTAGCAGCAGGCCAGCTGCACGCCCACCATGCCCAGCTCGTCGATGCAGCGCTCGAGCTCGGCCACGTCCTCCTTGCGGCCCCACGGCGGCACGACGGCGTTGGCGTACAGGCGGCCGTTCGAGCGCTTGCACATCTCGGCGGCCTGGTCGTTCACGATCTTGCAGGTGTCGAGCGAGAGCCATTCCTGCCACACCGGCATGCGCAGAAGGGCGATGTCCACGCCGTTCTCGTCCATGGCCTGCAGCTTCGTCTCGAGCGTGTAGTCGCCTTCCACGTAGTTCAGGATCTGCTTGCCCTCGGGGTACTCGAGGATGAGCTGGTCCTTCGCGCCGTCCGGCGTCTTGTCGATGTATGCCTTCATGCCGAACGCGATGGGCGCCGAGTACAGGAACCCGTGCAGGACCTCTTCGTTGGTGAACAGGTCGGTCGGCAGGAAGTGCATGTTGATATCGATGACCTTGTTTTCCGCCATTGTTCCTCCTTCTTGTGGTTGACGGGGGCTCGTCCAAGATCGCGCTTGCGGAGCGCTCTCGCTTGCGGGCTCGCAAGCGTCATCTCGTACGGCCCGGATGCGTGCGGTGCCGCCGCAGGACGGCACCGGTTAAGCCTTACTGGTAGATCGGGGTGACTTCGCGCTCCGCGATCTTCTTCATGTTGGCGGAGTTGCGGTCCTTCCAGTCGATGCGGCCCTGCTCGCGCTCCAGCTGCGTGACTTCGCGCTTGTTCACGCCGGCTATGCGCACGTCGACGTGCATCAACTTTTCAGCGACCTGTCCGCCGAAGTCGTTCTCGAACTGTTGAGCCATGGTTGCCCTCCTTCCCCTGCTCGGTTTGCTTGGCTGGGCGCGCCCGCTCGGAGCGCGCCCAGCGATGTATGACCCTACGCCTCGTTGATGGCGACGATCATCTGCTTGGGGGCCTCGATCTTCTTCGCGAGATCCTCGACGTTGCCCCAGTCGAGGCACTGCGCCTGGCAGTGCTGCACGCAGGTGGGCTGCTTGCCCTTGCCCACGCGCTCGGCGCACATATCGCACCACTTGGTGAACTGGGGGATGAAGTCGTACTGGTAGTCCTTCTTGGCCTCGTCGATGTGCAGCGGGCCCAGCTTCGTGATCTTCAGGCCGAACTCCTTCTCGGAGTAGCCGTGCTCCTGCTGGCAGGCCAGCACGCAGGCCTCGCAGCCGGTGCAGTAGTCGACGTCGACCAAAATTCCCTGATAAGCCATGTCTCTCATTCCTTTCCGGCTGCTATTCGGCCTTGTAGATCTTGCACATCATGGCCTTGTAGTTCGAGCCGAAGCCCGAGACGCCGGCGTCGAAGGGCACGAGGTTGTTGATGTTGGACTCGAGCACGCCGAACAGGCCCTTCTGCTCGTCTTCCACGTTCTCCTCGGCGGCGTCCTTGCGCTCCGGGAACCACCAGCCGTGCTCCGCCTGCATGACGCGCGGGTCGTAGGTGTCGTTGAACGAGGCCTTGTACTTGCACTTGCCGTGCTTGTTCTCCAGCCAGATCCAATCGCCTTCCTCGATGCCGTTCTCGGCGGCCGTGTCGGGGTGGATGTACACGAGCGGGTCGGGGTGCAGGCTGCGCAGCTTCGTCACCTGGCGCTGCTCGGAGTGGAAGAAGTGCGGCACGCGGGCGCCGGAGGTCACGATGTAGGGGTACTCCTCGGTGTCCTCGGGGGCGCTGTAGGGGCTTTCGACCGGCTCGACGTAGCTCGGCAGCGGATCGAGGCCCGACCACGACGTGTGGTGGAACACCATGGAGTAGATCTCCGCGCGGCCCGTCTCGGTGCGGAAGCCCGGCTGGCCGTCGGGGCGCAAATCGCCCGTCTCGTACTTGCGGTACTTGAACTCGGGGTACTTCCACGTCGACTCGCGCAGCTCGCTCCAGTTGAAGCCGCCGTCCTCGAGCGCGTAGTCCCACATCTCCTGCACGTTGTCCCACGGCCAAGCGATGTCGGCGTTCTCCGGCTTGATGGCCTGCGTCAGGCGCTTGCCCAGCTCGAGGAAGATGGTGTTGTCGGGCTTGGAGTCGCCCACGGGCTCGATGGCCTTGTTGATGCAGCTGATGCGGTAGGCGTTCAACCCGCCGAAGCCGTCGCGCTCCTCGTAGGTGGCGGCGGGCAGCACGACGTCGGCCAGGGCCATCATCGTGGGGGTCATGAACAGGTCGGACACCACGATGAAGTCGATCTGCTTGTACCATTCCAGTTGCTGCTCGGCCTGGGCGCCCATGGTGGCCAGGAAGTTGTTGGTGACGATGTAGGCCGCGCGGATGGGGATCTCGCCGCGCTGCCACGCCTCGATGGTGGCGTTGGAGGACAGGTTCTTGAAGCCCACGGCAAACATAGGGTAGCGCTCCACGCCGATGCGCTTGGACTGCTCCTCCTCGGTCATGAGCTCGTCCCAGCCCCAGGTGCCCGTCCAGTTCGGCTGCTCGATGCCCCAGCACGCGTCGCCCATGACGTTGCCGCCGGGGATGTCCAGGTTGCCGGTGATGCACCACATGGCCGTGATGGCGTGCGCGGCCTGCTGGCCGCCCGTCTGCTGGTCGAGCGCCACGCCCCACTGGATGGCGGCGGGGTGCGAGGTGGCGTAGGTGCGGGCCACGCGCTGGACGTCGTCCTTGGACACCCAGGCCTTCTCGCACAGGTCGTCCAGGTCCATCTCCGCGACGCGCTCGCACACGGCTTCCAGGCCGTACACCCACTTGTCGCAGAAGTCCTGGTCGTAGAGCTTCTCGTCGCAGATGACCTTCAGCATGGCCATGGCCAGCGCGCCGTCGCCGCCGGGGCGCACGCGCAGCCAGTCCTCGCCGGCGCGGGCCGCGAGCCACGTGAGCTGCGGGTCCACCACGGCCACCTTCATGCCGCGCTTCATGAGGTCGGTGATCCAGTGGCCGTAGAAGCCGTCGGCGTTGCTGTAGAAGGGCTGGTGGCCCCACACGATGCAGTACTCGGGCACCGTGTAGCGAGGGTCGTCGTAGCGCTTGGGCAGGAACTGCGAGCAGTCCATGACGCAGGCGCCGCCCAGCATGCAGGCCATCGAGGCGATGCGCGGCAGGTAGCAGGAGTTGCCGGCGAAGTAGGGCACGCCCTCGTTCGGGGAGCCCACGCAGGCGTTCAGGCGCGTGACCTGGTGGATGTCGCGGCCCGTGCCCTGGCACATGGCGATCTTGTCGGCGCCGTAGGTGTCCACGACGCGCTTGAACTCGCGCGTGATGATCTCGTACGCCTCGTCCCAGCTGATCTCGACGAACTTGTCCTTGCCGCGATCGGCGCGGTCGCGCTTCATGGGATGCAGCAGGCGGTCTTCATGGTAGACGTAGTCGGGGATGCACAGGCAGCGGCTGCACAAACGCCCCTGGTTGTAGGGGTCCTCCGGGTCGCCTTCCACCTTCACCAGCTTGCCGTCCTTCACATAGGACAGGATGCCGCACACGTTGTGGCATCCCGGTGCGGAGCGCGCGGTGCCGCGGATGACGGTCATGCCGTCCTCTTCCCACGTCCAAGGCACCTTCGGCGTCTCGGCCGCGGGGACGGGCGGGCGCGTGTCGGTCTTCTTCGGCAGGCGCGAGCCGCGGCGGTACTTCTTTCCGTTGGTCTCGCTCCAATGCTCCTGCACGGAGGCCTCAGCAGAATCGGCCATACTTTCCTCCTTTTTCGTTGTTCTCTCGTCGAATCTCGTCTCGATACTCAGGTCGTCTCTGGCCGGCGGGCCGCCGCAGCTTGCGCGCGCGGTGCGGGCTCGATACCGAACGTGCCCAGAATAAGGAGGATTTGTGAAGCAACGTCCCCCACAGATAATGAGGGGCGCGTTTTCAGCATGCTGACCCGACGCCTCGGAGCGGTAATCCTATTGGTATGACGCGTTCATGTGGGGAAACGTCGAATGTCGAAGGGAAGGGCGGGCCACATGGGCCTTGCCGGACCGGGCGGGAGGTGCCGGGGAGGGAGGGGGCTCGCGCCGGAGGCGGGGCGTTTTGGTCGGCAGGCGGCGCCGAGACCGGTCGATCGGAGGGGCGTCCTGCCCGCAGCCCCTAGCGCAGTTGCGCGCGCACGAGGGAACGGAGCTCCTCGCGCGAGTGTACGCCGAGTTTGGCGTAGATGTGGCGCTGGTGGGTTTTGACGGTGTTCCTTGACACGAACAGGGCCTGATGGATGGAGGCGATGTCGGCTTCGCCTGCCAACATGGGCAGCAGCTCCCGCTCGCGGGGCGACAGGCCGTGCTCTTTCGCGACGTCGGCGCAAGCGAGCGCGACAAGGCGCTCGGGATCGATGCGGTCGGACGCGTCACCCGCCAAGCGCCCGAGTGCGACGACGCACCATACGAGGGCGGCGAGGAGCGCTACCGTCATGATAAGGAACGGCGTGCCTCGCAGTCCGCCGGCTTCGAGCGACGCCGTGCATGCCGTCCAGCCCAGCAGAAGCCCCAAGGCATCGGCCGCGAAGCCCGCGAGGGGCGTTTCGCCAGCGCGTTCGAGCTTCTCGGCCCTCGTGGCCGCGAGGGCCCCCGCGATAGGAGCGAACGCGGCCGCGGAACCGAGCAGCACGCTTTGCGCTGCGAGCCATTCGGGGTCGCCGGCAAGGTCGAACGACAGCAGCAAGGGCGCAACCGCCACGACCATGAGCGCTGCGATGCTCTGCAGCGTGCGCGCTCCGTTTCTCGTCGCGGCGCCGCGAAGGAGCCAGGCGGCACCGCCTGCCGCCGCGATAGGCGCGAACGCCCCCGCAGGGCCGACGAGCGCGGCGCACACCGCGGCTCCCAAAGCCGCGGCGAAGCCGAAGGACGCCCCGTGGCAGACCAGGGCGAAGGCCAGCGCGATGCGCGGTCGAACCTTGCGCGCCCGCTCGCCGTCTGCTCCGAAGGGGGGCTGTCCGGTCGACGGATCGTCCGTCGCCGCAGGCCGTTCGTCGGCCGCCTCTGCGCGATTGGAGCCCGAGAGCAGCAGCGCTGCCGGAACGAGCGCGAAGGCGACGGCGGCGACGGCGGCCGGAGGTGCGAAAGCCAATGCAAACCCGATTCCGGCGCTTGCAGCCAGGGAGGTCGCGAGATAGCTCGCGAGGGTTTTAGCGCTCAGGCGGACCAAGAAACGCGCGGTTGCTCGGGAGGCCTCGGCCGCTCCCAGCCCGAGCAGGGCCCAGAGGCCGCATGCCGCGATGGCGCGAAGGTCGACGCCCGTCGCCAACAGAGCGAGGGCGAAGACCCCCGGCAGAGCGGCGGGAGCCTGGATGCGACGGAAGGGTCGCGCTACCCTTCGATGCCGGGCCGCGGCGAAGCACGCGATGCCGCCGCACCAGCCGGCCAGGCATGCTGTACGACACGCTTGAGGCGGCAGCGCGCCCCCGAACGCCTCCGGGACCCCGTCTAGAAAAAGAACGGTCCAGAGGAATACGAGGATGAGCACGAAAGCCGTGCCGCCGCACAACTCATCCAAGCCCACCGTCTTTCTCGCGATGCTCTCTTGCTTGCTGCTTTCCCTTCCCGATTCCATACCTTTATTATATCTCATAAGAAAATAATATACATATAAGTACATATTCGAATGAATATAATTCAACGCTCATCCTGAAAGAGGGAGGCTCACCTTGCGAGGTGAGGCGTTCGTCACCTTTTTTTCACCTTGCCGAGCGACCGGTTTCGCCCTGCATGTTCGATGCGGGGCATGGTCGTTCGGGCGAACATGAATCTGTTTTGTTAGCCAATCGATGAGAACGGAGTTCCTATGAAAACGAAGCAGGCGGGTGCCGTCGCGATGGCGGCGCTCATGGTGGCCGGAACGCTCCTGACCGGTTGCGCCGGCGGCGGCGATCAGAGCGTCCCTTCCGACGACGTTCCGGCCGTAAGCGAGCCGACCACGCGTACGGTGCTCGACAGCAACGGCACGGAGGTTTCCATCCCGGCCGACGTCGAGCGCGTTGCACCGGGCATCGGGGCGTTCGCGCAGGTGACCGAAATGCTCACGCAGGGTTCGGGCAAGATAGCCGCCGCAGCCGTCAAGCAGATATCCGACGACTTCAAAAGCACTTTCCCCGACTACGCGCAGTCGAATCCCGACAACCGCGACGCCAGTTCGGTGGAGGACCTCGTGGCGGCGGAAGTTCAAGTGGTTTACGGGCCCGAGAGCCTGTATTCCGACGAGCAGCGCGCGCAGCTCGACGAAGCCGGCATAGCCTTCGTGGCGTTGAACAACATCGGCAGCGTGGACGGCATGTGCGAGAGCATCCTCACCATCGGCGAGATACTCGGCTCCGACGAGCAAGCCGTCGCGCAGCGCTTTGTGGATTACTATCGGGCCGGCTTGTCCGATGCCGAGAAGCGCACCGCCGGAATCGCCGATGCCGACAAGCGGGGGACGCTCCAGCTGAACATGGCGGGCGGCGCCTACACGTGCGCGACGAAAGACGACATCAGCAACGCGTACTACGTCGCCGCAGGGGCGAGAAACGTGGCGGCCGACTACACGGGGGCAAAGAGCGGCCAGTATCCCACGGTGGATGCCGAGCAGATCGTGGCGTGGAACCCGTCGCTCATCGTGGCCATGAACGCCGAGACGAAGGATGCCGTGATGGCCGATCCGGCGCTCGCGGAGATCGACGCCGTGAGGAACGGCAACGTGGTTACCTGCCCCACGGGTTTGTACCTGTGGTGCGTGCGCAGCGGCGAAGGCGCCCTCATGACGCCGTGGCTGGGAACGTCGCTCTACCCCGACCTGTTCTCCGACGTCGACATGGTTAACGTGCTCCAAGACTTTTACCAGAAGTTCTACCGCGCCGATTTGAGCGCAGGCGACGCTGAGACCATATTGGCGGGCGCGTAAACGATGGAAGACGTCCTTTCCGACGATGCGGCGGAGTCGGGCTCTTTCGAGCCGGTTTCCGCCGCGCGGCGGCGCAAGGGCGCTCGAACGGGAGCGGCGCGCGAGCGGGCGGTCATGGCCGGGCTCGCCGTCGCGCTCGTCGCCCTGGTTGCCGTCTCGCTTACGGTGGGCACCTACGACGTGTCGCTGCCCGAGATGGGCCGCGTGCTGTGGGACTGGCTGACGGGGTCGTCCACCGCCCATGACAAGGCGACCGTCGTGCTGCTCACCATCCGAGCTCCCCGTATCCTGCTCGCGGCGCTCGTGGGCGCCGCGCTCGCTGCTTCGGGCGCGGCCTACCAAGGCATGTTCCGCAACCCCATGGTTTCGCCTGACATCCTGGGCGTGTCGAACGGCGCCGCCGTGGGCGCCGCGCTCGCGTTGCTGCTGGGCTTGCCGTCGCTCGTTGTGCACGGCCTGTCTTTCGTCTGCGGCTTGGGGGCGGTGCTGCTCGTCATGGCAGTCGCGAGGGCCGTAGGCAAGGGCGGCAACACGCTCACCCTCATGATCTTGGCCGGCGTCGTCATGTCGTCCACGTTTTCGGCCTTGCTTTCGCTCGTCAAATACGTCGCCGACCCCGACGATGCGCTGCCTCAGATCACCTACTGGCTCATGGGAAGTTTCGCCCGTTCGGGCAACGACGTGAACGTGCTGGTTTTAGCGGCGATCCTCGTCGTCGGAGGAGGAGCTCTCCTGCTCATGCGCTGGCGTATCAACGCCTTGTCGTTCGGCGAGGAGGAGGCCCGCACGCTCGGCGTGGACGTGAAGCGCACGCGCACGGTGGTTATTCTGGCTGCCACGCTGCTCACGTCGGCCACGGTATGCCTGTGCGGCACGATCGGATGGGTGGGGCTCATCATCCCGCATATCGTTCGCCTTGTCGTGGGGCCGAACTTCCGGGCGTTGCTGCCGGTGTCTCTTTTGGGCGGCGCCTGCTTCATGCTGCTCGTGGACGACGTGGCGCGCATCATCGTGCCGGGCGAGTTGCCCGTGGGCGTGCTCACGGCACTCATCGGCGCGCCGCTGTTCATCTACATGCTGGTCAAAGGACGGAAGGAGTGGCTGTGACGCTGGAGGTGCGCGACCTTGCGTGCGGTTACGGCGGGCGGCGGGTCGTCGAGGGCTTCTCGATGCGCGTTGGGGCGGGCGACGTGCACTGCCTGCTCGGACCGAACGGGGTGGGGAAGACCACGCTGTTCAAGACCGTTTTGGGGCTGTTGCCGCGTTTGGCCGGCAGCGTGCTGCTCGACGGACGGGAGGTGGACGGCCTCTCCGCCCGCGAATTCGCCCGCGCTGTGGCCTACGTACCGCAGGCCCACACGCCGCCCTTCGCGTTCAACGTGCGCGACGTGGTGGTCATGGGCCGTCTGGCGCATCTAGGTCCGTTCGCGGCGCCGGGACGAGCCGACTACGAAGCGGCCGACGACGCCTTGGCGCAGTTGGGCATCGGCCGTTTGGCCGACCGGGTTTACACCGAGCTTTCGGGCGGCGAGCGGCAGATGGCGCTCATCGCCCGCGCGGTGGCGCAGAGCCCCCGTTACCTCATGATGGACGAGCCTACGGCAAACCTCGATTTCGGCAATCAGGCGGAGGTGCTGGGGGCTGCCAAACGGCTCGCCGCGGACGGTATGGGCGTCGTCATGACCACGCACGTCCCCGATCATCTGTTCCAGTGCGAGGCCGAGGGGACGCTCATGCTGCGGGACGGGCGCTATGTGAAGGGCGGCGCCGATGCCGTGCTCACGCCCGAAAACCTGCGCGACGCCTACGGTATCGAGGTCATGGTGCTCGATGCTTCGTGGCGAGGGCGCGGAGTGCGTTTCTGTCGTCCCGTGGTGGTTTGAGGCGACATCGATCGAATGTAACGTGGGACCGAACGATGCCGCTGGGAAAAGCCCGCCTGAAAAAGTCGCGAAATTCGGTCTTGCGCAAAGGCTGTGATCCGGTATAATCTTCACTTGCGCGTTCCGAGAAAAGGAAACGCACGGCTCATTCCTCGGTAGCTCAACGGCAGAGCATCCGGCTGTTAACCGGAGGGTTGTAGGTTCGAATCCTACCCGGGGAGCCATTTTTCAAACCTGGTCAGAGGCAACTGCTTCTGGCCTTTTCTTTTATCGGGCCCTAGCCGCGAGCGTGCGCCGCATCTGTTCCGAGCGGGTTGATAACGAGAACCAGGTTGAAAACCAACCGCTTGCAACAAGGAGGTCCGCCGTGAATGCGAGCAAAGGCGCGGCGCGGGGCACCGCGAAGGACAAAGGTCGTCTGGCGGTGCTGCTAGCCGCCTCGATGATGAACCTTATGGGAGGCGCCGCCGTCGCCCCGGCCCTTCCCCAGATGAGCGCGGCGTTTCCGGATGCGTCGGCCACGGAGGTGACGCTTGTCATCACCTTGCCCGCGCTGGCTATCGCCATCGTGGGGCTGGCCGTGGGCGCGCTCGCCGACCGGGTCGGCAAGGTCCGCACGCTGGCGCTGTCGTCGCTCGTGTTCACGGCGGCGGGGCTCTCGGGCGCGGTGCTCGGTTCGATCGAGGCCATCCTCGCCGGTCGCTTCTTGCTCGGCATCGGCATAGCGGGCATAACGGTGTCCACGACGGCGCTCATCTCCGAATGCTACGACGGCGCCGCGCGCTCGCGCGTGCTGGCGCTGCAGTCCGCCTCTATGGGCGCAGGCATCCTGCTGCTCGAGTTCGGCGGCGGGGTACTGGCCGAATTCGGCTGGCGCATGCCGTTCCTCGTTTACCTCGTGGGGGTCGTCATCTTCGCGGGCGTGCTGTTGTTTCTGCGCGAGGATGGCGGCGGGAAGGAGCGAGGAGAGACGGCGGGCGATCGCGCGGAGGCGCCGGGAGGGGCCGAGGGCGCGTCCGGCCGTTCGGCGGGAGGCGCGCCGGCTTTCCGGCGCGGCGACGTTCTGGCCGCCGTGGCGGGCGGTGCGCTCACCATCTTCCTGCTTGAGGTGCTGTCGTTCGCGTTTCCCGGCAAGCTGCCCTATTTTATCGAGGAGCTGGGAGCGACGTCGTCGACGAGCGGGCTGTTCTTGGGAATTCATGGCAGCTGCATGGCCGCGGCATCGCTTCTGCAAGGGCGCCTTGCTCCGCGCACCCGGCGCTCGACGTTGCTGGTAACGGGTTTCGCCCTGCTCGCGGCATGTTTCGCGGCGTTCTTCGCCCTTCCGAGCCTGCCGGCGGTGCTCGTGGCCGCTTGCGTGGGCGGGGCGGGCATCGGCATCGTCATGCCCACGGTGCTGCAATGGGTCTCGAGCGTGATGACGCCTGAGACGTCGGGCAAGATCATGGGCTGCTACACCGTCATGCTCAACCTGGGCCAGTTCGCCTGCTCGCTCGTGCTGGCGCCCGTGATGCTCGCCGTGGGCTCCACCGGCGCCCTGTTCGGCGTGTTCGCCTGCTTTGCGGCGGCGTGCTGCGTCGCGATCGTGCTGGCCCGGCGTGGCGTGGACGGGTCTGTTGTGGAAGGGTTCCTGCCGGAAGACGGCCTTCCTAGCGCCGAAAACCTCGGCCAATAACCCTGGAACCCCGAATCCTCGATATATGAATTCTGCCCACTACATGGCAGGTTGCAGCAGCTTCTGAGGGAGGGCCGATAGGCGGTATGAAAACGCCTGCTCGCGGTTGCGGAGCCAAGGCCGCCTGAAAAACTCATCGTAAGTTCCGATTCCGTTCCGCACTGCTTGCAACCAGGGGGCAGGTTCGTAGTGGGGACGGTGCTTTCGGCAAGCCCGGGGTTCGAATGCGGCCGCTGTGCGGCCGGAACGTATAGAATAGGGACAGTTGCTGGAAGGGGAACAGGGGACACGATGGGTGCTTCAGACGAAGGGGCGTCGCGCGGGGACGTGTCGGCCGGTCGCGTGCGAGCCACCGCTGCTCGCGGGGCGGGGCGTAAGGCGGCACGCGGGGGCTCGACGTTGATGGGCGTGCTGGCTATTGCGGCGGGCATCGTCATCGTCATGAACCTTTTCAAGGTGTCGGCGTCTATGAGCTTGCTGACGGCCGATCTGGGCATCGATCCGAGCGCGGGCAGCTGGCTCATCACCATCTGCACCGTGGTGGCGGTGGTGCTCGTGCTGCCGGCGGGAGGGCTGGCCGACCGTTTCGGGCCGAAGCGCATCGGGCTGCTTGGCCTGGTTTGCGCGGCGCTCGGCAGCGCGGCGGGGGCCCTGTGCTCCGACATCGGGCCGCTTTTGGCCACCCGCGCGCTCGAGGGCGTGGGTTACGGGCTCACGGGGGTCGTTTCGCCGGCCATCATCGCCGAGGCGTTCCCGCCCGAGAAGCGCGGGTTTCCCATGGCCGTGTGGTCGTGCTGGATGGACTTGGGAATGCTGGCCGTGCTCAACGTGGCGAACCTGTTCATCGACCCGTCTGTGGTGGGCAGCTGGACGAACCTCTGGTGGCTGTGCTCGGCGCTCATTGTTGTCGTGGCGGTGGTCTACGCGCTTGCGGTCAGGGAGGCGCCTCGGGTTCCGGCAGGGGAAGGCGCGCGCCGGCCCTCGTTGGCCCAAGGGCTGCGCACGCCTGCGACATGGGTGGTGGCGCTGGTGTTTCTGCTGTACAACATCGGCGTGCTCTCGCTGCTCACCTTGGCGCCGCTCTACTGCCAGACGCAGCTTGGCCTGGGCGTGGCGGAGGCCAATTCCTACACGAGCCTGCTCACCGTGGGCATGATAACGGGTGCGTTCGCCATGGGCTTCGTGCTCTCGCGGGTGCGGACGCTGCGAGCGCGCATTGTGCTGCTCGCGGCAAGCATGGTGCTCGCCGCGGCCGTTCTCGGCTGGGCCTACGTGTACACGCTCGACCAGATCGTTGCCTTCATGCTGCTGACCGGGCTCTGCTTGTCCATCATGCCGGCCGTAGGGTTCACCATCGTGCCCGAGACGGCGGCGTCGCCCGCGTTCGTCGGCGCGGCTATCGGCCTGTTCATGCTCATGGGAAATCTGGCCGGCTTCGGCACGCCGCTCGTAGGATCGCTGATGGAAGGCTCGGCCCCCGCGCTCTCGGCGGCCCTCGTCGGCGTCAACCTCGTCGGCGCGGCGCTGTCTTTGGTGCTGCTGAGGTTGATGAAGGCGCGCCGCGCCGCTTAGGGTTCGCCGAGCCGGCTGCGGCGGCCGAGCGGACGCCCGAGCGCTGGGGAACCGCCCCCTGCCGGCGCCGCTTGGGCGCGAAGGCGGGATTTTCTTGCGAGTCCGCCGTTTTCTTGGCAATGGGGCGCGTTTTGAGATAGAATAGCGAGGCGCTGTTCGAGGGCCTATAGCTCAATGGCGGAGCAGGGGACTCATAATCCCTTGGTTGCAGGTTCGAGTCCTGCTGGGCCCACCAGAAACGACAAGGCCGGATGCTTCCCGCACCCGGCCTTTTTCGTGTTGCACCTCGGCGCGCCTTGCCGCCTAGTACACCATGCCCATGGTCTCGCGCACCTCGTCGAGGGTGGCGTTCGCGATCTCGTTGGCCGCGCGGTTGCCCTCGTGCAGCACGTCCTCGATGTAGTCCATGTCGGCCAGCAGCTCCTCGCGGCGCGCGCGGATGGGGGCCAGGTAGGCGTTCACGCTCTCGGTGACGTACTTCTTGAGCGTGCCCGAGCCGCCGTCGCCGATCTCGGCGGCGATGTCGGCCTCGGTGCGGCCCGTGCAGAGCGCGGCCGTGGTCAGCAGCGCCGACACGCCGGGGCGCCCCTCGGGATCGTAGGTGATGTTCCGATCGGCGTCGGTCTGGGACTTCTTGATGAGCTTCGCCGTCTCGGCGTCGGTGGCGGACAGGCTGATGGCGTTGCCATAGCTCTTCGACATCTTGCGCCCGTCGAGGCCCGGGATGGCCGGGGCGTCGTTCAGCAGGCCGTCAGGCTCGGGGAACACGTGGCCGTAGCGCTCGTTGAAGCGGCGGGCTATCTGGCGCGTCTGCTCGATGTGGGGCATCTGGTCCTTGCCCACGGGCACGATGTTGCCCTTGCAGAACAGGATGTCGCACGCCTGGTGCACGGGATAGGTGAGCAGCAGGCCCGTGAGGGCGTGGCCCGAGGCGTCCTGCTCGGCCTTCACCGTGGGGTTGCGCAGAAGCTCGGACTCGGTCACGAGCGACAAGAACGGCAGCATGAGCTGGTTGAGCGCCGGCACGGCCGAGTGCGTGAAGATGATGGTCTTGGCCGGATCGATGCCGCAGGCCAGGTAGTCCACCACCATGTTGCGCACGTTGTCGGCGATGTTCGCGGTGGTGTCGCGGTCGGTGATGACCTGGTAGTCGGCGATGATGATGCGGGTGGAGATTCCCAGATCCTGCAGCGCCACGCGCTCGCGGATGGTACCGAAGTAGTGGCCCAGGTGCAGCCGCCCGGTGGGGCGGTCGCCGGTCAGCATGGTGTACTTCTCGGGATGCTCGGGCAGATCGGCGCGGATCTCGTCGGAGCGCTTGCGGCTGGCTTCGTAGCTGTCGATGCTCATGAGGTTCGTCTCTTTCGTGGTCTTAAGGGCAAAACGTCGCCCACCAGTATAGCGTTTCTTTTTCGCGCCGGCTCACGCGTTTGAGCGCGAACGCATGGTTTTTGCGTCCCGATCTCGCGTTGAAGGGTTGAGGGACCGTGCGCGCTGGAAACGCGGCCATGTTGGAGGCGCCGTTCGGCCTTTTCCCTTATTGCGCGGTAAGGCCAGATCACCTATACTTAGTATTGCTAAATAACAGAAACGAGGACGTTCGATGCAGCAAAGGTTCGCTCAGCAGATGAAGAAGGGCGCGCTTGACATGCTGGTTCTGAAGCTCTTGGAGCGCGAGGAGAAGTACGGCTACCAGCTTATCAGCGAGCTGCGCGAACGGTCGGGCGGCGCCGTGTCGCTCAAAGAGGGCACGCTGTACCCCTTGCTGTACCGGCTGGAGGACGGCGGCCTGGTGACCAGCCGCACGGCGGCCAAGACGGCGAAGGAGCCGGCGCGCAAGTACTACGCCATCACGGAGCAGGGCCGCACGGCCTTGGGCGAGATGTTCGAGGTTTGGAGCGAGTTCAACGGTTGTGTGGAGTCGATCATGGAGGAGGAGCGATGAATCAGCGGTCCTATGTGAAGGCGGTGGCGAAGCGCCTGACGTGCTCGAAGGCGCGCCGCGACGAGTTCGTGCGCGACCTGGAGTCGGACATCGCCGCCGCGCTCGCCGAGGGCGAGACGTGGGAGCAAGTCGAGCGCCGCATGGGCGACCCCCGCGACGTCGCGCGCGAGTTCAACGAGGACCTGTCCGACCGCGAGCTCGCCGCCGGCAAGAAGCGCAGGCGCAACAAGGTCGTCGGCATCGTGTCGGGCGCCGTGGTCGTGGTGCTGGTCGTGCTCGTCGTCGCCGCGTGGTGGGCAACGCCGAAGACCGCTCCGGCAGGCCAAAGCGTCGGGCTGAGCGAGCAGGAGGTCCTCGCGCAGGCGCAGAAGGTGGTCGCCCTTGTCGACGCAGGCGACTACGAGGCTATTTTCGCCTTGGCGCCCGAAAGCCTGCAGCAGACGATGACCAGCCAGGAATTCGCCGATGCGATTGAAGAGGCGCGCGCAACCGTTGGAGGCGGCGATTGGGGCTCCTTCACGTCGTTCGGCAACGCGTACGGGGTGGAGATCGTTCAGATGGGGCAGACGCAGGAGTTCACGGAGACGATGGTCGTCTACGAGAACGCCGTCATCACCTACACCATCACGTTCGATGGAAGCATGCAGTTGACGAACCTGTTCATGAAGTGAGCCGGATCCGTTTCGCGGTGGGTCGCTTCTCAAGGAGCTGCCCGTTGCGATCGATGCAGGGTTCCCCGAAACGGCTCCGCGCCTCCATTCCGCACCCTCGTTTATAATGGCGGGCGACGGAAGGGGCATTCTATGAACGAAACGTTGGAAAACCTGTCGCGCGAGCAGTTGGCGGCGCTGGTCGAGGCGTACGCCAAAAACGCCATCGCGCTCGACGGCGTGTGGTTCCAAGCGGCCGAGCGCGACGCCGGCATGGACGCGGCCATGCGCTACGACTGCGAGGCGTGGGAGCGTTTCGGCCTCACCGAGGCGCGGCGCTTGAAGAAGCTGCTGGGCCTGGGGGCGCGGCCGGGGCTCGACGGTTTGGCCGCGGCCCTGCCGCTGCGCTTCCAGTCGGTGGCGAACGAATGCACCGTGCGCCGCGAGGACGACGCCGTGATCTACCGTATCGAGACGTGCCGCGTGCAGCAGGCGCGCAAGGACAAAGGGCTCGCCTACCACCCCTGCAAGGAGGTGGGGGAGGTGGAGCACCCGTCGTTCGCCCGCGGCATCGACGAGCGCCTGGCCTGCACGTGCCTGAGCTGCCACCCCGACGTGAGCGACGACACCTGCAGCTGCGCCTGGCGGTTCACGCTGAAGGCGTAGACGGCCCCAAGCCCAGAGGGCGGCCCTAACGCGCGCGACGGCCTTCCAGACTCTCGCGGTACCTTCGTTTCTCGGCGTACATGAGCTTGTCGGCGCGGTTCACCAGGATGCTCGCCGCTTCGCCGGCGTCGCTCCATACCGCGCCGATCGAGGCGCTGGCCACGTCGTCGTTCGCCGCGCGCTCCCTGAGCGAGGCCGTGCGGGCTTCGAACTCGTCCCGCTCCAGGTTCGCGGCCAAAACGACGAACTCGTCGCCGCCTATGCGGTAGACGTCGTCGGGGAAAAGATCGCATACCAGGCCGCTCATGCGGCGTATCATGAGGTCGCCGTACGAGTGCCCCTGCGTGTCGTTTGCCAGCTTCAGGTCGTTGATGTCGACGAACACCACGCCGAACGAAGCGGGCGGGCGCTCGTCGAACTCGTCCAGCACCTCGAGGTACCGGTTGCGGTTCCCCACGCCGGTCAGGCTGTCCACGCGCGAAAGCTCGCCCAGCCTGTCCAGCAGCTTCCGCTTCTCCAGCTCGTTTTGGATGAAGTACGTCAGCGAGCGCAGCAGCATGAACTCCTCGGTGTTGCGCCGCGGGTTGTCCACGCCCAGAAAGGCGATCATCTCGCCCGCGGCGTCGTGCACGGGCACGGCTATCAGCGAGTCGATGCCCTGCGGAGCGAGCGTCTTGTACTCTTGGGAGTCGTGGTCGAGCGTGCGCTCCGCATCGATGATGTGCACCATGCCCACAGCGTCGAAGCTCTCCATCCAGCTTCCGAAGTCGTCGAGGGATATCTCCTGCAGGTTGTCGATCTCGGGCGAGACGCCTGCGGCGCACCACTCGTAGGTGTTGCTCACGTTGTTGCCGGTCGTCGATTCGAACAGGTAGGCGCGGTCGGCGTCGTAGAACTCGCCGAGCACGCAAAGCAGCTCGTCGACGCCCGTGCCGCCCTCCGTGTCGCCCGAAAGCGTCCGCGCGCAGCGCACGAGCGTGCGCTCCACGTCGAGGCGCGCCTGCAGGTTGCTGCGCTGCTCCATCTCCTCGGTCGAATCGCTTGCCACTTCGAGGCGCAGGGTCTCGCCCTCGACCTCGATGAGCTTGTCTTGGCAGGTGTAGTAGCGTCCGATTCTTTCGTTGTACGTTTCGAAGCGGCAGCGGCCCTCGCGCAGGAGCCGCCTGTTCGTGCAGCTGGGGCACGGTTTGTCCCGGCCCTGCAAAACGGCGTAGCACTTCTTTCCCAGGTACTCGCGCTCGGACACGCCCAAGACGGTGCGCCCGGCCTCGTTGAGGTACAGCAGCTCGTTCGTGTCGATGGTGCAGACGTATATGATGTTGTCGCTGGCTTCGGTGACGATGCCGGCGATGTTGGTTCTGTCCACGGCCGCGCTCCTTGTCGTTGCTCGATCGAACCATTATAGCCCCTTTCGACAGGAGGGCCCATCGGCACGACGTTCTCTTTCTGCAATTCGCCGACCAGCGCAAATAGCATATGGCAATCGAGCTTGCTGGGGATATAATGGTCGGTAATGTCGCGTTCGCCCGTCAGCGAAAGGGCGTGCGGGCGAGCGGCCGGCGCCGTTTTTCGGCCGCGGTCTTGGTTGCGCTCATGGAAGGAACGCCATGCGGGATGCTTCGGTGGGGGGGGGGGGTCTCTGAGAGGGGTCCCGGAGGTTCCGCGCGCTCGCGTGCGGGCGTGACGGCAGCCTGCGTCGTCGTCTGGGTCATCGGCGCGGCGCTGCTTATCTCGAGCCTCGCGCAGATGCAGAACTACGCGTCCATCATCAACAACGCCGGCGTGGTGCGCGGCGGCACGCAGATGACCGTCAAGCTCGAAATGGCCGGCGTCCATGCGGACGCCATCGCCGAGCGTGTCGACGGGCTGCTCGTGCAATTGATCGGCGACGAACGGACGCGCCTGTTCAAAACGCCCGCCTCCGACGCCGTCTTGGACGATTTGCAGGCCGTGCAGGACAAGTGGCGCGTCATTAGGGACGAGGTCGAGGACGTGCGGTCCGGCGCGCCAAGCGGGGCTCTGCTGCAAGCGAGCCAAGAGCACTGGGAGCTCGCCGACAAGGCCGTCAAGGCCGCCGAGGTGCGCGCGAACTCCGAATCCCGCCTCATGCTGCTCGTGAGCGCCTTCCTCGTGCTGTTCACCACCGCGATCATCGTGCTGCGCGAGCGCGACAGCATGAAAAGGCAGCGAAGGATCTTTTACACGGATCCTTTGACCGGCGGAAGCAACCTGGAGGGCTTCTGCCGTCAGGCCGCCAAGGAGATAGCCGCCGCCCCGCCCTCCATGTATTTGGTGGTCTACACCAACATCGTCCACTTCCGGTTCATCAACGACTCGTTCGGCCGCACCGCCGGCGACGAGCTCATCGTGCGCCTGTACGAGATATACCGCGAATCCTGCGACGGCCTGTGCGCCCGGGCGGATTCGGACCATTTCGCGTTGCTGATGAAAAACGATCCCGCGGCGCTCGAGGCGCTTTGCGCGAAGGTCGACGCCGACCTGCGCGCGGCGGAGGACCTGCATTTCACCGGCACGCTGTCGTGCAATTACGGCGCGTACGTGGCCGACGACCCGAACGTCGGCGTTGCGTCCATGGTGAGCGACGCCGCGCACGTGCTCAAGGCGGGCACCAAGGAACGGGGGATCGCCTACTACACCGAGGCGTTCCGCGCCAAGCTCAGCAGCGAGATGGAGATCGTGCAGGGCATGGCCGACGCGCTCGAACGCGAGGAGTTCCAGCTGTACTTCCAACCTCAGATCGACGTGCGCACAGGGATGCTGACGGGGGCCGAGTGCCTCTGCCGCTGGCAGTCGCGCGAGCTCGGCTTCATGCAGCCGAACGCGTTCATCCCCGCGTTCGAGCGCTCCGGGCTCATATCCGAGCTGGACTTCTACATGCTGGAGCGCGTGTGCCGGGCGTACCCTCTGCTCCTGCCGGGCGATCGGGGAGGGGCGCTGCCCGTGTCCATCAACTTCTCGCGGCCCACGGTGCTGCAGGACGGCTTCGTCGAGCGGTTCCTCGAGATCGTGCGGAGCCACGACCTTCCTTCCGAGGCCATCGAGGTGGAGATAACGGAAGGCGCGTTCATGGTCGACGAGGCCGTGGTCATCAACGCCATGGACACGCTGCGCGCAGAGGGCTTCCGCATAGCCATGGACGATTTCGGAACGGGGTTCTCGTCGCTCAACCTCCTGCGCAGGCTGCCGATCCAGGTGCTCAAGCTCGACAAGGAGTTCCTGCGCGAAGGCTACGAGACCGACCGCACCCAGTCCATCTTGAGCGACATCGTGGGCATGGCGCAGCATTTGGGCATCCGCACCGTTTGCGAAGGGGTCGAGACGCCCGAGCATCTGGAGCTGCTGCGCCGGATCGGCTGCGACACGGCCCAGGGCTTCTACTATTCCCGTCCCGTCGATTTGGAGTCGTTCAAGCGCACGTACCTGGGCTAGAATGGTGGGGAACGGAACCGGGGAGGTGCGAGCATGGTCGAGTGGATGGGGCTGGAGTTGGACGGCTTTTGGTTGTCGCTGCTGTTCGGGAGTCCGTTGGGGCTGTTCGTCTTCTCGTTCCCCATCATGTTCTTCCTCGCTTTCGTGGTCTCGGAATCGGCGGAGCCGCTGGAGCGCTTGGCCAGGAGAAGCGAGGGGCTTGGGCGGTTCATAGACAAGGCGCGGGAGAAGGGCCCCCGCGAGGGCTGGTCGGGCTACGTGATCGGCGCGATCACGGCGGCGTTCCTCTTCGCCTGCGCAGCCTGGGTGTACCTGAGCATAACCCGCATCGGTTCGTGACGCGTGCAAAGGAAAAGCCCTCGGGAATCCGAGGGCTTTGAAGTATCTGGTGGTCGCTACAGGATTTGAACCTGTGACCCCCGCCGTGTGAAGGCGATGCTCTCCCGCTGAGCCAAGCGACCGTATTTGCTGCTCCGTTGCAGCGTGTTTGGATATTCTAGCGGTAGTTTCCCTGTCGCGCAAGGGCCGATTTCGAGCTCGTTCGAGGAATCTTCAAAACTTGGCCGATTGAGCGTCGTATTTCTCGGCGGACGCGCGCTACTCGCCGCGTATCTCGCGCTCCGTGGCGAGGATGTCCTCGTAGTTGGCTATCTTGCCGTTCAGGCGGTCGAGGCCGGCCTGCATGTCGGCGATGCGCTTCTCCACCAGCTCGCGTTGCTCCTCCAGAAGCGCCTTGCGCGCGGCCGCCGTCTGCTCGCCCTGCTCGAACAACTGCATGTACTCGATGAGCGCCTCGATGGACACGCCGGCCCCGCGCATGCACTTCACGAACTGCACGCGCGCGCAGTCCTGCTCGCTGTAGTCGCGCACCCCGCTCGCGTTGCGCGTGACGCCCGGCAAAAGGCCGATGCGCTCGTAGTAGCGCAGCGTGTCGGCGCTCATCCCGTATTGCTTGCTCACTTCGGCTATCTTCATCGAAGGCTCCTTCCCGTGTATGCGTATTGAAGCACATGGAGCGCACTCCAAGTCAAGGGGTTCGACGATCCGCCAATACGCAGTGCGCATCGCGGGGCGCGGCGAAGCGCCGCCGCTCCCGCCAACGGCCGTTCGCGTTCGACCGGCGCCGCCGCAGCCGCATCATTGTAGTCGCTTTCTGGGATCGGCGAAGACGCTTCGCCGCAAGGGCGTTCTTCCGCTATCATAGACAAGTTGCGCCCGACCGGACGCCGCATGCCGTCGGATGACGGGCAGCGGCTCGTCCGATGCCGAGGGCGCCCCGGAAAACCCACGCACGGAAAGCGCGCACGCACTATGATCATGCAGCTCGAACATATCTCGAAGTCGTTCGGAGGGCGCCAGCTCTTCCACGACGTGACGTTCCGCCTCGAAGAGTACGAGCGCCTGGCCCTCGTGGGCCCGAACGGCGCCGGCAAAACCACCATGCTCAACATCATCTCGGGCCAGGAGGACGCCGACGAAGGGCGCGTGCTGTTCGCGAAGGGCGCCCGCGTGGGCTACCTGGAGCAGGAGGCCATCGAGATGGCCGACCAGCCCATCTTCGAGGAGGTCATGTCGTCGCAGGTGGAGGTGCTCGAAGCCGAGCGCCGCCTGTACAAGCTGGAGCACGAGCTGGGTGAGAACCCCACCGAGCAGCAGCTGGCCGCGGCCGGCCGCGCGCGCGACGCCTACGAGGTGCTGGGCGGCTACACCATCGAGGCCAAGGTGCGCAGCGTCATGTTCGGCCTCGGCTTCAAGGAGGGCGACCTGCGCCGCTCCACCACGGAGTTCTCGGGCGGCTGGCAGATGCGCATCGCGCTGGCGAAGCTGCTCATCCGCAACCCCGAGGTGCTGCTGCTCGACGAGCCCACCAACCACCTGGACCTGGAGAGCGTGAAGTGGCTCGAGGGCTTCTTGCGCGGCTACGGCGGCACCGTGGTTGTGGTGAGCCACGACCGCGCGTTCATGGACAACATGGTGGACCGCGTGGCCGAGGTGGACAACGGCCAGGTGAACCTGTACAAGGGCAACTACTCGGCCTATCTCAAGACGCGTGAGGAGCGCCTCGAGCGCCTGCGCGCCGAGGCGGCGAAGCAGGCCGAGGAGATCGCCCATATGGAGGCGTTCATCGAGAAGTTCCGCTACAAGCCCACGAAGGCCAAGCAGGTGCAGGACCGCGTGAAGAAGCTGGAGAAGATCAAGCGCATCGAGCTTCCCGAGGAGAAGAAGACGGTGCACTTCAACTTCAAGCAGCCGCCGCGCACCGGCGACGAGGTGGTGCGGGCGCGCGGCTTGGTGAAGCGCTTCGGCGAGAAGACGGTGTACGACGGCTTCGACTTCACCCTGTACCGCGGCGACAAGGTGGCCCTCGTGGGCCCGAATGGCGCGGGCAAGTCGACGTTGCTGAAGATGATCGCCGGGGCGATGGCCCCCGACGCGGGCAGCATCGATTACGGCGTGCACGTGACGAAGACCTACTACGCCCAGCACCAGCTGGAGGAACTGCATCCCGGCAACACCGTGTTCGAGGAGCTCGACCGCGTGGCGCCTGGCTGGACCATCAGCCAGGTGCGCACGCTCTTGGGCGCGTTCCTGTTCACGGGCGACGCGGTGGACAAGCGCGTGAGCGTGCTTTCCGGCGGCGAGAAGAGCCGCCTCGCGCTGGCGAAGATGCTCGTGGCGCCGCGCCCGCTGCTGTGCCTGGACGAGCCCACGAACCACCTGGACATCGCGAGCGCCGACATCCTCGAGCAGGCGCTCAAGACGTTCGAGGGCACGATCCTCTTCATCACGCACGACCGGCACCTCATCCGCGGCGTGGCGAACCGTATCGTTGAGGTGGAGCCGGGCCGCGTGACGAACTACGACGGCGACTACGACTACTACCTGTTCAAGAGCGGCCAGCTCGACGGCCCCGCGCCCGAGGAGCGCTCGCTCGTGGACGAGGTCATGGGGGAGGGCGCCGCCGGCAAGGCGGCCTCCGGCAAGGGTGCGAAGGCGCAGGCCGGATCCAAGACCGTGGTGAACGTGAACCGACGCGCGCGCGGCGAGGGCGGCTCCGCCAAGTCGACCGCGTCCGCGCAGATCACGGCCCCGCGCGAGAGCTCTCCGAAGACGAAGGAGCAGAAGCGCCGCGAGGCCGAGGCGCGCAACCGCGCCTACGCCGCGCTCAAGAACCACCGCAAGCGCATCGCCGAACTGGACAAGCAGATGGAGCGCGACAACGAGCGCCTGGCAGAGCTTTTGGAGCTCATGGCCGACCCGGACTTCTACATCAACGAGGACGCGAGCTCCGACGCCGTGGCCGAGCACGGCAAGCTGAAGGCGCGCCTGGCCGCCGCCGAGGAGGAGTGGTTCCTGCTCACCGAGGAGCTGGAGGAAGAGATGGCGAAGCAGGCGGAACAGGCGTGAGCGGCAACGGCCGTCATCTTGAGCGGAGCGCGAAGGTCGTGCCCTCCTCTTGTCATCCTGAGCGGAGCGCGAAGCGCGGAGTCGAAGGATCCCGTGCGGTGCCAACCGTAAACCTTGCTGCCGATGCCGAGCGGGATCCTTCGACTCCGGCGCCATGCGCCTGCGCTCAGAACGACATGAGGTTGAACGTCGTGCTGGTGGAGCCGGAGATCCCGCAGAACACCGGCAACATCGCGCGGACGTGCGCCTGCACGGGAGCGCGGCTGCACGTGGTGGAGCCCTTGGGGTTCCGCCTGACGCAGAAGCAGCTCGCCCGTGCGGGCTGCGATTATTGGGACGAGGTGGACCTCGTGCGCTGGCCGTGCGCCGATGCGTTCTTCGAGGCGCACGGAGCCGACGAGCTGCACCTGTTCACGGGGCGTGCCGAGCGCTCCTTCGCCGACGTGCGCTACGGTACGGGCTCCTTCCTCGTGTTCGGCCGCGAGAGCCGCGGGCTCGACGCCGCCGTCATCGGCCGCTTCGCCGAGCGCTGCGTGCGCATCCCCATGCGCGAGGGCCTGCGCAGCCTGAACCTCTCCAACGCCGTAGCCGTGGCCGCCTACGAGGCCCTGCGCCAACAGGGCTGGCCGGGGCTGGGGTAGCGCAACGTCGCACAGGGGCTTGAACGCGAAACGGCCGCCTGTTGGGGAGAGGCGGCCGTTTCGTTGGGATCGAGGCGAGGGCGCCGGGTCTGCGTCCTAGTACGCGCTCCAGCCGCCGTCGATGGTGAGCGTTTCGCCGTTGATGAAGCCGGCCTGGTCGGAGGCCAGGAACAGAGCGGCGGCCGATATCTCCTCGGGGGTGCCGGAACGGGTGGCGCCGGCGTAGCCGGTGGTGGCCTTCGCCATGCCGCGTTCGCTCGGCTGGCGCATGCCCACGCCGATGTTCGTCTGCGTGTTGCCGGGGCAGATGGCGTTGCAGCGGATGCCGGTGTCGGCGTACATGAACGCCACGTTCTTCGTCAGGCCCACGACGGCGAACTTCGAGGCGGTGTAGGCGCAGCCGCCGCGCCCGGCGCACAGGCCCGACAGCGAGGCCGTGTTGATGATGACGCCGGCGATCTCGTGTTCCAGGAAGTAGCGCACGGCCTTGCGCGTGCCGTACATGACGCTGTTCAGGTTCACCTTCATCAGACGCTCCCACACGTCGTCGTCCATCTCGGCGATGGGCAGCAGGTTGTCCATGATGCCGGCGTTGTTCACGATGATGTCCATCTGCCCGTACGTGTCCACGGCATGGTCGACCATAGCCTCCACATCCTCGCGCCTCGACACGTCCACCTTGACGGTGTCCAGCTTGTCGCCGTACTCGGCGAACTCCTGCTTGAGCGCGTCCAAGGCCTCCTCGTTGAGGTCGGCGGCCAGGCAGTTCGCGCCCGCCTCCAGGAAGCGTTGCACGATGCTCTTGCCGATGCCGGATGCGCCTCCGGTGATGACGGCGGTCTGGCCTGCGAGGATGGGGTTGGTTCGTGCGTCTGACATGGCGACGACTCCTTTTCTTCTTGCGTTGCTGGCCTGCTGGGACGGAGGATCGGGAAACGGGCCTCCGGGCTCTTCGCGGTTTTGGAACCGCACGCGAAGCGTATCATGGGGCCGATCCCGCCGATCGTCGTCGGCGGCGGAAGGCGCTCTGAGCACCCGCTGCGGAAAAGCCCCCGATGCGAGCGGCAGAAGAACGGTCTTCAGCGGCGAGGGCGGCGCTTTCGATGCAGCTCCCTACGGTTCCGACGAGGCGGTGCCTTTGATGCCCCCCCCTGCGGGAGTTTGTGAAGTTTCCCCGGCTGGGACGGCGCGTGCGGCCCGTTGCGCTAGACTGATTGGCATTATGATTTCGATACCCTACCTTGTCTGTTCCATACTCAGCTTCATTCCTGCCATCGTGTGCCACGAGGCGTGCCATGGTTTCGCCGCCTACAAGCTGGGCGACCCCACGGCCAAGCGCGCGGGGCGGTTGTCGTTCAACCCGCTCAAGCACATCGACCCGTTCGGCACCGTCATCATGCCGCTTCTGCTCATGGCCATGAACATGCCGGTGTTCGGCTACGCCAAGCCGGTGCCGTACAACCCGGCCTACTTCAAGGACCCGCGCAAGGGCGACCTCATCGTGGGGCTCGCCGGTCCGGCGGCCAACCTGGTGCTGGCCATAGCGGGCGCGGTCGTGTTCACCGTGGTCTCGCTTGTGCTGCCGGTGAACGTGCTGGCGCAAAACGACTTCTTCTACTATTTCTACGCCATGTTCCTACCCATGTTCTCGCTCATCAACCTGTACCTCATGTTCTTCAACCTGCTGCCCATCCCGCCGCTGGACGGCTCGTCCATCTTCGCGTTCTTTCTGCCGAAGAAGTACCTGCCCGCCTACTACAAGGTGCAGCGCTACGCGTTCCCCATCTTCATGATCGCCGTCATCCTGGTGCCCTACGTGCTGCACTTCAACCCCATCGGCATCTACTTGGACGTCACGGCCGGCACGGTGTTCGACGTGCTGTTCGCGTTCGGCGGATAGCGGGGCGCGGGCGTGTCGTACAAGGTTCGCATAGACAGCTTCGAAGGGCCGTTTGACCTGCTGCTCTACCTGGTCAGCCGCCAGAAGGTGGACATCGGCGCCATCTCCATCACCCAGATCGCCGACCAGTACCTGGCCGAGGTGAGCCGCATGGACAACCTCGACCTGGACGTGGCGAGCGACTTTTTGCTCGTGGCATCGACGCTTCTGGAGATCAAGGCGGAAAGCCTCATCCCGCGCGAGCGCGACGCCGTGGACGACGACATAGCCGAGCTCGCCCCCAGCGAGGCGCGCGACATGCTGGTGGAGCGCCTGCTCACGTACAAGCAGTTCAAGAACGCGGCCTCCACGCTGCTCGCGCGTTTCGTGTCCGAGGGTCGCATGCACGCGCGCCCGTTCGGGCCGGACGCGTGCTTTTTGAACCTCATGCCCGACTACCTGAAGGACGTGACGCTCGACGGCCTGGCGCTCTTGGCCGCGAACGCCTACGCGCGCCGCGAGGTGTTCCTGCTGGAATCGGAGCACATCGCCGCGAAGCCCATCCCCGTGGAAGTGCACGTGCGGGCCATCCACCAGCGCATCCAGAACAAGAAGCGGCTGCGGTTCTCGGAGCTCGTGGACGAGCGCACGCCGCTGCCGGTGGTGGTGGTGACGTTTCTGGCGGTGCTGGAGCTGTACAAGCGCGCCATGGTGAAGATCGAGCAGCAGGAGCAGTTCGGCGACATCGACATCCGCTACATCGAGGGGTCGGGCGAGCTCGTGCTCACGGGCGACGACGCCCTGACGTCGGTGGGAGAGGAATAGGAAGGTTCCATGTTCCAAGGTTTGCAGGAAAGCCAGTTGCCGGGCGCCCTCGAGGCGCTCCTGTTCGTGACCGACGAGCCGGTGGGCACCATCGCGCTCGCCGACATGTTGGAGGTGGAGCCTGCCGACGTGGAGCGGGCGCTCGTGGACTTGCGCGCGCGGTTCGAGGACGAGGAGCGCGGCGTGCAGCTGCGCGAGGTGGCCGGCGGGTGGCGGCTCTACACGCATCCGGTGTACCACGAGCTCGTGGAGAAGTACGTGCTGTCGTGGGACACGCGCAAGCTCTCGCAGGCGGCCATGGAGACGCTCGCCATCGTGGCGTACTCGCAGCCCGTCACGCGCGCCGGCGTGGCCAGCGTGCGCGGCGTGAACTCGGACAGCTCCATCAACTCGCTCGTGGAGAAGGGCCTGGTGCGCGAAGCGGGCACGGCCGACGCGCCGGGCAACCCGGTGCTCTACGCCACGACGCGCGCCTTCCTGGAGAAGTTCGGCCTGCGGTCGGTGGCCGACCTGCCCGACTTGGACCAGTTCGCCCCCGACGACGACACGCGCGCGTTCATCCGCGAGCGCCTGAGCGCCACGCGGGAGCCCGTGCACGTGGCGGACGAGGCGCGCATGGACGGCGCGGGCGCCGGCGAGGGCGATGGGTTCGACGGCGTGGAGTTCGACTTCGACGGCGAGGGCGAGGCGGCGGTGACGCTGGGAGAGCAGTTGGGCGGCGCGCAGGCCGACGGAGGCGAGCGGCCGCTGTTCGCCCGCGTGGACGAGGCGGCCGAGGACGCCGCGTCCACGTCAGCGCAGAGCCTGCTCGCCGAGGCCATGGCGTCGGGCCTCGGCCTGGTGGAGAAGATCGACTTCGACAGCCTGACGTTCGAGACGGACGATGAGTAGCGGCGGAGAGAGGCGAGGGCGGCACCCAGTCGCTCAAACAGTCCTCGCTGCGCTGCGGAACTCGCTTGGTGGGCACCGCCCTCGCCTCTCTCCGCCGCCGCGCGGTTGTCGTTTCTGCGGGAAGCGTCGATGCCCGAGAGGAGGGGGAGGGAATGGAGCCATCCCGAACAGCGCCGCAGCCTGAGCGCATCGTGCCCATGCGCCTGCAGAAGTTCTTGGCGCGGGCCGGGGCGGCCAGCCGCCGGGGGTCGGAGAACCTCATGACGGCCGGGCGCGTCACCGTGAACGGGATCGTGGTCACGGAGCTGGGCAGCAAGGTCGACCCGCTCGTGGACGAGGTGGCCGTGGACGGCAAGGTCGTGCGCCTGGCCGACGGCCCCGTCACGCTCATGCTGCACAAGCCGGCCGGCTACGTCACCACCATGTCCGACCCGCAGGGCCGACCCACGGTGGCCGAGCTCGTCCCCGCCGCCGACCATCCGGGGCTGTTCCCCATCGGGCGGCTCGACCGCGACACCACGGGGCTCTTGCTGTTCTCCACGGACGGCGAGCTGGGGCACGCGCTTTTGCGCCCCCGCGGCCATGTGGAGAAGGCGTACACGGCGCTCGTGGAGGGGCGTCCCTCCACCGGGCAGCTCGCTCACCTGCGCGAAGGCATCGAACTCGACGACGGCCCCACGCTGCCGGCTCGGGTGGAGCTTCTGGAGGGCGACGCCGCACGCGCGGCGCTGGCGGCGCTCGACGTGCCGCCGGAGGCGCCGGAGGGGGCCTCGCACCAGTACGCGCGCGCGTGCTCCGCGCGCGCCGCGCACCGCTCGGTCGTGCGCGTGGGCCTGCACGAAGGCAGGAAGAGGCAGGTCAGGCGCATGCTGGCCGCCATCGGGCATCCGGTGCTGGCGCTGCACCGCGACACGTTCGGCCCCGTGGGGCTGGACGGCCTGCCGCGCGGCGCGTGGCGCGAGCTGGAACCGGCCGAGGTGCGCGCGCTCGAACGCGCCGTGAACAGGTAAAGGGCCACTTCCGAACGGTCTGCCATTAATGCTAGAATGAAGCGGCCGGGAGGCGGCGCGGGTCGCGTCCCCGGCGCACGACACGACGAAAGGGAAGCATCGTCCCATGACTGAATCGCATACCGAACATTCCGGCCAGCCTGCGTTCGCGCGCATCGCCGTCGTGGGCTTGGGGCTGGTGGGCGCGTCGTTCGCCGCGGCCGCGCGCGCCGCGCAGCCGGATGTGGAGATCGCGGGCGTGGACGTCGACGCGCGCACGCGCGACATCGCGCGGGAGCGCGGTTGGGTCGACGCCGCGTGGACGCCGGACGACCCCGGCTTCGAGCGCTTCGTGCGCGAGGGCTGCGACCTGGTGGTGCTGGCCGCGCCCGTGGACGTGGTGGAGGGGTACTTCGAACTCCTGGCCGCCTGGGACTTCGGCGGCATCGTCACGGACACCGCCTCCACGAAAACGCGCATCGCGGCCGTCGCCGCGGCCGTGCTGCCGCACCCCGAGAACTACGTGCCCGGCCACCCCATGGCCGGCTCCGAGAAAAACGGCATCGACGGCGCGCGCGCCGACCTGTTCCAGGGCGCGCATTGGATCCTCTGCCCCGACGCGTCGACCCCGGCCGAGCACTTCCCGCGCCTGCACGAGCTGGTCACGTCGCTGGGCGCGCGCGTCATCGCGCTGCCGCGCGAGGACCACGACGAGGCGGTGGCCGTGGTGAGCCACGTGCCGCACATCGTGGCCTCGTCGCTCGTGCAGATGGCGTGCCGCCACGCCGACGACCAGCAGGCGCTCATGCGCCTGGCCGCCGGCGGCTTCAAGGACTCCACCCGCATCGCCGCCGGCTCCCCGGAGCTGTGGTGCGGCATCTCGTTCGACAACGCCGAGGCGCTGTCCGCCGGGCTCGCGGAGATGCAGGGCATCATCGGCTCGTTCGCCGACGCCCTCGCCGCCGGCGACCGCGCGCGCATGACCGCGCTTCTGGCCGAGGCCGCCGAGGCCCGCCGCGCGCTGCCGGCGGCATGGGTGCCCTCCACCGAGAAGCTCTTGGAGGTGCGCATCCCCATGGAGGACCGCACCGGCGTCGTGGCCGAGGTCACCACCATCGCCAGCTCCGTGGGCTGCAACATCCAGTCCATCGAGATCGACCACATCACGGCCGACAGCGCGGTCTTGAGCCTCGTGCTCACCGACGAGGGCGACGTCGGCCAGCTTTCCGCCCAGCTCATCAACGCCGGTTTCTCGGTATCGTTCAGTCCGCTTTCGGCCAAGGAGCACACCCATGTCGCATGAACCAGCCCCCGCATCCGCCCCGTCCGCCGCATCCGGCCATGCGGTGATCGAACCGCTGCCCGCGCCGTTGCACGGCGCCGCCACCGTGCCGGGCGACAAGTCCATCTCGCATCGGGCCGTGCTGTTCTCGGCCATGGCCGAGGGCACCTCGCGCGTGTCGGGCGTGCTCGATTCCGAGGACGTGCGCTCGTCCATCGCGGCCGTGAGCAAGCTGGGCGCGCACGTGTCGTTGGAGAAGCGGCCCGACGGCAGCCTGGCCGGCGGCATCACGGGCTGGGGGGCGGCCGGCCCGAAGCAGCCCGACGGCCCGATCGACTGCGGCAACTCGGGCACCACGGCGCGCCTGCTCATGGGCGTGCTCGCGCCGTGGGACATTCCCGTGGAGATCACGGGCGACGAGTCGCTGCAGCGCCGCCCCATGCGGCGCATCACCGCGCCGCTCATGAAGATGGGTGCGCGCTTCGAGCCGGGCGGCCGCGAGACGCTGCCCGTCACCGAGGTGGGCACGCGCGACCTGCGCGCCATCACCTACGATGCCCCTATGGCGTCGGCCCAGCTCAAAACGGCTGTTCTACTGGCCGGCGTCTACGCGCGCGGCACGACGACCTTAAACGAGCCCTCGCCGTCGCGCAACCACACCGAGCTCATGCTGCCCGAATTCGGCGTGCCCACCTTGTCCGCCGACCGCACGGCCAGCGTCACCGGCCCCCGCACGCTCCAGGCGGCCGAGGTGCGCGTGCCGGGCGACCCGTCCTCGGCGGCGTTCCTCGTGTGCGCCGCGGTGCTCAAGGCGGGCAGCTCCATCCAGGTGGAGAACGTGAGCCTGAACACGGCCCGCATCGGATTCACCCGCACGCTCGAGCGCATGGGCGCCGACGTGTCGGTGCGCCACGCGGGCGCGGCGGGCAAGGAGCCCTACGGGATCATCTCGGCGTGCCACACCTCGAACCTTCACGGCTGCGAGGTTCCGGCCGACAAGATAGCCACCATCGTCGACGAGGTGCCGGTGCTCGCGCTCGTGGCGGCGCACGCCCGCGGCGTGACGGTGTTTCGCGAGGTGGGAGAGCTGCGCGTCAAGGAAACCGACCGTCTGGCGGCCGTCGTCGAGGGTCTCGGGCTCATGGGGGTGGAAGCCTACATCGACGGCAACGACCTCTACGTGGAGGGGCAGCCCGGCCTGCGCGCGCCCCAGGGCGTGGCGTTCGACTCGAAGGGCGACCACCGCCTGGCCATGACGTGGGCGCTCGCGGGGCTCACCGGCTCCGTTCCCGTCACCGTGGAGAACTTCGACTCCGTCAAGATCAGCTATCCCCGTTTCCTGAACGACATCGAAAGGTTGGCTCGATGATCATCGCCATAGACGGCCCCTCCGGGGCCGGCAAGTCCACGGTCGCCAAGGCCGTGGCGAAGAAGCTCGGCTTCTCCTGCCTCGACACCGGGGCCATGTACCGCGCCGTGGCGTGGCGCGCGCTGCAAGACGGCGTGGCGCTCGACGACGACGCGGCCCTCGGGCGGCTGGCCCGCACCCACGACATCGCGTTCGGACACGAGCCGGGCGACCCCGCTCCCAAGCGCGTGTCCATAGGCGGCGAGGACGTCACGGACGCTATCCGCACGGCGGAGATCGACCGTGCGGTGAGCCCGGTGTCGGCCGCGCCCTCCGTACGCGAGGCGCTCGTCGCCCAGCAGCAGCGCATCGGGCGCGCGGGCGACTACGTGGTCGAGGGGCGCGACATCGGCACGGTGGTGTTCCCCGAGGCCGCGGTGAAGGTGTTCCTCACCGCGTCGGCCGAGGAGCGCGCGCATCGCCGCGTGCGGCAGAACGTGGACCGCAGCGTGGGCTCCATCGACTACGACGAGGTGCTCGCCGACATCCGCCGCCGCGACGACTACGACTCCTCGCGCGCCACGTCGCCCCTCAAGCCCGCCGACGACGCCGTGCATCTCGATTCCACGGGCCGCTACATCGAGGAGGTCATCGACGACATCTGCGCGATGGCGCGCGAACGCGGCGCGCAGGAACCTTCTTGCCCTTCCGAGCAAGCGGAAGCCCCCGCTTGTCATCCTGAGCGAGCGGAGGTCCCCTCTTGTCATCCTGAGCGGAGGCCGCAGGCCGGAGTCGAAGGATCCCCTGCGGCGCCAGCCGGAGGTGTCGAGTCCCGATGAGCCTGTTCCTTCCCTACGAGAAGATGTGGGACATGCCGCTCGGCGGGGTGTCCGAGGAGAAGCAGGTGCCGCACTGGGCCGGCAACCTCATCTGGGGCTTTCTCGTGTTCGTGTTCAAGATCTGCTTCCGCTACCGCGTTGACAACCGCCAGAGCATCCGCGGGTTCTACCGCAAGAGCGGCGTGGTGGTGGTGGCGAACCACACGTCGTTTCTCGACGTGGCGTTCATGTATCTGGTCACGCGCCCCCAGCAGTGGCTGCGCTTCATGGGGCGCGAGAGCCTGTTCGACAACGCGCACGGCCTGGTGGGCCAGATACTCTCGCGCGTGGGCGCGTTCCCCGTCAAGCGCGACGCGGCCGACCGCACGTCCATCAAGCGCGCGACGCGCATGCTGAAGAACGACGAGATCGTGGGCATCCTGCCCGAGGGCACGCGCCGCGGCAAGGGCACGAAGACCCCCGAGATCCACTCCGGCGCCGCGTTCGTGGCGAAGATGGGGAAGGCGCCCATCCTGCCCATGACCGTTCGCAACGCCGAGCTGGTGAAGCAGAAGGGCCAGCGCTTCCATTTCCCGAAGATCACCATCGAGTACGGCAACCCCATCCTGCTCGCCGACTTCGACTTCCTGCCGAAGGAGGACCGTCTGGACGGCTGCACGTGGTACGCCATGCGCGAGTGCTTCGCGCTGTCCCAGCGCGTGCCGCGCGACCAGGTGGACATGCGCGCGCTGTTCCCGGGGGGCCGCGACTTCACGGACGCGTTCGCAAAGCATCCCGTGCCCGAGCACACGACCGAGGAGGTCGTGGCCAGCATCGACGCGAAGGACGCCTCGTGAAGGTGGTCCGCGCCGCGTACGCCGGCGCCTGCTACGGGGTGCAACGGGCGCTCGACCTGGCGCTCAAGGCCGTCGAGGACGGCGGGTCCGCCTACACGCTGGGACCGCTCATCCACAACCCGCAGGTCGTGCGCCAGCTGGAGGAGCGCGGCGTGCGTGCCGTCGACGGCGCCGACGACGTGCGGGACGGCGACACGGTGATCATCCGCAGCCACGGCGTGACGCCCGAGGTCAAGCGCGTGGCGCAGGCCCGCAACCTGCCGCTCGTGGACGCCACGTGCCCGCACGTGGCCCGGGCGCAGAAGGCGGCGGCGCAGCTCGCCGAGCAGGGCCGCCACGTGGTCGTGGTGGGGGAGGCAGGCCACCCCGAGGTGGAGGGGCTGGTGGCGTACGCGCGCGAGGCCGGAGCCCCGGTGAGCGTAGCGGCCGGACCGGACGACCTGCCGGATGCGCTCGAAGGCCCCGTGGGCGTCGTCGTGCAAACGACGCAGACGTCCGAGGCTTTGGACGCCGTCGTGGCCGCGCTCGAGGAGCGCGGCGTGGAACCGCTGGTGAAGAACACCGTCTGCTTCGCCACGCGCCAGCGCCAGGAGGCGGCCGCCGCGCTTGCCGACGAGGTGGACGCCATCGTGGTCATCGGAGGGCGCAACTCGTCGAACACGACGCGCCTCGCGGACATCTGCGCCGCCGCCTGCCCGCGCACGCATCACGTGGAGACGCCCGGCGAGATCGACCCCGCCTGGTTCGAAGGTTGCGATACGGTGGGCGTCACCGCCGGAGCATCCACCCCCGAAGAGCAGATCGACGCCGTAACGTCCTTGCTTGAGGGGCTGTAGGGCAGTTCCTCGTGTCGGGCGAGCCTCGTCGTTTTCCGGACATCTTGCCGATCCCCGTCCCGGGCGCGCGCGATCGGCTCGCGCCGCTCATCGCTTCGCGATGCCTCCCTGCGCCCGCTCCGCGTGCTCGGGAGTGCAACAGTCCACTGGACTGTTGCATGTTCAAGATGACAACCAGGCCGGGTGCACGTCAATGCGGATTTGAAGCAGAAGCTAGTGTTTCTGCTTCAAAAAGACGTTTGTGCATGATCTTATAGGAGAACAATAGAAGGCATGATCTTCTCATCTGGACTTTTATATAATGATATTTATACTTATATAAAAACCAGTCGAAAAAATCGTTCACAAACGCCTTTTTGTAGCAAGAGCGACTGATTTTTAGAGAATTCTGCGAGCGGTCCGCGCTGTAGCAGAGCCGAGCGGCGACGAATATCTTCGAAAAAACGACCGCGACTCAACGTTTTATCGGCGCTGCCGGAGGGGCGCGGTCCGAGACGGGGCGGGGTGCGGAGCTCGGCGTTGTGCAGCGAGCCGATGGAACGACGCGCCCGTTTCGCCATTTCGCTATTGCTGGGCAGGCGACCTGCTATTTTCCGGACAGGCGACGGGATGGGAGCTTGCGGACGCTTGTTGCGGGCGCTCCCGTTTGATATGATCACCCTCGAGGCGATGGGCGCTTTGGCCGATCACGAACCCGGGTCCCGTCCCTCATGGCTCGGCACTCGACAGGATCCGCCTCTTTGCTTCCGGTTCCGAGCCTTTGGTTCCGTTGCCCATCACGCCACCGAGCTCGGTGGTATTGGTTTGGTCATCGACTCCGTGAAGGGAGTCGGCCGAAGACGCGCTTCGCACGACATGCATGTCGTCAAGCGCCCCCTCGTGGATCGGAGGATCTATGAAAGGCAGCGTCGGCAAAGTCATCGCAGCAACGGCGGCGGCATCATTGGTGTGCGAAGTGCCGCTTCCGGCACTGGCTCAAGAGTGCATCGCCGCAGATCGGGCGGATTCCATGACGCCCGAGGAGATCGCGCTCGAATCCGCTCTTAGAGATCTGCCTCAGACGTTCGTGAACGAAGGCTTTCTGCCCGAAACCGCAGACGCCCATGCGCAGGCGTATCGCCGCCCGGAACGCGAATACCCTCTCTAGCCGTCACATTCGACTTTCGAAACCGTAGGCGTTTGGGTGTGGAGCGGGCCTCTAAATCCCGAGTGCAGGCTCTAGATGGGAATCGAGGATAATCGAGAGAACGTTGTGCGGAAGCCGGGGGCTTCGAGTTGCCCTGTTCGTTCGGGATGGCGGGGAGCGAACGGCAGCCGCCTGTCCCCTGCAAGCGAAATAACGCTGCAGCTACTTGACAGCTCTTTACTTCGGTGGCAGAATTAAAATAGTTCGAGAAAGGAAGTAATTGATGGCGAAGCCCGAAGCTCCGGCTTTCGTTTTCGAGGATATGTTCTGGGAGTTCCTCGACGCCGCGAAGGACCTGCTCGCGGCGGAGCGGTGGCAGGGCGCTCTCATGGACTGCTCTAAAAACGAGCTGCTGGCCCTCGTGCACGTGTATCGCACGGGCGAGAGCACGATGTCGGCCTTGGCCGAGTACGTGGGCGTGCCGCTCAACACGGCCACGGGCATCGCGAACCGGCTTGAGCGCCGAGGCCTTGTGGAACGCTGGCGCAGCGAGCAGGACAAGCGCGTGGTGGAGGTCCGCATCACCGAGCAGGGGAGGACCCAGTTCGCCGATGTCGTGAAGAACGTCGGCGACATGGTGGAGGGCCTGGTGGGGGACCTCGACGCCGACGAGCGACGCGTGCTGCTGGGCATCGTGGGCAAGGCGCCCCGGCTGCTCGCGAACGCGGCGGCGCCCGAGCGGAACGAGGGCCGGCGGAAGGCGGGCATGCGCCGCATCGCCGTCGAATGAGCGCAGCGGCCTTGGGGGCCGAAAGAAAAGGCGTTGCCGGAACGCGGCCGCAGGGCCGCGTTCTTCTCACCAATAGTTCGAAAGAAGAACAATTCGAGACAAGAAGTAAAGGAGCGGAGATGACGCGCATACGGGTGTTCACGGGCAAGGGAGGCGTCGGCAAGACGAGCGTCGCGGCGGCCTGCGCCTGGAGGTTGGCGGAAGGCGGCGAGCGCACGATCCTCGCGAGCACCGACGCCGCGCACAGCATCGGCGACGTGCTCGACCGGCGCATCGGCCCCGACGTCGTGCGGGTGGCGGACAACCTGCACGCCGTGGAGCTCGACGCCGACCGCATCATGGAGAGGGAGTACGGAGGCCTGGTGCGCAGCGCGACGGCCATGATGGGCGGCATGGCGATGGGGAGCGACGCTTCGGGCGAAGGCGACGCGCCGCTTTCGATGCCGGGCTTCGACGGCCTGTTCTCGCTGCTCAAGCTGCTCGACTTCGCCGAGAGCGGCGACTACGACTCCGTCGTGGTGGACTGCGCGCCCACGGGCGAGACGCTCGCATTGCTCAAATTCCCCGAGCTTTTGGGCTGGTACGTGGAAAAGTGGCTGCCGCTGGGCAAGGCGGCCATGCGGGTGCTCTCGCCGGTGTCGAAGAAGGTGCTCAAGGTGGAGCTGCCCGACAAGCACGCGATGTCGGACGTCGAGCGCCTGTATGCGCGCCTCATCGACCTGCAGGAGCTGCTGAAGGACGGCGAGCGCACCACGGTGCGCATCGCCACGCTGCCGGAGAAGATGGTGGTGGAGGAGACGAAGCGCAACTACCTCTACCTCAACCTGTTCGGTTACCGCGTGGACGGCGTCGTCGTGAACCGCGTCCTGCCGAGCGAGGCGGCGCACGGCTTCTTCGCCGAATGGGCCGACGTCCAGCATCGCTGCATGGGCGAGCTCGAGGACGTGTTCGCCGACGTGCCGATGGCGCGCGTTCCCTGGTACGGCACCGACGTCTGCGGCGTCGAGGGCGTGCGACGTCTGGCGGACGCGCTGCCGGACGAGAAGGCGTTCGACGCCGCGCCGCGCGTCGAGCATGAGCGTTACACGAAAACGGAGGACGGCTGGAGGCTCGAATTGTTCCTGCCGCTCGCGCAGAAGGGGGCCTTGGAGCTGTTCCGCACGGGAGCCGATCTCGTGGTGCGCATAGGGGGGTTCGCCCGCTGCATCCCTTTGCCGAACGTGCTGGCCGGTCTGGAGGTGGGTCGGGCGAGGCTCGAAGACAGGCTGCTCGCCGTCGACTTCGAAAAGGAGGCTTCCGAATGAACGCTGAATTCATCCAGACGATGTTGCAGCGCCTCGAGGCGCAAGCGTTTGCGCTGCTCGTGCCAGTCGGCGCCCGGCAGGTCGTCGCAGGGGCCGTGCGCGCCTGCTCGGCGGCCGCGCTCGACGTGCTCGAGGAACCGCCGACGGCAACGGGCGAGGCAGGGGCCGGGAAGGCCCCCGTCGCGTCGCGGCCGGCGAAACGGTCGGGCATGCGTCCCATCGTCATCGAGTAGAAGGAGCTGGCAATGAGGGTTGTTCTCTACACGGGCAAGGGCGGCGTGGGCAAGACCTGCGTCGCCGCCGCCACGGCGCTCCGTTTGGCGGAGCAGGGCAGGCGCGTGCTTGTTGCGAGCACCGACGCCGCGCACAGCTTGGGCGACGCCTTCGACCGGGACATCGGCAGCGAGGCGCAGAAGGTCGCCGACAACCTGTGGGCGCTCGAGATCGACCCGGTGGTGGCCGGCCGGGCCGCGTGGGGCGGCCTGCAAGACTACCTGCGCACGCTCATGACGAGCCACGCCGAAAGCGGCATCGAGGCCGACGAGCTGCTGGTGTTTCCCGGCCTCGAGGAGCTGTTCGCGTTGCTGGCCCTGCTCGACATCGAGGAGGGCGGCGCCTACGACGTGCTCGTGGTGGACTGCGCTCCCACGGGCGAGACGCTCTCGCTGCTCAAGTATCCCGAGCGCTTCGGCGACTTCATCGAGCGCGCGCTGCCGTTCAAGCGCAAGGCCCTCAAGGTGGGCCGCCCCGTCATCGAGGGCGTCATGAGGATACCCCTGCCGCAAGACGCCCTGTTCGACGAGCTTTCGGGTTTGGTCGACCGCCTTGAGCGCCTGCGCGCCCTGCTCACGGACACCGAGCGCGTCAGCCTGCGCATCGTCACCACGGCGGAGCGCATCGTGGTGAAGGAGGCGAAGCGGGCCTACGCGTGGCTCGGCCTCTACGGCTACCATGTGGACGCGGTGATCGTGAACCGCCTGTATCCGGAAGACGCGCTGGCGGGGTACTTCGACCGTTGGACCGAGCTGCAGCGCACGTCGCTTTCCGAGATAGGCGACGCGTTCGCGGACACGGCCGTCCTGCGCCTCATGCTGCGCCAGGGCGAGCTGCACGGCGAGCCCGCCCTGCGCGAGGCCGCGGCGGAGCTGTACGTCGACGTCGACCCGGAGGCCGTGCTCTCGCCCGCAGGCGGGCTGGGGCTGCGCGCGTCGGCCGACGGCTGCGAGCTCTCGCTCGTCGCGCCGTTCTTCGACAAGCGAGACCTCGACCTGCGCCAGGACGGCGACGACCTCGTCGTGTCGCTTGCGAACCAGACCCGCCGCCTCCCGCTGCCCGAGCACCTGCGCGGCCGCGACGTGGTCGGCGCCCGCTACGAGGACGGCACGCTGGTGGTGACGTTCGAACCAGAACCGAGCGCGCGGTAGGGTTCGGGCGGCTTCGCGGTTTGCTTTCGGAAAACACCGTGCGGCATTCTGCGCTGTGCCTCGAGGACATGCTTCCTGCCGCGAATCCGGATTCGCATGCTCGAAAATCACCGCTGTGAAGCCCTTTGAGCGGGTTTGAGCGCCCTGTCGGAACGCGGCCCTCGGTTTCTGAAAGCGCTTGCTGTGTTCACCAGGGGTTTCCTTGGCGCTGAAAGAAAGGATTCGGGCGGCCCTAGTGAAAATCGCTTCACAGCGGTGATTTTCGTGATATGGGAGACCGTGATCGAGAATGAAGGCCTTCCGCGTTCCCCTTGAGTCAATCGCTCGATAGGCACGCTCGTGATACACTGAGTCGTCTGATCGGAGCTATGCGGCGCACGACGCCGCGCACGGCGAGCTTGGGAGGAATGCGTGGGCATCTACCCACCGGAAGACATAGACCGCGAGGCGGCGGCGAAGCAGCGGGGCGGATGCGCCCGCGGCGAGGCGCCGCGGGCTCTCGTGCGCGCCGTCGCGCCCGAGAGCCCGGCCGACGATGCGGGGTTCGAGCCCGGCTGCTACGTCACGACGGTGGACGGGCGTCCGGTGCGCGACGTCATCGACTGGCGCTGGCTTGCGGCCGACGACGTCATGGAGCTCGGCTACGTCGACCTCGACGGCGACGAGGGCGTCGTGGAACTCGAGCGCGAGCCGGGCGAGGACTGGGGCTTCGAGTTCGAGGGCGTGGTGTTCGACGGGGTGAGGCAGTGCCGCAACGCCTGCACGTTCTGCTTCATGCGCCAGCTGCCCGACGACATGCGCTCCTCGCTCACCTTGCGCGACGACGATTTCCGCCTGAGCTTTCTCGCGGGCACCTTCGTCACGTTCACCAACCTGAAGCCCGAAGACGAGCGGCGCATCGTCGAGCAGCGCATCTCGCCCTTGCGCCTGTCGCTGCACGCGGCCGACCCGGAGGTGCGCCGCCGCATGATCGGCCGCCATGCGCAGCACGGCATCGACGTGCTGGAGCGGCTGCTGGCGGCCGGCATCGAGTTCCACGCGCAGATCGTGCTCGTGCCCGACCAGAACGACGGCGACGTGCTGGAAGACACGCTGGCCTGGGCCTACGCGCGCCCCGGCATCTTGGACGTGTGCATCGTGCCGCTGGGGTTCACGAAGCACCAGAGCGCGTTCGACCGCAGCTTCAACAACCCCGAGGCCTCGCGCGCCGTCATGGACCTCGTTGTGCCGTTCCAGCGCCGCGCGCTGGCCGAGCGCGGGAGCATGTGGGCCTTCCCGGCCGACGAGTTCTACCACAACGCCTACGGGCCCGCGCTGCTGGAGAACCTGCCGCCGGCGGAGCATTACGGCGACTTCGGCATGTTCGAGGACGGCGTGGGCATCATCCGCTCGTTCGTGGACGACTGGCGTGCGGCCGAGCGCGCGGGCCTCGTCGAGCGGTGCGCCGCGGCCCTGCGCGCGGCCGACAGGCGAGCGTACTACGTGGCCGGCTGCGCCACGCGCCACTTCCTGGGCCCGCTCATCGAGAACGGCCCGCTGAACGGGCTGCTGGTGCCGCTGTTCGTGGAGAACGACTTCTTCGGCGGCAACGTGGACGTGACGGGCCTTCTGTGCGGCTGCGACATGGCCGACGCGGTGCGGGAGCTGCGTCGTCCTGATCGGATCGCGACGGACGGCGGTGACCTCTTCCTCATCCCGTGCGTCGTGTTCAACGACAACGCGGTAACGCTCGATGACATGAGTTTGGAGGATATGGAAAAGCGGGCGGGGGCGCGCATGTCCGTGGTATCCTGTAACGCGTCTGATTATCTCCCGGAGATCATCGACCTGGTCGGGCGCAGCGGCCCGACCCCTGACCAAACCAACCAGTGAGGTGCCATCATGCCCCTGCCACTCGTCGCGGTGGTCGGACGGCCGAACGTCGGCAAGTCCACCTTCGTGAACCGCATAGCACAGGCCGACGAGGCCATCGTCCACGAGATGCGCGGCGTCACGCGCGACCGCTCGTACCACGAAGCCGACTGGAACGGCGTCGAGTTCAAGCTCGTCGACACCGGCGGCATCGAGATGGGCGACGACGACGCCTTCCAAGGCTCCATCCGCGCGCAGGCCATCGCCGGCGCGAACGAGGCCGACGTCGTCGTCTTCTTGGTTGATGGCAAGACGGGCATCAACGCCGACGACGAGGCCGTGGCCCGCATCCTGCGCAAGACGAACAAGCCGGTGTTCTTGGTGGTGAACAAGATGGACACCCCGAACCGTACCGACGAGCTGTGGGAGTTCTACCAGCTGGGCCTGGGCGATCCGTGGCCCGTCTCGTCGCTGCACGGCCACGGCACGGGCGATTTGCTCGATGCGGTGGTGAACGAGCTGCGCACGGTCGAACTGCCCGAGGAAGACGACGAGCCCTCCATCAACGTGGCCATCATCGGCCGCCCGAACGCGGGCAAGTCGTCGCTCACGAACAAGATGACGAACAACGACCGCTCCATCGTGTCCGACGTGGCCGGCACCACGCGCGACGCCATCGACACCACCGTGGAGCACGACGGCACCCGCTACACCATCGTGGACACGGCGGGCCTGCGCCGCAAGAGCCAGATCGACCAGGACGTGGAGTACTACGGCTTCGTGCGCGCCATGCGCGCCATCGACCGCGCCGACGTGGCGCTGCTCGTCATCGACTCCACGCTCGGGCTCACCGACCAGGACCAGCGCGTGGCCGGCTACGCCGCCGAGCGCGGCTGCGCCATGGTCATCGTGCTGAACAAGTGGGACCTCGTGGAGGGCCCCGAGGCCAAGGCCGACATCCGCGAGCGCATCGCCGACCGCATGACGTTCGTGGGATACGCGCCGGTCATCGCCATCTCGGCGCTCACCGGCAAGAAGGTGGACCGCATCTGGGAGGCCATCGACAAGGCGTACGAGAACTTCAGCCAGACCATCCCCACGAACAAGCTGAACACGTGGCTTTCGGGTATCCGCGAGTCGGGCCACACGGTGAGCAACGGCAAGGCCGTGCTGCGCATGAAGTACGTCACGCAGACGGGCACGAAGCCGCCGTACTTCACGTTCTTCGTGAACCGCCCCGACGTGGTGACAGACAACTACGAGCGCTTTTTGGAGAACCGTCTGCGCGAGGCGTTCGATCTCGAGGGCACGCCGGTGAAGCTGAAGTTCAAGAAGAAAGACTAGGGAGAGGCGATGCAAGATCTGCTGGTTGCCGCCGGGCTGTTCGCGGCGGCGTTCCTCCTGGGCTCCGTGCCGTGGGGCCTCATCATCTCGAAGGTGTTCTACCACACCGACATCCGCGAGCACGGCTCGGGTAACATCGGCACCACGAACGCCATCCGCACGATGGGCAAGGTGGGCGGCTACGCCGTGTTCGTGCTCGACTTCGGCAAAGGCCTGCTGTCGGGTTTCCTCGCGTGGGTGTTCGCGTGGAACTTCCTGCCGGGCGGCGGGTTCGCGCCCGGCGCGCTCGTCAACTACGACACCATGCTCGCCGCCGCGTTCCTCGGCTGCGTGTGGGGGCACATCTTCAGCCCGTGGCTGAAGTTCAAGGGCGGCAAGGGCATCGCCGTGGCCGTGGGCTGCCTGTTCGTGACGTTCGGCTGGGTGGGCGCCTGCTTGGAGCTGCTCATATTCATCGTGCTCGTGGTCGCCACGAAGCGCGTGTCCATCGGCTCGATCGCCGCGGCGGTGGCGTGCCCGTTCTTCGCGGCCTACTACTTCCTCATCGTCACGTTCGCGCCGCTCGCCTGGCTGTTCTGCACGATCGCGGGCCTGACTGTGGTGTGGGCGCACCGCGAGAACATCAAGCGCCTGCGCGCCGGCACCGAGAACAGGATAGGCGACAAGAAGAAGAAAGAGCACGCTGGTTGACGCCCCGCCCGCCGGGATGGTGCGGGCAGGGGGTTTCGTAGGGGCGATCTCCTGATCGCCCGTTCCGGCGAAGCCGGAAAAGCAGCCGGGGCTCGCGTTCTCGCGCTGTGCGCGAGCGGGCGATCAGGAGATCGCCCCTACGGAGGCTGCCTTCGTTGCGACGGTGTTGGCGGGTGAGGAATTTCGTTTGCGTTGCGGTGACGTGCGGTGGGCGAAGGCCTCGCCCGCGATGCGGCGATGCAGGGCGGGTTCTTTCGGGTACCGCCACGACGTGGCGGAGCAAGGGTTTCGCACGTGCCCTGCGGGGCGATCGACGAGAAGGGACGTGGCGTTTTGAAGGTAGCGGTCATCGGAGCGGGATCGTGGGGCACCGCGCTTGCGCAGGTGCTCGCCGGCAACGGGCACGACGTGGGATTGTGGGCGCGCAAGCCGGAGGTGGCGGCCGCGATCAACGCCGAGCACCGCAACCCGCGCTATCTGAGCGACGTCGCGCTGTCCGAGGGCATCGCGGCCGCCTCGTCGTACGAGGACGTTTTGCGAGGCGCCCAGGCCGCCGTCATCGTCACCCCGTCGTCCGTCATGCGCGAGGTCGCCGCCACGCTGGCCGACGCGGTGGACGCGGACTTCCCGGTGATCGTCTGCTCGAAGGGCGTGGAGGAGGGAAGCGGCCTTCTGCCCGTGGAGGTGTTCGAGGCCGAGATGGGCAACGCCGCGCGCCTGGCCGTGCTGTCGGGGCCGAACTTCGCCTCCGAGGTGATCCGGGGCATCCCCACGGGCACCGTGGTGGCCAGCCCCGACGAGGGCACCGCGACGTTCTTCCAAGAGCTCTTCGCCACCGCGGCCTTCCGCACCTACGCGAGCGACGACGTGATCGGCGTGGAGCTGTGCGCGGCCTTCAAGAACGTCATCGCTATCGCGGTGGGCGTGTCCTACGGCATCGGGTACGGCGACAACACGGCGGCCATGCTCATGACGCGCGGCTTGGCCGAGATGAGCCGCCTCGTGGTGCGCTGCGGCGGTCAGGCCCTCACCTGCATGGGGTTGGCCGGCACGGGCGACCTCGTGGCCACCTGCACCTCCGAGCATTCGCGCAACCGGCGCTTCGGCAAGATGATCGCCGAGGGCGGCACGCTCGACGAGTTCGTCGAGCGGACGCACATGGTGGTGGAGGGGGCGCTCGCCTGCAGGACGCTCGAGACGCTCGCCGACGCCTACGGCGTGGAGCTGCCCATCACCGACGTGGTGCGCAGCGTGGTGTGGGAGGGCGCCGACCCGCGCGACGTGGCCAAGACGCTCACGAGCAGGCCCTTGACCACGGAGTTCTACGGGCTGTAGCGTTCTGCGCGCCTGCTCGGTCGCGGCCCGCTACGATCCCAGCACGCTCAGCTGGTCCATGCCGCCGGCGCCGCGGACGGAGCGCACCTTGCGGGCGGTGAAGCGCAGGCGGCGGTAGTCGGCGACCCAGCAGGCGGCCTCGGCGTCCCACAGGTCGGGCTCGCAGGCCTGCTCGAAATCGTCCAAGATGGCCGCGCGCTCGGCGTCGCGGTACAGGGCCAGGCTCTTCGCGAAGAACTGCTCCGCGAAGCGGCGCAAGCCGGCGCGCCCGCCCGCGAGCGGGGTGGGGCGGTCGAAGGCCTCCATCCGCTCGACTTCGAACCCGGCGATGCCCAACAGGCGGCGGTACGCCGGCTCCTTCGGGAAGCAGAAGCGTCCCGCGTAGTCGCCGCTGTGCTTGCGCAGCGCCTGCGCGTAGCCTTCCTCGATACGGGCGATGTTGCCGTGCGCGCCCATCTCCGCCACGAGCAGGCCGCCGTCGGCGAGCGCTCCGGCCACGCTCTTGAGCAGGGCGACCTGGTCGGGCACCCAGTGGAACACGGCGTTCGAGAACGCCACGTCGAACGCGCCCTCGAACGGCAGCGCGCAGGCGTCGGCCTCGACGAGCCGGGCGTCCGGGTGCGCGCGGCGGGCCTTCTCCAGCATGGCTGCCGAGGAGTCGGCTCCCGTGACGGCGCCTATCTCGCCGAGCGCGTCCAGATGCGCCCCCGTGCCGCAGCCCACGTCGAGGATGCGCAGCGGCTCGGCCCCCTCGCCGCGCGCGGCGGCCTCTTCGCGCACCAGCTGCACCAGCTCCTCGCCGTACGCTCCCACGTAGCCGTGCTGCCCGTCGTAGAGCTCCGCGTCCCATTCCATTGCCGTCCAACCCCTCTCGTCGCAGCTTCCCGTCTCCGCACCAGTATAGCGCAGGCGCCGGCTTCGGTCGCCGCCGCCGCGCTCCCCGACCTTCGCCCCGACCGCTTGCCGGCGGAGCCTTTTCGCCGGCAAGCGGGTGGCGCTGCCGACTCGCGCTGAAAGAAAGGCCTGCTCTCCAACGCCCCGGTGACAACGCGATGACCGGGGCCTTACCGAAACGGGAATCGCATTGCGCCGCGTCGCCGGGTGGCTTAAGGTACATCTCGTCCCGAAACGACGACCCCCTCCGCCCCGGATGCCGGCGGACCGCAACAGGAAGGAGCGCGCCATGCCCGAGCTAGCGAACCCGTTCGTCGCGAACGTTCCGCGCACGATGACGAAGCAGGAACTCGTGCAGGCCGTGCGCGTCGAGCTGACCGGCGAGCTGGAGGCCCAGATGCTCTACGAGGCGCATGCTGCGGCCACCGACGACGAAGTGGCGCGCAAGGTGTTCCTCGACATCGCCGACGAGGAGAAGGAGCACATGGGCGAGCTGCTCGCGCTGCTCCAGTACCTCGACCCGGCCGAGGCCGGGCACCTGGCGGAAGGCGTGGGCGAAGTCGAGGGCATGATGACCGAACTCGGCATCGACAAGCGCGTGGCCGACGACCTCATGGGGTCGTCCATCCGCAACGACACCGGCACCCAAGAGGAGCTGGAGTCGGGAAGGAACGGCTGACACCCTCCAACCTATTCGAGTGACCCGTCGTCTCGTCTCTCGTGTGAACCCCCCCCTCTCTCTCAAACCTTTCGACGGGCACGTGAGCATGCGCACCTTCCCCTTCTCCTCAGTGCGCACTGCATGGCCCCCCTTCGGACCCCCCATCCGAAGGGGGGCTCTTTTTGCGCGCCGCCCACCCCCGTGCGTCGCCGGAAGGCGTTTCTGATATCCTGTGCGAAGAGATCGGATGGAGAACGCGCACGGCGGGGGCGCGGTCGGCGAATCCGACAGGGCTCGGAGGAAGAGGGTGCTCATGAGGAAAAGGCTTTTGCTCGTCGCCATGCTGGCCGCGGCGGTGCTGGCGCTTTGCTTGGCAGGTTGCAGCTCGGGGGGTGCGGCGGATCGGGAGGCTCCGAAGGACGTCGAGGGCCTGCCCGCCTGGGCCGACGAGGCCGCCGTCACCGCGCAGGCGCGCGATGCGATCGACCTGTTCGTCGCGGGCGATTACGAGGGTTTGGCGGCGTTGTTCGGCGATCCCGTGCCGGCTGCCTCCGATTTCGAGAAAGCTGCTCGTGCGGCCCAGGATATCGGCGCGTTCGAGTCGTACGGCGACGTGTCCTTCGCGCACTACGACGGGGGAGCGAGCGGCGTGGCGGCCATCGTGGTTCAGTTGGCGCATTGCGAGAACGACGACCTGGTCTACTCCGTCGGCATCGCCGAGGACGGCAAGCTCGTCGGGTTCCGTATCAGCTAATGGTTCCGGTCAGAGAAGGAGCGGTTTCATGAGGAAGAGGATGCTTGCGGCGGTTGTGCTGGTGGCGGCGCTGGCGATGCTGGGCTTGGCGGGCTGCGGGTCGAGCTCGTCGGACGAGAATTTCCAGGAGGGCTTGCCCGCCTGGGCCGACGAGGCCGCCATCACCGAGCAGGCGCGCGAGATCGTCGACCTGGTGAACGCGCGCGATTTCGGCGAGGTGGCCGCTCGCTGGGACGAAGAGAACGTGAGCGCCGAGAAGCTGGAGCAGAGCCTGGGCGCCGCGCTCGACCAATTCGGCGCGTTCGAGGGCTTCGCGGACGCGAAGTACGGCCAGAGCGAGCCCGACGGGCGCTCGGCCGCCACCGTCATCCAGCGCGTGGACTACGAGAAGCAGAAAGCCCAGTTCAATGTAAGCTTCTACGAGGACGGCTCCCTTGCCGGCCTGTACGTGTACCGGCTGCAAGACTAAATGCTCCCGGTTCGCCACGACTGAACGTCCGGATGTTACTACGCGTTGCTTGCGGCAACGGGCAATTTCCTGCACCATGGCGGCAACGACCGAAGGAGGGAGCTTGCCCTGATGCTCAGCGAGAACATTAAAGCGATCAGAAAATCGAAAGGCCTTTCGCAAGAGGAGCTTGCCGTCAAGCTGAACGTGGTGCGGCAGACGGTCTCCAAATGGGAGCAGGGTTTGTCGGTTCCCGATTCCGACCTGCTGATCTCCCTATCGGAGGCGCTTGGAACACCCGCGAGCGCGCTGCTGGGAGAAACCGCAGCGCCCACGAAAGCCGACGACGTAAAAGCGATTGCCGAGAAACTGGAGACGGTGAGCTTGCAGCTTGCGCGAAGGAGGCTTGCGATGCGAAAGGCGCTTCGCTGGCTGCTGATCGCGTCGTGCGCGCTCGTCGTGGCGATGTTCGCGATCTTGGTTGTGTTGAACAGCCCTTACTTGGGTTGGAACTACCACGATCCTGAAACCGCCGTGGCGGGAGCGGCCTTCCACGCGTTCGAATGGCTGTTCGTGAGGTCGGCGCCGATCGCCCTCGCGGGGGCGATCGTTGGGATTATCCTGACGCGAAAAAGGGCATGAGGCCGTTCCGGGTCGTTCGCTTCTAGGACGCCTCGCCCTCGTGCAGCTCGCCGCGCAGCGCGGGAACGTCGACGCCGAGCTTCGCCAGCTTCACGGCGCCCGTCCAGCGTGCCGCCGCGGGAACCGTCAGTCCGGGCTTGAACGCCAGCATGGTCACGGTCATGTCCGCCGCGAACGTCGGCCGGGCCGCGACGCCGTCTTGGGCCGCAAGGCCGCTCGGCACGTCCACGGACACGGCGAAGGGGGCGCTTTTGACCTTCGGGGGCAGCGCGCGGCGTCCGCGCTCGTGCTCGCCGCGCTCGTGCGTGCGCTTGCGGTGCCGCCCGCGGCCCTTGCCCCGGGCTCCTTCGAAGCGGCGGCGGTTGGCGGCGCGGATCCAGCTCGCGTACGGCTCGCGCACCTCGTCGCCGGAAAAGCCGGTGCCTAGAAGCGCGTCCACCACGGCCTCCGCCTTGTCCACGGCGTCGGCGAGCACGTCGGCGTCGGGCGCGATGAGCACGGAGAGGGGCAGGTTCCGCACCGATGCGTCGGAGAACGCCTCCATCGCCGTGGAACGCGCCGGCTCGGCATGCAGCCGCTCGGCCAGATCGGGCGCCACGAGCGTGACGGGATAGCCCGCCTCGGCCAGCTTTCGCGCCACGACCCACCCGTCGCCTCCGTTGTTGCCCGATCCGGCGAGCACCACCACGGGCGCCGGATCGGGCACCCAGGCGCGCACCTCGTCGGCCACGGCCCCGCCCGCGCGCTCCATGAGCTCCGCAAGCGGCGTGCCGTCCTCGGCGATCCTGCGCTCGAGCGCGGCCACCTCTGCTACGTCGAGCACCGCCCGCCGCTCGCGCACCAGCCGGGCGCCCGCCTCCGTCATCACGCGGGTGTTCGACATCAGGCCGTTGAGCATGACGAACGGCTTCTTCTTCACGGCCGACCGCACGCCCCGCACGACGAGCGTGACGGCCCACGTCGCCATGAACGCGAGCCATGCCCAGATGATGCCCGCCTGGTGCTGCGCGGCGATGGCCGCGAGCGCGTTCGTCTCGCCCGCCTGGGAGGGGTCGAGGTCGACCACGCCCAACAGCAACGCGAACGGCGCCCAGGCCAGCAGGAACAACAGGCCGTAGCGGGCGGCTATCTGGTACCAGCGCGCGGGCGAGGCGTCCGGCCGCACGATGCGCAGCTTCAGCAGCCTCTGCCCGAGCGTCCGCCCGTGCGAGAGCGCGGGGATCACCGCGAAGAACACCGCGAGCGCGGCGAACTCCACCGCCTGCACCGCCAAGCCCCAGCCCGCGCCCGCGCTTTCGACGGCCGCCTGCGCGCCCAAGGCCTCCGCCACGTCGACCACAACGCCGGCCGCGATCTGCGCCGCGGCCAGGTCTATGAAGAACGACAGGCCGCGCCGGGTCGCGCTCGCGCGCACGCCGTCCTCGCGGGCCTCTTCGTTCACCAGGCGCATGTCGGGAAGCACGCGCAGGGCCGGCCCCATCATCCAGAAGCCCACCATGGCGCCCAGCGTGTTCAGCATGAGGTCGTCCACGTCGAACAGGCGGTACGGATGCTCGTAGACGCCCCAGAGGCCCGTGAGCTGCGACGTCTCGAAGAACAGCGTGACGCAGAACCCGATGATCAGCGTCTGCCACCAGGTGCGCCTGAAGTAGTAGCGCAGGTACATGCCGAGCGGCACCAGCAAGAGCACGTTGAAGAGGGCCTCGTAGACGTTCGGGTCGCGCACAAGGCCCGGCCAGGTGGACGGGTTGCCGAGCGACGCCGTCGTGTTGCCCAGGAACAGCTTCACGAAGTTGAACGGGACGAGCTGCGGGTGCGCCGCGTAGGGCACGACGGCCGTGCGATCTTCCGGCAACGGCAGGATGACCATGAAGTAGGCCACCAGCATGTAGAACACAAACGAGTAGACGATGAGCGTGCGCAACCAGGGGATGGAGCCGACCTTGCGGTATTGGTAGACCATGTAGGGTAGGGTGATGACGGCGGCGATCAGCGGGAACAGCAAAAGCCCGGTCACGATGTTCGAAGCGTACCCGCTCATGTTACCCACAGTGCCCGACCTTTCCTCGATTCCGTCATGGCGCGCCGCGCCGCGCCGCGCTGACGATTATAAGCGATGCGCGCCCGCGTGCGGCGCGCGGTTCGGCCTGCACTAAAGGTTCCGTTGAAGCGCGCTCGCTCAGCTTCGCCCTTCCGCGGCGCGGCGCTCCATGTCCAGCAGAAACGCCTTGGCCTTCGCGTCGTTGCCGCTTCCCGCAGGCGACCCGTTGGCCCCGACGATGCGGTGGCAGGGGATGAGGATGGGCAGGGGGTTCTTGTTGCTGGCGGCTCCGACGGCCCGGCACGACCGGGGGCTGCCGATGGCCGCCGCCACGTCGCTGTACGTGCGCGTCTCGCCGTAGGGCACGTCGGCGACGGCCTTCCACACGCGCTTCTGGAAATCCGTTCCGGCGGGGGCGAGCGGAAGGTCGAAGGCGCGGCGCTTGCCGGCGAAGTACTCCTGCAGCTGGTTCGCGGCGCGGTTCGTGAGCTCGGTGGCGCGCGCCGCTCCCGGCAGCGTCTGCTCCCCGAAGGCCAGTGCGGTGACGGCCTGTCCGTCCGAGGCGATGGTCACGCGCCCGAGCGGGGTGCGATAGGCGAAGTGCGTGGGAGTCGAGCCGGGCACGGTGCACCTTCTCTCGGTCGAGGACAGTGCCATTATAATGCGTCCGCTGCGCTCGCGGGCACCCTCCGCCCCTATCTGCATCAAGGCGTCACCTTTGGGCGGGCGGCGGTCGCGCGCACCCGGTGACCGGGCGGCTGCCCCCTGCAACGTTCCGCAGGGGCGATCTCGGGATCGCCCGTCTCGTCGCAGCCGGAAAAGCGGCCGATGGGGCTGTATCGAAAGTCGTCAAAATGCGCGTTTCTCGTAGTCGCCCCGTAGGGCAAGGGCTCTGCCCTTGCCGCCTACCCGCGGAAACGTGCCTTGTCGAGCGGCAAGGGCCGAGCCCTTGCCCTACACGACGAGCGAAAACGGCGCTTTTTATACAGCCCCATGCGCTCGCTTGGGCGCAGAGCCGGGAAGGCCGCATGGAAAGCCCTTTGCAATCGAATGCTCATGCGAGAACCGCCGCTTAACTAGGATCGGTGCGAGTCCGCCCAAAGCCGTGCGACGCTAGACCGCTATCAGCCGCTGTTGCAAGGGGCCGCGTCCGTCGACGGCGGTTTGATGCGGCGGATCGTTCCCGAAACGCACGGAAATCACCGCTGTGAAGCCCGTTTCCCGGGCAGCCGGCAAGCGCCCGTTTCGCGAGCTGGGGAAACAGGCGTGGCGTGCAGGACAGGGATGGACGAGGTCCCTTCGAGGGCGCCCCGGGGCCGCCGAATCGCTTCACAGCGGTGATTTCCGTGCGTTTCGGACGCCTGTTTCTGCCGCAAACCCGCCTTGGCATGCGTTCGCAGCCCACTTTGACAACCCGCTCGTCGGCGCGGTCGGAAAGGGAGCGTTGTTCCCCGGCTTGACGGCGGAGCGCGAGGAAGAGGGACCGGCGTCGCTTAAGGGGCGGTGGCTTTTTTGAGCGGCATAGCCGGAAAGCACTACCAACCTGCGTTTTCGCGCTGTGCGCGAACGGGCGCTCTGGAGAGCGCCCCTACGGCAGCTGTCGCTACATAGTCGCTGACGACCGAGAGCGACCGAGGACGACCGCATGTTTCCATCGGGCATCCAAAGACGCCCCACCTTCCCGGCCTTCGGGAACAATTCGTCTTCCTGCGATATACTGTGGCTCTGACCTGCGATTCGATACCGGAGGTTGCCGCGAGCCGCTCGAAAAAGAAACCGCAAGTTGGTTGCGCGGAGGCCGGCGCGCCCGCAGTATGGGGGCATCGGCGGTACGCTGGGCGAACGGAACCGGCGCACCGACCGTTCGAGCAACCGATCACGACGACCGAAGGACGAACGTATGAGCTTTCGCGACAACCTGCAGCACCTGCGCTCAACGCGCAACATGACGCAAGAGCAGCTGGCCATGCTGCTGGGAGTGAGCCGCCAGTCGGTTTCCAAGTGGGAGGCGGAGCGCGCCTATCCGGAGATGGACAAGCTGCTGCGCCTGTGCGATATGTTCGACTGCACGCTCGACGAGCTGGTGTGCGGAGACATGACCGACCGTGCGGCCGACGGGGCCGCGCGCATGCCGGATGCGTTGGCTCCGCAGGACGTGTGCGGCTACGACGAGGCCATGCGCTCTTTCGCGGGGAAAGCCTCCCTCGGGATGTTCGCGGTTTTGGCGGGGGCCGCGTTGGCGCTGCTGTTGTCGGACCCCTTCCTGGTGCACGAGGCCGCTTTGCGCACCTACATGGTCGCTTTGGTGTTCGTGGGCGTGGCGGTGGGGGCGGCCATCGTCGTTCCCGCGTTGTTCGAGCGCCGCGCGTTCCGCAAGGCCCATCCGTTCGTGGAGGATTTCTACACGCCCGAGCAGAAAAGCCAGGCCCGCACGACCATGGTGACGGGGCTCGTCGCGGGCGTCTGCCTTCTCATGGCCGCGCTCGTTGCGGCTATCGTGCTGCAGGGCGACGTCTGGCTTGCGAGCGCGCTCTACTTCGCGCTGCTCGCGATCGGCGCCCCCCTGGTCGTCCGTGGATGCCTGCTATCGTCGCGCTGCGACGTGGAGCGGTACAACTTGAAATCGCTCGGCCGCATGGACGAGGCGCAGATCGAGGCCTTGGATGACGAAGGGCTTGCGGTGCGCGCCCGTCGTGCCAAGCGCGACCGCAGCGTGTACACGGCCGTCATGTGCGCGGCGACGGCGGTGGGTCTGGTGATGCTGTTCACGCCCGCGAGCAGGTGGTTCTTTCTCGCATGGCCCGTCGGCGGCCTCGCCTGCGCCGCGTACAAGGCGCTTCGCACGGCGCGGAGCGACGACTAGCGGGGCGTTCTCTCGCCGATGAAACGAAGGCCCCTTCTCCCTGTCATCCTGAGCGACCGAAGGGAGTCGAAGGATCCCGCGCGGCGATAGCGGAAAAACGCCACGGCTGACGCCGCACGGGATCCTTCGACTACAGCGGCTTCGCCGCTTCCGCTCAGGATGACAATGGGTCGGGCGGCAGGGCAGGGCTTCTTTTGATGATGCCGCCTATCGTTAAAAGGCGCTTCTAGCGTCCCGCAGGATGACGAATATCGGCAAACAAACGATTCAAGCAAAAAGCAAAAAGCGCATCGGTTCGATGCGAAGGCGTCCCGTTGTCTTTTTTAGGAGGATCCATGGGTTCCACGATAGTCGCATGCGAGGTCAGGAAGTCGTTTGGCACGGGGAGGGGGAGCAAGCGGCGCACCGTCGACGTCCTGCGCGGCGTGAGCCTTGCCGTCGAGGCGGGCGAGATGGTGGGCATCGTGGGGCCGAGCGGTTCGGGCAAATCGACGCTTTTGCACTGTCTCTCCGGGTTGGAAGAGGCTGACTCCGGCTCCATCCAGCTGATGGGGCGGCAGCTGGTTCGCGCGCGCCGCAGCTCCCTGTTCAAGACGCGCCGCGAGCACGTGGGCTTCATCTTCCAGGCGTACAACCTCATCCCCTCGCTCTCCGCCGGGGAGAACGTGGCGCTGCCCGCGCGCCTGGCGGGCCGTCCGCTCACGAAGGCGCAGGTTGGCGAAGCGCTGGAAAGCGTCGGATTGGGCGGGCGCGAGAAGAGCCGTCCCGGCGATATGTCGGGCGGTGAGCAGCAGCGCGTGGCCGTGGCCCGTGTGCTCGCCAGCAGACCGGACATCGTGTTCGCCGACGAGCCCACCGGCGCGCTCGACTCCAAGAACGGCCGCGAGGTGCTGGGCATGCTGCGCGGGATCGCCGACGGTTCGCAGCGCTCGGTGGTGATGGTGACCCACGACTTGGAGGCCGCTTCGCTGGCCGACCGCGTGCTGGTGCTTCGCGACGGTCTGATCGCGCGGGAGTTGGGGCGCTCGACGGCGGCCCAGATCCTCGAGGCGTTGGGGGAGGCGGCATGATGCGCTTGGTGTTCTCGGATTTGCGCGACCATGCCGCCACGTGGATCGGGGCCCTCGCCGTGGCCGTGGCATGCGGCTGCATCGGCGGATGGGTGGTGTCGCTGCAGGCAACGGCGGGTTTCAGCACGGGTGCGCTGCAGAAGTTCTTGCAGAACGCGGCGTCCTCGGTGCTCCTGTTCTCGCTGATCGCGGCCGTGGCGGTGCTCGTGTCGGCCGCCAATCTGACGGTTTCCGCACAGCGGCGATCCTACGCGCTCTGGCAGCTGGCGAACGTAAGGCCGGCTCTGGTGAGCGCAGTGGTGCTCGTCCAGCTGGGGGTGGTCGCGGTGCTGGGCGCCGCGTGCGGCACGCTGCTCGCGGCGGCCACGTTCGAGCCCCTGTTTCCCTTGGTGCTCGGCTCGCGCGAGGCGCTCGCCCAGGCGGTGCCCGTTGCCGACATGGCGCGTATGCCTGCGGTCTGGGTCGTGACGGCGGCGGTGTTTTTGTGCGGGGGGCTGAAAGGCGCTCGCAGCGCGGGCAGGACGCCGCCTTTGACCGCGCTGCGCGAGCCGGAGCCAAAGCGCGCGAGGGTGACGTGGCTGCGCGCCCTGCTGTTCGCGGGGATGCTCGCCTGCACCTGCTGGGCGTCCTTGGCCCTGACCGAATCGCCGGACGTCGCCATGAGTTGGTCGGTGTTCGTGCCCATCCTCATGGTGGCGACGTTGGTCCCCCTCGCTCCTCTCGTCTTCCCGGCGCTGCTGGGCGCTTGGACGTCGATGGTCCCGCAGGGCCGTGGGAGCGCCTGGTACCTCGCGAGGCGCATTGCGCGCCATGCCCTTTCCTCGAGCACGTCGATCGAGACCCCTCTCATGGTGGGTTTCGGGTTGGTCGCGGGCCTGTTCTCGGCCATGGCCTGCTCGGTTGACTATTTGGAACGCCAAGGCGTTGCCGACATCAGCACGATCGGTTGGGCCGAGTCCTTCATCATGCTGGGCGGCCCGGTGCTCTTGTGCGCTGTCGGCGCGGCGGTGAGCGTGGTGATGTCGTCGAGGTCGCGCACGCGCGACGTCGCCCTCCTCGTCGCGGCCGGCGCCAGGCCCGCGACGCTCATGGCCGCAGCCGGATGCGAGGCGCTCGTCCATGCGGTCACGGCGACTTTAGCGGGCATGGCGTGCGCGGTCGCCTCGACCGCCGTCGTCGCCAACGCGTTCGGCGTGCCGCTGCTCGGCAACCTGGCGTTCGGCGAGGGCCTCGTCGTCTCGCTCGCGGGTTTCGTGCTCGTGCTGGCCGCCACCCTCGTGCCCACGTGGGCCGCCCTCAACCGAGAGGCCGCGGTCGTCCTCTCGGTGGGGGAGTGATCCCCGTGCAAGACACCCTCCCTTCGAGCATCGCCGCGAGCCAAGGTCGCTCCGCCGCCCTTTCGAGCGTTCGAGACACCCGCCCGCGAAGCCCCCTCGCCCTTCCAGGCGCGAGCGCGACGCGCCTCGGCCGTGCGGGCACATGGGCGTTCTGGCGCAACCTCGCCCTGTGCTTCTGCGTGTTCAGCGTGGTGGGACACTGGCTGGAGATAGGCTACTGCACGCTCGTGCGCCTCGGCCTCCTCCCCGGCACCTACGATCCCGCCTCGCAGGTGTGGGCCGGCTGGCTCGACCCCTTCTGCGTGTACGGCTTCGGCGCGGTGGCCTGCGTGCTGCTGCTCCGCCCCCTCAAGGCCCGCCTGCAACGGCGCCTTCCCGGCGGCATCGCGCCTTTGGCGGCGAGCTTTGGGGTGAACATGCTCGTATGCGTGGGCATCGAGCTTGCCAACGGGCTTTTGTTCAACCAGCCGCTCGCCGACGGCTCGCTGCCCCTGTGGGACTACCGCGATCTGCCCTGCAACTTCCAGGGGCAGGTCTGCTTGCAGACCGCGCTCGCGTTCGGCATCGTGTCCACGTTCTTGACCTGGGTTGTCTTTCCGCGCCTCGAGACGCTTTTTGCCCGCGTGCCGCGCCGCGCGCTGGATGCCGCCTTCGCGGTGGTCGTCGCGTGGTTCAGCCTCCTGCTCGCCCTGTAGCTCGTGCCAAAGGGGCTTCGGCTGGCGATGCGATCCGCCTCGTCCGAGAGCCAAGCGGTCGCCGCCCGCGTGCGCGTTTCCCGCGTTTCGCGCCGGGTTGGAACGTCTCGTGCCAGACGGGCGCTTGAAGTTGCGGAACCGCCGTCGCGCGGGACACCATGCGCCTATTCTTTAGACGCGACCTTGCTCGCCGCTCGCGCACTCGCCGCACTCGCTGCGCTCGCGGGTCTCGCCCTTGCGGGTCTTGCCCTTGCGTCCGCCTCCCGTGTCGCACCCGCAAATAGCATACACTAGGAGGAGGTATCCTGGCCCCGATCCACTGTCGTCGGGGCGCTTCCTTTTCGTGCGCTCCGCCTTGCGGCGCGGTGCACGAAAATCACCGATCTCCCCCTGCTTGGCCTCCCGAAGGCCGGGCTCCGCTTGTTTCCGATCGCTGCTGTTCGACGTTTTCCCAGGTCGCGCGTAAAGCGCGCGCCTGTTCGGCCTCGCTTGGGACCTGTCGGAGGGGGAGATCGGTGATTTTTGTGCAATCCAGCGTTCGGAGCGCGTTCTCGGCGGTTTGGGGCCACCCGGAAACGCGGCGTCGAGGCCCATACGCGCCGAGGTGTCGAAAACCCCCGGCCTCGGCGAAAGTGGGATGCCGGTTCGCTGCGGCATGCAGGCTTTTCGAAGCATGTGCCCAAGTCGGGATTCCGCGCACGCCCCTAGTCGTAGCCGTCGCATTTTTCCAAACGCGCGGATCGCGGGTTGAAGCAAGCGGCATCGAGCGCGAAGGGGGCCGTCTCCGCTCGCGCTTTCGCCGGCCGTCCGCGTGTGGTTTTCTTCGCCTCCCCGCGCCGGGCGGGCAGGGGCGCGGGGCGTTGCGCTAGAATGGAGGTCTACCCGTACGACCAGCAGTGCCCGGATAAGGAGTGCCCCCATGTTCGAACCGGTGAAGATAGCGCCGTCCATCCTGTCGGCCGATTTCATGAACCTCGGGCGCGACGTCGCCCTCATCGAGGAGGCGGGCGCCGGTTACGTGCACGTCGACGTCATGGACGGGCATTTCGTGCCGAACCTCACCATGGGCGTGCCCGTGGTGAAGCAGCTGAAGAAGACCACGTCGCTGCCGCTCGACGTGCATCTCATGATATCCAACCCGCTCGAGCAGCTCCCCTGGTTCCTGGACGCGGGGGCCGATTCCGTCACCGTGCACGCCGAGGTGTTGGATGCCGACGGGCTCGCCCGCGCCGTGGCCTGCATCCACGCGGCCGGCGCCAAGGCCGCCGTGAGCCTCAAGCCGCGCACGCCGGCCGGAGCGCTGGCGCCCGTCATCGCCGATGTCGACATGGTGCTGGTCATGAGCGTCGAACCCGGCTTCTCCGGGCAGAGCTATATCGAGGGCAGCGAGGACAAGGTGGCGCGCGTGGTTGCCATGGCGGCCTCCGTGGGCGCGTCTCCGCTCGTCCAGGTCGACGGCGGCATCGGCGCGGCCACGGCTCCGCTCGTGGCCGCGGCGGGCGCCGACGTGCTCGTGTGCGGCAACGCCGTGTTCGCGGCCGACGATCCCGCCCGCGCCCTCGCCGAGGTCGCCGCGGCGGCCGACGAGGCCCGGCTGGCCGCGCTCGCCGCGCGGAAGGAGGCGTAAAAGGCATGCCCGCTTCCGTCAGCGAAGACTACGTGTACTTGGACTGGGCCGCCACGGCGCCGCTCGCCGAAGAGGCGGCGCGCGCCATGGAACCCTACCAGGTTCCCGGCCGCGCCAACCTGGGCGTCGGAGGCAACGCGAACTCCCTGCACGCGCCCGGCAGGGCCGCGTTCGCCGCGCTCGAGGAAGCGCGCCGTTCCATCGCGCGCGATCTGGGCGCGTCGCGCCCCGACGAGATCGTGTTCACGTCGGGCGCGACCGAGGCCGACAACGAGGCGCTCTTCGGCATCGCGCACGCGGCCGCGGCCGAGCGCCGGCGGCGCGGCGCGGGCGACTTCGTCCCGCACGTCGTGACCACGGCCGTGGAGCACGACGCCGTGCTCGCGCCGGCCAAGCGTTTGGAGGCGCAGGGCTTCCGCGTGACCCGCCTGGCGCCGAACCGCCAGGGCTTCATCGAGGAGCGCGCGCTCGAGGACGTCGTGGGCCCGGATACGGTGCTCGTGTCGGTGCAGGCCGCGAACAGCGAGGTGGGGAGCGTCCAGCCCGTCGCCGAGCTCGCGCGCGTCGCGCACAGCGCGGGTGCGCTCTTCCACACCGATGCGGTGCAGGCGCTCGGCAAGGTGCCGATCGACCTGGGGGCGCTCGACGTGGACGCCGCGTCGTTCTCGGCCCACAAGGTGGGCGGCCCCAAGGGCGTAGGCGCGCTGTACCTGAAGGCGCGCACCCCCTACGAGGCCTACCTTCTGGGCGGCGGCCAGGAATCGGGGCGGCGCAGCGGCACGCAGAACGTGGCCGGCGCCGTGGGCTTCGCGGCCGCGTGCCATGCCGCGTGCGAAATGCGGGGGCTCGAGGCGGCGCGCCAGCGCGCGCTGCGCGACAGGCTTTACGCCGGGTTGGCGGCGTTCGACGCCGTCGAGGCCACGGTGCACGTGGAGGCTGGAAGCGAGGACTTCCTTCCGAACATCGTGCACGTCTTGGTGGGCGGGCTCGAGAGCGAGACGCTCATCCTGCGCTTCGACATGCGGGGTTTCGGCGTGTCGGGCGGTTCGGCCTGCTCGTCGCATTCGCTCGAGCCCAGCCACGTGCTGCACGCGTTGGGCATCGACGACGACCGCGCCCACGGCGCGCTGCGCATATCCATGGGGCGCTCTACGACCGAAGCCGACGTCGACGCCTTCCTCGAGGCCGTCGCCGGCGTGCTGGATTGGAGCTAGCAGTATGGAATTGGTAACCACGCACACGCACACCTCGTTTTGCGGGCACGGCGAGGGAACGGTGGAGGAGCTGGTGTGCGCCGCCGAGGCGGCCGGCGTCACCACCATCGCCGTGACCGAGCACTACCCGCTCTCGAAGGCGTTCGATCCGGTGGACTACCTGGCCATGCCGGCCGAGCGCGTGGGGGAGTACCTGGCCGCGCTCGACGAGGCGCGCGCGGGCCATCCCGGCATCGAGATCATCGCGGGATGCGAGCTGGATTGGCTCGGCGCCGACGAGGACCGCTCCATCGCCGACGCCGATCTGGAGCCGTTCAAGCTCGTGCTCGGCTCGGTGCACTTCGTGGACGCGTGGCCCTTCGACGATCCCGGGCAGCGCGACCGCTGGGACGAGCCGGGCGCCGCCGACGTCATTTGGACGCGCTACTTCGACCTGTGGTGCGACGCCGTGTCGTCGAGCCGCCCGTTCCACGTCATGTCCCATCCCGACCTGGCCAAGAAGTTCGCCTACTACCCGTCCTTCGACGTGCAGCCGCTCTACGAGCGCGCGGCCGAGGCGTGCGCCGCCTCGGGCCGCATGGTGGAGGTGAACACCTCGGGATCGTACTACGCGTGTCGGGAGATGTTCCCCGCGCCGGCGCTGCTGCGGGAGTTTTGCCGTGCGGGCGTGCCGTGCACCGTGGGCACCGACGCCCACACGCCCGCGCACGTCGTGCGCGACGTGGAGGCCGCGTACCGGCTCATGTACGAATGCGGTTATCGAACGGTAACGGTTCCGACGGCCGATGGCGGCCGCAGAGAGATTACCATCGAACCATAGGCGAAAAGCCCACCCGTTCGCAGGAAAGAGGTTGATCGACATGGCTGGAACGAAGAAAGAGAAAGCGAAGGGGGGCCTGGCGCAGCGCGCGTCGGGGCCGCTCTCCAAGCAGATAACCACCATCACCGTGGGCGCGCTGGAACGCGCGCTGCTCAAGGAGTTCCCGGCGGCCGACGCCGAGGCGTGGGACCGCACCGGCATGGTCGTGGGCGATCCGGCGCGCCTCGTGGAGGGCGTCGCCGTGGCGCTCGATCCCACGGTGGAGGCCGTGGAGGAGGCCGCGTCGATGGGCGCGAACGTGCTCGTCACGCACCATCCCGCCTTCCTCGAGCCGCCGGAGGCGTTCTCTCCGGCCTCGTCGGTGGCGGCGAACCCCGGCGCGCTCGTGTGGGCGGCCGTGGCGCGCGGCGTGGCGCTGCTGTCCTACCATACGGCGCTCGACGTGAGCGCGAGCGCCCAGCGGGTGCTGCCGGGCATGCTCAACCTGCAGTTCAAGAGCGTGGCGGTTCCGTTGGCTTCCTCGAAGCGCAAAGGCTACGGCCAGCTCTGCGCCGTGAAGGCCGGCGACGGGCCGCTCACGCTGGGGCAGCTGGCCGCGCGCTGCACGTCGGTGTTCGCGCGCCAGCCGCGCGTGTGGGGCGACTTCTCCCGCGAGCTCGACCGCGTGGTCACCGCCACGGGCTCGGCGGGCGACGTGGCCCAAGCGGCCCTGCGCGACCAGGCGGACTGCCTGGTGTGCGGCGAGATAAAGTACCACGACGCGTTGGCGCTGTCCCAAGCGGGGCTCGCCGTCGTGGAGTTGGGACACGATACGAGCGAGCTTCCGCTGGCGGCCGTGCTGGCCGCGGCGGTCGAGGGCGCGGGGGTGCCCGGAGAGCTCGTCACCATGCTCGACCAGGGAGACAACTGGTCGTATCCGGAGACGACGCGCGTCTAGGCGCGCGTCGAGGGGAAGGCGCGAAAGCGCGCGAGAGACTAAGAGAAGGAAGCACATGCGAGCAACTACCGATGACCTGACCAACCTGCTGAGGATGCAGCAGATCGACCTCGATCTCCTCAAAGCCAAGAAGAAGCTCGAGGAGCTGCCCCAGCGCGCGACCATCCTCGCCGCCCGCCAGAAGAAGCGCGCCATCGAGCAGAAGCGCGATCAGGTCGGCGAGTTGCGCGCGAAGGCCGAGGCTAAAGCGTCCAAGCTCGAGGGCGAGGACGCCGACCTGGCCGAGAAGCAGCGGCGCGTGCAAGAGGCCATCGACGGCTCCCGCGGCGACTACCGCAACGTGGAGGCCCACACCAAGGAGCTCAACGGCTTCGCCAAGCGACGCAACACGCTGGAGGAGGAGCTCACGAAGCTGGGCGAGGAGCTGGCGAAGATACAGGGCGTGCAGGACCAGGTGTCGCGCGCGCTGGCCGAGATCGAGAAGCAGGAGAAGGCGGCCATCGCGTCGTTCCAACAGGAGGGCGGCGCGCTGCAGGCCGATATCGGCCGCATGACCGCGAACCGCGAGACCCTGTCCGCCGAGCTGTCCGACGAGCTGCGCGACGCCTACGACCGCACGGCCGCGCGCACGGGCGGCGTGGCCGTGGGCCTTCTCACCGAGGGCCGCTGCGGCGTGTGCCGCACCGTCATCGACGGAGGCAGGCTCATCGACCTGAAGGCGGAGGCGCCGCTCGGCACGTGCCCGCATTGCAAGCGCCTGCTGGTGGTGATGTAGATGAAAGGATCTGCGGTGGAAGGCGGAATCATGGACGGCGAGGACGCGGCCGACGAGCGCGCCGTGCGCAAGAACGAGCCCTACGAGGGCCCCGGAAAGCTTTCGGGCAGCATGCACCTGCACGTGGGCGGCGGCCACTACGAGCTCACGGTGAAGGACCACTTCGACGCGGCCCACGCGCTGCCGGGCTACGACGGCCCGTGCCAGTACCTGCACGGACACACCTGGGACGTGGAGATCACCATCGCGGGCCAGCATCTGGACGAAGTGGGCATGCTCTACGACTTCAAGGACGTCAAGGGCGCCTTGCACGGCGTGCTGGAGAACTTCGACCACCGCTGCCTGAACGACGTGCCGCCCTTCGACGAGATCAACCCCACGGCCGAGCATCTGGCCCGCGTGGTGTTCTACGAGCTGGAGAAGACGTTTCCCGCGCATATCTCGCTGAAGGAAGTGGCGGTGTGGGAGAGCCCCATAGCGAAGGTGACGTACCGCCCGTAGGACCCCTTTTTGTCATCCTGAGCGGAGCGCCGAAGGCGCGGAGTCGAAGGATCTTCGACGACGAACGCCTTCCGTTTGCCGTCGAAGATCCTTCGACTCGGCTTCGCGGGAGCTTCCTGCGCCCGCCTCGCATGCTCGGAAGCTCGGCGGCCCAAAGGGCGCCGAGCGCTTCGTTTGCCCGCGCGCAAAAGACGGCTGACGCGCCGTCTCTCCAACGCAAAAAAGCCCGCGTTCGCGGGCTTTCGCTTGCAGGGTGGGAAACGAACCTGTTAGGCGCGCTCGACCTTGCCGGCCTTCATGCACTTCGTGCACACGTTGGCCTTGCGGACGTGGCCTTCCTTGTCCTTGATCGTGATCTTCTGCACGTTGGGACGGAACACGCGGTTCGTCACGCGGTGCGAGTGGCTGACGTTGCGCCCTGCGACCGGGTGCTTACCGCAAACTTCGCAAACTTTAGACATCGTTATCACTCCAGGTTCGTTTGTTTCCGCACGGCTGAAAAACCGTTGATGACAAAAAAGCCCTCATACTATAGCACATAAAACGAATGCCTTACAAGAATTTTTCGTGTAGTATGGACGGCGTTGCGAGCAGGTGCGACGCACACTGATTCGCCCTTGCGGTATACTTCGTCCATAGTCAGGCTCACATCCGCGCGAACCCGCGCTCGCGCTTCGAAAGGAAACAGCCATGAGCACTACGATTCCCGGCAACTTGCACGTTGCCAACGACGTACTGGCCGATCTGGTCGGCAACGCGGCGCTCGAATGCTACGGCGTCGTCGGCATGGCCGCGCCGTCCGCGGCGGACGGCATCGCGAAGATCCTGCCCGCCTCGCGCTTGCGTCGCGGCGTCGTGGTCGACACGACGGACGCGGGCGTGCACGTGCAGCTCTACGTGGTGATAGAGTACGGAACGAACATCAACACCGTGTCCCAGAACCTGGTGGACCAGGTGACGTTCGCCTTGAAGGAGTACGCGCGCGTTCCCATCGACGGGGTCGAGGTGCACGTGCAGGGCGTCAAGGTGCGCAAGTAGGCGCGAAGAGAAGCGAAAAAGACGAGCCCCGCGCTCCGCGGGCGGACCGCCAAGGCGGCGGCCGCGCGGCGCGGGGCTTACCGCCGAGAGAGAGACAGACCCACCATGCCAGAATCCTATACCGCGAACGACCTGCTCAACGCCATAGCCGCCGCGAGCAAGACGCTGAGCGAGCGCAAGGACGAGATCAACCGCCTGAACGTGTTCCCCGTGCCCGACGGCGACACGGGCACCAACATGTCGCTCACGTTGGAAACCGTCGTCGAGAACCTGGCGCAGCTGCCCATCGGCGCCGCCGGCGCCGACATCCGCCGCGCCATCACCACGGGTGCCCTCATGGGCGCGCGCGGCAACTCGGGCGTCATCACCTCGCAGATCCTGCGCGGATTGTGCGAGGGCAGCGTCGGGCACGAGGCCGTGGACGCCGACAGCATCGACTCCGCGTTCTCCCACGCCGTCGACGTGGCGTTCCAGGCCGTGCGCAAGCCGGTCGAGGGTACCATCCTCACCGTGCTCAAGGACAGCGCCGCCGCCGCGAAGCACGCGCGCAAGAAGAAGTTCTCCACCGACGAGGCGCTCGAGGCCGTGGTGGCCGAGGCCTACGCCTCGGTGCAGCGCACGCCCGATTTGCTGCCCGTGCTCAAGGACAACGGCGTGGTGGACGCGGGCGGTTACGGCCTGGCCATCTTCTTCGACGCGTTCGCCGCGGCGCTCACCGGCAAGGAGGGCCCGCTGGGAGACGAGCTGGCCTTCGCGCGCGGAGCGGCCCCGAAGGTGGAGATCGAGCAGATCAACGACTGGGAAGGCTCGGCCTTCCGCTACTGCACCGAGTTTTTGGTGAACTCCGACACGCTGGACGCGGAGGAGGGCCTGGACTTCCTGGGCACCATGGGCGACTGCGAGCTGCTCGTGGGCCAGAACCCCAACTTCAAGGTGCACGTGCACACGAACACGCCCGACAAGGTGCTGGCCTACATGCTGGAGCGCGGCCAGATAGCCGAGGTGCACATCCACAACATGCAGCTGCAGAGCGCCGCGCGCACCGACGCGCTGGCGGCCGAGGAGGAGGCGGCGCGCAAGCCCATCGGATTCGTGGCCGTGGCCGCGGGCGAGGGCAACGCGAAGATCCTCAAGAGCCTGGGCGTGGACGTGGTGGTGTCGGGCGGGCAGACCATGAACCCGTCGACGAAGGATCTGCTGGACGCCGCGAACGAGGTGAACGCGGACGCCGTCGTCATCCTGCCCAACAACAAGAACATCATCATGGCCGCGCAGAGCGCGTGCGAGCTGTCCGAGAAGCCGTGCGCCGTCGTGCCCACCACGAGCGTGCCGCAGGCGTTCTCCGCGCTGTTCGGATTCGACGAGGACGCGAGCCTCGAGGAGAACGTGGAGGCCATGACCGAGGCCTACGCCGACGTGCGCACCGGCGAGGTGACGCGCGCCATCAAGGACGCGAAGGACGCGCACGACAACCCCATACGCGAAGGCGACGTCATCGGCATCGCCGACGGATCCATCGAGGCCGTGGGGTCGGGCGTGGAAGACGTGGTCATGGACCTGCTCGCGCGCATGGACGCCGAGGACGCCGACACGCTCACGCTGCTGGCGGGCGAGGATCTGGACGACGCGGCCCTCGACGCCCTCGTGGCGCGCATCGAGGAGGCGTACGACGAGCTGGAGATCGACGCCCACCGCGGCGACCAGCCCCTGTACCCCGTGGTCATGTCGGTTGAATAGCGACGCACCTGACAGACTGGCAGCCACGCTCGCGCTCGACGAATCCGTCGGGCGCGTCCGTTTGGTGAGCCCGGCGCGGGCCCGCGCGCTCGAGGCGCTGGGCGTGCGCACGGTGCGCGACCTGGTGACGCACTTCCCGCGGCGCTACATCGACCTGTCGCGGCGCGAGACGGTGGCCTCGGCGGTCATCGGCGAGCAGTGCACCATCGAGGGCTCCGTGCACGAGATCAAGCTCAAGCGTCCCAAGCCGAAGCTGCCGCTCGTGGAGATCACGCTCGTGGACGGCACGGGCACGCTCATGGTCACGGCGTTTCGCCAACCATGGCTCATGGACCAGCTGAAGGCCGGCATGCGCGTGGCCGTGGCGGGGAAGCTGGAGTTCAACTACGGGTTCAAGCGCATGACGAACCCGTTCATCGAGGCGATCGACGGGGGAGACGGCCAAGCCGCCGGCATGGTCATACCCGTGCATCCCGCCACCGAGAAGCTCTCGTGCGCGTGGGTGCGCCGCCTCGTGGGCAACGGCCTGATCCACGTGGCGGGCCTGTACGATCCGCTGCCGCTCGAGCTGCGCGCGAAGTACCGCCTCATGAGCCGCGGGGCGGCGCTTTCCGCCATCCACTTCCCCCGCAGCATGGACGAGGCGGCCGAGGCGCGTCGGCGCCTGGTGTACGAGGAGCTGCTGTTTCTGGAACTCATGCTCATGGAGGAGGGGCGCGCGCGCGCGGAAGGGCGGGAGCCCGTGCGCCACGTGACGGACGGCCCCCACCTGGCCGCGTTCGCCGCGGCGCTGCCCTACGAGCTCACGGGCGAGCAGCAGGCGGCCCGCGACGACATCCTGGCGGCGCTGGCCGCCCCCTCCACGGCGAACCACCTGCTTCTGGGCGACGTGGGAACGGGCAAGACCGTCGTGGCCGCCCACGCGCTGGCCGCCGCCGCCGACTCGGGCGGCCAGGCGCTGCTCATGGCGCCCACCGAGGTTCTCGCGCGCCAGCACGGACAGAACCTGGGCCCCCTGTTCGACGCGGCCGGCGTCACCTGGGAGGTGCTCACCGGGTCCACGCCCGCGGCCGAGCGCGAGGCGGTGCTCGCGCGCGTGGCGGGCGGCACGGTGGACGTGCTCATCGGCACGCACGCGCTGCTCGAGGACGACGTGCGCCCGGCCCGCTGCACGCTCGTGGTCATCGACGAGCAGCAGCGCTTCGGCGTGGACCAACGCGCGAAGCTGCTGGCGAAGGGCGACGCCCCCGACGCGCTCTACCTCACGGCCACGCCCATTCCGCGCTCGCTGGCGTTGGCGCTGTTCGGCAACCTCACGCTCTCCTACATCAAGCATCGCCCGCACGACACGTCGGCGCGCACCACCAAGGTGCTGTCGAAGCAGGATCGCGGCCGCGCCTACGACGCCGCGCTCGCGGCGCTGGCGCGCGGCGAGCAGGTGTACGTGGTGTGCCCGCTCGTGGGCGCGAGCGCGGAGGATCGCGACGCGAAGGCGGGCAAGCGCGCGAGCCGCGAGGGCGACGAGGACGAGTACGTCTACGCCGCCATCAGCATCGAGGACGATGCCGACCTGGACGGCGACAACGTGGCCGCCGCCGAGCGGGAGGCCGCCTTCCTGCAGCAGAAGACGTTCGTCGATTATCGGGTGGAGCTGCTGCACGGCCGGTTGCCCTCCGCCGAGAAGCAGGACGTCATGCAGCGGTTCCGCGCGGGCGAGACGCAGGTGCTCGTGGCCACGACGGTCATCGAGGTGGGCGTGGACGTGCCGAACGCCACGGTCATGATCGTGGAGGACGCCGACCGCTTCGGCCTCTCGCAGCTCCACCAGCTGCGCGGGCGCGTGGGGCGCGGCGATAAGCCCGGCGAGGTGTATCTGGTGAGCGCGTCGAAGACCGACGCCGCGCTGCGCCGCCTGGCGGCCATGGAGACCACCGACGACGGCTACGAGCTGGCGGCCTACGACCTGTCGCTGCGCCGCGAGGGCGACATCCTGGGCAACCGCCAGCACGGCGCCTCGGCGCTCAAGCTAGTGAACGTGGTGCGCGACGGCAAGGTGATCGAGGCGGCGCACGCCGACGCGCGGGCGCTGCTGGAGGAGGACCCGCGGCTCGAGGCGCCCGCGCACCGCGCGCTCGCGCGGGAGGCGCGGCTCGCGTTCAAGCGCGCCGGAGAGGTGCAGGGAGGCTGACATGCGCATCATCGCCGGTGAGTTCAGGGGGCGCACCGTCAAGGCGCCGAAGGGGGAGGGCACGCGCCCCACGACCGACCGCGTGCGGGAGTCGCTCATGAGCGCGGTGAACAGCGCACGCGGCGGCTTCGAGGGCGCCGTGGCGCTCGACGCGTTCGCCGGGTCGGGCGCGCTCGGGCTCGAGGCGCTCTCGCGCGGGGCCGCGTGCGCGCACTTCTACGAGCGCGACGGCGCGGCGGCGCGCGTGGCGGACGGCAACGCGAAGGCGCTCGGCCTGGATGCGCGACGGGCCCGCGTCCATCGCGCCGACGTGCTCAAGGATCCGCCCGCCCGCGCCCGCCCGCCCTTCGACCTCGTGTTCTTGGACCCGCCCTACGCGCTCGAGGCGGCCGACGTGCTGGGCATGGTGGCCCGCCTCGCCGATGCCGGCGCGCTGGCTCCGGACGCGCTCGTGGTGTACGAGCACGGGGCCGCTGCGTGCTCGCAGGCGGACGACGCGGCGGCCGCCTGCGGGTTCGCGCTTGCCTCGCGCAAGAAGTACGGCGATACTGTCGTGGACATACTCAGACCGAAGGAGCTTTGACCCGTTATGAAACGTGCACTCACGCCCGGAACGTTCGATCCCATCACCAGCGGGCACCTCGACGTCATCACGCGCGCGGCGCAGCTGGTGGACGAGGTCGTGGTGGCGGTGGCCGCCTCGCCCAAGAAGAACCCGCTGTTCACGCTGGAGGAGCGCGCGGAGCTCGTGCGCCAGGCCACGAGCCACCTTCCCAACGTGCGCGTGGAGCCCTTCGACGAGCTGCTCGTGGACTTCGCCGCCCGCATGGAGGCCACCGTCGTGGTGAAGGGCCTGCGCGCCATCACCGACTTCGAGTACGAGTTCCAGATGACGGCGCTCAATTACCAGTTGAACCAGGAGCTCGAGACGCTGTTCATCATGTCGCCCCCGCAGTACATGTACCTGTCGTCGTCCATCGTACGCGAGATAGCCAGCCTGCGCGGCGACGTGAACGGCTTCGTGCCTGATTGCGTGAAGGGCGCGCTCGAGGCGAAATTCGCCCGATAGGGCCGGCGGTTCTACCCGCTTTAGATGTCGAAGCGGCAACGAAAAGCATCGGGAGGCTTCCGACCGGGTAAAATGTGCACGCTTTGTGCATTGGCGTTGGGGAATCCGATCAAACCTGTTAGAATACTTTGACGCATGCGCGCAGGAAGACGATCGCGAAGCGCCTACGCACTTGAAACGCAGCACGCTTGGGTGGAAGGACAATCATGGACGAAACAGGAGTCTTGGGGCTGCTTGAGGAGCTCTCGATTCTTCTCGAGGACTCGAAGCCGGTCTTCGGCAAAAGCAATTTGCGCCAAGTCGACATAGCCGCGGCGTTCGAGATCATGGACGAGATCCGCGACACGTTCCCGAGCGAGTTCGCGCAAGCGCGCCAGATCGTGCGCGAGCGCCAGAGCCTTCTCGACGATGCCGAGGCCGAGGCCAACCGCATGATCGAGGACGCGCGCAGCCAGGCCATGACCATCGCCAGCGAGCAGGAGATCGTCCGCATCTCCCAGCAGCAGGCCGATCAGATCCTGGCCGACGCCCGCGAGCTGGAACGCCAGACGCGCGCCGGTGCCGAGGACTACGCCGACGAGGTGTTCGGTCACGTGGAGACGAGCCTCGACACGCTGCTCAACAACGTGCGCCGCTGCCGCGACCGCCTCAACGCCAACTCCCTTGCCGCAGGTCGCTGATGGAAGCGACGCGCATCCATATACCTTCCGAGCTCTTCGCGCCTGCGGAGAGCTCTCATTTTGAGGGAACGTTCTCCGTGCCCGTCATGAAGGCGGGGCCCGACCTGTACGACTTCGAGGGCCCGCTGGCCTGGCAGGTCGACGTCACGAACACGGGCGACGCCCTGCTGGTGACCGGCACCGTGGAGGGGGAGGCGAAGACGTCCTGCGCCCGCTGCGTCGACGAGTTCTCGTTCTCCGTGACGGGCGAGATCGAGGGCTACTTCCTGATCGACTCCGAGAAGGAAGCCCCCGAGGACATGGACGACGACGAGTTCGACGTGCTGCCCGAGGACAACGTCATCGACCTGGAGCCGCTCATCCGCGCGGCGCTGCTGCTGGAGTTCCCGCTCGTGCCGCTGTGCGACGACGACTGCAAGGGCCTGTGCCCCACGTGCGGCGCGAACCTGAACGAGGGCCCCTGCGCCTGCGAGCCGGCCGCCGAGGCCGACGACGACGTGCCGCCCAACCCGTTCGCCGTGTTGAAGGACTTCCCGTTCGACCAGAACTGAGCGGCGAAACCGAGCGTAACCGCGCAGAGCACCGATTTCCGAGCCCGCCTATCACGGCGGGCTCTTCTGTTTCGTTGCCGCGTCGCTTTCCGAAGAGTTGCCAGGACGTTTTTTGACGAGCTGCGCTCTTTGGAGCTAATCGCACGATGAAACTGTCGTTTCCCGTTGACTTTCCCTCTTTGATTTCTTACAATGCTAGTTAGTTACTCAACTAACAAACTAGATAACAAAGCTGAATGAGAGGAGGGGCGTGGCCACATGAACATCGATCCTGCCAAGGACGTGCCCCTGTTCGTGCAGATCGCCGAGCAGATCGAGGAGGACGTTTTCACCGGCGTCTACGCCGAAGAGGACCGCATCCCCTCGACCAACGAGCTCTCGGCGCTGCTCGGCATCAACCCGCACACCGTCCTCAAGGGCATGAACATCCTCGTGGACGAGGGCATCATCTACAAGAGAAGGGGGATGGGCATGTACGTGCAGGCAGGAGCCGCCGAGAAGGTGCGCGCGAAGCGCCGAAGCGCCTTCGACGAGCGCTACGTGGCGGCCCTCGTGGCCGAGGCGAAGAAGCTCGGATTGACGAAGGACCAGGTTGTCAGCCTCATCGAGAAAGGGTACGACCATGTGTGAGCTGCGAGCCGAGCATCTGACGAAGCGCTTCGGCAAAACGACGGCGCTCGACGACGTGACGCTGTCCTTCGAATACGGCAAGATCCACGCGCTCTTGGGCCGCAACGGCGCGGGCAAGACCACGCTTCTGGGCGTCGCGTCGAACCGCCTGATCCCCACGAGCGGGCAGGCGCTGGTGGACGGCGAGCCCGTCACGGACAACCCCCGCGCGCTGGCGAAGGTGTTCTGCACGGGCGACGTGCGGATGATTCCCCCGTCCATGTGCGTGGACGACCTCGTCGGCCATATGGGCCGCTTCCACGAGGGGTTCGACGCGAAGCGCGCGCTGCGGCTCGCCAAGATGTTCGAGCTGGACGTGAAAGCGAAGACGGGCGCGCTCTCCACCGGCTACCGCTCCATCTGCCAGCTGGTGATGGCGCTCTCGCTCGACGTGGACTACCTGCTGCTCGACGAGCCGGTTCTGGGGCTTGACGCCGCCCACCGCGACCTGTTCTACCGGCTTCTGATGGAGGACTACCTCGAGCGCGGGCGCGCGGTGGTCGTGGCCACGCACCTCATCGAGGAGGTGGCGACTCTCGTGGAGCGCGTCGCCATCATCGACGAGGGGCGGCTGCTCATGGAGGCTTCGGCCGACGAGCTGCGCACGAGCGGCTACAGCGTGTCGGGGCGCGCAGAGGATGTGCGGGCGTACTGCGAGGGGCTCGAGGTGCTCGGCATCGACGAGCTGGGCAGCTTGGCGATGGCGTACGTGCAGGGCGAGCCCGTGCGCGAGCGCTTGACCGACCGGTTGGACGTGGCTCCCATGAGCCTGCAGAAACTGTTTGTCGAATTGACGGGGAAAGGGGAGTGACCTCATGAAACTCAAGGCGGGTATTCGCTACCAAGCGGTCGAGCTCGTGCAGAGCGCGGCGGCGTTCTGTTTGATCGTCGGCGCCATCATCGTTGCCTTCAACCTGCTCAGCTTTACGAAGATATCGCAGATGACGTTGCCGAGCTTGGGCTTTCTGCCCTACATCCTCATGCCGCTGCTCGCGCTGGCCACGTTCTCGGACGGCGTGCGGTTCCTCATGCGGATGGGACTCACGCGCTCCCAGACGATCGCGAGCACGGTGGCGTCGCTGGGGGCGGTGTGCCTGTTCCTGGCCGTCGTCGAGGCGGCGTGCGCTGCGTTCGTGCCGTTCTGGCCGTTCGCGCAGTCCCTGTTCCTGATGACGTACGGGCCCCAGAACGGCCCGCTGCTCGACTTCCTGTTCACGTTCCTGGGCTGCGCCGCGACCGCGGCGTTGGGCCTCGCGTTCGCGGCGCTGCAGATGCGCTTCGGAACGCGCCGTGTCGTGCTCGTGACCATCGCGGTCCTTGTCATCGCGGCGAGCCAGCTGAGTCCTTGGGCGATCGCCGACGGATGGACCTGGCTGTTCGCCCTTGCTCCGGGGGCGAGCTTGGCGAACCCCTTCGCGCTGTTCGTCGTGGTGATCGCGCTCGGCCTGCTGGCGGCTTGGGCGGCCTCGCGTCGCTACGAGGTGCGCTGAGGACGGGGGAAGCCCTGCCCCGCTCATCAGACGCTCACGAGGCTATCAAAAGTGCCGCTTCGCTGGACTGGTAGGGCAAGGGCTCTGCCCTTGCCGCTCAGCAAGCAACGTTTCCTCAGTTAGACGGCAAGGGTAGAGCCCTTGCCCTACAGGGCGGTCGCGAAGGGCGCGCGTTTGACGATTTTTGATGCTCCTTTCGCATTCCTTCCGATTTCGGCAACAGAGCAAGAAAAGTAGAGACGCGCCGCGGGCCGTTCTGGTTCAATGGAGCATCCGGGTCGAAACGGAAGGAGGGGCATGGAGTCGGCGAACCTGCGCGCGGTGGAGCGGGCCATAGAGCACATCGAAGCGCATTTGGGCGGGAAGCTCGATCTGGACGAGGTCGCGCGCGCCGCCGGATACTCGAAATTCCATCTGCATCGCCTGTTCGGCGAGGTGACGGGCATGACCGTCCACGATTACGTCTCGCGGCGGCGCCTGACGGAGGCCGCGTGCGCGCTCGCGCGCTCGGAGCGCCCCATCGTGGACATCGCCCGCGAGGCCGGCTACGACAGCCAGCAGACGTTCTCCGCGGCGTTCACGGCGCTCTACAAGGTTCCTCCCGCGCGGTTCCGGGCGCGCGGCTCGTTCTATCCGCTCCAGCTGCCGTTCAGCCTGCGCGCCTCGGCGCTGCGGGCGGGGAGGGGCGCGGACGACTGGACGGTCGAGCGCGCGACGCCCTCCGACGTGGCGGCGTGGATGGACCTCCTGCGCCTCGCCGTGGACAACTTCCCGTGCCTGGATGAGGGGCAGCACGAGGCGTGGCTGCGCCGCGCCATCGATAGCGGCTGCGCGCTCGTCGCGCGCGAGCCGGGCTCGGCGTCCCTCGCGGGGGCGGCGGCCTTCACGAGGGAGCGCGGCAGCATCGACTTTCTGGCGGTGCATCCGCAGCATCGCCGCGCCCCGGGCGTGGCGCGGGCGCTCGTCGACGCCGTCCGGGCCGCGGCGCCGGGGCGCGACCTGACCATAACGACATACCGGGCGGGCGATCGCGCCGACACGGGCCATCGCCGCCGCCTCGAGGAGATCGGCTTCGAGGAGGCCGAGGAAGCGGAGGAGTTCGGCTACCCTGTCCAGCGCTTCGTGCTTCGCGGCGGCGCGTACCGGGAAGAGGACCGCGAAGGAGGCGACGTCTGATGGGCGAAAGGTTCGAGAACGGGAGCATCGTGGACGAAGAGCGGGCGCGCCTCGCCGAGACGCTCGAGCTGCTGCGCGACGCCCTCGAGCGCGCCGAGGGGCTGCACGAGCGGATCGAGGGAGGGTACCGCGAGGCCAAGCGCTACCTGGCCGAGTACCGGGGCGAGATCGACCCGAGCGAGAGCTTCCAAAACGAGCTTGCGCTGAACGAGGAGGACCGCCGCGCGGCGCAGTCGCACTATGCCGCCGAGCGCCTGCGCAAGCTGCTCGACTCGCCGTACTTCGCGCGCGTCGATTTCGCGGCTGGCGAGGGAGCCGCCCCCGTGGCGAGCTACGTGGGAAGGTTCTCGTTCAGCTTCGGCGGGCGGGCCGTCGTGTCGGACTGGCGGTCGCCCGTGGCGGGCCTGTTCTACGACTTCGAGCCCGGGCCCGCGCATTTCGACGCGCCGTCGGGACGCGTCGAGGGCACGCTCGCGCTCAAGCGGCAGATCACGGTGGAGGAAGGACGGCTCGTCCACGCGGTGGACAGCGGCTCGAGCGTGCGCGACGACGTGCTGCAGTACGAGCTTTCCCGCACGTCGGACGGCGAGATGCGATCCATCGTAGCCTCCATCCAAAAGGAGCAGAACGCGCTCATCCGCGACGAGGCCCCCGGCGCGCTGGTCATCCAGGGCGTGGCCGGATCGGGCAAAACGTCCATCGCGCTGCATCGGGTGGCGTACCTGCTCTACCGCCAGCGCGGGCGCCTGACGTCGAAGTCGGTGGCCATCCTCTCGCCGAACCGGGTGTTTTCCGACTACGTGTCGCGCGTGCTGCCGGAGCTGGGGGAGGAGCCCATCGTCAACCTAAGCCTGCGCGAGGCGGTGGAAAAGGAGCTGGGAGGCGCGGTGTCCGTGGAGGCGCCCCGGCCGGCCGTGGACGACGGCGACGAGGACCACCGCCGCCGCGCGCGGCGCAAGGGCGAGGTCGCGTTCGCCCGGGAGCTCGAGGCCTTCCTCTCCCGCGCGGTCGACGACCTGTTCCAAGGGACCGACATCGCCTTCGGCCGCCGGGTGGTGGAGGGCGCTTGGCTGGAGGAGCGCTACCGGCGCTACGGCGGCCTGCCCGTATCCGAGCGGATCGCCCTCGTGGCCGGCGACGTGGCGCGGGACCTCGACGCCCGCGCGGTGGGGCGCGACCGGCTCGCCCTGCCTGCGAAAGGCGAGGTGCGCCGCAAGCTGGCGGGCATGCTGCGGGCGAAGGACGAGCTCGCGCTCTACCGCCTGTTCCTGCGCGAGCGCGGCGAGGCGGACCTGCTGAAGCTGTCGGCCGGGCGGAAGGTGGAATGGGAGGACGCCTGCCCCCTCGTGCTGTGCCGCGCCGCCTTCCGGGGCGTGGGGGCCTTCGCGGAGGTCAAGCACCTCGTGGTGGACGAGATGCAGGACCTGACCCCCGTGCAGCATCGCGCCGTGGCCCGGATGTTCCCCTGCGAGAAGACCGTGCTGGGCGACTTCCACCAGTCGGTCGACGACGGCAACCGCGCGGAGCTCGCGGACGTGGCGGCCGTCTACGGAGGGGCCCGCGTGGCGAAGCTCGTGCGCAGCTACCGGTCTACCTGCGAGATCATGGCGCTGGCGCGGCGGGTGAAGCCCGTGTCCGGCTTGGAGGCCGTGGAGCGCCACGGCGAGGAGCCGCGCATCGTGGGGTGCGCGAACACGGCCGAGGTGCTCGCGCGCACGGAGGAGGCGCTGGCGGCGTTCGAGGCGGGCGGCCGCAAGACGCTCGGCATCGTGTGCAAGACCGACGACCTGGCGCGCCGCTACCACGAGCTTCTGCGCGACCGATGGGACGTGCAGCTGCTCGCGCCCGAGAGCGGCGGGTACCTCGGCGGCGCGTCCATCGCCTCGGTGACCATGGCGAAGGGGCTCGAGTTCGACGAGGTGGTGGTGCTCGACGCCGATCGGCGCCTGTACGCCACCGACTTCGACCGCAACCTGCTCTACGTGGCCGTCACCCGCGCGCTGCACAAGCTCACGGTCCTCCACCGGGGCGACCCGCCCGCCTGGCTGACGGCGTGAGGGCCGACCGGGCGTGCGGCTGAAGGCCCACTGCAAGCTCTTCCTTCGCCTTGCATCATGCGCCGAAACGACGGCTTCCTCAACCAACTACCGGATGCTTTTCGCGTGCGCTCGATGCTAACCGGAAGTTGTCTTCGCAGGTCGAACGCACAAGCCGCCATCAGCCCAAAGAAGCGCCCATCAGAAAATCGACGATGTTCATGTGACGCACGCCCTCATGCGAGTAGTCGATTCGATCCATGCTCAAAACGTATTTCGGGTAGGCATCGGCCACGGCGAGCAAAGGCGAGAACTCGCGCCGTTCGACCTTCTCGTCGGCAAGCGTGCGACACACTTGCACGTACACGCGATCAGTATGATCCACGGCAACGAAATCGATTTCCGCATCGTCGATCTTGCCTACGGACACCTCGAAACCGCGACGCAGCAGCTCCATGAACACCACGTTTTCCAGCACATGACCCACGTCGCTGGGCCTTTCACCAAGAAACGCGTTGCGCAACCCCGTATCCACCACGTAGTACTTTCCGTTGGTGCGAAGCCGCTCCTTGCCGCGAATGTCGTAACGCTGGCAACGATAGAGCACGAACGCGTCGCACATGAGCTTCAAATAGCGATCCACGGTATTCGCCGTAATAGAATGACCCGCCGACTTGAGGGTATTTGCGATGCGATGCGCCGATACCTCCGAGCCAATCGTGTCGAACACGAACTGCGCGACCCGCATGAACAAAGCCTCGTTGTCGATGCGCCCACGCTGGACCACATCGCGCATGACAACCGAATCGATGAGGCTCGCAGTAAGCGCCTGTATTACCTGGGGATTCGTAGCAAGCGCCACCGCTGGGAACGACCCCTGCGAAAGGTAGTCGTCGAACACGGCCTCGGGCGATGTTGGATAGGTATCCGACCCCGGATACACATTCGATCCAGGAAACAACCCGCGGAAGGTGAAGAACTCCTGCAGCGAAAGGGGGTACATGCGAACCTCTACATACCTTCCAGCAAGGTAGGTGAGATCCTCTCCAGCGAACAGGCGGGAATTCGACCCCGTCACGTAGATGTCAACCGGAAACGTCGACCTCAAACTGTTGACTGTTTGCGCCCATCGCTCTATTTCTTGTGCTTCGTCGATCAGGACGTAATAGGGGCCCTCCTCCGCTCCGGCTTGCTCGATGCGCTCTTGCACGAAACGATGGAGCTCGGCCGGCTTGCGTAGATCTTCGGCCAGAAGGCTTTCGAAATTGACCGCGATAATACGGTCGCGAGAGACACCTTGCATGATAAGGTCCTCGGCAAAGAGTTTGAGCAACGTCGATTTTCCGCAGCGACGCACTCCGGTGATCACCTTCACGAAATCGGTGTCTTTGAAATCCAAAAGCTTTTTGAGATAGCGAGGACGTGGGACCATAAGAACCTCAATCTGATTGAGAATTTTCTTCATTTTAGCAAGTTTTCTCATTTGTTCTGAGAAAACTTTCCGATTTGCGGAAAATTCTCAACCGCTTTGACAATTTCCGGCGCTGATCGCTACCCTTCCTTTGCATCGATGCACGCAAAGGGGTCGATTCTGCGCAAAACCCGCCTCGTTTGATGTTCCGCAAGGCATGTTCCGCGCGCATGTCGGGCGCTCAAGGGGGCGGTGGCGGCGCGGTTACGCTGACCCCGCCGCGCGGCGCGCCTTCGTTCGGATCCCTATCATGGAGCGGATGAAACCAGGGCGGACGAAGGCGAGGCGGACATGGAGGAGCGCGGATCGGCGGGCGGCGGCGTCAACCTGCCGCAGGCTGCGCGCCACGTCCTGTTCGCGCTCGCGGTGGGCGTCGTGGGCGCCGCGGCCTCCATCGCGCTCTCGCTCTCCGTGGACCTGGCCGCGCGGCTCCAGGCGCGCTTCCCATGGCTCCTTCTGCTGCTGCCCGCGCTCGGCGCGGCTTCCGTGCTGCTGTACCGGGCGCTCAAGCTGCCCGCCCATCTGGCCACCGACACGATGGTCGACCGCCTGCGCCGAAACGACCGTGTGCCGCCCGCGCTGGCGCCGGGCATCCTCGCGGGCACGTTCCTCACGGTGCTCGGCGGCGGCTCGGTGGGCAAGGAGGCCGCGGCCCTGCAGATGGGCGCGTCGCTCGGCGCGCTCGTGGGTCGTCCGTTCAAGCTGGCCCCCATCCGCGCGGGACGGCCGGCCATCCCGCGCGGCTACGCGGCGGCCGCCGGCATGGCGGCGTGCTTCGGCGCGCTCTTCTTCGCGCCCCTCGGCTCCACGGCGTTCGTGCTGGAGCTCGCGCGCTTCGATAGGGCCGTGGCGCGCCACGTGCCCACGCTGCTGCTCGCATCCCTCGCCGCGTTCGCCCTCGCGCGGATCACGGGCATCGGCGACGTGATCCCCCGTGTAGACGTGCCCGCCTTCTCCTGGCCGCTCATGGCGCAGTGCGTGCTCGTGGGGCTCGCATGCGGGGCGGCCGGCACCGTGTTCGGGGTGGCGCTGCGCGGCGCGCGCCGCATCGTGCGCAGCCGCGTGGGGCGGCCTGTGCTGGCCGCCGTGGCGGGCGGGCTCCTGTTCGCTGGCGTGGTGCTGGCGTTCGGGTGGCAGGGCTTCGAGGGCACGGGCATGCCGCTTCTGCGCGGGGCGCTCGCGGGCCATGCGGGCGGCGTGGACTTCGCCGTGAAGGCGGGCCTCACCGTGCTCGCGCTCGGCTTCGGGCTCAAGGGCGGCGAGATCATGCCCATGTTCACGGTGGGCGCGCTTCTGGGCTGCGCGCTCGGCGGGCTCACGGGCGCCTCGGCACCGTTCTCGGCCGCGCTCGGGCTGGCGGCCTTCTTCGCGGCCGCGAGCCGCTGCCCGCTGGCGGCCCTCTTCATGGGCGCGGAGATATTCGGCCTGGCGGCCGCCCCGTACCTGGCGCTCGCGGTGGCCGTCGCCTTCGCGGGAAGCCGCGACGTGGGCGTGTTCGGCCGGGGCGCGGCGAGCGAGTTCGCGCGCCTGCGCGCCCGTGCGCGCGACGAGGGGCGCCGCCGGGAAGGCCGGAAGCGGTGAGGCGCGCCGCGAGCCGCCTGACCGGGCAGCTGGCAAGGCACGCCGTGTTCGCGCTCGCCGCCGGCGCGGCTGGGGCGCTCGCGGCCGCCTTGGCCACCCTTGCGCTGGCGGCGGCTTCCTCGCTCTCCGCGCGCTTCCCCTGGCTCGTCTTCGCCCTGCCGGCTCTGGGCGCGGCCTCCATCGGAATCTTCCGGCTGCTGCGGCTGCCGCTGGGCGCCCAGCCCGGGTCGGTGGTGGAGGACGTGCGCGACGACGACCCCGTGCCGCTTGCCCTCGCGCCCGCGGCGCTGGCTTGCACGTTCCTCACGGTGCTTGGCGGCGGGTCGGCGGGGGCCACGGCCACGGCGCTCGCCATGTCCTCCTCGGCCGCGTCGGGGCTGGGCAGGCTCGTGCGCGTGGAGCCGATCGCAGGGCGCGGGGCGAGGGAGGCCCGCCGCGGCTGGACGGCGGCGTGCGGCATGGCGGCGGCGTTCTCCGCCCTGTTCGCGGCCCCGCTCGCCGGCGTAGCGTTCGCGCTCGAGCTCGTGCGTTTCGACGGCGCCGTCGCGCGCCGCCTGCCGGCCGTGCTCGCTGCCTCCTTCGCTGCCTGGCTCGTCGCCCTGCCGCTCTCCGGGGGCTACGCGCTTCCCGAGGCGGCCATCCCGGATGCGTCGTGGAGCGCGGGTGCCCTCTGCGTGCTCGCGGGCGTGGCGAGCGCCGTGGCCGGAACCGCGTTCGGCTGGTCGCTGCGCGCGCTCCGCCGCGCGTTCCGCCGGACGCGCGCTCACCCCGCGCTCGTGGCGGCTGCGGGCGGCGCGCTTTTGTGCGCGCTCGTGCTCGCGTTCGGGTGGCAGCGCTTCGAGGGCTCGGGGCTCGCGCTTCTGGACGACGCCTTCTCCGGGAAGGCGGGAACCTTCGATTTCGCCGTGAAGGCGCTGCTCACGGCGCTCACCCTCGGTGTGGGCTTCAAGGGCGGCGAGGTGATGCCGGCGCTCAGCGTGGGCGCGCTTCTGGGAGCCTCGTGCGCGGGGCCCGTGGGCGCCGCTCCCTCGTTCGCCGCGGCCATGGGAGCCGCGGCGTTCTTCGCAGCCGCCGCGCGCTGCCCGCTGGCCGCGGTGCTGCTGTCGGCGGAGGCGTTCGGCTGGGCCGCCGCCCCGTGGGCCGCGCTCGCCGTGCTGCCCGCCTACCTGCTCAGCGCTGACGTGGGCATGTTCGGCCGCGGCATCACGGCCCTCAAGGACCGCAAGCGCCGCAAAGGTCGCCGCGCCGAGGATGGGGCGGCGGCGAAGGACGAACCGCCCGCCCGGCATGGCGCGCACAGCGAACACGGCGAGAACGACGAACCGTCGCGCCGAAGATGAAGTGCGCGGAAAGGGAAGGTAGGCGTTACAATGATGGGCATGGAAACGAAACGAACCCCCTCAACCCAAACCAGGGCTGCAACGGCCGCATCGGCCTTCTCGGCCGACGAGCCCCACGTGTCGGCGCGCGACGTGTTTGCGCGCTTCGTCACCTACTACAAGCCCTACAAGTTCCTGTTCTTCTTCGACCTCGTGTGCGCCTCGGTGCTCGCCGCGGTCGATCTGGCCTTCCCGCAGTTCCTGAGCTTCTTCACCAAGGAGTTCTTCCTGGAGGCGCCCGAGGTCATCCTCTCGACGCTCGGCTGGATAACGCTCGGGTTCGCGTTGCTGTACGCCCTGCGCACGGCCTGCCAGTACTTCATCACGGCGTGGGGCCACATCATGGGCGCGCGCATGGAGGCCGACATGCGCATGGACCTGTTCAAGCAGTACCAGCGCCTGAGCTTCTCCTACTACGACCGCAACAACACCGGCGAGATGATGAGCAAGCTCTTAACCGACCTGTTCGACATCTCGGAGCTGGCGCACCACGGGCCGGAGAACCTGTTCATCTGCATCCTGAAGATCGTGGGCTCCTTCGTGCTGCTGTTCATGATCAACGTGCCGCTCACGGCCATCATGCTGGCGGCCACGGCGGTCATGGCGGCCTACGCGTTCTGGCGCAACTACAAGAAGCGCGTCATCTTCACGGAGAACCGCAAGAAGATGGCCGACATCAACGCGCGCCTGCAGGACTCGCTTGGCGGCATCCGCGTGGTGAAGTCGTTCGGCAACGAGGGCGTGGAGATAGGGAAGTTCGGCCGCACGAACGAGCGCTTCGTGGACACCAAGGAGAGCTCGTATCGGTTCATGGGCGCGTTCCATGCGGTGAACTCGGTGTTCACGGGCGTGCTGTACACCGTGACCATCGTGGGCGGCGGCTACTTCGTGGCTACGGGCGGCCTGGCCGTCACCGAACTGGCCATCTACGCCCTGTACATCGGCATCTTCCTGTCGCCCATCGAGCAGCTCATCAACTTCACCGAGCAGTTCCAGAAGGGCTACGCGGGCTTCCGACGCTTTATGGAGGTGCTGGCCGTGCGGCCCGACGTGCGCAACCGCCCCGGCGCCCTGCCGCTGGCCGCGGCCGAGGTCGAGCGCGGGCAGGCGGACGGCCGCGTGCGCGGGGAGGTGCGCTACCGCGACGTGCGTTTCAGCTACGACGGGGAGCACGAGGTGCTGCGCGGCTTGGACCTGGCCATACCGGCGGGGATGACCGTGGCGCTCGTGGGGCCGTCGGGCGGCGGCAAGACCACTACCTGCTCGCTGCTGCCGCGTTTCTACGACCCGAGCTCGGGCGCGGTGGAGATCGACGGCATCGACGTGCGCGACGTGACGGTGGAAACGCTGCGCGAGGCCATCGGCATCGTGCAGCAGGACGTGTACCTGTTCGGCGGCACCGTGCGCGAGAACATCGCCTACGGCAAGCCCGACGCCGCGGACGCCGAGATCGTGGAGGCGGCGCGGACCGCGAACATCCACGAGTTCGTCATGGGGCTGCCGGACGGCTACGACACGTTCGTAGGCGAGCGCGGCGCGCGGCTGTCGGGCGGACAGAAGCAGCGCATCGCCATCGCGCGCGTGTTCCTGCGCAACCCGCGCATCCTCATCTTGGACGAGGCCACGAGCGCGCTCGACAACGAGAGCGAGCGGGCCATCCAGGCGTCGCTGGAGCGGCTCTCCGAAGGCCGCACCACGCTCGTCATCGCGCACCGCCTGTCCACCATCCGCAGCGCCGACCTCATCGCCGTGGTGGAGGACGGCGCCGTGGTTGAGCAGGGCACCCACGATGAGCTGCTGGAGCTGGGCGGCACGTACGCCCGCTACTACGAGATGCAGTTCGGATCGAGGGTTCCGTCGGCCTGACGGTCGACTGAACCTGCCGACGCTGCGGTCCGCCCTGGCCATCGCTAACTTACTGCGCCAACCTGTGCCGCTACCCGGGGGCAGGTCAAACGCACGGTTTTCACCGTAATGTTGCGTTTCGATGACTCCTTTCGGGTTTGGTTGCACTCGATGAGACGGTGTGCGCGTGTTTTCCCAGCACGCCTTCTAGTTGAAATAACAAGCGCGTGGCTGAACGCAACATTACGGCGGAAACCGTGCGTTTCGAACGGCCGTGGAGGAAGATCCGACGTGTTCGGTAGTCAGAGGGGGCGCGTCTTTGCTCAAACGCTCCGGAAGGCTGCGGCCTCATGCGCAGCGCCGTTTGCCGTGCGACCGCACGCTCGGCGCGCGGCCATCGCGCCGAGCGTCGGACGCGCGGGACTCCGCGTCCGATCTGTGCGATACTGGTGCGCGACGCCAAACGCGCGCGCGGCGCGCCGGTTGAACGGAGGGACGCCATGGGGCATCCGCTACGCAAGATCATCGTTTTTGTCGCCGTGGGGGCGCTCGCCTGCGGGCTCAGGCTCGCGGGGTGCTCCGCGTCGGGGGACGAGCTCGACGGCGCGACCCGCGTGACGCAGACGGGCTATCCGGCGAAGCCCGACCCCGACGACTTCGAGGCGCAGGAGAAGCTGCGCGAGGACAACCCGGTGGACGCCGCCTTCCTCGACGAGCTCTCCGGGTTCTCCTACCGCAGCGCCGCGGCGGTGCTGGCGGGCGACGGCGGCTCGGCGACTCCCGGCGAGGCCAACGAGAACTACTCGCCCATCAGCCTGTACTACGCGCTCGCCATGACGCGCCTCGGCGCGGCGGGCGACACGGCCGACGAGATCGGCGCCGTGCTCGGCGGGGGCGACGCGACGGCGACGGCCGAGCAGTGCGGGCATCTCCAAAACCTGCTCATGGCGGGCAGCAGCGCGGATATCAAGCTGGCGAACTCGGTGTGGCTGCGCGAGGGCGCGGAGTACCGGCAGGGCTTCATCGACGCGGTGGCCGGGAATTTCAGCGCCTCGCTCTACACGGCGCGGTTCGGCACGGCCGGCGCGAACGAGGCCATGGGCAACTGGATCGCCGAGGCCGCCGAAGGCACCATCGCGCCGCAGGTCGAAACCCAGGAGGGCATGTTGCTCTCCCTTATGAGCGCCCTCTATTTCAAAAGCGAATGGGCCTCGCCCTTCGAAACCGGCGCCACCGAGACGGGCACGTTTCACGCCGCTGATGGCGATGCGGACGCCTCCTTCATGGAACAGCGCCTCGACAAGCCGCGGGAGTACCGTGCCACGGACGCCTACACGCGTGCGAGCCTCGGGTTCGCCGACGGCAGCGAGATGACGTTCGTGCTGCCGGCCGAGGGGGTCGACGCGCGCGCCCTGCTGGCCGACGCGGCGGCGCTCGAGGAGGCGTTCACGGCCGGGGACACGGACGAGGCCTACATCACGTACCGCGTGCCCAAGTTCTCGTTCGATCGTTCGTACGGTCTGATCGCGGCTCTGCAGCGCATGGGCATGTCCGCGGCGTTCGACGATCGCGCCGACTTCTCGAACCTCTCCGACGTGGACGCCTACGTGTCGAGCGTGCTGCAGGAGAGCCATATCGGCCTGGACGAGAACGGCGTTGAGGCCGCCGCGTACACGAAGGTGGACATCATGGAGATGTCGGCGCTGCCCGACCCAACGCTCGTGGGCGAGCTGGAATTCAACCTCGACCGGCCGTTCCTCTACGAGGTGCGCTCCCCGCAGGGCGCCGTGCTGTTCGTGGGGATGTGCGGAAGCCCCGTCGCCGCGTAGCGCGCGGTTGCTGCGCGCATGCGAAGCGCCTGGAGCGTCCGGCGAATTCGCTGGGGAGAAATGAGTGAAATGCGTGAAATGAACGCTGAGCGCGCTGATGAGGCCTTGCGCGGCGGCGTAACCTTTGGTACTATACCGTTTCGCGTGTTTACTAAGCGAGAACGAGCGGCTGGGATTCGCTCGGCTTACAGAAGGAGCATAGATCATGGCAGTACCTAAGCGCAAGATGGGCCGCATCCGCACCCATAACCGCCGCAGCAGCAACGACAAAATCGGCGCGCCGGCCCGTTCCGTGTGCCCGCAGTGCGGCGAGGTCAAGCTTCCGCATCGCGTGTGCCCGAACTGCGGTTTCTACAAGAACCGCGAAGTCATCGAGACGGACTAGCTTTTCCACCTGCGCTGGGTGCGCCTGTCGCAGCGAAAACGAGCCTCCCGACGCGCCAGCGCTATCGCTGACGCGTCGGGAGGCTTTTTCCAGTTTACGGGGAAGGATGAGGAACATGGCCGATAAGGTTACGATCGCGGTGGACGCCATGGGGGGCGACGACGCTCCGGGCGTCGTGCTGGACGGCGTGGCCCAGGCGCTCGCCGCGGACGAGGGCCTGCATGTGGTGCTGTGCGGGCCGGCCGACGTGGCAGAGCCGTTCGCGGCGGCGCACGAGCGCTGCGAGGCGCGCGCGACCACCGAGGTCATCGGCATGGGCGAGCACCCGGCCGAGGCCGTGCGCAAGAAGAAGGACTCGTCCATCGTCGTGGGCTGCCGCCTGGTGAAGGAGGGGGAGGCCCAGGGCTTCTTCTCGGCCGGATCCACCGGCGCGTGCCTGGCGGCCGGCACCTTGGTCATGGGCCGCATCAAGGGCGTCGCGCGCCCGGCGCTGGCCACGGTCATCCCGTCGCCCGTGCGCCCCGTGGTCATGTGCGACGTGGGCGCCAACGCCGACTGCAAGCCCTCCTACTTGGTGCAGTTCGCCCAGATGGCCACCATCTACGCCGAGAAGATCGTCGGGATAGAACGCCCGCGCGCGGCGCTGCTGAACATCGGCGAGGAGGAGGCGAAGGGCTCCCAGTTCGCCCAGGAGGCCCATGCGCTTCTGCGCGAGCAGCTGCCGAACTTCGCCGGCAACGCCGAGGGTGGCGACATCCTGGCGGCCACGTACGACGTCATCGTCACGGACGGCTTCACGGGCAACGTGTGCCTGAAAACCATCGAGGGCACGTCCAAGACGCTGTTCAAAACGCTCAAGGGCATCATGATGAAGACGCCGCTCACGAAGCTGGGGGCGCTGGCCATCAAGGGCGGCTTGAAGGAGCTCATGGCGCAGGTGAGCCCCGACACGTACGGCGGCGCGCCCCTTCTGGGCGTGAAGGGCGCGTGCATCGTGGGGCACGGCTCGTCGAACGCCTACGCCGTGAAGAACGGCGTGCTCACCACCGCCGGGGTCGTGCGCGCGGGCGTTTCTGAAATAATCGCGCAGACCGTGGCGGCGGGCGCGTCCTCGGCTACAATGGAGTAAGCGGCCTGTTGGCCCCGGCGTCTGCGCCGGGGCTTTCCGTGCGTCCGGTTCCCGCTTCGAGGGGGAGGCGGAGGGCGCCGTCGCCGCATCGGACACGCAAACGCAAACGAAACAACCTATCGAGGGCCGAACCTTCATGACATTGACTGAAGAGCAGCAGCGCAAGATGGAAAGAGCGCAGGAGATACTCGACTACCGGTTCACCGGCGAGCACCTCCTGCTCTCTGCCATCACCCATCCCTCGGCCACCGAGGGCAAGTCCGTCAAGTACTCCTACGAGCGCCTGGAGTTTCTGGGCGACAGCATCCTGGGCGCCATCGTGGCGTCCATCGCGTTCCAACGCTTCCACGACCTGGACGAAGGGGGGCTCACGCGCATCAAGGTGGCCCTCGTGTCGGGCGCGAGCCTGTCGGACGTGGCCGAGCGGCTCGGGTTCGCCGACATCATCGTGTTCGGCTCGTCGGAGACGGGAACGGGCAAGCGCGGGCTGCACTCCGCGCTGGAGAACGTGTACGAGGCCGTGGTGGCGGCGCTCTACCTCGACGGCGGCATAGCGGCCGCGCAGGCGTTCGTGGAGCGCACGCTCATCCCGCGCATGTCCCTGGACATGGCGCGCGAGCCCGAGAACCCCAAGAGCGCCCTGCAGGAGAAGCTGCAGGAAGACGGCATCACGCCCACGTACAAGCTGGTGGAGACGCAGGGCCCGCCGCACGACCGCACGTTCGTGGCGCAGGTGTTCGCCGGCACGCAGGGCCTGGCCCGCGGCACGGGGCGCACGAAGAAGGAGGCCGAGAGCCAGGCGGCCAAGAGCACGCTCGCGCGCCTCGGCGAGTTCTTCGGTTTGGGCGTGGACGAGGAGACGCGCGCGGAGAAGGCGGAGGCGGCGAAGCTCGCCAAGGCCGAGAAGGCGGCGGCCCGCGCCGAGGAGAAGGCGCGCAAGAAAAGCGAGCGCGCCCAAGCCAAGCAGCGCAAGCAGGGGTAGGCCGTGTATCTGAAATCGCTGGTCCTCAAGGGCTTCAAATCGTTCGCCGACCGCAGCGCGCTCGCGCTCGAACCGGGCATCACGGCCGTCGTGGGCCCGAACGGGTCGGGGAAATCCAACATATCCGACGCCGTGCTGTGGGTGCTGGGCGAGCGCAACGCGAAGAACCTGCGCGGCCAGGCCATGGAGGACGTCATCTTCGCGGGGTCGTCGGCGCGCAAGCCGGTCGGCATCGCGGAGGTCGACCTGGTGCTGGACAACTCGGACGGCACGCTGCCCGTGGACTTCTCCGAGGTGGCCATCACGCGCCGCATGTACCGTTCCGGCGAGAGCGAGTACCTGATCAACGGCACGGTGGCGCGTCGCATGGACGTGCTCGACATCCTGCACGACACGGGGCTCGGCACCGGCACGCACTCCATCATCAGCCAGGGCAGCCTGGATTCCATCCTGCAGTCGAAGCCGGAGGACCGCCGCGCGCTCATCGAGGAGGCGGCGGGCGTTCTGAAGCACAAGCAGCGCAAGGCGAAGAGCGAGCGCAAGCTCGAGCACATGGACCAGCACCTCACGCGCGTGAAGGACGTGGCCGCCGAGGTGGAGCGCCAGTTGGGGCCCCTCGAGCGCAAGGCGAAGCGCGCGCTGGCCTACCAGGGCCTGTCCGCCGAGCTCTCCGAGCTCACGCTGGCCTTGGCCGTGGACGACCTGAGGGCGCTGCAGCGCGCCTGGGACGAGGCGGTGGCGCGCGAGCAGGCGATAGACGAGGAGCTGGCGCAGAAGAAAGCGGCCATCGCCGAGGCGGAGGCGCGCGCCGAGGAGCTGCAGGAGAAGATACGTCGCGACAGCGCTGACGCGGGGGAGTTGGCGAAGAGCCATCGTCGCGCGTCGTCGGCCGTGGAGCGCTTCGACGGGGCCACGCTGCTTCTGCACGAGAAGCGCCGCGCCGCGCAGGGACGCGAGTCCGAGCTGCGCGTGGAGCTGGAGGCGGGCAAGGCGCGGCGCGCGGCGGCCGAGGCCGAGCGCGCGCAGGCGGCCGCCCAGGTGGGCCAGGTGCGCGCCGACCGCGAGCGGGCCGACGCCGACGTGGAACGGCTCGCGACCGAGCACGCCGAGCTCACCGAGCGCCACCGCGCGCTCGATCGCGAGACCGCCTCGCTCACCGAGGCCCGGCGCGTCGCCGAGCGCGCGCAGGAGCAGGCGCGCCGCGAGCTGGCCGTCACGCAGGAGTCGCTGGCGAGCGGGCTCGCGCACGTGAAGCTCATCGAGGGCCACGGCAAGGAGCTCGAGCTGCAGCTCGAGCGCTCCCAGGCCGAGGCCGTGGCGCTCGCCGAGGCCGCCGCCGGCGGCGAGGCGGAGCTGTCGGCGCTCGTGGAGCGCGAGGCCGCCGCGCGCAACGCCGTGAGCGGGGCCTTCACGGGCCGCGAGGAGGCGCGCGCCGCGCTGGAGGAGGCGCGCGACGAGGCGTCGCTTCTGGCCTCCGAGATCAAGGGCCTCGAAGAGGTCGAGCGCGCGAGCGCCGCCGCCGGCCCGGCGCGCGCGTGGCTGCTCGACCACGCCGGCGACGTGTCCGGCGCGCTCGCGCCGCTTTCGCACGTGCTGCGGGCGGACGCGGGATCCGAGGCGCTCGTGGAGCGCTTGCTGGGAGGCGACGTGGCGGCGCTCTTGGTGGACGACCCCGCCCAGGCCTCGGCCGTGGCGGCCGCGCTCGCGTCCTGCGACGAGCAGGGCGAGGTCGTGCTCGTCGCCCGCGCGGACGGGCGCGCCGAGGGGGCGGAGCCGCTCTCCCGCGCCGCCGCTGCGCAGGGAGGGGGCCGCGCGCTTGTCGACGGGCTGTCCTATCCGCCCGAAGCCGCCCGCGCCGTGGAGGCGCTGCTGGGCGACGTGGTGGTGTGCGACGGCTTGGACGCCGCGCTCGCCGCCCATGCTCGCGACGCCCTCGGCGCGCGTTTCGTCACCGAGGACGGTTGCGTGGTGTGGCCGAACGGCAAGGTGACGCTCGGGGCGGCCGCGGCCGACGACGCCGAGGGCGTGCTCGCCCGCGCGCGGCGCCTCGACGGCCTGCGCGAGCGCCTGGCGTCGGCCGAGGCCGAGCGCGATCGCGCCCAGGAGGCGTCGACCGCGGCGGAGGAGGCCCTGCGGCGGGCCCAGGGCGAGAGCCTGCGCCTGTCCCAGGAGCTCGCCGAGCTGCGCGGCAAGACGGACGCGGCCCGCGCCGACGCCCGTCGCGCCGAAGAGAAGCTGGCCGCCGTGCGCCGCGAGTTCGAGGACATCGAGCGCCAGCGCGCCGAGGCGGAGCGCACCGTGGCCGAGGCGCGCCCGTCGGTCGAGGCCTTGGAGCAGCGCCTGGCCGCCCTCGCGCAGGAGCTGGAGGAAAGCGCCGCGCGCTTGGCGGAGGCGCAGGACTCCGTCGTTCCGCTGCGCAAGCAGGCCGCGCAGGTGCGCGACGCCCTGGCCGAGGCCAAGCTCAAGGCCGCCACGCTCGCCGAGCGCGAGACGTACACGGCCCGCGTGGTGGACGCCCGCCAGCGGGAGATCGAGCAAGCCGACGCCGCCGACGCCGAGGCCCGCGACGCCCTGGCGCGCAAGATGGTGGCGCAGGAGCGCATCGAGCCCTTGCTCGCGCTCATGGAGGAGCTCTCCGACAGCGCTCGGCGCCGCACGCGCGCGCTCGAGGACGCCGCGAACGCCGCGCAGGACGCCGCCGGCGGCATGCACCATGCCGCCAACGAGGCCCGCGCCGCCGCGCGCGCGGCCCACGACGCGTTCGACGAGGCCAACGCCCGCATGGGCCAGGCGCGCGTCGACAAGGGACGCTTGGAGGTGCAGGTGGAGGCCGCCGTGAACGCCATCGTCCACGACTGCAAGACGCCGCTCGACCACGCGCTCGCCCTGCCCGAGCTGGAGGACCGCGGGGCGTGCGAGGACCAGGCGTTCAAGCTGCGTCGCCGCATAGCCAACATGGGCACCATCAACCCCGACGCCGCCGACGAGTACGAGCGCCTGAAGACCCGCTACGACTACCTGGCCGCGCAGCTCGCCGACCTCGACGGAGCCCGGCGCGCCCTCGGCAAGATCGTGCGCGTCATCGACGCCCGCATGAAGGACGACTTCATCCGCACGTTCGACGCGGTCAACAAGAACTTCAGCGAGATATTCGCCGTGCTGTTCCCCGGCGGCTCCGCGGAGCTCTCGCTCGTGGATCCCGAGGACTTGGAGAACACGGGCGTGGAGGTGACGGCCCAGCCTCGCGGCAAGCGCATCACGAAGATGATGCTCATGTCCGGCGGCGAGAAGTCGCTCACGGCGCTCGCGCTCCTGTTCGCGGTGTACCGCATCCGCGCCACGCCGTTCTACATCCTCGACGAGGTGGAGGCCGCGCTCGACGATTCCAACCTGCGGCGCCTCACGGCCTACCTGGGAACGCTGCGCGACCGCACGCAGCTCATCATGATCACCCACCAGCGGCGCACCATGGAGATGGCCGACGTCCTGTTCGGCGTGTCCATGCAGGCCGACGGCGTGACGAAAGTGGTCAGCCAGAAGCTCGAACATGCGCTTATGCATGCTGAATAGGCTGTTCGACCTGCGGGAGGGGCCCGGCGGAGGGCGCGTCGCGCTCGGGCAGTCCTGAGGTCGCTCGAACAGCCCGCAGGGCTGTTCGGCTCGTGCGGAATCTGCGCGCGACGCGCCCTCCGCCGGGCCCATCTGGTTGAGGGCTGGTTCCACCTGCGGGGCGCATGCTCGAGCTTCTGACGCCTTGACGGGAATCGTCGTCCTGTGGGAGTTTTTGTGAGAAGGGGTGCCCCGGAAGCGGGGCCGTCCTCCCTTTGTCATCCTGAGCGGAGGCGGCGCAGCCGCCGGAGTCGAAGGATCTTCGAGGGCGTGAGGCAGCCTTCGCCAAGCGTCCTTCGCTCCTGCTTCGCGCTCGCTCCGCACGCTCAGGACAACAACCGGCGAAGCGCGAGACCGCTTTCTCGCTACTTCACCAGCACGTGGACGATGGTGGCGACGGCCCACAGGAACAGCAGCACGCAGTTGGCCTTCGCCAGGACGTTGAGCACCTTGTTCGGCAGCTTCTCGCCTTTGATCAGCACGTCCGCGTTCAGGAGCGAGAACATGAGTATCACGAGCGAATAGCTGGACATGTTGCCCTCGTTGCCCGTGAAAAGGGAGTGGAAGAAGCCGATCCACAGAAGGGGCAGGGCGACCAACGTGATGATGCGGAACGCCCTGTTGCCGCGTCCTTTGCCCCAAGGGGAGCTGTTCCCTTGCGGGTCCATTCCGATTGCGTGCTCGCTCGCAGCCGCCGTTTCCAAACGCTCTTCAGCCATGATGGGACGCTCCATTTCCAAGATAGAGTATAGTGGGAATCAGAAGATACAGTTCGCTTGCAAGCATCCTGATTGTAGCATACTATCCATCATTGATATACTAGAAGGAGCGAAATGGCGAAGAGGAGCCCGTACGAGACGGGGGAGCTTTCCGACAGCATCTTCCTGATCCTGCTGGCCACGCTCGAGCCGGTGTACGGGTATCGGATCATGCAGAGCATCGAGGAGTCTACGGACGGCGCGGTGAAGGTGGGCCCTGCCACCATGTACACGACGCTCAAGAAGCTTAAACAGGCGGGCTGGATCGTTGAAACCGCCGAGGACGACAAGCGCATCCTCTACGCGGCCACCGACGAGGGCCGCGCGGTGCTCGAGCGCGATTTCGCGCGGCGCAAGCGGCTGGTCGCCTTCGCGGAGGACCGGCTGAACGGGAGGGGCGAGGAGGACCATGGCTAAGTACCGGTTGTGCGGAGGGTTGGCCATCATGCCGGAGCACGACATGGCGATGCTCGCCGACATGAGCGCGCGGGGATGGCACCTGACCGGGTTCTCGTGCGGGATCCTGTACCGCTTCGAGGCGGGAGAGCCGCATGCGTACGACTACGCGGTGGACTTCCAGCGCGACTTCCCGGCGGAGGCGCGCGAGCTCTATCGCATCGCCGGCTGGGAGTGCGTGGCGCAGGGCTCCGCGTGGCAGATCGTGCGCGCCGAGGCCGGCACCGTCCCGCTGTACACCGACGATGACGCGCAGGAGGCGACGATCGCCGCGAGCCGGGCGGGCCTGGGCTGGGCCGCGCTCGTTTGCGCGCTCGCGGCCGCTCTGCTCTTCGCCCTGCAGGCCCGGCTCTCCGCCCAAGGCAACGAGCTGGGATCGTGGGCGAGCCTCGCGGCGTGCGTGGTGTTCGCCGCCGGGTTCGTGTTCTCGTTCTTCCCCTTCGTGGGCTACACGCGCACGTTGCGCAAGATACACGCCGAGCAGGAGGAGGATCTCCGGCGCTGACGAGCGGCCGCATTTGGGATACACTGTTCAGGCGAACAAGAAAGGAGCCCGTCATGGGATTTTTCGATAGGATCAGCGAGGGGCTCTCCCGCTCGCGCGACAAGTTCAAGGAGCAGATGAACGTTCTGCTCGATCGCGGCCCCGACCTCGATGAGGACTTCTGGGACGGCTTGGAGGAGACGCTCATCCTGGCCGACATCGGCGGCGCGGCGGCGAGCGACATCGTGGAGAACCTGCGCGACCAGGCCACCCGCAAAGCGCTGCCCGACGCCTATGCCGTGCTCGATATGCTGAACGACCAGATAGCCTCCACGTTCACGCCGGGGGGCGAGGAGGTGTTCGGCGGGGCTGAGGCCATCGTGCTGTTCGTGGGCATCAACGGCACGGGCAAGACCACCACGGTGGGCAAGCTGGCCAAGGAGGCGACCGACGCTGGGCGCAAGGTGCTGTTGGGCAGCGCCGACACGTTCCGCGCCGCCGCCATCGAGCAGCTGGAGGTGTGGGCGCGGCGAGCGGACGTGGAGATCTGCACGCGCGAGCGCGGCAGCGACCCGGCGAGCGTGTGTTACGACACCATCGAGCGCGCCGAGCAGGAGGGCGCCGACCTCGTGCTCGTGGACACGGCCGGGCGCCTGCACACGTCGGCAGATCTCATGCGCGAGCTGGAGAAAGTGGTGAACGTAGTGCGCAAGCGCGCGAACATGCCCGTGTACACGGTGCTCGTGACCGACGCCACCACCGGCCAGAACGGTTTGGCCCAGGCGCGCGAGTTCGACCGCGCGCTCGATCTGGACGGCGTCATCGTCACGAAGCTCGACGGCACGGCCAAGGGCGGCATCGCGCTGGCCGTGAGCCACGAGCTGGGGCTTCCCGTGCTCAAGATCGGCGTGGGCGAGGGCCTGGACGACCTCAAGGACTTCGACGCGCACGACTTCGCCCGCGCCCTCGTGGGCGACTTCGACGAGCGCGGATAGCGCGATCGTCCACCGGTTGTCATCCTGAGCGGAGGCGGCGAAGCCTCCGGAGTCGAAGGATCCCGCGCGGCGCCAGCAAGGAGAATGTCATTATGCATAGTATCCAAGTGCATGCGGCCCCCGACGTGTTCGAGGTCAAGGTTCCGTTCGAGAACGTGAGCACGAGCGCCACGAACTGCTTCGTCGTGGTCGACGGAGGCGAGGCGCTCGTGGTGGACACGGGGGCGCCCACCGACGAGGGGGCGGCCGTGCTGGAAGCCGCCTTGGACGAGCTGGGCGTCGATCGGCGGCGCGCGACCTTCTTCCTCACGCACCTGCATCTCGACCACGCCGGGCTCGTGGACGCCGTCGTGCCCGCCGGCGCGCGCGTCTGCGCGGGCGAGGTGGACTTCGCGGCCGTGCGCGCCACGCGCGCAGCGGCCTACTTCGAGGAGACGCGCCGCCTGTTCGAGCGAGAGGGCCTGTCGTTCACGGATGCGTCGGGCTTCGCCCGCTATGCCATCGAGCCGCAGCTGTTCGACCCCGTGCGGATCGACCTGGCCTTCGTGGGCGAGGGGGACGAGCTGCGCGTCGGCCGCTACGTTCTGCGCGTGGTGGAGACGCCCGGCCACACGCCCGGCCATCTGTCGCTGTTCGAGCCCTCCTCCGGCATCCTGTTCGGCGGCGACCACGTGCTCTTCGTCATCTCGCCCAGCATCGCGCTGTTCCCCGACGGGGTCGACGGCCTGCAGGCCTACCTCGACAGCCTGGACAAGGTGCGCGCTCTCGGCTGCAAGCGCCTGCTCGTGTCGCACGGGGAGCCGCGCGACGACTTCGCCGAGCGCGTGGATTGGCTGGCCGAGCACCACGTGGCGCGCCTGCGCGAGGCCGCCGCCATCGTGGCCGCCGAGCCGGGCCTCACCGGCGAGCAGGTCATCCGCCGCATCCGCTGGAACGTGCCGCACGACAGGTGGGAGGACATCTCGTTCGTGCAGCGCTGGTGCATCGTCACCGAGGGCATCGTCATCCTCGACCATCTGGCCGACCGCGCCCTCGTGCGCCGCGAGCTGGACGACCGGGGCGTGTGGCGGTACGCGACGTAGCGGCTTCGATGACGTTTGAGGGGCGAGGGGAGGGCGTTGCTTTGCAGGCTGGACGCAGATGGTAGAATGCTTCCCATGGAAGAAACCCGGACATACCTTTTGAAGCTCTACGACGACGACCTCGCCTCGTTCACGCTCGCGCGCGATGCTCGGGGTGTTGTCAGCTGCGTGGGGGCGGAATGCGACGAAGTGCGGCGAGGGCTGCTTCCGTTTCGCGTGACGGGCGACGCCGCGTCCTTCGAGAGGTGGATCCGCGCGCGCTCCCTTTCCAAGAACCGGACGTTCGCCTCGCGCATCGCGCGCCAGTACGGCATCCGGTTCGACGACACCATGCAGATGCTCGACGCCTGCTACGGCCTTTCGCTCAACGACGCGTACTGGGTTGTCCCCGAAGGCTCGACGGCGGCGTTTGCGGAAAAGAACCTGTACGAGAACCCGTTTGACGAGCTGGTCGCCACCGTGGCTTTCTCCGGCGTGCTCGATACGTCGAAGGTGCCGGAGGGGCTGTCTGGGGAGCTGACCACGAGCGGGCAGTTTCCGAAAGCGTGGCGCATCGTGGATGGCAAGCGCTACCTGTACAAGGCCGGTGCGCCCAACTCGAACGGGCTGGAGCCCCATGCGGAGCACTATGCCGCCCAGCTGGCCGAGGCGCTAGGTTTGCCGCATGCGGCGTACGACCTTGCCGAATGGCATGGCGAGCTGTGCAGCGCGAGCCCTCTGTTCACGAGCCGCGACATCGGCTTCGCGTCGTTCGCGGCCACGTTCGGCTCGATGTCTTTCGAGGATGCAGCCGCCGTGTACGGCGGTTTCGGGTCGGGCGCCCTAGAGTTTTTCGCCGGCATGGCGGTGTTCGACGCGCTCGTGGCAAACGACGACCGGCACTTCGGTAATTTCGGGTTCCTCTTCGACGGCCGCACGCGGCGCATTGTCTCGGCGGCGCCCATTTTCGACAACAACCTGTCGCTGTTCATCCGCGATATCGATGCGGGCTTGACGGCCGCCGACATGGCGCAGTCGGCCGCGTGGTACAAAAGCCCGTCCAACGTCCTGTTGGATTACCAGGCCGCTTATCTGGTGACCGATGAAATGCGGGATCGCTTGGCGGCCTTGCGAGGGTTCGAGTTCTCCCCGCATCCCGCCCATCCGCTCGAAGAACCCCTCACTGCTTTGCTGAACGAGTACGTGCGCTTGCGGATCGAGCATATGCTGGCTTTGCCGTCGACGGGCGCGGACGCTTTGGCCAAGAAGCTCCGCAAGGCTGCGGGAGCGCGGCTCGGCGATGACCTCGCTCCTGAAATCGGCCTTCTTCCGTAGAGCGCGACCTTTCTCCCAACGGGTGGCGAGCGGCGGGAGAACCGTTCTCCGCGCTGCGCCTTTTGGAGTATCGGGGCTTTAGGCGACGCTTCGCATCCCTCGCTCCGCCGCTGTCGTATAATGCATGACCAGCAAGCAACGAAGCCAGCAAGGAGCCGACCAACCATGCTCGAGAACCTCTCCGAACGCCTGCAGGGCATATTTTCCGGCCTGCGCGGCAAAGGCCGCCTGACCGAGGACGACATCAACGACGCCATGCGCGAGATCCGCATGGCGCTTCTGGAAGCCGACGTGAACTTCAAGGTGGTGAAGTCGTTCGTCGCGCGCACGAAAGAGCGCTGCCTGAACGCCGAGGTGCTCGACTCGCTCACGCCCGCGCAGAACGTGGTGAAGATCGTCATGGACGAGCTCACCGAGCTGCTGGGCCGCACGGACTCCAAGCTCGTGCTCACCAGCCGCATTCCCAACGTCATCATGCTCGTGGGCCTGCAGGGCTCCGGCAAGACGACGGCCGCCGCGAAGCTGGCTTACCGTCTGCAGCAGGAGAACCATTCGCCGCTGCTCGTGGCCTGCGACGTGTACCGACCCGCCGCCGCCGACCAGCTGCAGACCCTGGGCGGCGAGATAGGCGTGCGCGTGTACCGGGGCGACGGCCAGGACCCGGTGAAGATCGCCACCGAGGGCATCCAGGACGCCGTCGACAACCTGCGCGACGTGGTCATCATCGACACGGCGGGCCGTTTGCACGTCGACGACGAGATGATGGACGAGGCGGAGGCCATCAAGCGCGCCACGAAGCCCGACCAGATCCTCATGGTGGTGGACGCCATGACCGGCCAGGACGTGGTGAACGTGGCCAGCGCCTTCGCCGAGCGCGTGGACTTCGACGGCGTGATCATGTCGAAGATGGACGGCGACGCCCGCGGCGGCGGCGCGCTTTCCATCAAGCAGGTCACGGGCAAGCCCATCAAGTTCATCAGCTCGGGCGAGAAGCCCGACTCGCTCGAGGAGTTCCACCCCGACCGCATGGCCAAGCGCATCCTGGGGATGGGCGACGTGGTCAGCCTCATCGAGAGTGCTGTGAAGGTGCAGCAGGAGGAGATCGAGCAGGAGCAGACCGAGCGCATGATGCGCGCCCAGCTCAACCTGAACGACTTCGTGGACATGAACCGCCAGATCCGCAAGATGGGCGGCATATCGAAGCTGGTGAGCGCCCTGCCCGGCGGCGACAAGGCCATGGCCAAGGGCGAGGTCGACGAGGGCGCGCTCGATCACATGGAGGTCATCATCAACTCCATGACGAAGGCGGAGCGCGAGAAGCCCGACCTGCTGAACGGCAGCCGCCGCGCCCGCATCGCAGCCGGCGCCGGCGTGACCGTATCCGACGTGAACCAGCTGATCAAGAAGTTCAACGAGACGAAGAAGATGATGAAGAAGATGATGCCCGCCGCCGAGGAGATGGGCGGCAAGAAGGGCAAGAAGGGGAAGAAGGGCCGTCGCCGCCGCAGCCTGCCCGGCATGCCGGGCGGCATGAGCATGGCGGACCTGAAGAAGCTCCAGGACATGATGGGGGAGTAGGCGGGTTCCGCGGGCCTACGGCCCGCGGAACTTCTCGACGCTGCGGTCGGCCGTGGCACGCCATCTTCGCACGATCGCGGAGGCTCGCGTACCGAAGTACGCTACGCCTCCGCGATCCCGTGAATCTGGCGCACCACGGCCGACCTCGCTGGCTTACTAGCGCCAACCTGCGAAGCTAGGCTAACGGACCGGTGAGGCGAAGTTCGCGCTTTGCGCGAATCGGCTTGGAGGGAGATGCGCATGGACTATCCGACCTACCCGTACGGCCAGCAGGTGTCGTGGGGCGCGCCGCCCGTGCCGGGCGGACCCATGCCGGGCGCGTACCAGCCGGCGCCGGGCACGCCGGTGCCGTATCCGCCGCCTGCGAACGTGCGCCCGCTTCCGCCGATCGTCGAGCAGCCGTTCGAGCCGGTGCTCGAATGCCGGGCGCTCTCGAAGCGCTTCGGGGCGACGGTGGCCCTTGGCGCGGTGACCCTGACGGTTCCGCGCGGGCGCGTCGTGGGACTGCTGGGGCCGAACGGCAGCGGCAAGACCACCCTTATCAAGCTGGCGGCCGGTCTTCTGCAGCCTACCGACGGCAGCGTCCTCGTCCGCGGCGCCGTGCCGGGACGTTCGACGAAGGCGATCGTGTCCTATCTTCCCGAGCGCCCCTATTTCGCGCCCAGCATGAAGGTGAGCGAGACGCTGCGTTTCTTCGAGGACTTCTACGCCGACTTCGACCGAAGGCTCGCCGAGGACATGCTCGCGCGGCTTTCCGTGCCCGTCGACGCGCAGATGGCCTCGCTGTCGAAGGGCACGAAGGAGAAGGTGCAGCTCGTTCTGGTCATGGCGCGCCATGCGGCGCTCTACCTGCTCGACGAGCCTATCGGCGGCGTCGACCCCGCCACGCGCGACTACATTTTGGACACCATCATCGCGAACTACCACCGCGACTCCACCATCCTTCTCTCCACGCACCTCGTAGCCGACGTCGAGCGCGTGCTGGACGACTTCATCTTCCTGCAGTACGGCACGGTGGTGATGCATGCGCCCACCGAGCAGATGCGGGCGCAGTTCGGCATGAGCCTCGACGACTACTTCAGGGGGGCGTTCAGATGCTAGGGAAGCTGTTCAAATACGACATGAAGGCACTCTCCCGCGTGCTGGTGCCGCTGCACATCGCGGCGGCGGCGCTCGCGCTGGTGGCATGCGTGTGCGGGTTCGTCGGCTACAGCGCGGGCGAGATATGGACGGGGACGAGCGCGGCGGCGGGCGTTTCGGAGGCTGTCGCCGTGGCCATGCTCGTTGCCCTCGCGTTCAGCATGCTCGGCATCTTCTCGGCCACCATCGCCACGATCGTCGTGATCATACACCGGTTCTACAAGAACCTGTTCACCGACGAGGGCTACCTCACCCTCACGTTGCCGGTGACTGCGAACCAGATCATGCTGTCGAAGGTCCTGGCCGGTTTGCTGTGGCTGCTCATCGACGCCCTCGTCGTGCTCGGAAGCGCGCTGGCCGTGTCCCTGGCGGCGACCGGGTTCGTGAACGCGAGCATCAACGACACGCTGCCGTATTGGATGCTGCGGGCAGCCGGCGGCAGCGTGTTCGGCGGCTCGTCCGCATGGGCCTCCGCCTTGTCGGGCGCGGTGAGCGCCGCGACGCAGGGCGCGATGACGCTGCTCGTGGCGTACGCCGCGTTCACCTTGGGGGCGGTTCTGGCCTCGCGGCACAAGGTGGCCGCGGGCATCGGACTGTACCTGGCCATTTCCTGGGTGATCGGCCTGGCGGGCGCCGTCGTTAACGTGTCGGTTGCGAGCGGGATCGCGTTCGGAGGAACGGGGCCGTACGCCTCGACGGCGGCCGCGATGGCCACGACGGGCCTCGGCTGGGCGGGATCGCTCTGCGTCGCGGCGGCATGCTACGCGCTGTGCGTGTACCTGCTCGACCGCAAAGTGAACCTGGCGTGACGCTGGGGCGCAGCAAGGTTCGAATCGCCGACGCAACTCTTTGGCGGAGCCCATGAAAAAAAGGGGCGTGACGCGCATGCGCCCTGATCCGAGGAACTATTGGAAGGTTCTCAAGCATCGCTTGAAGGAGGAGGGAAGCCAGTTGGTTACGGAATGTAACCAACTGAAAATGCAGTCGCCGAAAGACGGCAAATACTATCGGACCGACGTCGGCAATACCGAGCAGGTGCTGCGTCTCGTCCAGTCCATTCCCTAGCCCAAGGCCGAGCCGTTCAAGCTCTGGTCGAGCTCGCTCAAGTGGAGGCCATCGAAGCGGACAGCGCCAACGGTCGGAGCGCTTGACGGCGGCGCTTCTCGGCGCAGCTGCTACAATGAGCTGGTGCGGATCGACTGGACGTCGACTCGCACGGCTTCGCGAACCAAGGGGAAGGGGCCGGCCGCATGCCGAGCATACTCATCGTGGACGACGACGCGGACCTCTCCGCCATCGTGGCGCGCTATCTCGAAAGCGAGGGGTTTGCGGTCGCGCGCGCGGTGAGCGCCGAGGAGGCCTACGACGTGCTGGGCGCGCAGGCGTTCGACCTGGTGCTGCTCGACATCAACCTGCCGGGCGACGACGGGTTCGCGGCATGCGCGGCGTTGCGCCGGGCAAGCGACGTTCCCGTCATCTTCGCCTCGGCGCGCACGAGCGAGACGGACCGCATCGAGGGCCTCGACACGGGAGGCGACGACTACCTGCCGAAACCCTACTCCCTGCGCGAGCTGCTGTCCCACGTGAACGCGCTGCTGCGGCGCGCGAAAGGACGTGCGGGCGGCGCGGCGTCGGCCGGAAGGTCGGCCGGTCCGTTCACGCTCGACGAAGGGGCGGGCATCCTTGCGAAGGAGGGCGTGCCCGTGCCCTTGTCCCCGAAGGAGCTGGCCTTGGCGGGCTACCTCATGGGGCACGAGGGCACGGCCGTGTCGAAGGAGCGGCTGCTGGCCGAGGTGTGGGGCGCGTTCTCCGAGGTGGAGCCGCAGACGGTCTCGGTGCATATGAGCTGGCTGCGCGCGAAGCTGGAGGACGACCCGGCCCATCCCGCCTATTTCAAAACCGTGCGGGGCAAGGGCTATCTGTTCGACGCGGGCGGCGGGGGCGCGGCGTGACGGCGGCAAGGTCGAGCGAGGCGCGGCGCGTCGCCCGCAGGCTGGCGGGGTTCGCCCTTGCCGTGACGGTCGCGCTTGCGGCCCTGGCCGCGGCGGCCACCGTGGCGCTCGGCGGCGATGATGCGGCCGCCGACCTGCGTGCGCAGGTCGTGGAGTTGAACGCGGCTCGGTCGGGGCTTTCCGGCGACGGGGCCGCGCAGGTCGACGCGGCGCTCGCCGACGCCCAGGACGCGCTTCGCGCCGCGGCCGATGCTCGCGGCGCGTCGGGCGTCGCAGGTGTTTGGGCGCTGTTCGCCGCAGGCGTCGCGGCGGTGTGGGCGATGGCCGGCTACCTGTACGCGAGCGTGGTGCGCCCCTTCCTGCGCCTCGAGGCGTTCGCCGACGACGTGGCGGGCGGCAACCTCGACGCGCCGCTCGCTTACGAGCGCGGCAACCCCTTCGGCAAGTTCGCCTGGGCGTTCGACAACATGCGCAAGGAGATCAAGCGCGCCCGCGACGCCGAGGCGGCCGCGATCGAGCAGAGCAGGACCACCGTGGCCGCGCTCTCGCACGACGTGAAGACGCCCATCGCCTCCATTCGCGCCTATTCCGAGGCGCTCGAGTTGGGTCTGGCCTGCGACGAGGCCGAGCGCACGGGCTTTGCGCGCACCATCGCGCGCAAGTGCGACGAGGTGACCTGTCTCACTGACGACCTGTTCCTCCATGTGCTCGCCGACCTCGACCGCATCGTCGTGACCTGCGAGGAGGCTCCCTTGCACGAGACCGTGCGCGCGGCCGTGTCCGATTTCGACGCGACGGGCGAGGTGGCGATAGGCCGTCTCGACCATGCCGTCGTGCGCCACGACCCGAAACGCCTGGCTCAGGTGCTCGAGAACCTCATCGCGAACGCGCGCAAGTACGCGCCCGGCTCGCCCGTGGAGGTTTCCGGGGCACGCGTCGAGGACGGTTATCGCATCGAGGTGCGCGACCGCGGTCCCGGCATGCCGCCCGAGGATCTGCCGTTCGCTTTCGAGCGCTTCTATCGCGGAGGCAATGCCGCAGGCGCGCCCGGTGCGGGGCTCGGCCTGTTCATCGTGCGCTACTTGGTCGGGCAGATGGGCGGCACGGCGCGCCTCGAGAACGCCGACCCCGGTTTGCGCGCGACGCTGGAATTTCCCTGCGAGCCTTAAAGACTCCTTAATGTCGACGCGGCTACGATGCCTTTCAGAGACGAACCGATTCGAAAGGCTGTCATGAAACCCATCATCATCCAAGCCGAAAGGCTTTCCAAGAGCTACGCGGCCGACGGCGTGCAGACGCATGTGCTGAGCAACGTCGACCTCGCGCTCTACGAAGGCGACTTCACCGCCGTCATGGGGCCGTCGGGCTCCGGCAAGTCCACGCTGCTCTACTGCCTGTCGGGCATGGACACGGTCACGGCGGGCGATGTGCTCTACCGCGGCTCGAGCATCACGAGCCTACGCGAGCAGGACATGGCCGAGCTGCGCGCGCAGCGCTTCGGCTTCGTGTTCCAGCAGGCGCACCTCGTGAGCAACCTCACGCTGTTCGAGAACATCGCCGTGCCCGGCTATCTGAAAGAGGGGCGGTCCGCCGCGGCCACGCGCGCCGTCGCGAGCGCGCTCGTCGATCGCATGGACCTTGCCGCCGACGCGCATCATCTGCCCAGCCAAACCTCGGGCGGGCAGCAGCAGCGCTGCGCCGTGGCGCGCAGCGTGGTGAACGGCCCGGACGTCGTGTTCGCCGACGAGCCCACCGGGGCGCTCAACCGCGCAAACACCTTGGAAGTTCTCTCGCTTCTGTGCGAGCTGAACGCCGCGGGCCAGTCCATCTGCATGGTCACGCACGACGTGCAGTGCGCCGTGCGCGCGAACCGCATTCTGTACCTGGAGGACGGCGTCATCAAAGGCGAGCTCGACCTGCCCGCGTACCGCGAAGGCGACGCGGCCTATCTGAAGGCCCGCGAGGCCCAGGTGAATGCCTGGCTGTCCTCGCTGTCTTGGTAGGGGGCGCGCCATGGCACTCATGCGCACGCTTGCGGTCGCGGGCATCAAGCGCTCCAAAGGCTCCTTTTTGGGCATCTTCTTCCTTATGGCGCTCACGGCGGCGGCCCTCACGTTCACCATCTGCATGTACGTCGACTTGAACGCCCGCGAGGCCGACGCGCTCGCCGAGGCGGGCGCGGGCGACGTGTACGCCTACGACCTCGCGTCGAGCCTCACCGACGAGGCGGTGGCGAGCGTCCAGGCGCTCGACGAGGTGGGGGAGGTGCGCACGAGCAGCGTGCTCGTCGTCCCCACCGCGTTTCACGGCGAAGACGGGCGGGACATCGACAAGAACCCGTCTTCCGCCGTGCAGTACCAGGCGTGGGGCACGGGGATATCCTGCCGGCTGTTCACGCCCGACGGCACCGGGTTCGCGGACGACCCCGAACCCCCGGCGCCCGGCGAGGTGTACGTTCCGCTCACGCTGAAGGTGTCGCCCGGAGTGGACGTCGGCGACACGGTGGAGCTCGCCATCGGCGACAGGTCGCGCACGCTCACCGTGTCCGGGTTCATCGAGGACCCCCAGATGGGCACCGCGTTCATGGAGCTCAAGCGCTACCAGGTGGCCCCTGGGACGTACGAGGAGCTCGCGCGCGACGTGGACGAGGCCGCCGTCGCGCAAGGGGAGCCCATCGACATCTACGCCACGGGCTCGTTCGCGTACCGCATCACGGAGATGAACGCGTTCCTTTCGGACGCCGCGCGGGCTCGCGGGGTCCAGCCGTCGGATCTGACCCGCGCCATCGCCGAGGGCACGGCGTGGGGCGCCTCCACCTCCGGCATGTTCAGCTCGACGACGCTTGCCGGCTACGCCATGATGGTGGTGATCATAGGGGCGGCGGTCATGGGCGTGTTCGCCTGCCTGTTGTTCGTGGTGGCGCTCGTCATCTGCACGCACGCCATCTCGTCGTCCATCGAGGAGCACTACGCCGACTACGGCACGCTCAAAGCCGTGGGCGTGGGCCGCCGCACCCTGGCCGCCGTGCTCGTCGTCGAGTACGGCGGAGCGAGCCTGGCGGGCTTCGCGGTGGGCTTCGCGCTCGCCATGGCGGCAGTGCCGGCAGCGCTTCCGTTCTTCGCCCAGCTCACCGGCGTTCTCGCCGACAACGACTCCGTGCCCGTGGCGGCGCTGTGCGTTTTGGGCGCGCTGCTGGCGCTCGTGGCGGCGGTGGTGGCGCACCGCGCGCGCAAGCTCGCGGCCATCTCCCCGCTCGTGGCGTTGCGCGGCGGCGCGGCGGACCACAGCTTCGCGAGCCGCGCGACGCGTCCCGTCACCGGCGTCCGGCTCAACCTGCAGCTGGCCCTGCGCGCGGTCGTCTCGGCGAAACGGCGCTACGTGGGCCTTGTCCTATGCGCTTTCCTGCTCTGCGCGTTCGTCGTGCTCGTGTACGGCATCTGCGGAACGCTGAACAAACCGGACGCCGCTTACGGCACGTTCGGCATGTGGAAGAGCGACGTGACCGCGGCGGCGGCGTCCCCCGACCTCGATTTCGACGAGGTGGAGCGCACCATCGCCGACGTGAGCCCCATCGAGCGGTCGTGGCAGGAGTCGTTCACGATGGTGAACCTGGGCGGCGAGAGCCGGTCGTTCGTGGGCCTCACCGACACCTCGCTGGTGACGGGCATGTCGGAGGGGCGGGCGCCGCTTTACGACAACGAGGTGCTCGTGGGGTCGAACCTCGCCTCGCTCGTAGGCCTCGAATTGGGAGACGAGTTCATGGTGCCCGGCAACGACGGCGTCGAGCGCCCCTTCATCGTGTGCGGAAAGCTGTCCAGCATGCTCAACGCGGGGTACGGTTGCGTGGTCACGTTCGACAGCGTGTGCGAGCTGGCGGGGATAGACCCCGACGCGTCGAGCGCCCCGCACCAGTACGCCCTCGCCGATCCCGGCAAGGCCGACGAGGCCCGCGCCGCGCTCGAGCGGCGTTTCGGCGGGGACGTCGACGCGCGGCCGAGCGGGCTGTTCTCCGACACGGGCGACATGGTGGCGCTCATCCAGAGCCTGTTCGTCACCATGGCCTACGTCATGGCGCTCGTCGCGGTCGCCCTCGTGTTCCTGGCCGTGTCGCTGATAATCGGCCGCCTGTTCTCGGCGGAGCGGCACGATCTGGGAGTGTACCGCGCGCTGGGGTTCACCTGCCGCGCGCTGCGCGTGCAGTTCGCGCTGCGCTTCTTCTGCGTCGCGCTCCTGGGATGCGCGCTCGGCGCCGCGGCCGCGATGCTCGGGGGAGGATGGCTGGTCAGCCAGCTGTTCGGCCTGTTCGGGCTCACCAGTTTCGCCCTCGACGCGAACCCTTTCGCGGTCGGCGGCCTCACGCTCGGCCTCGCGGCGGTGTTCTTGGCGGCGGCCTACGTGTCGTCTCGCAAGGTGAAGCGCGTGGACGTGCGCGAGCTGGTGGCCGAGTAAGGGCGATCGCCGAGGGGCACTGCGCGGGGCGCTGCGTGGCGCCCCGCTTGCGCTGATGCTATACTGGCGCAGTCTTTTTGCGATGAAAGGAAGCGCCATGGGTCTTGAGATTCGCCCGTACCGCGAGGAGGACCTTGCGGGCATGATGAAGGTGTGGAACGAGGTCGTGGAAGGCGGCGAGGCGTTTCCGCAGATCGAACCGCTCACGTTGGAAACGGCCGCGGAGTTCTTCGCCGAGCAGACGCTTTCCGTGGTGGCCGACCTCGACGGGAAGGTGTTCGGCCTGTACATCCTGCATCCGAACAACGTCGGACGCTGCGGGCACATCGCCAACGCGAGCTACGCCGTGGTGTCCGGCTCGCGCGGCGTGGGGCTGGGACGGGCGCTCGTGGAGGACTCGCTGGCTCAAGCCGCCCGCAAGGGCTTCCGCGGCCTGCAGTTCAACGCCGTGGTGGCCAGCAACGCGGCGGCCATCCACCTGTACGAGGACCTGGGATTCGTTCGCGTGGGCACCGTCCCCGGCGGCTTCATGACGTTCATGGGCGGCTACGAGGACGTCCACATCTACTATCGCGATTGCGTGGATACGGCGGCGGTCGGTCGTTGAGGCTAGGGAATCCGGCCCGGGCCGGTCGGATCGGAGCGTGGCGTCGCGCGATTGCGGTTCGACGGCGGAAATAAGGTTTTTCCCACGAGACGATCATGAAGATCGCCTGTTTCGGCGGCTTTCGTCGTGGCATCCGGCGTTCTTCACAAGTGCAGATTCTCGGTTCCGCGACGGCCCGATAAGCGTTATCCTTGCGAAAGATCAAAGAGCAGGGAAGGGCCGCCGGGAAGCATCCATGGACTACCGCATCGGCATAGACGCCGGGTCGAAGACCATCAAGGTCGTCGTCGTGGACGAGGACGGCGCCGTCGTGCACTCCGTCTACCGGCGGCATCGCTCCGACATCCGCACGACGCTTGCCGGCGTGCTGCACGACATGGCGTGGCGTTTCGGCAACCTGCGCGGACAGGTGGCCGTGACCGGTTCGGCCGGCATCGCGCTCGCCGAGATGCTGGGGCTTCCGTTCGTGCAGGAGGTGGTGGCCACCACGCGCGCCGTGAGCGACGCTTACCCCGAGGCCGACGCGTTCATCGAGCTGGGCGGCGAGGACGCGAAGGTGGTTTACCTCACCGGCGGCCTGGAGCAGCGCATGAACGCCACGTGCGCGGGCGGCACGGGCGGGTTCATCGACACCATCGCGTTCGTGATCGGCGCGCGCATGTCGGACATGAGCGGGCTCGCGCTGGGGGCGAGGCGCATCTACCCCATAGCGTCGAGGTGCGCCGTGTTCGCGCAAACCGACGTGCGCCCGTTGCTGAACGCCGGCGCCCGCACGGCCGACATCGCGGCGAGCGCGCTCGAGGCCGTCGTGCGCCAAACGCTCGCGGGCCTCGCCTGCGGCCGGCCCCTCAAGGGCACGATCGTGTTTCTGGGCGGGCCGCTCGAGTACATCCCCAACCTGGTGTTCCGCTTCCGCCGTGCGCTCGGCCTCACGCGCGAGACGGGCATCAAGCCGCCGAACGCCCATCTGTTCACGGCCCGCGGCGCCGCGCTCGTGGCGCGCGAGGCGGCCGACGACGGCACGCCGCCGCGCACGGCCTCGCTCACCGAGCTGGAGCGCCAGGTGAAGGGCGCCGCCGATCCGCTCGACGACCTGGACCACCTGCCCCCGCTGTTCGCCGACGCGGCCGAGCGCGCTGAGTTCGAAGAGCGGCACGCGGCCGAGCGCATGGTGCGCATGCGCCTGTTCGACTGCGAGGGCCAGCTCTACCTGGGCGTGGACGCCGGCTCCACCACGGTGAAGTGCGCTCTCGTGGACGATGCCGGGCGGCTCGTGCATTCCGATTACCGGCCGGTCGAGGGAGACGTGCTCAAAACGGCCGCCGTCATGCTGGGCGATATGTACCGCGTGCTGCCGCGGTCCTACGGCAAGGCCGAGGCCCTGGTCCACATCGCCCACGCCACGGTCACGGGTTACGGCGAGGACCTGCTGCGCGCCGCGCTCGGCATCGACTCGGGCGTGGTGGAGACCACGGCGCACGTGCGCGCCGCGTGCGCGTTTTGCCCGGAGGCGTCGTTCGTGCTCGACATCGGCGGGCAGGACATGAAGGCGATCTGGGTGCGCGACGGCCTCGTGTCCGACGCCGTGCTCAACGAGGCGTGCTCGAGCGGTTGCGGCTCGTTCGTCGAGGGCACGGCGCATACGCTGCATATGTCGCCCGTGCGGTTCTCCGAAGCCGCCCTCGGCGCCAAGAACCCCGTGGACCTGGGAACGAAATGCACCGTGTTCATGACCTCGCGCGTGCGCCACGCGCAGAAGATCGGCGCGATGCCGGCCGACATAGCGGCGGGCATCGCCTACTCCGTGGTGCAGAACGCGCTGTACCGCATCATCGGACGCGACAAGGTGGCGGGCCTGGGCGGCACGGTGGTGGTGCAAGGGGGCGCCTTCAAGTCCGACGCCGTGCTGCGCGCTTTCGAGCTCGTGGCCGGGGTGCGGGCCGTGCGCCCCGACACGGCGCACCTCATGGGGGCCATCGGCGCGGCGCTCGTCGCGCGCGACCGCGGTCGGCCGGCCGGCGGCCGGACGGGGCGCAGTTCGCTCGTCGACGCGGCGCGGCTGGGGGCCCTCGCGCCCAAGCGCTCGGCGGTGCGCTGCGGCGGATGCGGATGCGCCTGCGCGCTCACCGTGGTGGAGTTCGAGGGGTCGCGCCGCTTCGTGTCCGGCAACCGTTGCGAGCGGGCGCACGCCTTCCTCGACGGGGCGGCGGCCGGCGCGGGCTCCTCCGCAGACCGCCGGCAGGTCGTCCCGCGCCGCGATGCGGGGCGCGCCCCGAACGTCGTGGCGCTCGAGCGCAAGCTGCTGGCGCGCTTCGGCGACGTGGCGGGCGCGGGGCCGCGGGCCGAGGCGCGCGTGGGGCTCATGGACGCGCTCAACGCCTACGAGAACCTGCCGTTTTGGCACACGCTGCTCCGCGAGCTGGGCTTCTCGGTGCTGGTGCCGCGCCGGGACGAAGGCGCCGCGGCCGCGGAGGGCTTGGAGACCATCCCCTCCGAGAGCGTGTGCCAGCCGGCGAAGGTCGTGCACGCGCGCTTCTACGACCTCGCGGGGCGCGGGGCGCGGGCCGTGCTCATGCCCCGTTACGAGCGCGGAAGCCGCTGCCCGGTGTCGAGCTGCTACGCCGACGCCGTGCGCGACAGCGTCCCGCTCGTGCACGAGGGCGCGGTGCCCCTGGTCGCGCCGACGCTCGGCGCCGTGAGGCCGGAGGGGATCGCGCGCAGCGAGGCCGACCGTGCGGAGCTCCTGGCGTCTCTCGGCCGTATCGCGCCCGAGGGGGCGCCGCTGGGCGCGGACGAGCTCGAAGGGGCGCTCGAGGCGGGCCTCGCCGCGCAGCGCGCCTTCGAGGACGCGGTCGCCCGGGCGACGGAGCGGGCGCTCGCATGGGTGCACGCCGTCCCCGGCCGGCACGGCGCGGTGCTCGCGGGCCGCCCCTACCACGTGGACGCCGCGCTGTCCCACGAAGTGGACGGCGTGGTGGAGCGCCTGGGCCTCGCCGTGCTGCCGCCGTTGGGTTTGGCGGGGCGCCTGCGTGCGGCCCGCGAGGCGCGTTCCGGCGCGGCGTGGCCCGCCTCCTCGGCCGGGGATCTCGCCTCGCCGCCCTGGAAACCGGCGAAGCGCCTCGTGGGCCTGGCGCGCTTCGTGGCGGAGGACCCGTCGCTCGAGCTCGTGTGCCTGCGGTCGTTCGGATGCGGCTTCGACGCGCTCGGGGCCGACGAGGCGCGCGACGTGCTGGAGGCCGCGCACCGCTCGTTCACCGTCCTCAAGATCGACGACATCGTCGACACGGCCCACCTGCGCATCCGCCTGCGCACGCTCGCCGAGGCCGTGGAGGCGCGCGACCTGCGCGCCGCAGGGGAGGGTTTTTCGGACGCCGCCCCCGCACGGACGACGGGAGGGGAGCCGGCGGGCCTCGGAGGGTCGGCCGAAACCGCCGTTGCGGCCGGAGTCGAAGATCCTTCGACTCCGGCGCTGCGCGCCTCCGCTCAGGATGACAAGGGGGATCGGCCTTGCGCCTCCTCTCGGGATGGCGAGGGGGCCGTTCCGCTGCTCGGGCGCATCGGGCGCGCGGACCTCGAGCGGGCGCGCGTCGGCGTGAACCCCGACGTGTGCCATACCGCAGCCTCGCTCGCCGGACGCGCCGCCCGCCTGGTCGAAGCCGATCCGTCCGTCCGGCGTCTCTCGGTGCCGCGCGTGTGCGAGCGTTGCCTCTTGGACGCCCTTCCGCGCTTGGTGGAGCGCGCCTGCGGCCGCGCGGTCGAGATCGAGTGGGAGGATGCCTGGCCCTCCGGCCTCGACGCTCCCGCGCCGCTTCCCGCGCCGGCCGAGGACGACCGCCCGCGCATCGGCATCCTGGGAAACGCCCTGCTGTGCTTCGACGCGTACCTGAACGACGGCCTGGTCGCGTTCGTGGAGCGCCTGGGCTGCCGGGCCGTGCTGCCCGACCCTGCCAACCTGTTCGTCGACGACGTGCGCTACGGCGCCCAGCTCGACGCCTTCGAGGCCGCGGGCGTCGACCACGTGGTGTACCTGCAGAGCTTCGGCTGCCTGAAGGGGCACGTGCACGCGCGCGGAGCCCTGCACGAGGCGGCGCGCCGCCACCCGAACATGCCCGTCACCGTGGTGGACTACGACCCCGAGGCGTCGGCCTTGAACCGCGAGAACCGCATCCGCCTTGCCGTGGCCGCCGCCCGCCAAGCCAGGGCAAAGCGCCCGTCCGGCGCTTGAAACATGGGCTTTTCGAGGACGCGCGAGGTCGGGGATGCCGCATGAGCGGGGGTTCGCGTACAATGTGCGGGAAACACCGCTTGTCAAACGGGCGTTCACGCCGTAGAATAAGCAATTGCTGTTTTGCGGGCTTCGGCCAACGTGCCGAAACGTCCACGACGTCAACCCGCCCGGACCTGATGTAAGAAGCAAAAAGGAGTTCACCTTCATGGCAGTCAAAATTCGCCTTGCTCGCCACGGCGCCAAGAAGCGCCCGTACTACCGCATCGTCGTCGCCGACGCGCGCAGCCCGCGCGACGGCAAGTTCATCGAGGAAGTCGGCCGCTACAATCCCTGCGCCACCCCCGCGATGGTGAAGTTCGACCTGGAGAAGGTCGACCAGTGGATCAAGAACGGCGCCCAGCCCACCGACACGGTGGCGCGTCTGCTCAAGAACGCCCGCGAGAACGCGTAAGCGCCATGGCCGAGCAGACGGAAGACATCGTAGGTCTCGTCGAATCCGTCGTGCGCCCGCTCATCGAGTTTCCCGATGAGTTGCAAATCGAGGCGAGCGACGCCGAGGACGGTTCCATCCTCGTGGAGGTTCGCGTGAACGAAGAGGATGCCGGCAAGGTCATCGGCCGCCAAGGGCGGGTCATCAAGGCCATCCGCACGCTCGCCCGCGCCGCCGCGTCGCGCACGAACACCCATGTCGAAGTGGAGCTCATCGACTAGATGCGCGCTTGGACGGACGTCGCCGTACTGGCGAAAACGAAGAATCTGCAGGGAGGGTTCGTCGCGCAAGGCGCGGCGGGCCTTCCTTTTTTGCTGTTCGAGGGCTTGGAGGTGGCTTTCGTCCCGCCGGTGCTCGACGCCCCCCGCCGCGCGCGAGTGGCGTCCGTCGCCCCGATCGACGAGCGGACCGCCGTGGTGACGTTCGACGCCGTGGGAGGCATCGACGCCGCCGAAGCGCTCGTGGGATGCCACTGCCTCGCGCGCCGCGCCGACCTTCCGGACGGCGCGTTCGAAGCGCTCGAGGGCGCTTGGGACGGATGGGACGTGCACGACGCGCGCGCCGGGCTCGTGGGCGCCGTGGTCGGCGTTCGGGAGATGCCGGGGCAGGACCTCCTCGAAGTGGCGTCGGCCGAAGGGGGCCGCACGGTGCTCATACCGCTCGTGGACGCGTTCGTGGTCGACGTGGACGAGGACGCGCGCCGCATCGAGGTCGACCTGCCCGACGGGCTGCTGGAGCTGTAGGGCGAGGCCGCCGTTCAGCGCGCAAGGCGCCGTGCCAAAAGTTGCCGAAACGCATGTCGCCTACGGTCATACCGTAGGGCAAGCGAAACCCCACGTTTGATGCAGCCCCCTGCGAAGGCTCGGCAACGACGCGAAAGGACACGCCGTGATCATCGAGACGCTTTCCACGTTCCCCTCCATGTACGACTCCGTCATGGGGGCGTCCATGATGCGCATCGCCCAAGAGAAGGGCATCCTCACCTTCAAGGCTCACGACCTGCGCGACTGGACCCACGACCGCCACCGCACCACCGACGACGACCCCTACGGCGGCGGCGACGGCCTCGTCATGAAATGCGAGCCCATCTTCGAAGCCTACGAGGACATAGCCGGAAACCTACCCTCCGCCTCCGATCCCGTCAAGCGCCCGCATACGATCTTCCTAGCCCCCCATGGCGAGCCCTTCGACGACGCCCTCGCATGCGAGCTGGCGCGCGAGGAGCGGCTGCTGTTCGTGTGCGGCCACTACGAGGGGATCGACGAGCGCGCCTACGCGTTGGCCGACCGCACGATCTCGCTCGGCGACTACGTGCTCACGAGCGGCGAACTAGCCTCCATGGTGGTGATCGACGCGGTGGTGCGCAAGCTGCCCGGCGTGCTGGGCGCGCCCACCGGGGCCCTGGGCGAGAGCTTCGCCGACGGTTTGCTGGAATACCCCCAGTACACGCGCCCGGCAACGTATCGAGGGATGGACGTGCCCGCCGTGCTGCTGTCCGGCGACCACGGCGCCGTCGCGCGCTGGCGGCACGAGCGCAGCCTGGAGCGCACGGCGCGTTTGCGGCCGGACCTGTTGGAAAACGTCGACCTCTCGCATGCCGATCGGGAGTTTCTGCTAGACTTGTCGGAAGAGACGGCATCGTAGCCCTCGGGCGCTCGAAGGAAGGCGGAAACCTTGGATCACGGCCAACATGCCCGCGAGGGGGCTCGAAGCGCGCCGCGCATGATCGCCGGCGCGCTCTGGTGGGTTGTATTCGTCGTGGCGCTGGCGTGGTTCCAGATCACGTTCGTGCACCAGGCCTTCGCCGTACCGTCGGGCTCCATGGAGGGCACCATCATGACGGGCGACAGCGTGTACACGGAAAAGGTGAGCTACCTGTTCCGCGATCCCGCGCCCGGCGACATCGTGACGTTCCAGGACCCCGAGATCCCGGGCCGTGTGCTCATCAAGCGCTGCATCGCCGTGGGCGGCCAGACCGTCGACCTGGTGGACGGCCGCGTGGTGGTGGACGGGGT
>NZ_JAASIO010000002.1:0-180090 GCF_019731765.1 Gordonibacter massiliensis (ex Traore et al. 2017) | reverse complement strand
TGGACGGGGTGGCGCTCGACGAGCCCTACACCCGCGGCCTTCCCTCCGAGCCCCTCAAGACGGCGCTCGGCGTGGAGATAAGCTACCCCTACACCGTGCCTGCGGGGCACCTGTGGGTCATGGGCGACAACCGCACGAACTCCAACGACTCGCGCTACTTCGGCGCTATCGACGAGAGCACCCTCACCGGCAGGGCCGCGCTCGTGTACTGGCCGTTCAGCAACTTCGGCCTGCTGGGATAGAGGGGACCGCACCACGCATCGAGGCCGCCGCGCGCGGCTTTTGAGGATAGGGAAGACAAGGAGAGCCATGCCAACCGAAACCGAGTCCGCCGCGCGCGCGGACGAGCAGGCGGCCGCGGGGTCGCTGCCACCGACGTTCCAAGACGTCATCATGAACCTGCAGCGCTACTGGGCGGGAGCCGGCTGCGTCATCCTGCAGCCCTACGACAACGAGGTGGGCGCCGGCACGAACGCCCCGGCCACCACGCTGCGCTCGCTCGGCCCCGACACATGGCGCACCGCCTACGTGCAGGGCTGCCGCCGTCCGACGGACGGCCGCTACGGCGAGAACCCGAACCGCACCCAGCACTACTTCCAGTTCCAGGTGCTCATGAAGCCCTCGCCCGACGACATCCAGGACCTGTACCTGGGTTCGCTGCGCGCCATCGGCATCGACGTGGACGCGCACGACGTGCGCTTCGTGGAGGACGACTGGGAGAGCCCGACGCTCGGCGCGTGGGGCCTCGGTTGGGAGGTGTGGATCGACGGCATGGAGGTGACGCAGTTCACCTACTTCCAGCAGGTGGGCGGCTTCGAGTGCAACCCCGTGCCCGTGGAGATCGCCTACGGCCTGGAGCGCCTGACCATGTTCGTGCAGGGCGTCGACTCCATGTTCGACATCGTGTGGAGCCGCGGCGCCGACGGCGTCACGTTCACGTACGGCGACGTGTACCTGGAGAACGAGCGCCAGTACTCCGCGTTCAACTTCGAGGTGGCCGACACCGACTTCCTGTTCCAGGAGTTCAACGACCGCGAGGCCGAGTGCAAGCGCACGCTGGCGGCCAACCTGCCGCTGCCTGCCTACGACAGCGTGCTCAAGTGCTGCCACACGTTCAACCTGCTGGACGCGCGCGGCGTGATATCGGCCACGGAGCGCATGGCCTACATCCTGCGCGTGCGCACGCTGGCCAAGGCCGTGTGCGCGAGCTACATGGAGCACGTGGTGGGCATGAAGCCCGCCGAGGAGGGCGCGGCGTCCGCGCCGGAAGCCGAGGCGGGGAAGGGGGACGCGCGATGAGCAGCCTGCACACGCTCGCCTTCGAGATAGGCACCGAGGAGATTCCCGCGTTCGACCTGCACAAGGCGACGCAACAGCTGGAGAAGCTCGTGCCCGAGGCGCTCGACGCCGTGCGCGTCCCGCACGGCGACGTCTCCATCCACACCACGCCGCGCCGCCTGATAGCGCTGGTGGAAGGCGTGGCCGACGCCACCGAGGCGCTGGAAGAGGTGTTCCGCGGCCCGTCCGCCAAGATCGCCTTCGACGCCGAGGGCAACCCCACGAAGGCCGCCATCGGCTTCGCGCGCGGCAAGGGGCTCGACGTGGACGCGCTCGAGCGCCGCGAGGAGAACGGCGCGGAGTACGTGTTCGCCACCAGAAGCGTGCCCGCCCGCGACGTGGCCGAGCTTCTGCCCGGCGTGCTGGAAGGCGTCATAACCGGCATATCGTGGCCGAAGTCGTGCCGATGGGGCACGCGCGGCGAGTACTTCTCGCGCCCGGTGCGCTGGCTCGTGGCGCTGCTCGACGAGCGCGTGATCCCCGTGGAGTTCGCAGGGCTCACGGCCGGCAAGCTCACGTGCGGCCACCGTTTCCTGGCCCCCGGCCCGCACGAGGTGGCCCGCGCCGCCGACCTGCTGGACGTGGTGGAAAACGCGTTCGTCGTGACGAGCGAGCAGGCGCGCGAGCAGCGCATCCGCGAGGGCGTGGCGGCCGCGGAGGCCGAGACGGGCTACCGCGCCGAGCTGCCCGAGAAGACGCTCTTGGAGGTCACGAACCTGGCCGAGTACCCCACGGTGCTCGTGGGCACGTTCGACGAGGAGTTCTTGCGCGTGCCCGAGGAGATCATCGTGGACGCCATGCTCATGCACCAGCGCTACTTCCCGCTGTACGACGCCGCGGGCAAGCTCACGAACAAGTTCATCGTCGTGACCAACGGCGACCCGGCGCACGCCGACACCATCATCGACGGCAACGAGCGCGTCGTGCGCGCGCGCCTGTCCGACGCGAAGTTCTTCTACGAAGAGGACTTGAAGCACCCGCTGGAGACCTACGTCGACCGCCTGGACGAGGTGGTGTTCCAGGAGGCGCTCGGCACCATGAAGGACAAATCCGACCGCATCGTGGCGCTGGCGAAGCACCTGGCCGCCGACGCGCAGCTGGGCGAGGCGGACGCCGCCGACGCCGAGCGCGCCGCGTACCTGGCGAAGGCCGACCTCGTGACGAACGCCGTGGTGGAGTTCACCAGCGTGCAGGGCGTCATGGGCTCGTACTACGCCGAGGCGTCCGGCGAGGGCGAGCAGGTGGCGCGCGCCATCGCCGACCACTACCGCCCGCGCTTCTCCGGCGACGAGCCGCCCGCGTCCGACGTGGGCAAGATCGTGGCCGCCTCCGACAAGCTCGACACCATCTGCGGCCTGTTCGCGGTGGGCCAGGGCCCCACGGGCTCGTCGGATCCCTTCGCGCTTCGCCGCAGCGCCATCGGCATCCTGGCCATGCTCGAGGCGGGCCTGCCCGTTTCGCTCATGAAGGCCGTGGACGCGTCGCTCTCAACGTACGAGAACGCCGGCATCGACTTCGACCGCGACGACGTGCGCGCCCAGGTGGCCGACTTCTTCGTCACGCGCACGAAGGTCATGCTGCGCGATTCCGGCGCTTCCCCCGACGCCATCGACGCGGTGCTGGCGGCAGGCGTGGACGAGCCGGCTGAGGTCATCGTGCGCGTGCGCGCCCTCGAGGCCGCGCGCAAAGACGAGCGCGAGACGTTCGACGACCTGGCCACGGCCTACGCGCGCGCCAACAACCTGCGCGACGCGCAGCTGGGCGACGAGGTGGACGAGGCGCTCATGGGCGATGCCGAGCGCGCGCTGCTGTCCGCCGTGGGCGACGTCGAGGCGCGCGCTTCGGCCGCGCTCGCGTCCGACGACTACGCGTCGGCCCTCGCGGCGTTGGCGACCCTGCGCGGCCCCATCGACGCGTTCTTCGCCGACGTGCTCGTCATGGACGAGGACGAGTCCGTGCGCGCGAACCGCCTGCGTTTGCTGAACCGCTTCGTCGACGTGTTCGCCTCGGTGGCGGACTTCGGCAAGATGGCCAAGGGCGGCAAGTAGCGCCATGGACGATCTCGTCTCGTACGGCACGCCGAACGCCGACCCGGGAAGCCTTCCCACCATCCACGTGATCAGCGACTCGGTGGGCCTGACGGCCCAGGCGGTGGCCCGGGCGGCCGCCGCCCAGTTCGGGGTCACGAACCCCGCCATCGAGGTGCTGCCGAAAGTGCGCTCGTTCGGCGAGATCAAGGACTTCCTCGACGAGCACAGCGCCTTCCACCGCCAGAACTCGGGCGACGGGCGCATGCTCGTGTTCTACACGCTGGTGGACGGCTCGCTCGCGCGGCAGCTCTCCGCCTACGCGGCCGACCGCGACGACATCGTGGCGGTGGACCTCATGACCGACGCCATCGCGGCCATCGCGCGCATGACGGGGCGCAAGCCCTCCACGAAGCCCGGCGGCCTGCACGTGGCCGACCAGTACTACTTCAAGCGCATCGAGGCCATCGAGTTCACCATCGCCCACGACGACGGGCGCAACCCGCAGGAGCTCTCCCAAGCCGACATCGTGCTTCTGGGCGTTTCGCGCTCGTCCAAGACGCCCACGTCCATCTACCTCTCGCAGCAGGGCTACAAGGTGGCGAACATTCCGCTCGACCCCACCACCGACCCGCCGCGCGAGCTGGCGGACGTGGAGCGCACGCGGCTGTTCGGGCTCATGACCACCCCCGAGGTGCTCATCGGCATCCGCCAGCGACGCTTGGGCAACGCCAGCGTGGTGGCGGCGCGCTACGCCGATCCCGAGTACGTGTACCAGGACTTGGAGCAGGCGCGGGCGCTCATGCGCAAACTCGGCTGTATTGTCGTTCACACCGAAAATCGAGCCGTTGAGGAAACGGCTCAGGAGATTTTGCGTTACTATGAGCGCGCCCACCCTCCATCGGCTGATATGATGGGCTAGGCCTGCGAACCTGCGAGGTTCGGTACTCTGTACGATTTGAAACGTCGCGTTTAAGGAGAAAAAGGTGACCGAAGAAGTCAAACGAGTCTATGCATTCGGCAAAGACGCACAGGGCAACAACGTAACCGAGGGCAACACCCACATGAAGGCGCAGTTGGGCGGCAAGGGCGCCAACCTCGCCGAAATGGCCAACATCGGGCTGCCCGTGCCTCCCGGCTTCACCATCACGTGCCAGACCTGCATGGAGTACGCCAACGCGGGCAACACGTGGCCCGAGGGCGCGCTCGACACCATCCAGGCTTACCGCGAGGACCTCGAGGCCCGCATGGGCAAGAAGATCGGCGACGCCGCCGACCCTCTGCTCGTGTCCGTGCGCTCCGGCGCCCCCATGTCCATGCCGGGCATGATGGACACGGTGCTGAACCTGGGCCTGAACGACGAGTCCATCAACGGCCTCATCGCCCAGACCGAGAACCCCCGCTTCGCCTGGGACTCCTACCGCCGCTTCATCCAGATGTTCTCCAACGTGGTCATGGGCCTCGACGGCGATCTGTTCGAGAACGCCATCACGGCCATGAAGAACCTGCGCGGAGCCGCTTCCGACACCGACCTTTCGGCCGACGACCTCAAGGAGCTCGTGGCCGAGTTCAAGCAGATATTCTCCGAGAACGTGTCCGCCGACGAGTACCCGAGCCTCGTCGTCGACGGCGCGGTGCAGTTCCCGCAGGATCCCAGCGCGCAGCTGCAGCTGGCCATCGAGGCCGTGTTCGGCAGCTGGAACAACCCCCGCGCGGTCCTCTACCGCAAGCAGAACAAGATCGCCGACGACCTGGGCACGGCCGTTAACGTGCAGTCCATGGTGTTCGGCAACAAGGGCAACACCTCGGCCACGGGCGTGGCGTTCACGCGCAACCCCGCCAACGGCGAGAAGGAGTTCTACGGCGACTACCTGGTGAACGCCCAGGGCGAGGACGTGGTGGCCGGCATCCGCAACACCAGCCCCATCGCCGACCTCAAGCACGTCGAGGGCCTCGAAGAGGCCGGGCGCGAGCTCGAAGAGGTGTTCGTCACCCTCGAGAACCACTTCCGCGACATGTGCGACATCGAGTTCACCATCGAGCAGGGCAAGCTGTGGATGCTGCAGACCCGCGTGGGCAAGCGCACCGCCGCCGCCGCGCTGCACATCGCCATCGAGATGGAGAAGGAGGGCCTCATCTCCAAGGAGGAGGCCGTCATGCGCGTCGACCCCGAGCAGCTCGACCAGCTGCTGCACCCGCAGTTCGACAAGAACGCCTCCTACGACGTGGTCGCCAAGGGTCTGAACGCCAGCCCCGGTGCCGCCGTGGGCGAGGCCGTGTTCTCCGCCGCCGACGCCGTGGCCGTCACCGAGGCCGGCCGCAAGTGCGTGCTCGTGCGCTGGGAGACGAACCCCGACGACCTGGCCGGCATGATCGCCGCCGAGGGCATCCTCACGTCGCATGGCGGCAAGACGTCGCACGCGGCCGTCATCGCCCGCGGCATGGGCGCGCCGTGCGTCTGCGGCGTGGAGGCCCTGAAGATCGACGCCGAGAAGAAGGAAGCCGCCGTGGCCGGCACGGACATCGTCATCCGCGAGGGCGACATGATCTCCATCGACGGCACGACGGGCTCCGTGGTGCTGGGCGCCGTGCAGCTGGTTCTTCCCGAGCTCACGGGCGACCTGGACACCATTCTGGAGTGGGCCGACGAGTTCCGCACCATGGGCGTGCGCGCCAACGCCGACAACCCCGAGGACGCGGAGCTGTCCCGCAACTTCGGCGCCGAGGGCATCGGGCTCTGCCGCACCGAGCACATGTTCCTGGGCGACCGCAAGCAGATCATCCAGTCGTTCATCCTGAACGACGAGCCGGCCATCCGCGAGAAGGCGCTGGCCGACCTCCTGGCCGCCCAGACGGGCGACTTCTACGGCATGTTCAAGGCCATGGACGGCCTGCCGGTCATCGTGCGCCTGCTCGATCCGCCGCTGCACGAGTTCCTGGAGAGCCCGCGCGACCTGGACGTGGAGATCGCCCGCCTGGAGGCCTCCGGCACCCCGGCCGCCGAGCTCGCCGAGAAGCGCCAGCTGCTGAGCTTGGTGGACGCGATGGCCGAGGCGAACCCGATGCTGGGCCTGCGCGGCTGCCGCCTGGCCATCCTCTATCCCGAGCTGCCGGCCATGCAGACGCGCGCCATCGCCACGGCGGCCGCCCGCTTGAAGAAGGAGGGCCTCGATCCCGAGCCCGAGATCATGATCCCGCTCGTGAGCGTGCTGCCCGAGCTCGAGACGCTGCGCGGCGAGTGCGAGGCCGTCATCGCCGAGGTGTGCGAGGCCGAGGGCGTGGAGCTGAACATCCCCATCGGCACGATGATCGAGCTGCCGCGCGCGGCCGTTACCGCCGACGAGATCGCCACGAAGGCCGACTTCTTCAGCTTCGGCACGAACGACCTCACCCAGACGACGTTCGGCTTCAGCCGCGACGACGTGGAGGCCAAGTTCATCCCGCGCTACCTCGAGCGCCGCATCCTGCCGTTCAACCCGTTCGAGACGGTCGACCCCGGTGTGGCCGCGCTCGTGGACATGGGCTGCACGAAGGGCCGCGCCACGAACCCGGACATCCAGCTGGGCGTGTGCGGCGAGCACGGCGGCGACCCCGACTCGGTGAAGACGTTCCACAAGATCGGCCTCACCTACGTGAGCTGCTCGCCCTACCGCGTGCCGCTCGCGCGCCTCGCCGCGGGCCAGGCGGCGCTCGCCGAGAAGATGGGCGACCATCGCGACAAGTAGGTTTTCGCCCCAGCAAGGCAAGTTCGAACGGGCCCGCGCCGAAAGTCGCGGGCCCGTTTCGCGTCAAGACCGCGCCGCTTTCGGTTTGGCGCGGTCCGGTTTCGCAAAGCGCGGCCCCGCCGCACCGTTCTCCGCTAAACTGGAGCATCGTGTTTCAAGGGGCCCGGTAGGCGGGCGAGACGGGAAGGAGTGCCTAGGTCGATGAAGATTGCGTTGTGCGACGACGACGCTCCGGAGCGGGCTTCGCTGCGCAGAGCCATAGCCCGTTGGAGCGATCTTCGGAACCGACCGGTTGCCTTCGCCGAGTACGGAGCTGCGGAAAAGCTCGTCGAGGATGTGCGGAGGGAAGCCGATCCGTTCGACGTGCTGTTCTTAGACGTGCTCATGAGCGGGATGTCGGGCATCGAGGCGGCTCGCGCGCTGCGCCGCATCGACCGGCGCGTGCCCATCGTGTTCTGCACCGTCACGGCCGACTACGCGCTCGACGGCTACGAGGTTCGCGCTTCGGGTTACCTGGTGAAACCCATCGTCGAGCGGCGGCTCTTCGCCCTGCTCGACGATTTCTGCGCCGAAGCGCCGTCTCCGCGTTTGGCGTTCCGCGTGGGGTCTGCGTGGCGCTACTTCGATTACCGCAGCATCCTCTACGTGGAAAGCCGCGACCATGCCATCGTCCTGCACACGACGGACGGGGCGGTGCACAAAGGGTACGGGAAGCTCGATGACGTCGAGGGTGCGCTTGACGACCCGCGCTTCCTTCGCTGCCATCGGAGCTATATCGTGAACATGGACCATGTCGCCGACGTGCCAGGGGATTTCGTCCTCCACGACGGTTCCAGGGTGCCCGTGCGGGTGAAGGAGCGCAGGAAGCTTGCAGAGGCGTACTACGCGTACTTCGTCGATCGAAGGTGCGCCGGATCCTAGGTTCCCTTCGAGCCGCCTTGCTGCTTGGCGGGCCGTTTCGTCGCCGGCCGCCCCGAAGCGAGCAATGGCGGGGCGCGCCGCCATCGCTCGCTTCGGTTTCTCAGTGACGGCGGGCTTTCGAGCGAAGGGCGAGCGCCGCGATGCCGGCGAGCGCCGCGGTTGCAACGAGGGCCACTACGGCGCCGGGAGCGCGAGGGGGCGTTTGCTCGGCAGAGGGCGCTTCCGTCGACATGCTCTCGCCGGACGGCCGGCTGTCGCTCGGTGCCTTCGAGGGTGCAGGCGCGCCTTCCGCCCGGACGCCGGGGTCGACGGGATCGGCGGAGAGGCTGGCGCTTTCCTCGGCGCCGTCGCTGCCGGGAGAGGCGGCGACACCGTTTTCGCTTGCGCTCGTGCCCGACGCATGCGCGCTGTCGTCCGAGAGCGGAGCCAGCGACGGGGCCTCGATGACGGGACGATCGTTCTCGCCTTGGCCGATGCCCCCCTTGTCGCCGCTTCCGCCGCCGCCTTCGTCGGCAGAGCCCCCGCCGGCGTCCTCGCCCGGCTTCGCATCCTCGGGGACGGTGAAGAGCACGGGCGCGAACGCTGTTTCGACGGGTGCGCCGTTTACGGTGGACAAGGCGCGTGCGCGCAGATAGAAGGAGCGGTAAGACGTTTGCATCTCGAAGTAGTCCACGATGGGAACGTCGCCGTAGATGCCGCCGAAGTAGATGCTCTGGAACTCGTCTTCGAGCGCGGAGTACATGCCCCAATAGGGGAACCACGCGAACGTGTAAACGAGGCTCCAGGCGTTCGCGTCGTCGGCCCAGGCGCGCTCGACGTACAGGGTATCGAGCTCGGGGTGCCCGGGTAGCCCGGGCAGGAAAAGCGAGGCGAACAAGCGCCCGTCCTCGGTGATCCGCAGTATCTTGCCGTACGGCTCGGTCGGCTGGGACCCGTCCTCTGGCGGGGCCGTCCCGTCTGCGGCATCGGAAGCCGCCCAGGCCGCGCAGGGCGCGGCGGCAAGCAGCGCCAGAGCCAGGGCCAACGCGCAGGCGGCGACCGGCAAGCGAAAAACGACCTCGCTGAAGGGCGTATCGGAAGGGGGTGCCGCCGCTTTGGTACAATGTCGAACCAACGATACTCCGATACTCGTCCGAGGGGCCATGTCGTCGAAAACCTGCCGCAGAGCGGCGTCGTGCGCTGCCGTCCTCCTGCTTTTGGCGGTCGTGCTGGCCGCAGCCTATTTCTATGATAACAAATACGCCGTGCCCTCGCCGCGCGGCGAAGCGGGCGAATTCGCGTTTACCCAGGCCGATCTCGAGCGCCCGCTCGTTCTGACCGACGGCTGGCTCATGGAGCTCGACGGGGCGACGGGCCCTGCCGACGTCGCCCGCGAGACGTTCGCCGGGCAATACTCGAACTTCTCCTACGTGCCCGGGAGCGACGCGCCCGACGGGCGGGCCGTCTACACGCTCACGCTGCGCGCCGTGGATGCCGACGCTCCCGTCGTGCTCTCGCTGTACCTCCCCGAGGTGTTCGGCGACTACGTCCTGTACGTCGATGGGAAACGCGCGGCCTGGCGGGGGAGCGGGGCGTTCGTGGGCCTCGTGGTCGACGGCGCGGCCGAGCTGACGCTCGACGTGCGAAGCGCGGGCGGCTACTACAGCGGGCTCGTGTACCCTCCGGTGGCGGGGAGCGTGCCGGTTATGGAGGGGTGGCAGGCGGTGCGCACGGCGGCGTCCGGAGCCGCGTGCCTCGTTCCGCTCGTGCTGGCGGCCCTTGCGTGCGCGGTGTGGGCGCCGCGGCGTGTCGATTCGCCGTTGGCGCTGTTCGCGGGGTTGTGCCTTGTCTTGGCAGGGGCGAGCTTCGGCCCCTTCGCCTGGCAGCTTGGATGGTCGGGTCCGTGGCAGCACGCTGTTGAGGACGCGCTATGGACGGCGGTGCTGTCGTGCTCGGCGGCGATGGTCGTCCGCGCGGCGGGATTGGCGTCGGCGCGCTGGTACCGCATCGGCGTGCGGCCCGCTCTCCTCGCCGCTCCCTTGGCGGTGCTCGCGACGGTGGGGCTGGGCATCCCCGCCTTTCCGGTGCTCATCGGGATCAACGAAACCTTTCAGGTTGCCTTCCGCCTTGCCGTATGGGCGCTGGTCGTGGCATGCGCGGTCGCAGGCGTTAGATCGAGACGTCCGGAGGTTCCCTACATCCTGTGCGGTGCGGCCGTCATGGCCCTTGCCTTCGTCGCGAACCTTCTCGACGCCGGTTCCTACGAGCCCCTGTACGGCCTGTGGCAGAGCGAGTACGCCGGCTTGGTCCTCATGGCGGTGTTCGCCGCCCTGATCGCCTCGCGCGGACGGCGGCTCGTGGACCAGGAGGCCGTCGCCCGCGAAACGGCCGTGCAGCTGCGTGCCGCCGAGCAGACCGCAGCCCATGTTCGCAGGAGCGAGGAGGAGACCCGCATGCTGCGCCACGACCTCAAGCACCATGCGAACGCCCTCGCCGCGCTGCTCGACGAGGGCGCGTGGGACCGTGCCCGAGCGTACGCTCGCGACCTCGGGGAAGGCTGGGCGGACGCCGCGCCGGTCCGCTATAGCGGCAACCCCATCGTCAACGCCGCGTTGGCGGCTTACCTCGCCCCTGCGGCCGAGGAGGGGATCGAGGTGGCGTGCAGCGTTCGCGTGCCGGACGAGCTGCCCGTGAGCGACGGGGACCTGGCCGTGCTTCTGGCGAACGCGCTGTCCAACGCCGTCGAAGGGTGCCGCCGCGTTCGCGACGGACGTCGGCCGCGCATCCGATTCGACGCGAGCTGGGAGGACGGTGTGTTGTGCCTGCGCTGCGAGAACACCGCGCCCGTCGAGGGCACCGAGGGCCGCACGAGCAAGCGCGACGTCGCCGAGCACGGGTTCGGCCTGTCCTCCATGCGCCAGATCGCGAAGCGCTACGACGGCGCCGTGTGCGTCGAGCACGCGAACGGCGCGTTCGTCGCGCGGTGCCTGCTGCGTCCGAGGGCTTGACGGTACGCGGTCCGAAACGCTCCTCTCCCCATCCGCATCCTGGGTTGGCGCCGCCCGGCGCGGTCGTTTCCCGTGTTGTATCATCGTTGACCGGGGCGTTTCGCGCGGTGTCGGGCTGTGGTATATTTGCCGGCGTGAGAGCGCCGCGCCGCAAGGGGGGCGCGGCCGGTACGAGGAAAGGCGGCATCGGATGGACGAGGGCTTCTCCTGCCTGAACTGCTCGGGGCGGGCGTGCGAGTTCGAAACGGGCGAGAACCCGCCGCAGTGCGTCGGCGGCGCGGCGGCCGCGCTGCACGACGAGGTGCGCGCCCGCTACGCCGAGCCCGAGAACCGCCGCATCATGAAGGCGGCCGTGGTGTCGAGCTCGAAGTGCGGGAACCTCACGCGCGTGCAGGAGACCATCGAGTTCGCGCGCCTCGTCGGCGCCCGGAAGATCGGCATCGCCACGTGCACGATGCTCATCGGCGAGAGCCACATCCTGGGCGGCTTGCTGGAGCAGGCTGGCTTCGAGGTGTACGGCGTGGCCTGCAAGGTGGAGGGCAACCATCGCAGCGATTTGGACCTCGTGCTGGAAGACGGGGTGGAGGGGCCCGTGCTCTGCAACCCCGTCATGCAGGCGCGCCTGCTGGCCGAGGCCGGAACCGACCTCAACGTGGTCATGGGGCTGTGCGTGGGTCACGACGTTCTGTTCTACAAGTACACGAAGGCACCCACCACCACGCTCGTCACTAAGGACCACGTCACCGCCCACAACGCCTGCGCCGGCCTGTACGGCGCCAAGACGGTGCACAAGAAGCGCCTCGCCGAGACGATCGCCGCCTGCCGCGCCGACGTCGAAGCCGGCGGGGAGGATGCCTGACGGTTGGGCGAAAGCCGTCCGCCTCGGGTTGCGGCCTTGCTCTCAAGCCTGCTCGATGAGGCCCGCGGCGCGCGCGGGGTCGCCGACTAGCCACACGCGGTCGCCGGGGAACAGGCGCGTGTTGCGCGAGGGCTTCATGCGCACGAGGGCCTCGTGCTCGTGCGCCACCACCAAGCTCGCACAGGCCCCCTTGAAGTCGATCGAGGAGATGGTCTTGCCCGCGAAGGGAGAGCCTGCCTCCACGTCCAGCGCGAAGCAGGTGGCGTCGAAGCGGGCCGGGCCGCGCGTCAGATAGGCGTCCAGCATGACGCTTTCAGCTTCATCCTCCTCGAGCAAGCCGTCTTTGAGCATGCTCTGCAGATACGCGTCCACCTCGGCCTCGGTGCCCAGGAAGGCCAGCACGTCGCCCTCGCGCACGCCGAGCGGGTCGTTCGGGTCGTTGATGCGCCGGGCCAGCTCCTCCTTCGACAGGCGCGCGACGCGGTCGGCGTCCACGCGCCGCCCGTCGCGCACGATGGCCATGAAGTCCAGGTTGTGCGCGATGCCGAACATCACGTCCGCGGAGCGCTGCGCCCCCAGCAGCTTGAGCGTGCGGGAGGCCTCCACCTCCACCACGTACAGGTGCTTCTCCACCCAGTTCGCGTGGTCCTCGTCGGAGAGGCTGGCAAGGCGCTCTGCCAGCACGCTTTCCTTGAGGTTTCCGGTGAAGCTGGTCTCCAGCTTGAGGAACAGCGAGTGCAGCGTGCGCGAGCGACCGAGCAGCACGGTGCAGGCCGCGCCCAGAAGCACCATCCACGCGAGGTTGTCCGCGCCGGCCGCGTAGGCGATGGCCAGCACGGAGAAGAACGAGAGCGCGATGCCGGCGGCCGAGAGGGCGACGAGCGCGGGGCGGTTCCGCCGCCGGCGGATCCACAGCGCGCCGAACTCGTTCTTGCGGCCCGTGTAGAACAGGTTCGCCATGAACAACCCCGTGGCCAGGATGCCGAGCGCCGCCATGGCGCCGGTGAACAAGGGCTCGGGCACGGTGCCGCGCAGAAGGCGCGGGACCATCTTCACCAGCACCTCCACCGAGGCGGCGGCGCACAGCACCACGAGCCCCGCCTTGAAGAACCAGCGCTTCAGGTAGTCGCGCCACAGGTTCTCGCCCTCGTCGTCGCCCTCGTCCTCGGCGGCCTCCTCGCGGCGCTCGAGGAAGGCGAGCGCGCTCGCGGGCAGCAGGCGCACGAGCAGCCGGTAGGCGCGCTCGGAGTTGCGCACCAGCAGGGGCGAGGCGAGCGAGGTGACCACCGACACCGTCACGATCACGGGGTAGAGGAAACCCGCCGTCACGCCGAGCGAGGTGCCGAGCGCCGCGATGATGAACGAGAACTCGCCGATCTGCGCCAGGCTCAAGCCCGCCTTCACCGCGGTCCTGAGCGACTGGCCCGCCAAAAGCGCGCCCAGGCAGCAGAAGAGCGACCGCCCGATCACCGTCACGGCGGCCAGAAGCGCCACCGTGCCCAGGTTGTCGATGACGGCCTGCGGGGCCACCAGCATGCCCACCGACACGAAGAACACGGCTCCGAACAGGTCTTTCAAAGGCTTGAACAGGGCGGCGATACGGGGGGCCTGCACGGTGCCCGCCAAGATGGACCCCGCGAGGAACGCGCCGAGCGCCGATGAGAACCCGATGCCCACGGCCAGCGCGGCCATGCCGAAGCACAACGCGATGGAGGCGACGAGCAGGATCTCGTCGTTCACGGCGTCGCGGATGCGCTTGAGGGCGCTCGGCACCACGATGACGCTGAGCGCGAACCATACGATGAGATATAAAGCCATGCGACCGATCTTGAGCACCACGTCCGCCGCCTCGGCGCCCGCGCCGGCTCCGGCCGTTGAGAGCACCGCCAGCAGGAACACCGCCGCGATGTCCTCGATGACGAGCACGCCGAACACGAGCTCGGTGAAGCCCTGCCCCTTGATGCCCAGATCGGTGAACGTCTTCACGATGATGGACGACGACGAGATGGCCAGCATCCCGCCCAGGAACAGGCTCATGACGAACGACCAGCCCAGAAGCGTGCCCACCAGCAGCCCGAGGGCTATCATGAGCGACATCTCCGTGGCGGCGGTCACCACGGCGGGCCGACCCACGGTGGTGAGCTTCAGCACGCTGAACTCCAGCCCCAGGCCGAACATGAGGAAGATGACGCCGATGTCCGACCACGTGGTGATGCTGGCCGTGTCCACCACGGTGGGCACCCAAGCGATGGCCGGCCCCACCAAAAAACCTGCCAGCACGTAGCCCACCACGAGCGGTAGCTTGAGGCGCCGGCACGCGATGGTGACGACCGCGGCCACGGCCAAAATGAGCGCGAGGTCGGTGATGAGCGGAGGAAGGTTCTGCATGCGGTTCCTTCGGGGTGAAGTCAGCGTTTGATCGTGCGTTCGCTCAACCTCTTATTCTAGCAGGTTCGAGGTCTTGCGGCGGCCGCGGGTTGCTCTCCGCCGCGTCTGCTATGCGCGAGTCGAGGGCGTGCCGTTCCGTCGGGGAATGCATGAAGGCCGGGATCCTTCGCGGATTCCGGCCTTCTTCGTATCGGGTTGCCGTCAACGGACGATCGCTACGCGCCCTGCGGGGCCTCGTCGCCCGCCTGGGGCTTGGGGTCCTGCGGCAGCGCCGGGGCGTCCTCGCGACGGGCCATGGCCTGGTCGTAGTCGCGCGTTCCCACGAACACCTCGTTCAGGTACGGGTTCACCTTCAGCTTCCTGGCACGGTACATGATGTAGGCGAAGGCGGCCACGTTGGCCAGGAGCGCTATCACCGAGACTGCCAGGTTCACGTTCGGGTTGTTCACCGACTGCACGCTGAACACGCTGTAGTCCTGGAAGGCGGGAACCACCTGAGCGAACATGCACCAGATGGCCAGCGTGAACGCGCGGTTCTGTATCCAGCCGCCCTTGTTCCACAGCATCGCCGCCACGGTGGGGGCCAAAAGCAGCGCCAGGCCGCAGTAGAACGAGTGCGTGGGCAGGCAGTTGTAGGTGTAGCAGAAGTTCCACAGGTCGTAGGCGATGATGAACACCCACGTCATGTCGGGCCAGAGCATGTCCTGCTTCTTCTTGGACACGTAGATGCCGAACCAGCCGGTCATGCAGGCGATGTTGATGAGGCCCGCCACGCCGTTGAACACGTTGTGCCAGCCGCCGTAGAGCGTGACGCCCTCGGAGGACACCCAAGTGGTGCCGAACGCGCGGAACGCGCTCTCGAAGTCGCTCACCACGGCGATGAGGATGTTGATGGCCACGATGACGAACGGGAAGCACTTGAACCAGTGCGACTTGCCGATCTTGCCCCAGCGGTACTTGAGCGCCATGAAGCCGATGCAGCCGATGGTGGCCGCGTAGAGCTTCGCGTAGTGGAACCAGCTGTTCATGTGCACGTAGGTGGGGTTGTTGAGCGCCCAGTCGGCGCCTGCCGCGGCTCCGGCGTAGATGGCGACGAAATACGCCGTCAGCGCTATCGGCACGCCGATGAAGCAGATGGTGCCGCCGATCTTCGAGCGACGCGCCACTTCGTTGATGAGGATGAGGCCGATGAACACCATGGCCCACCCGAGCCACTGGTACAGGGCGTTCTCGCCGTAGACTTGGAACAACATGTCGGTTACCCCTTCTTTCTTGAGCTTGCCTCGCCACTTCCCACGCAGTGGCCGCGTTTGCCTCCTTCGTCGGCAGGGCGCACGTTTCCAAGGGCGCCCTCGCGTCCTCGTCGTCCTGCTGTTCGAATGCGCTAGATGCCCGCGTCCTCCCCGCCCGTTCGCTCGGGCGGAACCTCGGTGCCGCGGACGATATGCAGCGTTTGGGCTATCAGGTCCTTCAGCACCTCGTCCTGCGCCTCGGGGTGGTGCCGGACGTAGCCGACGATCCCCAGAACCAGCATGTAGAACGTCTCGTAGACGTGGTCCACCTTGATGGTGTGCAAGCGGCCGTAGTCGCGCACCGTGGTCTCCAGCATGTACGAGGCCACGCGATCGGCCACGCGGTTGACGAACTCCAGGTAGAGCGCCGCGTTCTCCTCTGAGGCGAGCGAGCGGCGGAACGCGTCGTTCTCGAACACGCCCAAGCGCAGCAACTTGACCACGCTTTCGAGCGCATGCTCGATGTTGCCGGGGCGGCGCTCGTTGTTCCAGTACTCGAGCGCCTCGATGTAGTCGGCCACGTAGGCGTCCAGCACGGCCGAGGTCACGGCGTCCTTGTCGGGGAAGTAGTGGTAGAACAGCGTGCGCGTCACGCCCAGGCGGTCGGTGATGCTCTGCACCGACGTGCGCGAGAGGCCCTGCTCCTCGTAGAGCTGGCGGGCGGCTTCGATGATCTCCTCGCGGCGCTGGTCGCTCATCGCCCCTCCTTACGCTTCGCCGGACGGCTTGTCCGACGACCCTGTCGATGAGCGCAGAATACGCCCCCGATTGACAGGGTGTCAATGTACACTTTTGGTTTTTCGTCAATGATTTTATGAAGATTGCGTGCTAGTATTCCGCCCATAAGATTCACAAGTGAAATAAAAACAAAACACTAGTGAACAAAAAAGGAGGAGGGCATGGAAGGGAAGAGGCGCACGAAGCGGTGGCCGGTCATCGTGGGCGTGGTGGTTGTCGTCGTCGCCTGCGCGGGCGCGGGGTTCTGGGCGTGGCACGAGCAGCCGAGCTTCTGCAACGCGATCTGCCACGAGCCCATGGACAACTACGTGGAAGGCTACTTCGACGACGCGACGCTCATGGCCAACGCGCACGAGCAGGCGGGCACGACCTGCTTGGACTGCCACGAGGCGAAGCTGTCGGAGCAGGTGGCCGAAGGGTTGTCGTGGGTGCGCGGCGACTTCTCCGTCGACGAGGCGGGCAACCTGTCCACGGTGGGCGTGCGGGCCGACGCGAAGATGTGCACGCGGGCGGGGTGCCACGATTTCGACGAGGTGGCAGCCGCGACGGAGAACTGGGGCGGCGAGCCGGGCGTGAACCCGCACGCGTCCCATCAGGGCACGGCCATCGACTGCAGCAACTGCCACGGCGCGCACGAGGTGTCGTACATGTACTGCAACGCCTGCCACGCATACCAGGTTCCCGACGGTTGGGAGAGCCCCCGGTAAGGGGCGCCCGGCAGCCGGGGAATCGCCATCACGCGCGAGAAGGAGGACGACGATGAAGAAGACAACGGCCGTCGCATGCGGCGCGGCGGCGCTCACCTTGGGTTTGACGGGGTGCAGCGCCGGGTTCGAGGGAACGGGTTCGAAGGATGCGGCGAGCGCCGAGCAGCTCGCGATGCGCTTGGACGACCCGTGGGATCGGGAGATCGCGGCCGACGCCCAGAAGAGGGCGGAAGGCGAGCTGCGCGACGGCGTGTACACGGGGACGGGAAAAGGGATGGAGGGACTCGTCACCGTCACGCTGCTCGTGCAGGACAACCGCATCTCGTGTTTGGAGACCACGCAAGAGGGTGAGAGCCAGAGCAGGGGCGGTTACGAGGCCGTGCGCGACGGCACGTTCGCGGCCCTGATCGAGGCCGCTCAAGGATCGGACATCGACGCCGTGAGCGGCGCCACCATCACCACCGCGGGCATCAAGCAGGCGGTCGACGACGCGCTCGCGCAGGCGGAAGCCGGCGCGGCGGCAGCGGGCCAGGGAGGGGAAGCGAGATGAGCGAGAACAGGGAACGGGCGGCGCGCGGCCTTTCGCGCCGCGACTTTCTGGCGCGCGCCGCCGTCGTGGTGGGCGGCACCGCCGCCGCGGCGGCGGTGCCGGGCGCGGCCTACGCCGTGCAGGAGGGCGTGATAGGCGACTGGGCGGCCGACGGGTCCGCGCAGGTGGCGGTGCCCCCGAGCGCGGACACGAACGCGTCGTGGTCGGACGGCACGTACCGCGAGCACAACGGCGCGGCCTTCCCGGCCGACGACGCGACGCCCATTCCCCCGCGCGCGGTACCTGCGGAATGGGACTACGAGTGCGAGATCTGCGTGGTGGGCGCGGGCGGCGGCGGGCTGAACGCGGCGGCGCGTGCGGCCGAGCTGGGCGCCGACGTCATCTGCGTGGAGGCCCTGGGCCTGCACGGGGGCAACGCGCAGGAGGCGGGCATGTGCGCCATCCTGGGCGGCTCGAAGCTGCAGGAGTCCAAGCGCTTCGCCTTCCCGTCCTATCCCTTCGACGCCAAGAAGCTGGCCGACTGGGCCATCGACGAGTACCACTACGCATGCGACCCGCGCCTCATCAACCTCATCGCCGAGGAGGGCGGCCACTGCATCGACTGGATGGCCGACTGCGGGGTGCAGTGGCGCCTCGGCGAGGTGCCGGTGTACGTGGCGCCGAAGAACTCGACGCTCGACCACCACGTGCTCAAGATGAAGGACGCCACCGACGCCATGTTCAGCTTCGGCCAACGGCACGGGGTGGACTACCGTTTCCAGAGCCCGGCCGAGGCGCTCGTGCAGGACGGCGACGGGCGCGTGGTGGGCGTGGTGGTGCGCGAGGATTACGGGGACGAGAAGTACATCCACGCCACGCGCGGCGTCATCCTCACGGCGGGCGGCTTCTGCAACAACAAGGCGCTGCTCGAGCGCTACATCCCCACGGCGGCCATGGGCTGCGCTTCGAGCTACCTCACGGCGGGCGAGACGGGCGAGTGCTTCCGCATGGGCCTGGGCGCGGGTGCCGACGTGTCGGGCTTCAACAGCTCGGCCAGCTTCGACGGCGGCGTGGACTGGGAGGCCGAGGGCGGCCAGTGGGCTCGCTTCCTCTACGACGGCATGACGCAGCTGTCGCGCCAGCCGTGGTTCACGGTCGACCGCTGCGGCAACCGCCTGCGCTACATGGACAGCCGCGTGGGCGAGGACGGCGCGAACGCCATCTACGCGCTGGGCGATTTGGCCACCATCCAGATGACGCCGCCGGGGCACCGCTCCTACATCGTGTTCGACGCGCATTACGAGGACCATCTGGCAGGCTTCGCGCAGGAGCACTGCCGCAAGCTGATCACGCCCGACCTCGAGCAAATCGACAAGGTGCCCGAGCACTACCGCGACTGGCACCACGGCGTGCAGGACGCCATCGACGCCGACGTGCTGAAGAAGCGCGACACACTGGAGGAGCTGGAGCGCGACCTGGGGTTCGAGCCCGGCATCCTCGTGGAGGCCGTGGAGAAGTGGAACGCGTGCTGCGAGAAGGGCGAGGACGACTTCATGTACCCCATGCCGCCCGAGTGGCTGCACGCCATCAAGGACCCGCCGTTCTACGGCTGCCGCATCGGCGGCAACCTGTACGGCACGAAGGCGGGCCTGCTCATCAACGACGAGATGCAGGTGGTTTCGACCAAGGGCACCGTGATCCCCGGCCTGTACGCCGGGTGGCACACGGCCGGCGGCGCGTGCGGCGAGAACAGCTACATCGGCGATCCCATCCTAGGTTCGTTGCTGGGCGACGTGAGCCTGGCGTTCTGCGGCGGGTACCTGTGCGGCACGTTCGCGGTGGAGAACGAGATGAAGGGAGGGGAGTAGCGTGAAGGAGCAGATGAAGGGCATGGCCCGTCCGTTCGCGATGCTGTTCTGCCTCGCCGCCGCGGTGGCGGTGGTGGGGCGCGTCGGCTTGGCGGTGATGGATTTGACGGGCACGATCTCCTACGACTACATCTCGGCGGCCGACGTGCCCATCTTGGACGTGGTGTGCTCGATCCTCACCGGGTCGGCGTTCGTGGCGTTCATGTTCGCGGCAGGGCTCGCGCTCGTCGTGTCGACGGCGGGGCCGGCGCTCTACGGGCTTTTGTGCGCGCGCGGCGCGGCGGGGCCGGGCAGGCCCGCATCGGCGTTTCTGTGGGGATGGGCGACGGCGTTCGTCGCGCTTTTATGCCTGCTCGTGGTGGTAAGCGGCATCTTGTCGGCCGTGCAGGTGGGTTCGATGAGCTCGAAGCTGCCCTCCGCGCCGGTGCTGGCCCTCGCGCTCGTGGGCTTCGCGGCGTTCCTCGGCACGCTTCTGGGTGCCGCGTCCATGACGGTGTGCGCGTGCTTCGCGCGGGCGCGGGACGAGGCGCGTGCCGGGTGGAACCTGGTGGTCGCCGCGCTCGCGTGCGGGTTCGTGGTCATGGTGCTCACCGTGGGCACGTTCGCGGCCCTCAACGCGGCCAGCATCCAGCTGGGCGTCGTGGGCGCGTGGCTCGCCGCCGACGTGGTCGTGAACCTGGTCATCATGTTCGGGGCGAATGCGCTGGCGAAGAAACAAGTTCGGTAGCCGACGCCGCAGAGGGGAAGGCGAGGGCCCTCCCCTCTGCGGGCGCGGACAGCGTGCGGTTCCGCTGTGCACGAAAATCACCGATGCCCCCCTTCGAGGGATCTGAAAGGATCGCCACAGCACGCGCGGTTGGTTCGGCAGGGAGCGTTTTCCCAGGTTGCGATCTGAGGCCGCAAGAAAGGGACCTCGGCCTGCGGCTGCAAGAGGGGGACATCGGTGATTTTCGTGCGCGCGGGATCCTCCGTCCCCGCTTCGCGGGGCCTCTCTGCGCCCGCTCCGCGTGCTCGGGAGTTCGACAGTCCACTGGACTGTCGAATGCTCCGCTCGCTCAGGATGACAACGCGCTGGCTTCGTAATATCAATGCTGGTTTAGCATAGAGGAGGTCTCCGAGGCGCACCGCTCTTACGTAAGAGGTTGCAACCGGCCGAGGGCGGCTTTGCGCTCGGCCTCCTTGCGCGCCTGGACGTCGGCGATGACGACGCGCCAGGTGCGGGCCAGGGCACGGCGCTGCCCGTCGTCCAGCCGGCTCCACAGCTGCGTGCGCGCGAGGGCGTCGATGGTGCGGGCGACGGCCCGCTGCTTCCGCTTTCCCTGCTCGGTGGCGGCAGCGAACACGGCCTTGCGGTCGTTCGGGCTGGCCAGGCGAACGACCCAGCCGCGCTCGGCCAGGCGGTCCACCGCACGGGCCACGGCCACGGCCGTCATCTGCAGCTGGCTCGCGACATCGCCGATGCGCAGCGGCTCGCCCACCTCGCCGAGGCGCTGCAGCACGCGGCACTCCGCAAGCGACGCGCCGCACCTCTCGCGCAAGGTCGTCTCCATCGCCCGCTTCACCAGCTCCAGCGACACGAGCGCCCGCGAGGCGGCGAAGCGTCCGGGTTCGCCGGTCGAGAGCGGCGGGTCGATGGAAGCGCCGGCCGCGATGGCCGCCTCCAGGATGGCGCGGTGGTCGGCGTCTTCGGTGGGAAAGAGCGCGTAGAGGCGCTCCACGATGGACTCGTTTGCCCGGGCCACATGGGCCGTGCCGGCCTCGGTGATGCGGGCGGTGCGCACGCGGCCGTCGGCGCCTTCGTCGCGGCGGCGCTCGGCGAACCCGGCCACCTCGAGCGCGTTCACGGCCTGCGTGACCACGTTGGGCTTGAGGTCGAGCAGCGCGCCGAGGTCCGATTGGGCGACGCCGCGCTCCCCGGCGGCCAGCAGTTTCACCAGCATGCGGTACTGCGTGACGTTGAGCGGGCTCGCGGCGGCCAGCCCGCTCTTGAGCGCGCGGTGGGTGAGGTCGAACGCGACGAAGAACGTCGAGTCGAGCTCGAGGTCCCCTTCGTCATGCGTTGGTTGTGCGGTCATGCGGCTCCTCGTCAAATGTTTCAGCGATGAAACGATAGTAGCTCTTGGCCGGTCGAAAGGGGGCGCCGCGTCCTGCGGCCGCGCAAACTCTCCACGTGCAGCGCGCGGAAGAGTCCCGCCACCACCTAACGGGCGGGCCTTTTTATTGCTCGCCACCCGGCAGCCCTGTCGCCCGAAACGGTCGGTTTTTCAGCGAAAACCGACCGTTTCGGGCGACAGGGCGCATGCGGTGGCACCCTGTTCGATGCTTCGGTCGGCCGTCGCGGCTCACCGAAAACGCCCGAAGGGGGCAGTCCCTTTTTGGGAACGTCGATGGAAGACGGGCGCCTTTTGGGCCGCTCGAGGGCTTGCGGCGCAGCCGCCTGCGGGGCGGGCGCTTGCGCTTCGCGCTTCCGCTTGCCATACTGGACGCATCGGGCGCGCGGCGCGAACCGGCCGGTTGAAGGAGGAGAACGGGAAATGGGCGCTATCACCTTGCAGCATTTCCCTTGGGCGGGCATCTGCTTCGCGGTGTTCTTGGCGGTGTGCGGTATGCTGTTGGAGCCGCGGTTCGATCGGAAGGGGACCGCCCTCGCGGCGGGCGGCTTCTTGGCGGCGATCGCATCGGCGCAGGCGGCCCTGCTGCTTTCCGGGCAGGACGAGACGCTCGTCCTCACGCTGCTGCCCCTGACCGCGTACCTCCCGGCCATCGTCGGGGTGCACGTGCTTTCGCGCGCGGGCTTCTTCCAGACGGTTGCCGTGTGGGCCGTGGGGGCCATGGCGTCCCTTGTTCTGGCGTTTCTGCAGAAGCTGCTGATGGCAGCCCCGCTGGGCCCCGCGTCCCCGACGGGCGACCTCGTCCACACGGGGTTCGTGCTGCTGGCCGCCGCCGCGCTGGCCTTCGCCGTGCTCCGATGGCTCCGTGCGCCGTTTCGCTCCGGCGCCTTGCGCGGCGACGGCGCGTGGCCTCCCGTGTGCCTGGCGGCCCTCGCGGTGTTCCTCCTGCTCTCCTATTTCGAGGCGGCTGCGGCCGATCCGACGGTGACGGCGCTGGCCTTCCTGGCCGCCGTCTCCGTCTTCGCCATCGCGGTGCGGACGCTCGCAGCGTCGGCGTCGGCACGGCGCGCGCGCGAGGCCGAGCGGGCGCTTGCGGCGCAGCTCGACGTCCAGCGCGGGGAATACGAAGGCGTGCTCGAGAAGCTGCAGGCGGGGCGCGCCTTCCGACACGACCTGCGCCACCACCTCAAGGTGCTGGAAGGCCTTGTCGGCGAAGAGGGCGGTGGGCGTGCGGCCAGCTATATCGACGGCCTCGGCGCGCAGCTTCGCGCGACCGAGCAGGAATCCTATTGCGACAACCCGGCGGCCAACGCCCTGCTGGCCTTCTACTTGGGTCAGGCGCGGGAGGCGGGGTGCGCCGTGACGGCGAGGGCCTCGATACCCGCCGCCATCCCCTTCGACGAGCTGGACGTGTGCGTGGTGCTGGGCAACGCGCTGGAGAACGCCCTGCGCGCCTGCCGGGAGATCCCGGAGGCGGACGGGCGCTCCATCGACGTCCTCGCCGTGTTCGAGGACGATCGGCTGCTCGTGTCCGTCGAGAACCCGTGCGCCGAGCCGGTGCGCTTCGGCGCGGACGGGTACCCGATCGCGCCGCAGCGGGAGGGGCACGGCGTGGGGCTCAGGAGCGTCGGGGCGGTTGCGAGGAAGTACCGCGGCCTGCTGCGCTGCTCGTGCGACGAGGGGGCGTTCCGGCTGCAGGTGGCGCTCGTCGACAGCGCAACGGAAGCGCCCGCGCCCGAGAGGAGGCGCACGTCCACGCGCCGGATGGCGCAGGGATCGCTGCCGCTCGCCTGCGTCCTGCTCTGCGTGGCCGCCGGCATACCGATGATGGCGCAGGCCTCGGAAGACGTGCTGGGGTCGGGTCCGTTCGCGCGCGTGGCCGCGTCGAGGGTGGAGGGTTTCAGGTGGGGCGACACGGGGTTTCGCGCCGTCGTGCCCCGCGTGGAGGACCTGTCCTCCGGGGCCGCAAACGAGGGGGCCGGCGAATCCGGCGCCGACGGGATCGAACCCGCCGCATCCGAGCCCGATGCCGCGGCCCAGCCGGAAGCGCCGGCCGCCTTCGAGGTGGACCCGCCCGCCTCCGGTTCGGTTTCGTGGGAGAGCGGCGGAGAAGGGGGGCAGACGGGCGATCCGGGGCTCGTCGTTCCGGTCGTGCCCAAGCCTCCCGAGGCGGCGGACCCGGACGGGCCTTCGGGCGGGGCCCTGTCCGAAGGCGTCGACGACATCAACCGCCGGATGGAGGAGTACGTCGCCACGATGCGCGACAAGTTTCTGTGGTACGCCGCGCGCAAGTACCAGGGATACGTCGGGATGGACGTAACCTATCGCGTGGTGCGCAACGACGGGGCGCTTCTGTCCATCCGCTTCGACGGCGTGCTCAACGCGGGCGGCTCGGGCGAGTACGCGCGCACGTTCACGCTGGACAAGCGCACGGGCGCGGTGCTCGAGCTGGCCGACCTGTTCGTCCCCGGCAGCGACTACGTGTCCGTCGTCAGCGCCGAGGTGCTGCGGCAGATGGTGGAGCGCGTGGACGCGGGCGAGGCCGACTACTTCGTGCCCGGCGGCATCTGGCCGGCGAGCGACTGCTTCACGACGATCGACCCCGACCAGCATTTCTACATCGACGAGCACGACCGTTTGGTCATCGCGTTCGACAAGTACGAGATCGGGCCGGGCAAGGACGGCGCGCCGGAGTTCGCCGTGCCCGCCGAGGCGCTCGCGGGCATCCTGCGCACTCCGACGCTGCTCGGGTGAGGACGCGCCGGCCGCGCGGGTGCCGAAGGGGCTGCCGCGCGGCGGAAGGCGCTGGGCGGCGCTTCGTCCCCGTTCGGGGCTCGCGTCGCGGCGATCTCGCCCGCCGCCGCTGAGCCCGAGGGCGATGCTTCCCGCGGGGTCAGCGCCGCGCCCGCCAGCGGCCGACGGCCTTCGCGAGCTCGGTCTGCACGAGCGAGAGGAACGCCAGCCCCAGCACGGCCGCCCATTGCCACGCGTTCATGGCCGCGCCCCCGAACGCCTCGCGCACGGGCGGGACGAGCAGCACGACGAGCACGAGCGCCGTGCTGGCCGCGGCGGCCCATCCGAGCCACGGGTTGCGGCCGCCTTCGCGGTCCCACACCGGGTCGGTGGTGGAGCGCTGGTTCAAGGCGCGCAGCACCTGCGAGAACGCCAGCACGCCGAACGCCATGGTGCGTCCGAGCGCGTCGCCGCCCGCCTCGCGCCCCACCACGAACGCGAACAGGGCGAAGCACGCCACGAACAGCCCTTGGAACACCACGCGGCGCGCCAGGGGCCCTTCCAGCAGCGTGCCCGCGCGCAGGGGAGGGTGCTCCATGATGTGGCGGCTCGCGGGCTCCACGCCCAACGCGAGCGCCGGCAGCGTCGCCGTGGCCAGGTTCACCCACAGTATCATGACGGCCGAGAGCGGCGCGTTCCAGTTCAGCGCCACGGCGGCCAGCAGCACCACGATCTCCGCCAGGTTGTCGGCGACCAGGAACTGCACGACCTTCTGGATGTTGCGGTGCACGCGCCGCCCCTCGCGCACCGCGTACACGATGGTGGTGAAGCGGTCGTCCAAGAGCACCATGTCGGCGGCGTCCTTCGCCACGTCGGTGCCCGTGATGCCCATGGCCACGCCGATGTCGGCGGCCTTGAGCGCGGGAGCGTCGTTCACGCCGTCGCCCGTCATGGCCGTGACCTCGCCGTCGTGCTTGAGGGCGCGCACGATGCGCAGCTTGTGGTAGGGGGACACGCGGGCGAACACGCTCGCGCGGCGCACGGCCTCGTCGAGCTGGGCGTCGTCCATGTCCTCCAGCTCTCCGCCCGTGACCACGAGGTCGCCGGGGCGGTAGATGTCCAGCTCCGCGCCGATGGCGCGGGCCGTGGCGGCGTGGTCGCCCGTTATCATGACCGTGCGCACGCCGGCCGCGCGGCACGTGTCCACGGCCGCCCGCACGTCCGGGCGCGGCGGGTCCATCATCCCGACGAGCCCCACCAGCACGAGCTCGCGCTCGATGTCCTCTTCGTCGCCCGGCACGGCGGGCAGCGCCCGCGTGGCGAACGCCAGCACGCGCAGGGCCTCGTCGGAGAGCTTGCGGGCCACGTCGAGCGCGCGGGCGCGGTCCTCCTCGGTCATCGGGCGGGGGCCGTCGTCGTCCATGACGAAGGCGCAGCGGGGCAGCAACCCGTCGAGCGCGCCCTTCACGAGCGCCACGATCTGGCCGTCGCGCTCGTGCACGGTGGCCATGCGCTTGCGGTCCGAATCGAAGGGGCGCTCGGCCAGGCGCGGATAGGCGGCGCGCAGGGCGGCCGGCTCCACGCCGATGTCGCGCGCCAGCACGAGCAGCGCGCCTTCGGTGGGATCGCCGATCACGGCGTCCGCGCGGGGCTCGGCGGATCCGCTCCCGCCTCGCGCTCGGGCCCCCGCGCTCCCGCCCGCGCCCTCCTTCGCGCCCGTGCCCGCGGCTCCGTCCTCGTCCGGGTCGGCCACCTCGATCGGCCAGCCGCACTCGTCCACGGGTCGGACGTCCTCGTCCGGGTCGGCGGCGAAGCTCGCGTCGTTGCAGAGCGCCGCCACGAACGCCAGGTCGCCGAAGAGCGCCGGATGCGCCTCGAGCGCGGCGACGGGTTCGGCCGCCGCGTCGCGGTCGAGGTCGGGGCCCAGCGCCACGCGCACGACGCTCATGCGGTTCTCGGTGAGGGTGCCCGTCTTGTCCGTGCAGATGACGGTGGCCCCGCCCAACGTCTCCACGGCGGGCAGGCGGCGCACGAGCGCCTGGTGCTTGGCCATGCGCTGCACGCCCAGCGCCATGACGATGGTGGCGGTGGCGGGTAGGCTCTCGGGGATGACGGAGATGGCCAGCGACACCGCCAGCAGAAGGAGCGGCACGAACGGCCGGCCGTAGGCGAGCCCGATGGCCACCACGGCCAGCGCCGCCGCCACGCCCACGATGGTGAGCAGCTTGCCGAACGAGGCCAGCTTGCGCTTGAGCGGGGTGTCGAGCTCCTCGTCGCCTTCCAAAAGCCCTGCGATCCGCCCGACCTCGGTGTCCATGCCCGTGGCCACCACCACGCCCCGGCCGCGCCCGCCCGTGACGATGGCGGTGGCGAAGGCCATGTCGGCGCGGTCGCCCAGAGGGGCGCCGGGCGCGACGAGCGCGTCCGCGTCCTTCTCCGAGGGCACGGACTCGCCGGTGAGCGAGGCCTCCTGCGTCCGCAGGCTGGCCGTGTCCAGCAGGCGCAGGTCGGCGGGCACCATGCTGCCGTCGTCCAGCAGCACCACGTCGCCGACCACCAGGTCGCGCGCCGCCACGACCTCCTCCGCGCCGTCGCGCACGACGCGGGCCGTGGGCGCGCTCATGCTGCGCAGGGCCTCGAGCGACGACTGCGCCCGGCTCTCCTGCACGATGCCGATGACGGCGTTCACCACCACGATGGCGAAGATGATGCCCGCCTCGGCCCACTCCTGCAGAAGCGCCGAGAGCACGGCCGCCACCACGAGGATGAGCACCATGGGATCGCCCAGCTGCTCGCGCGCCATGGCCCCGAGCGACTTGGGAGGCTTCGAGGCCAGCTCGTTGGGGCCGTTCTGGGCCAGGCGTCGGCGCGCTTCGGCGGCCGAGATGCCGTCCGGAGCGGATTCGAGGGCCGCAAGCGCGTCGTCGACGGGCTTGGCGTGCCAGGGGACGGCTTCCGCGCGGGGCGCTTCGGCATGCGGCGAATCGGTTCGAGAGCTCATGGGACGGTTCCTTTCGGGGTCGGGCGGGGAAGGGGCGGCGCGGCGCACACGCTGAGGCCCACGATACCTCGCACCGGGCGGCGTCCTCCAAACCGTGAAGGCCCGGTAGCGAAGCCATTACGCGCCGCGCGGCGCCAGCCGGAGGCGCCCCGGCTGGCGCCGCGCGGGATCCTTCGACTCCGGCGGCTCGCGCCGCTCATCGCTTCGCGACGCCTCCCTGCGCCCGCTCCGCGTGCTCGGGAGTGCAACAGTCCGCTGGACTGTTGCATGCTCAGGATGACAATCTGAGCGGGTGCATGTCGATGGTGGTTTAGCAGCAGATCGCCGGATTGCCCGCTCGGGCGACTCGGCCGCGCGTTCAGAGGTGGGCTTCTTGGGTTAGAATGGCCCCATCGACTCCGAAAGGACCCGCTATGGAACGCACGCTCCACCTTGAGAACCTGCCGCGCACCATCGAGCTCGAGCGCGACGGCGACGGTCGCGCGCGCCTCGTCTACATCGACCAGCGCCGCCTTCCCGACGAGCTCGTCTTCGAGCGCACGGGGGATTGGCGCGCGGTGGTGGACGCCGTCAAGGCGCTCGCCGTGCGCGGGGCGCCCGCCCTCGGCATCGCCGGCGCGGCCGCCGTGGCGTTGTGGGCGGGCAACGCGGGCACCGCCCGCGCCGTCGCGCGCGGGTGCGCCGGAGCGGGGGAGTTCTTCCTGGAGGAGCTCGAGCCCGTGGCCGCCGAGACGGCCGACGCCCGCCCCACCGCCGTGAACCTCGCTTGGGGCGTGCGGCGAGCGGTGGCGCTGGCCCGCGACCTCGTGGCATCCGGCGCCGCCCCCGGCGAGGCGGCCGACGCGCTTTACGACGAGGTCAAGCGCATGGAGGCCGAGGACGAGGCGGTGAACCGCGCCATCGGCGATCGCGGCGCTGAGCTGATCGCGCCGGGCAGCCGCATACTCACGCACTGCAACGCGGGAAGCCTGGGCACCGCGTTCTTCGGCACGGCGCTCGGCATCGTGTACGCGGCGGCCGCGCAGGGCAAGGTCGAGCGGGTGTTCGCCGACGAGACGCGCCCGGTGGGGCAGGGCGCGCGGCTCACGGCCTGGGAGCTGTCGCGCGCCGGCGTGCCGTGCACGCTCATCTGCGACGACATGGCCGCCAGCCTCATGGCGGCGGGCGGGGTGGACGCCGTGCTCGTGGGGGCCGACCGCATCGCGGCCAACGGGGACGTGGCCAACAAGATCGGCACGTACGGCGTGGCCGTGCTCGCCCGGCACCACGGCATCCCGTTCTACGTCGCCGCGCCCACCTCGACTATCGACCTCTCGCTGGCGTGCGGCGAGCAGATACCCATCGAGGAGCGCGACCCGCGCGAGGTGCTGCCCCGTCCCATCGCCGGCGTGGACGTGTGGAACCCGGCTTTCGACGTGACGCCCGCCGCCCTCGTCGACCGCATCGTCACCGAGAAGGGCGCCTTCGCGCCGGGCGAGCTCGAACAGGCCCTTTCGAGCGTTCGCGCGTGATGCTACACTGAACGGGAAGGCTTAGGGGCGCGGCCGCACGCCGCGCGGAACGGAAGGAAGCCTCATGCGCATCATCTACCGCGAGGACCAGGAGCAGCGCGAGCACGGGACGCTGGCCGACGACGCCGCCTTCTCCGACGAGAGCGAGGGCCGTGCCCGATCGACCGAGCCCGACATCCTGCGCAACGACTACCAGCGCGACCGCGACAAGATCCTGCACACGAAGTCGTTCCGCCGCCTGTCGCACAAAACGCAGGTGTTCCTGGCCGCCGAGGGCGACCACTTCCGCACCCGGCTCACCCATACGCTCGAGGTCGCGCAGATCGCGCGCACCATCGCCCGCGCCCTCGGGTTGAACGAGGACCTCACCGAGGCCATCTCGCTCGGCCACGATTTGGGGCACACGCCGTTCGGCCACACGGGCGAGGAGGCGCTCGCCCAGAGCCTGGCGCGCCACAAGGGGGTCGACCCAACCTCGCGCGAGGCGGCCGCGCTCTACCGGCACAACGAGCAGAGCCTGCGCGTGGTGGAGCTCATCGAGAACGGCGGCAAGGGCCTGAACCTCACGCCCGAGGTGCGCGACGGCATCCTGTGCCATACGGGCGATTTGCGCGCCGAGACGCTCGAGGGGCGCATCGTGGGCACGGCCGACCGCATCGCCTACGTGAACCACGACATCGACGACGCCATACGCGCGGGCATCCTGTCCGAGTCCGACCTGCCCGACACGACGCACGCCGTGCTGGGCCCTGACCACTCCTCGCGCATCCAGACGCTCGTCATGGACATGGTGGAGACGTCGGCCGCATGCGACGACATCCGCATGAGCGACCCGGTGTGGAACGCCATGATGGAGCTGAGGTCCTTCCTGTTCGCCCGCGTGTACACGGCCCCCGTCGTCATGGCGGAGGTGGACAAGGCAACCCGCCTCGTGGGCAGCCTGTTCGACTACTACGTCGCGCATATCGGCGAGGTGCCCGAGGAGTACCGCGCCATCGCCGAGGGCGACGATTTGCGCGCCGTGAGCGACTACGTGGCCGGCATGACCGACCGCTACGCCAAGAACCTCTTCCAACAGCTGTTCATCCCGCATTCGCTGCACTACTAGGTTCCGGCGGCCTGCCGGCCGCCGGAACTGCCCGACGCTGCGAAGCCCCCTCGCGCCGATCCTCGGCCCTTTCTCGCTTGCCCTCGCGTGCGGAAGCACGCTCGGCCGCGAGACGGGCCGATTATCGGCGCGAGGGGGCTTCTCGCTGACTTACTACGCCAACCTGGGCGGCTGTTTTCGCGCTGGCGCGCGAACGGGCGCTCTGGAGAGCGCCCCTACGGCAACCCGCACGGCTGTTTTCGCGCTGCGCGCGAAGCGCGGGCCGCTTCGCTTCCGTGCGGTCGACCTGGGTTGCGGCGTTCGTGCCGGATGGCGCGCGGTTCGTGACGCCCCCTTTCCCGCGTGCCGCGCCGTGCGGGCGGCGCACGGTATCATGAGGTCGTCTGCACCGAAAGCGAAGGGGTTTCGCCATGAAGAGCCGTTTCCTGTCCTGCCTGTTGTCCCTTGTGCTCGCGCTCGGCCTCGCGCCGCGGTTCGCGTTCGCGGCCGACGACGTCGAAGCCGGCGGCGCGGCTGCGCCTGCGTTCGACGCGTCGAGCGGAAACTACGTCGAGGGCGAGGCCCTCGTCGTCTACCATGCGGGGTCGGTGCCGGAAAACGCCTTGCGCTCGCGCTCCGACGAGCCGTCGCCTCTGGTCGACGCTGGCTTCTCGCTCGAGGAATCGTGGGATGTGAGCGCCGCCGACGAGGCGGCTCCCGCGCCCGCCAACGCGATCTCGCCGCTCTCGGGCGACGACGCTCCCGCTTCCGCCTTGGAGGACTCCTACGAGGGCGAGATCGGCGGATCCGACGTGCGCGTGGCGCTCGTGACGAAGGAGGGCTCGACGACGGCCCAGCTCGTCGAGGAGCTGTCCGCGCTTGAGTGCGTGGAAGCCGTCCAGCCGAACTACGTGGTGGAGCCGACGTCGCTTCCTTCTCCGGACGACCCTCTGTACACCGGCGGCTTGCAGCAGAGCCTTTCGGGTCCGAGTTCCGAAAGCGGCGCGGTCGACGCGAGCATCGGCTACGAGACGGCCCTCGCGCAGGACAATGCCTCGGGGTCCGACAACGTGGTGGCCGTCATCGACACAGGCGTCGATTACCTGAACCCCGACCTCGCGGCAGCCATGTGGCACAATCCCGGAAACATCGGTTTGCCGGGCGATGTGGGCTACGACTTCGGCAACCGGGACGACGATCCCATGCCGGACGACGCCCTCGAGTCTTCCCACGGCACCCACTGCGCGGGCATCATCGCAGCCAGCTCGAACAACGGTGCCGGCATCGCCGGCATCGCCCAGCACACGAAGATCATGGCACTCGAAGTCAGCACTCAAGGAGGCGGCAGCATACTCTTATCGGCGGTCGCCGGCGCCTACGACTACCTTATCAAGGCAAGGCTCGCGGGCGTGAACGTGGTTGCCGCCAACAACTCGTGGGCAGCCAACGGTGCGTCGTTCCCCGTCCTGGACTACCTGGTGAACCAGGCGGGCAAGGCGGGGGTCCTCTCGGTGTTCGGAGCGGGCAACGACGGCAAGGACGTTGGGGGCATTGTGAGTCTCACCTCAACGTTGAACAGCCCCTATGCCGTTGTGGTCGCCGCCACCAACGAGGCGAACGCGCTCGCGGCGTTCAGCAGCTACAGCGCCACCGCCGTGGACGTGGCGGCGCCGGGCACCCATATCGTGTCGACGGTCAAACGGGGCGGCGCTATGGAGGTGTTCCAACCCTTGTACTCGAATCGGTGCGGCGGGGAGCTCGTCTACTACGAGGGCTTCGAGACCCTGCCCGAGGGCCTGACCGGTGTGCTGTACGGCTACGATGACGAGCAGAAGACGTTCGTCAAGCTGCCCGATGCCGATCAGGGACGGCTGACGCTCGCGCCTTCTTCCACCAGCAGCGGCACGCATGCGCTCAAGGCCAGCATCAACGCGGGCGCGCTTTCGAAAGCGTATTCTATCTACCGAATCGATGTGGCATGGCCGGCGGTGAACCCCTTCAAGGATCTTGATCCCTCTGATCCGGGCGCCTACCGCTGCGCCGTCACGCCCTTTATCGACATGGCGGACGGGCTGGGCGGCGGGTGTGCCCAAATCGAAACCTACGTCTCGGTGAAGGGAGGCGAGGGAGAGCTTGCCGAGCACGACAGCGGCAGCGTGGCGACGCTCGACTACCGCATCGCCAACGCCTGCCCGTTCTCGTCGCTCGACACGACCGGCGAGAGCCTGACCATGGGCTTCACCATAGCCCTCGTGGCTCCGACGGGCCAGCCTGCGACGGTGTCGGGGTATTGCGCCGGTTTCGGCATCGGGCGCGCCGACCAAGCGGTGCCTTACGCCGACATGCAGGGCACGTCCATGGCGGGGCCCGCCGTCACCGGCGCGGTCGCCGAGCTGGCGGCGCTGTACCCGAGCGCCACGCCGCTCGATTTGCGCGGGCGCGTGGTTGGCGGCACCGAGCCCTTGGCAACCGAGGCCGACCGGGCGAAGATCGCCTCGGGCGGGCGCTTCACGTTCCAAGCGGCGCTCGACGACGCGAGCGTGAGCGCCAACACGTGGTCGGCCTCGTGCGAGGGGGCGCGCGTCACGGTGCACGGCCGGGGGCTGGCCGACGCCGAACTGCTCTTCGACGGCGCTCCGGTGGCTCTGACGGCTCAGAGCGATTCCGCCGTATCCTTCGACGTGCCGGAGACTTCCCTCGACGGCGCGCGCCATCGCTTCGACGTGGTCGACGCCTCCACCGGACGTGCACACAAGGCCGCCTACGCGTTGCCGAAAGCCGGCGCGACCTCGCTTCTGGAGCGGGTGGGCGGCCTGCCCGAGGGCATCGGCGGATCGGGCTCGCTGGTGGCCGCGACGGATCGTTTGTTCTACGCCTCGCCCCTCGGCGACTACCTGTTCGTCTGCGACGATCCGGCGGCGGACGCGCCGCAGTGGCGCAGGCTCGCCGATCCTGTCGTCCCTTTTAGGGGACCGGGCTCAGTCGCGCGCGGAGGCATGATCCAATACGGCTACGTGGACGGCAAGCTCTACGGGTTCTGCACCGAATTGGGGGGAACGGACGAGGCCCGCACCCTCGAGGTGTGGTGCATGTCCTACGACATCGCCTCAAACGCCTGGGCTGCTCCCGTCTTGGCCGGGTCGTTCGACGCCGGTTCGGCGAGCGACACGTTCTCTCAGTTTCTCAGCTCCGCCTTCTGGAACGGGAGAGCCTACGCGGCGATGTACTTCCTCCGCAATTCGGGGAAACCCGACCAGTTCGCGGATCAAAGACTGTGGGCATTCGACCCTCGAAGCGGCGCTGTCGATCCGGTGGAGCTCGATCCGTCGTTCCCCTACGCGATCGTTTCCCTGATGGGAGCCGACCGACTGTACCTGCTCGGTTTGGGGGCAACGACTCAAGTGGAGCTTGTCGCCTACGACGGATCCGCGTTTTCGGAGGCCCGCGCGGTCGAAGGGCTCCAGTTCACGAACGTCCTCAGGACGTGCGTGTCCGCGCCGGTGGGCAACGGGGCGGTGCTCATCGACCAGACCGGCCATCTCGCGCCTTCGTTGACGGGCGACGCGTTTTTGCTCGACGCTTCGGCCGCGAGGATCGACAGTCTGGGGACGCTTTTCGGCGACGGCTCGGCGGGGCTGATCGCGTCGTCGGCCGCCATGCTGGGCGGCAGGCTGTACGTGACGGCTCAAGACGGCGAGGCGGCGACGGCGCGGGAAGGCGGCTCCGACTCCTACGGCGCGCTGTACCGCGCGTCCCAAAGCGTGTCGGACGCGTTGGGCTCGACCGAGCGCATCGTGTCGGCTGCGGCGGCGTCGGGGGGCACCGCGGCGGTGTCCGATTGGCGCGGAACGGCGCGCTCGTCGCTCGCGATGCTCAGGAGCGACACCGCCACGTGGACGGCGACGCCCGCGCCCGGCCACGCGTTCTCGGGGTGGTACGATGCGGAAGGAAACCTCGTGTCGTCGGCGTCGTCCTACAGCGCGCCCGTCCTGTCCGACACCGCGCTCGAGGCGCGCTTCGCCAAGCAGCCGACAAGCGGCGGGGGAGGCGGCGCCGAACCTAAGGAGCTCGCGAGCACGGGCGACGGTTTGGGCGCGCTCGCTGCCGCGCTGGCCGCGTGCGCGGCGGTCGGCCTTGCCGCCGCCGTGCGAACCCGCCGCAAGGGCGCCGCACGCGCGGAGCGATAAGGACGCGCGCCCGGCGCGCCTCGGCGCCGCGCAGGGCATTGCGCGCATGCGGGAAACTTGTATAATCGGATGGCTGTGCTTTCCGGGGACCACATACGCCAATCGTTTTCCGCCGCGCTGCCCATCATGCTGGGCTACGTGGCCATCGGTGTGCCCTGCGGCATCCTGTGCGCTTCCATCGGGTTGAACGGGCTGCAGGTGTTCCTGCTCTCGGCGCTGTTCTATTCGGGCGCGGGGCAGTTCATGATCCCGAACATGTGGCTTGCGGGCTCCCCGCTCGCGTCCATCATCGCCAGCGTCTCGCTCGTGAACACGCGTCAGATGCTGTACTCCGCCTCGTTCGCGCCCGCGTGCAAGGGCGTGAGGAAGCGCCTGGCGTTTTTGTTCTCCGCCACCGTGACCGACGAGAGCTACGGCGTGAACACGGCCAGGTTCGAGGCGGGCGATTGGTCGGTGGGCCGCGCCACGCTGGTGAACCTGTTCTCCCAGAGCTCCTGGGCGCTCTCGAACGTCGTGGGCGTGCTCGTGGGCAACGCCGTCGGCGTGCCGCTGGCCATCGCGTCGTTCGCCATGACCTCCATCTTCATCTGCCTGCTGGTCACGCAGAAGGCCACGGCGGCGAACCTCGTGGCCGCCGCCGTGGCCGCCGCGGGCGTGTTCGCGTGCAAGGCGGCGGGGCTGGGCGGGCCCGCCATCCTGGTGGGGGCGCTCGCGGGCGTCGCGGCGGCGCTCGCGTTCGCCTGGGCGAAGGAGCGCGCCTGATGGAGGCTATGGGCTGGGGCGACTTCCTCGTGGTGCTGGTATGCTGCGCCGTCACGATGCTCGTGTGCCGCGCAGTGCCGCTGTTCGCGCTCAAGGGAAGGCAGTTGCCCGAGGGCGTGGAGCGGGCGCTCGGATTCATCCCGCCGGCCGCTTTCGCGGCGTTGGTGGCGAACGACCTGCTCTCGCCCGGCATGTTCGACGCGGGCCTTTGGCCGGCCGCGGCGCCGCTCGTCGCCGCCGGCGCGGTGGCGCTCGTGGCGTGGAAGACGAAGTCGCTGCTCTGGTGCGCCGTGTCCGGCGTGGCCGTCTACGCGCTGCTCACGCTCGTGCGGTAGTGCGACAGACCCCGGGTCTTCGGCCGATATCGCCGCAGCCGGCGGGTGAGCGGGGGTGGCGGACGGAGCGAAGAGGCCGGCCCGCCTCGCGCAGCCGAAGCGGGCGCGCGTTCGCGGCTCGTTCGCTCGGGCATGCGATCCCGGCATCCCGGGGTGGCTCGCGGCGCGCAACGATGAGCGTTGGGCGCGTCGAATTTGGGTTTTGCATGGAAAGCGGCGGGGTTTGAGAAAAATTGCAGGAAGGTGTCGCTTTTTTCCTTGCGCCGACGGGTATGGGGCAGTATACTGTCCAATTGTGTCTTTCCACAGAACACGCTACGAGATCCATTTTGAACGCATAGAAGGATAACGAACATGGACATCATTCGCGCCATCGAACAGCAGCAGATCAAGCAGGACCTCCCCGACTTCAACGTGGGCGACAACGTGAAGGTCCACTACCGCATCGTCGAGGGCAACCGCGAGCGCGTCCAGGTGTTCCAGGGCGACGTCATCCGCCGTCACGGCGCTTCGAGCCGCGAGACGTTCACGGTGCGCAAGGTCAGCTTCTCCATCGGCGTGGAGCGCACGTTCCCCGTGCATTCCCCGAAGATCGAGAAGATCGAGGTCGTGCGCCAGGGCGACGTCCGCCGCGCCAAGCTCTACTACCTGCGCGACAAGGTCGGCAAGGCTGCCAAGATCAAAGAGAAGTCTTACCGCTAGTAGGTTCCGGCGGCCTACGGCCGCCGGAACGACTCGACGCTGCGAAGCCCCCTCGCGCCGATCCTCGTCCCTTTCTCGCTTGCCCTCGCGTACCAAAGTACGCTCGGTCGCGAGACGGGTCGATTATCGGCGCGAGGGGGCTTCTCGCTGTCTTGCTAGCGCCAACCTGGGCGATGGTTATGCGGCCTTCGGCCGCATGGGCGGGACGCTTCGCTTCCGCCCGTTCAATCCGCGCGTCCGTTATGCGGCCTTCGGCCGCATGGCAGGCGTCGCTGCGCTCGCCTGCAGGGGGCGACCTGCGCGGTTGTTTTCGCGCTGCGCGCGAACTGCTATCATGGGGCGAGACGAGAAGGTGCGTCGCGGCCGCGGGGGCGGCCGCGCGAATGCGAGAGGGAGCGTGCGGAGCCCATGGGTTTGACGGTCGCCGAGATCAAACGCCGCCTGCAAGAGGCGGACGAGCGCGAGTTCGCCGTGCTCGAACGGTCCCTCGTGGCGGACGCGCGCAAGGGCGTGCGCGATGCCGTGGAGGTGGCGCGCCGCCGCATCGAGGCCGAGCGCGCCGAGCGCGAGCGCTTGGCGGCGCTCTACGCGTACGAACGGGAGCTGGCGCAGGGCCGCGGCGCGGGCGTGTGCGTGGGCCTCGACGAGGTGGGCCGCGGACCCCTCGCGGGACCCCTCGCGGTGGGCGCCGTGGTGCTCCCCCTCGAACCCGCCGTGGACGGCCTCAACGATTCCAAGCAGCTCAAACCCGAGGTGCGCGAGCGCATCGCGCTCGAGGTCAAGCGAGTGGCCGTGGCGTGGTGCGTCGAGTACGTGGAGGCGGCCGACATCGATGCGGCGGGCATGACGGCGTCGCTCGTCACGGCTTTCAGGCGCGCCGTGGCGCGCATCGAGGCGGCCGGCGTGCGGCCCGACGTCGTCCTGCTCGACGGCAACCCGCTGCGCCTCGACGAGCGCGAGGTCAACGTGGTCAAGGGGGACGCGCGCTGCGCCTCCATCGCCGCGGCCTCCGTCGTGGCGAAAGTGGAGCGCGACGCGCTCATGTGCCGCTACGCGCAGGAGTACCCCGAATACGGTTTCGACGCCTGCAAGGGGTACGCGAGCCCGGCGCACATCGAGGCCATCAAGCGCTACGGCCTCACGCCCATCCATCGCATCTCGTTCTGCACCGCCTTCACGCAGCCCGCCTTGTTCTAAGGCTCCTCCGCCGTCCGACCCGCGCAGCCGCATGCGCTTCGAACCCCGTCCCAACCGCGTTTTCCACCGGCGCGCGAAGCGGCCCGTTGCGGGCCGCGGCGAGCTCGCCTCGTTTGCGGCCTTCCTTCTGACCTGCGATTATCATAAAGGTTGCATCGGGCGGCGAAAACCGGCTTGATTCGCGTTGGATCCGTGCAAGGTTCGTGAAAGCTTTGCGCGGCGGGCGCGCAAGGTGCGTGCAGGGTTCGGCCGGTTCCGGGCAGGTCTTCGCGACGGTTCCCCGGCAAGGTTGCGGCTCTATGATGCCCTCAGAGAAGAAAGGGGCATCGTATGGGAGAGATCGACGCCGCGGCCGTGAGGGAACGGCCGCAAGCAGAACGTTCGAACGGCAGGCAAAACGGCTCGGGCGGAGCCGACGAGGTCGGCGGGCGCTGCCCGGCGGCGGCGAAGGGCGAGCGGAAGAGGCGCGCGTCCGGCAAAGGGTCTTCGGGACAGGGCCGGCGCAACCGGGAGCTCGGGCGGCGCGGGGAAGACGCCGCCGCGCGCTTCCTCGACCGACGCGGCTACGACATAATCGAGCGCAACTGGACGTGCGCGGCCGGCGAGGCCGACATCATCGCGCGGGACGGCGACGCGCTCGTGTTCGTGGAGGTCAAGACGCGCTCGAGCACCGACAAGGGGCTGCCGTCCGAGGCGGTGGACGCGGCCAAGCGCGGCCGTTACGAGCGCATAGCGGCGCTTTTCCTGCAAAGCTACGACGTGGTGGACGTGCCGGTGCGTTTCGACGTGGTGTCGCTTGTGCTGGTGTCGCCCGACCGCGCGCTCGTGCGCCACCACATCGACGCATTCGTCGCGGAGTGAGCGGCGTGTACGGACGATTCGCCGTGAAGGGGGCCACGCTGCGCGGCGTGGAGGCCGTGCCGGTTGACGTGGAGGTGTGCGTGGGGAGCGGCATACCCGCGTTCTGCGTGGTGGGCATGCCCGACGCCGCCGTGCAGGAGGCCCGCGAGCGCGTGAGGGCCGCCCTGCGGGCGACGGGTTTCTCCATGCCGAACGAACGGGTGGTGGTGAACCTCGCGCCCGGCTCGCTGCGAAAGACGGGGTCGGGTTTCGACCTGCCCATCGCGGTGGGGCTGCTCGCGGCGACGGGGCAGGTGGACCCGCGCATCGCCGAGGGAGCGCTTTTCGCGGGCGAGCTGTCGCTCGAAGGGGCGGTGCGGCCCGTCGACGGGCTCCTGGCCTACGCCCTGCGCGCCCGCGATCTGGGAATGCGGCTCGTGTGCGCGGAGGCGCCGGAGCGGCTCGTGGCCATCGACGGCCTCGAGCTGCGGGCGGCCCGCACGCTCGCGGACTTCCGCACGGGCGCGTTCGCGCTCCTGTCCCCCGCGAGGCCCTCCCGGGCGCGCTCGGCCCTCGACTTCCGCGACATCTCCGGGCACGACATGGCGAAGCGCGCGCTGCAGATAGCCGCCGCGGGCCGCCACGGCGTGCTCATGATGGGGCCTCCCGGCTCGGGCAAGACGATGCTCGCCTCCCGCCTGCCGTCCATCCTGCCCCCGCTCGAGGAGCACGAGGCGCTCGAGGCGGCGCTCGTCCACTCGGTGGCGGGCGAGGACGTGGGGCGGCTGCTCGGCGGCGAGCGCCCCTTCCGCAGCCCCCACCATTCCGCCACGACCGCCGGCCTCGTGGGCGGCGGGTCGCCCCCTCGGCCGGGGGAGATATCGCTGGCGCATCGGGGCGTGCTGTTCCTGGACGAGCTGCCCGAGTTCAAGCCGTCCGTGCTGCAGGGCATCCGCCAGCCTTTGGAGTCGGGGCGCGTGACGGTGACGCGCGCCGACGGCAACGTGACGTTTCCGGCCCGGTTCATGCTGGTGGCGGCGGCGAACCCGTGTCCCTGCGGCTACTACGGCGACGCCGAGCGCGACTGCACGTGCACGTCCGCTCAGGTGAGCGCCTACCAGAACCGCATCGGCGGACCGCTCGTCGACCGCATCGACCTGCATATCGACGTGGGGCGCACCCGCCCGCGTGACGTGCTGGGAACGGGCGGGGGAACGTCCTCGGACGACATGCGCGCCGCGGTCATGGCCGCGCGCGAGTACGCCTCGTGGCGCCGGGCGCGGGCCGAGGACGACGGAAGCGCCGAGGCCCTCGTGCGGTCGTGCGCGCTGGCGCCCGACGACGAGGGGTTCTTCGAGGAGGCGGCCCGCGCGGGGCGCATGAGCGGCCGCGCCATCATGCGCACGCTCGCGGTGGCGCGCACCGTCGCCGACATGGATGAGACGGCGTCGGTGGGACGCGGGCATCTGTGCGAGGCGCTCGCGTTCCGCCTGCGGGAGGGGGTGGGGCTATGCGGTTGACAGGACCTCGGACGGAGCTTGCCCTCGGCGGCGAGCTCTACCCTTCGGCGCTCGCGGGCGCGCCCGACCCTCCGAAGAGGCTCTACGTGGTGGGCGACCCTGCGGCGCTGCGCGCGGGGCTCGCCGTGGTGGGCGCGCGCAAGGCCACGCCCTACGGCATCGGCTGCGCGCGCCGCTTCGCGGGCGCGGCGGCGAAGCGCGGCGTGACGGTGATCTCGGGAGGGGCCCGCGGATGCGACGCGGCCGCCCATCGCGCCGCGCTCGAGGCGGGCGCGCCCACGGTGGCGTTTCTCGGAGGGGGCTGCGACGAGCCGTACCCGGCCGCCCATGCGGGCCTGTTCCAGCGCATCGTCGACGGCGGGGGAGCGGTCGCGTCCGAGCAGCCGTGGGGCCAGAAGCCGCGACCCTATATGTTCCGGCTGCGCAACCGCCTCATCGCGGGGCTCGCGCGCGCCGTGCTCATCGTGGAGGCCGGGCTGCCCTCGGGCACGTTCTCCACGGCCGACGAGGCGCTCGCGGCGGGTCGCGACGTGCTCGTGGTACCGGGCGCCATCACGGCCGCGTCCTCGCGGGGCGCGAACCGCCTGCTGCACCAAGGCGCCGTGCCCGTCGTGGACGACGAGACGTTCGAGGACGCGCTGTTCTCGCTGTTCGGCTGTTTGAGGCAGGAGCAATGGCCGCCCGAAGGGCACGCGGCTCGGACGGCGGGAGAAGCGCCGCGCGGTTTCGCGCGGCCCGGTGCCACGGAGGCGGGGCTCCTCGACGCCGCCGAGAAGGCGGCCCCCGCGCCCGGCTCCGTCAGTGCCGGGCGCCGCGAAGCGCCCGCACCCTCGAAACCGCGCAGGTCCGCGGCGTGCGACCCCGTCGCCGCCGCGCTGGCCGCCGAGCCGTTGGGGATGGAGGACCTCTACGCCCTCGCCCGCGACGTTTGCGGCACCGCCGAGCCGCGCGCCTGGCTCATGGAACGCCTCGCCGAGGCCGAGCGCGCCGGCATCGCCGCCCGCTACCCCGACGGCCGCTGGGGACCCGTGGGGTGAGGACGGTAAGGCGCCGTCCGAGCGGAGGAGCGCGAAAGGATGCGACATGGCTACGATCTCCATGTTTTTCGGCATAGTGGTCATCATGTATAATGAATCGGATGGAAGGCATCACGCTCCGCACGTCCATGCGCGCTACGCCGAATTCAGCTGCTCGCTCGACTTCGACGGTCGCGTGCTCGACGGGTACCTTCCGCCGAAGAGGCTCACCCTGCTGCGCGCATGGGTCGTCCTGCATCGGGAAGAATTGGAGGCCGATTGGCGGCTGCTGTCGGAGGGGCTTGATGCGTTCAAGATCGATCCGTTGCGCTAGGGAGGCGGTGACGCTCATGTGGGAGCTCGTTGAGACGGACGGGATCGCCCTTGGGATGAACAAGAGCCAACCCGACTTGACGCGGGTCGTGCCGAAGGGCGGAAGCCTTCTTCTTCTTGAGTTCGAGACGGGGCAGAGGCGCCTGTTCGACGCTGCTCCGTTCATCGAGCGCGGCGGCTCCTACGAGCTCCTCGGGGACGAACGGTATTTCGGGCAAGTGCGCATAATCGACGGCGGAATGGCCCTTGGCTGGCCAGGAGGTCAAGAGGTGTATCCCGAAGCCCTGTTCGAGATGAGCGAGCCCGTCTAGCAGGCGGCTCGCACGCCGCTGCAAGGGGGATCGGGCGCCTTGCCCGCGCCTTTGCCCTGGGCGAGGCGCATCGAAGGCGCCTTCTTCCCCCACCGCCCTTCTTCCCGGCCTCGCTTTCCTGCTGCCTCGTCCCGGGCTATCCCTCGATTTTTCCCCTTCGCCGCCGCCTGCGGCCCTTGGGTTTGGTATCCTTGCAGGCATGCCTGAAAACGTGACCATACTCGGAGCCGGGCTCGCGGGAAGCGAGGCGGCGCTCCAGCTCGCCGACCGCGGCTTTCGCGTGCGCCTCGTGGAGATGCGCCCCGGCAAGCCCACCCCCGTGCACGACACCGACGCGTGCGCCGAGCTCGTGTGCTCGAACTCGCTCAAGAGCATGAAGCCGGAAAGCGCCGCCGGCATGCTCAAGGCCGAGCTCGAGGCCCTGGGGTCGCATGTGCTGGCCGCCGCCCGCCGCCATGCCGTGCCCGCCGGCGGCGCGCTCGCCGTCGATCGCGCCGCGTTCGCCCGCGACGTCACGGAGCGCATAGAGGCCCATCCGCTCATCGACCTCGTGCGCGAGGAGGCGACGAGCCTCAAGGCCGCCGCGCGCGGCGCCGACGCGCTCGTGGTTGCCACGGGGCCGCTGACGAGCGACGCCCTGGCCGCCGACCTGGCCGCCGTCGCGGGCGGCGCGCGCCTGGCGTTCTACGACGCGGCCGCGCCCATCGTCATGGCCGACTCGCTCGACGAGGGCCTCCTGTTCCGCCAGAGCCGCTACGAGGACGGCTCGGAGGGGGAGGGCGACTACCTGAACGCGCCCTTCTCGCGCGAGGAGTACGACGCCTTCATCGCCGAGCTCGTGGCCGCCGAGCGCGTGGTCCTGCGCGATTTCGAGTCCCGCGACCTGTTCCAGGCCTGCCAGCCCATCGAGGAGATCGCGCGCAAGGGCGCCGACGCCCCCCGCTTCGGTCCGCTCAAGCCCGTGGGCCTCGTCGACCCGCGCACGGGGAGGCGCCCCTGGGCCGCGCTGCAGCTGCGCGCGGAGGACGCGCACGGCTCGTGCTACAACCTGGTGGGCTTCCAGACGAACCTCACGTTCCCCGAGCAGCGCCGCGTGTTCCGCATGATCCCCGGCTTGGCGCGCGCGGAGTTCGCGCGTTTCGGCGTCATGCACCGCAACACGTTTTTGGACGCCCCGCGCCTGCTTGACGAGCGCCTGCGCCTCGCGATCCCCGCAAGCGCCGCGCCGGGCGCGCCCGTGTTCGCGGCCGGCCAGCTGACGGGCACGGAGGGGTACTGCGAGGCGGTGCGCTCCGGGCTGCACGCGGCCATCTGCGTCGCGGCCGAGCTCACGGGCGTCGAGCCGCCCCCGCTTCCGCGCGAGACGGCCTTCGGCGCGCTGCTCGCCTGGGCCACGAGCCCGGACACGTTGGACTACCAGCCCATGCACGTGAACTTCGGCATCATGGAGCCGCTTGCCACGCGCGTGCGCAACAAGCGCGACCGCTACGCCGCCTACGCCGCCCGCGGAGCCGAGGCGCTCGAAGGCTACCGCGCCCTCTTGGCGAAGCGGGGCCTCGCGCCCGTCGAAGCGCCACGGACCCGCGCGCGCGGGGACGGCCGCCCGGCCTGCGGCGAGGATCCCGCCGCCTCCGCCGAAGGCGCCCTCCATGGCTGACGCGCCCCTACCGCCGGAAGACGGCGCCGAAGCCGTCGACCCGCGCGCGCAGGGCCTCGTCGAGGGCTTCTGCGACGCCATGCGGGTCGAGCACAACGCCTCGGTCCACACGCTGCGCGCCTACCGCATCGACCTCATGGACTACCTGCGCTGGACGGCGCGCGAGAGCATCGACCCCTTGGCGGCCACCCACAAGCAGCTCCGCCGCTACCTGGGTGAGCTCGACCGCGCCCAGTACTCGCGCACCACCATCAACCGGCGCCTCTCGGCGCTGCGCAGCTTCTTCCGCTGGCTCAACGTCACGAACGTGACCGACTGCGATCCGGCGAGCGTGCTGCAGGGCCCCCGCCAGCAGAAGAGCCTGCCCCACGTCATCCGCGCGGTCGACATGGTGAAGCTGCTGAGCGTGTACGGCAAGCGCGACGCCGCCGGCAACCCGCGCACGCAGACGCCCGTCGACATGCGCAACCTGGCCCTGCTCGAGTTCCTCTACGCGTGCGGCGCGCGCGTGTCCGAGGCCTCGGGGCTGGCCACCTCCAACGTCGATTTCGAGCGCGGGCAGGTGAAGGTGTTCGGCAAGGGGTCGAAGGAGCGCATCATACCCCTGCACGACCTGGCCCTTTCGTCCATGCGAACCTATCTGTTGCTCGGCCGGCCCAAGATGCTCAAAGGTCGGGAGAGCGAGTTCTTCTTCGTGTCAACGCGCGGCAACGGCATGACCACCGACGCCATCCGCAAGATGTTCAAGGAGGCGCTGCGGGCGGCGGGGCTCGACGAGACCCTCTCGCCCCACGACATGCGCCACACGTTCGCAACCGACCTTTTGGACGGCGGCGCCGATTTGCGCAGCGTGCAGGAGATGCTCGGCCACGCGAGCCTGTCCACCACGCAGATATACACGCATCTCTCCCCGAGCCGCTTGAAGCAGGTGCACCACCGCGCCCATCCGCGCGGCTGAAGCCCGTCTCTTGCGCGAAGGTTGCAACGCCGCAACCGCTGCCTGACGGTTGCCGCGAACCCCTCGCGCCCGCGCCCCGCGTCCCTCACAATCGGTACCCGAAACAGCGCGCCACGCCGCGCGGCAAACCTGCGTCGAAGGGACACGATTATGAACAAGCGTAAGATGAGGATGATGGGCATGGTTCTGGCCGGCGTTCTGGCCTTGACGCCGTTCTTGCACGGGTGCGCCACCGACAACGGCGCCTCGAACGACAACGGCTCGCAGAACGCGACCGAGCAACAGCAGAACGGCTCCGAGCAGCAGAACGCCGGCAGCCAGGGCGACGTCGCGCGCTACGGCCAGGTCATGGCCGTCAACGGCGACGAGATCACCGTCGTGCTGGGCGAGATGAAGGATGCTCAGGACGGCAGCGGCAAGAAGACGTTCGTTGCCGAGGAGGACGAGATCACGTTCAACAAGGGCGACGTCGACATCGTGGACGAGTCCGGCGCCGTGATCGACGACCCCGTGCTTGTGGCCGACGACGTCGTCGTCATGAACGGTACGGGCGAGGGCACCGACTACCGGCCCTCGAAGGTCGAGATCGTCGATGTGGTGGAGAACGGCGTGGAGGAAGCCGCCCCGAGCGCGTCCCAGGACGCCGCGTAAGGGCCGTCTGGCTGGACCTTCCAGAGCCCCCGTTTTCCCGCCATTTGCAAGCGGTTTATGAACGTCGTTCATAAACCGCTTGCTTCGTTTTCGGGCTCGGCTATAATGGGTTCGGAAATGAACAGGGTTCAACAAAGCGAACGGGAGGTGCTGCCATGGCGCGACAGGGCATCGGCCGAGAGGCGATAGCCGAGGCGGCGTACGCGCTGGCGGAGGAACGCGGCCTGGCGGGCCTCGACATCCGCGGCGTGGCCGAGGCGTGCGGCGTGTCCGTGGGCACGATATACAACCACTTCCCGACGAAAGACGACCTCCTCGTGGAGGTCATCGGCACGTTCTGGCAGCGCGCCTTCCACGAGGACCTCTGCCGCATCGTCGAGGGCGAGCGCTTCGACGTCTTCGTCAGCCGGGTGTACGCCGCCATGTGCTCGGCGCTCGCAGCCTTCCGATCCGACTGGCTGCCCCAGATCAGCGCCCTGTCCATCCAAGGTCGCGACGAGGGCAAGATGCGCGAATCGGAAACGTTCGACCATATCCGCGCCGGCATGCTGGCCGTGCTGGGCGCCGATGAGCTGGCCGATCCCGCCCGCGCGGGCGTGGAGCCCGCCGAGCTGGTGGCCTTCGCGCTGGAGAGCATGGTGGCCGGCCTGTGCGCCGGCGATGCCGACTGCCGCGTGCTCGCGGCGCTTCTGCGCGCGGCCCTCTACGGCGACGTAAGCGATAGGGAAAGGGCGGCGCTCGCCGCCGGGGAAAGGTGATAGCCATGTTGAAGATCACAACGAACAAGCTCATGCTCGTGGCGGGCATCGTGTGGGCCATCGCGGGCGCGAACATAGCGAACATAGGGCTCACGGCCTACCGGCACGAATGGGGATGGGTGCTCTGGGCGCTGCTGGCGGGTTCGGCGCTCATCTTCGTGCTGTTCCATTCGCGCATCTTCCAGAAGATGGTGGGCAAGCACGCCAAGCGCATCGGCGGCTACGAGGAGGCCAAGACGAATGTCCTCAAGTTCTTCGACAAGAAGGGCTATATCATGATGGCCATCATGATGGGCGGCGGCATCGGGCTGCGCATGTCGGGGCTGGTGCCCGACTGGTTCATCGCCTTCTTCTACACGGGCCTCGGCATCGCGCTCACCGTGGCGGGGCTCACGTTCCTGCTGCGCTACTTCATGAACGTGGAGCCGGGATGCCCCGTGCTGCCGCGCACCTACGCGAAGCGCGGGTAGCGACGACGGTTCTTCTATGAAGAAATGGTTACGGCTGGAGGGCGCTTGCGCCCTCTTGTCATAGTATGATGGAAGAGCCGAGGCGTCGGGCCCCACGTGCCCGACGCGCACACCGAGCGCGAAGGAGGCCCCGTGGCCAGGATATTCGTCGTTGAAGACGACGCGGCGCTGCGCGGCGAGGTCATGCGCCTGCTGGAGCTGCAGGGGCACGTGGCGCTCGCCAGCACGGAATTCGACCGCATCGCGGAAGAAGTGCTCGCCGCCGACCCCGACTGCGTGCTGCTCGATCTCAAGCTGCCCGGCGACGGCGGCCATGCCGTGTGCCGCGACCTGCGGCGCGCAAGCGACGTGCCCATCGTCATGCTCACGTCGTCCGACAACGAGTTCGACGAGGTCATGAGCATGAACCTGGGTGCCGACGACTACGTCACCAAGCCGTACAACCCCGCCGTGCTGCTGGCGCGCATCCAGTCGGTGCTGCGCCGGGCCGCCCGTCCGGAGCCGCCCGCCCGCATCGAGCATGGGGGCGTGGTGCTCGACGTGGCGAAGAGCCGCGTGGAGTACGAGGGCCGCGGGGTGGAGCTCACGCGCAACGAGTTCCGCATCCTGCACCTGCTCATGGAGAACAAAGGCGCCATCATCTCGCGGCAGGAGCTCATGATGGAGCTGTGGCAGTCCGACGCCTTCATCGACGACAACACGCTCACGGTGAACGTGAACCGCCTGCGCAAGAGCCTGGCCTCCATCGGCGTGCCGGAGGGCTTCCTGGTCACGCGCCGCGGGCAGGGCTACCTCGTCTGATGGGCGGCGTGCGCCCATGAGCCTGTCGGCCTACCTGCGCGACAACCTCGCCGCCATCGTCGCAGGCGCGCTCTGCTGCCTGGGCGTGGCCGGCATGATGGCCGCCCTCGGCACGGGCCCGGACGCCACGGTGCTCGTGCCGTGCTTCGTGGCGGCATGCGGAGCTGTGGCGCTCGGCATCGGCTACGTGCGCCGCCGCCGCTTCTACGCCGAGCTCGCGCGCATCGTGGAGGACCTCGACCGCACGTACTTCGCCTCCGAGCTCGTGGACGCGCCCGACTTCCTGGAAGGCCGCCTCGCCCACGAGGCGCTCGAGGCGGTGGGGAAGGCGGCCGCCGACGACGTGTCGTTCCACCGCCAGCAGGCCGAGTCGTACCGCGACTACATCGAGCTGTGGATCCACGAGATCAAAACGCCCATCGCCGCCGCGCACCTCATGGCGGCGGACCTGCACGGCGAGACGGCGTCGAAGCTCAAGGCCGAGCTCGACCGCATCGAGTCCTACGTGGAGCAGGCGCTGTTCTACGCGCGCTCGACCTCGTTGGCGCGCGACTACGCCATACGCGAGATCGGGCTGGCCGACGCGGTGCGCACGGCCTGCAAGAAGAACGCGCGCTACCTCATCGAACGGGGCGCCGTGCCCTCCGTCGAGGTGGGCGAGGACGTGACCGTGTTCGCCGACGCATCGTGGCTCGCCTTCATCCTGGGCCAGATCGTGGTGAACGCGGCAAAGTACGGCGCCGCCGTCGTGCGGTTCTCGGCCCGCGAGGAAGACGCGGGCACGAGCGCGGCGCGCACCGTGCTGGAGGTGGCCGACGACGGGCAGGGCATACCGGCCGCCGACGTGCCGCGCGTGTTCGACCGCGGCTTCACCGGCCGAAACGGCCGCGCCCAGGGCTCGGCCACCGGTATGGGGCTCTACCTCGTGGCCATGCTCTGCCAGAAGATGGGCCTGGGCGTTGGCCTGGCCTCCGAGGAGGGCGCGGGCACCCGCGTGATGCTCGCGTTCCCCCACGACCGCAGGCGCAAAGACGCGCTGTAAGGCGCCGCTCTTCGCCCAACCTTGCAACTTCGTAAGGTTGCGGTAAGTTCCTTCGATGGCTGCCGTGCCCGCCGGCCCGTACCATGGGGACGTACGCAAGAGAAGGAGACATCAATGACCGAAGTGTACGCAACCCCCTCAGCGCCCGTCTGCGCTCCGAGCGCCGGCGGCTCCCGCCCCATCCTGTCGGTGCGCCAGATAGAGAAGGTGTACGGCTCCAAGGACTCCGTGACCAAGGCCGTGCGCGACATCAGCTTCGACGTGATGCCAGGCGAGTTCGTGGGCATCATGGGGCCGTCGGGCTCCGGCAAGACCACGCTGCTCAACTGCGTGGCCACCATCGACACGGTGACGAGCGGCCACATCCTGGTGGACGGGCGCGACATCACGGGGCTGCGCAGCCGCGCGCTCGCGAAGTTCCGCCGCGACGACCTTGGCTTCATCTTCCAGGACTCCAACCTGCTGGACACGCTGACCGGCTTCGAGAACGTCGCGCTCGCGCTCACGGTGAAAGGCGAGCCCACGGGTCAGGTGAAGCCGAAGGTCGACCGCGTCGCCGCCACGCTCGGCGTGGCCGACGTGCTGGGGAGGTACCCCTACCAGATGTCGGGCGGCCAGAAGCAGCGCATCGCCGCCGCGCGCGCCATGGTGGCCGACCCGAAGCTCGTGCTGGCCGACGAGCCCACGGGCGCGCTCGACTCGCGCAGCGCCACCGTCATGCTCGAGACGCTCGAGATGATGAACGCCTCGCTCGGCGCGACCATCATGATGGTGACGCACGACTCCTACGCCGCGTCGTTCGCCAGCCGCATCCTGTTCATCAAGGACGGCGTCGTGTTCAACGAGATACGCAAGGGCGACACCTCCCGCAAGGACTTCTTCAGCCGCATCATGGAGGTCGTCACGTTCTTGGGCGGTGACGCGGCCGATGCTCGCTAAACTCGCCTTCCGCAACATCCGGCGCTCGGTCAAGGACTACGGCGTGTACTTCGTCACGCTCGTTTTCGGCGTCGCGGTGTTCTACGCGTTCAACTCGGTCACGAGCCAGTCCATCCTGTTCGACCTCGAGGACACGGCGTCGGCCAGCGTGTTCGACATGACCGGCCAGATGCTGGGGATGTTCAGCGTGGTCATCGCCTGCGTGCTGGGCTTCCTCGTGCTGTACGCGAACGGGTTCCTCATCCGCCGCCGCAAGCAGGAGTTCGGCACCTACCTCATGCTCGGCATGAACCCGTCCAGCGTGTCGGTCATCGTGCTTCTGGAGACGGTGGCGGTGGGCCTCGTGTCGCTCGTCGTGGGCCTGGCCTTGGGCTTCGCGCTGTCGCAGGGGCTGTCGTTCGTCACGGCGGGGCTGTTCAACATCCAGATGACGCAGTACCGCTTCGTGTTCTCGACCGACGCCTTCCTGCTGACGCTGGGGTGCTTCGTGCTCATCTTCGCCGTGACGGGGCTGTTCAACACGCTGTCCATCCGGCGCTACAAGCTCATCGACCTGCTGTCGGCCCGTTCGAAGAACGCGCGCTTCCGCGTGCGCAACCCCTGGATCAGCCTCGTCGGGTTCGTCGCGGCCGTCGGCGTGATCGCGTGGGCCTACGTCACGCTCGTCGACAACGGCCTCATGCAGTTCGACGAGGGGTTCTGGCGGGCCACCGCGCTCATGGTGGCGGGCACGTTTTTGTTCTTCTGGTCGCTCGCCGGCTTCGTGCTCGCGGTGATCGAACGCACGCGCGGCGTGTACTTCAAGGGCCTGGCCATGTTCACCACGCGCCAGATAGCCAGCAAGGTGAACACGGCGTTCGTGTCGCTGTCGGTGGTGTGCGTCATGCTGTTCTTCTCGCTCACCGTGTTCTCCACGGGGATGGGCTTGGCGCGCGCGTTCACGGGCAACATCGAGGACGGCACCCTCTACGACGCCACGCTCACGGCGAACGTGTACCTGAACGCGGGCGGCGTCCACGACGAGGAAGCGCTCGCGAGCATGAGCGAGGAGGACCGCGCGTACCAGCGGGTGGCCGACGAGAAGGCGGCCGCCATCGCCGCGGACGCCGAGGCCTACGACTGGGACATCGCCGCCAAGCTGGCCGATTCCTCGGGCGTGTGGGACGAGCTGGTGGACCGCTTCGCGCAGGTGGACGTGTACCAGACCTCCGACACGACCTACGGCGACCTCATGGACCGCTACGGGAAGGACCTGGGCAACGAGAAGCAGAGCGCGGCGGTGCACAAGCAGGGCATCGCGGTGATCGGCGTCTCGCAGTTCAACGCGCTGGCCGAGATGACGGGGCGGCCCACGGTGGACGTGGGGGAGGACGGTTACGCCGTGAACAACGCCTTCGACGCCACGCGCGCCCTGGCTGACGCGTCGGCGCGCAAGGGCGAGATGATCGAGGTGGCCGGGCGCATGCTGACGGCCACGGGCGAGCGGCGCAGCCAGCCGACGCAGGATGCGGCGTTCGCCGCGGACGGGGCGAACTTCATCGTGCCCGATTCGGTGATCGCCGACCTGCGCGGCCAGGGCGTGCGGCCCGACCAGAGCTTCCTCGACATCATGTACAAGACGGATCGCGTGCAGGGCGATGCGCTGCTCGAGCAGATGCTCGCCGAGGTGTCGCCCCCCAGCGCGGAGGTGTCCTCCTCGGGCTGGGCGTTCGGCCCGAAGCCCTGGCCCGTGACGCTGTCGTTCACGGCCGAGGAGGTGCTCGTCCAATCGAGCGGCATGAACCTCATGATCTCGTACTTGGCGCTCTACATCGGCTTCGTGTTCCTCATCGCCACGGCCGCGGTGCTGGCCATCCAGCAGCTGTCCGAGACGAGCGACTCGCTGGCGCGCTACAAGGTGCTCGCCGAGATCGGCTGCGACCGCCGCATGATCTTCCGGTCGCTGCGCGCGCAGGTGCTCGTGTACTTCCTCGTGCCGCTTGCGCTGGCCGTGGCGCACACCGTGTGCGCCGTGAGCGTCATCAGCGACGCGGTGCTCGAGCAGCTGGGCGTGTCGGTGTTCGAGCCCGCCCTGATGACCGGCGTGCTGGTGGCGGTGGTGTACGGCGCGTATTTGCTGGTCACGTACTTCGCCAGCAAGGGCATCATCCGCGCGTCGCTCGGCAAGAAGCTCATCGGATAGGGGGAAGGCATGCTTTCGAACGCGTTGCTGGTCGTGTCGGTGATCGCGCTCGCCATCGTGCTGGTCGCGGGGGTTCGCGCCGTGCTCGAGCGGGGCCTCGCCGGCTTGGGGAAGATGGGGGCATGGGTGTACGCGGCCCTCGGCGTCTACGTGCTCGCGTTCGCCGGGTTCCTGCTGACGCAAGGAGCCTAGCAAGCTGATGCGCGGCCCCGCCGGATGCGTCCGGCGGGGCCGTTTTCGCGTTTGGGCGGCTTCTATGCCAAACCAGCGCCGACGCAGGGAGCCGCCCAGAGCGAACGCTTGCCCTTTCGCCGGCGCGGGACGCTCCCGCCTCCGCCATGAAGGTGCGCCTCCGCAGCTATCCCGGAATCGGCGCATGCCCGTTCGTCTTCGCGGAGCGTCGGGTTGCTATCGGGCGCCGCGCAGGAGCGCGCGAACGGTGGTTTGACAGCGAACGGTGTCCGAAATGCACGAAAATCACCGATGTCCCCCCTCTGACGGTAACCCGGCGCGCACAGCTGGAAGGCATCGCTATTCGCGACCTGCGAAAACGATGGAGGTTGCGGCAAGGTGCGCGGGTGCGCAGCGCTTGCAGCCCGCAAAGAAGGGGGACATCGGCGATTTTCGTGCACGAGGGAACGGTCTGCGACTCGCTTCGTTCGACGCCTGGCCTCGAAGGGGTCTGGCGAGGGTTCGCTGGGCTGTTCTGCCTCGACCCTCTAATCGCATGCCGTTTGCCGCGCAGGCGGGAAAATCCCCCTCGCCCCGGCACGGCGCTTCTGCTACCATGTTTACCATGGTTGACTCTCCGAAGACAGCGAAGCGCCGCGCGCGCGAGAAGCGCACCATCTCCCAGATGGTGGCGCTGTACTGCGCCGGCAACCACGAGGCTCGCGACCGCACCGAGACGGCGCATTGCGGCGAGCCCGTGTGCCCTGCGTGCGCGGCCGTCGACGCGTACGCGGTCCTGCGCACCGAGCGCTGCCGCAAGATGGAGGTCAAAACGTCGTGCGAGCAGTGCGGCAACCATTGCTACGCCCCCGAGAAGCGCGAGGAGATCCGCGCCGTCATGCGTTACGCCGGTCCGCGCATGCTGGGCAAGCACCCCGTCGCCGCGGTGCGCCACCTGCTGGGATGCTGAATCCCCTGTCGTTCCCGTCCGTTTTATAAATCGTTAACGTTCCGTTTCCTTGCGTGTCGCCCCGGCGTTTCGTTCGGGGTACAATGGTCGGAATGGTTTGGGGAGGGCGTCGGCGGCAGCGGAAGGGCGGGCATGTTCAACAAGGTCAACGAATGGTTCGCCCGTTTGGAGGACGTCATGTCGTTCCAGGCCATTCGCCAGGGCCTCATCCTCACCATACCCGTGCTGCTCGTGGGGTCGTTCTGCCTCATCTTCCTGAACCTTCCGCTCGCGCCGTACCAGGACATGCTCGTGTCGCTGCCCTGGCTCGAGGGCGTGCTGCGGCTCGTGTACAACGCCACGATGGGCATCTTCTCCCTGTACGTGGCCGTGGCCATAGCCCTTCGCTACGCGAACGCCTGCGCCGACCGCTTCGGCGACTTCTTCGTGCAAGGCGCGCCCTTCGCGGCGCTCGCGTCCTACCTCATGTTCGTGGGCTTCGGCTCCGAGGGCTTCGACTGGGCGGTGCTCAGCACGCGCTCGCTGTTCATCGCCATCGTGTGCGGGCTGGTGTCGTCGATGCTGTACTGCCGGCTCGTGCGCATGAAGCGCTCTCGAAGGCTGTACGGCGACGGCATGGACAGCGTGTTCAACCAGGCCGTCGCCGGGCTCGTGCCCATAGCGGTCGTCATCGTGCTGTTCGGGGCGGTGAACGTTTCCGTGGCCCAGATCGCGGGCGTCGACAGCGTGGAGGAGCTGTTCTTCCAAGGCGTGAGCGCCCTGTTCCCGCTGGCCACGGCCACGTTGGCGAGCGGGCTTCTCTACCTGCTCATGAACAACGTCATGTGGTTCTTCGGCATCCACGGGGGCAACATGCTCGACAGCGTCGCCCAGAGCGTGTTCGTGCCCGGCACGGCCGCCAACGCGGCGGCGCTCGCGGCGGGCGGCGAGCCTGCGCAGATCGTCACGAAGACGTTTTTGGACGTGTTCGCCTCGATCGGCGGCGCCGGTGCGCTGCTGTCGCTGCTCGTGGCCATCCTGCTGTTCGGAAAGCGCCGCAGCTCGCGCCGCCTGTCCTCGTTCGCGGCGGTGCCCATGTTCTTCAACATCAGCGAGATCATGATGTTCGGCTTGCCGGTCGTGTGGAACCCGGCGCTGTTCGTGCCGTTCATCGTCGTTCCCCTGGTGAACATGGTGGTGTCCTACGCGGCCATGGCCGTCGGCCTCGTGCCGCCCGTGTCCGTGGACGTGTCGTGGACCACGCCGCCGCTCGTGGGCGGCTACGTGGCCACCGGGTCCTTGTCCGGCGCGGTGCTGCAGTTGGTGTGCATCGCCTTGGGCACGGCGCTCTACCTGCCCTTCTTGCGCCGCTACGAGCGGGCGGCCGACGATCGCGCCCGGGCGGGGTACGTCGCGCTGCTGGCCTCCTTCCAGGAGGACGAGCGCGCGGGCCGCGACTCGAAGCTCATGGCCGCCCCCGGCTCGCCGGGGGCCGTGGCCCGCTCGCTCGCCGAGGACGTGCGCGCGCTCGTGCTCGAGCGCACGTTCGAGCTGCGCTACCAGCCGCAGTTCGACGCGTCGGGCGAGGCGGTCGGCGCGGAGGCGCTGCTGCGGTTCGAGCACCCCGTCTTCGGCTCGCTGTACCCGCCCATCGTCATCGAGCTGGCGAAGGAGGCGGGCATCGGCGGCGATTTGGAGCGCGCCGTGTTCGACCGGGCCCTCGACGACGCGCAGCGGGCGGAGGCGCTCGCGCACGCCGGCATCCTGCGTTCGGGCTTCGACGTCAGCGTGAACGCCACGGCCGCGATGCTGCAGGACGAGGCGTGCGTCGACTTCATCATCGCCGCGTTCCGCGCCCGCGGCCTCGACGAGGGCCGCGTGGTGGTGGAGGCGACGGAGCGGGAGGCGCTGCGCTGGGACGCGGGGGCCTCGGCGCTGCTGCACCGTTTGGCGGACGCGGGCATCCCGCTGGCCATCGACGACTTCTCCATGGGGCGCACGTCGTTCCAGTACCTGGAGACCAGCGTGTTCTCCGTCGTGAAGCTGGACGGCACCATCGCCAAGGGCGTCATGGAGAACGAGCGCTACGCCGAGATCGTGGCGTCCATCACGCGCCTGTCCGAGCAGCTGGGCTTCACGGTGCTGGCGGAGTACGTGGAGACGGCCGAGCAGCGCGACCGTCTCGTCGCGCTGGGCTGCTCGTACTTCCAGGGCTATCTGTACGCGCCCGCGCTGCCGTTCGACGACATGGTCGAGCTCGCCGGAGCGTCGCGGTCGGCTCCGGCCGCCTGACGCGCCGCCCGCGCGGGCATCCGCCCGGCGGAAAGCGAACGAATTGTGCGCATCGTTTGAACGCTTGAACACGAACGGATGTTTTCGCAAACTCATTCCCCGCTCTGCGCTAGAATAAACGATTGCACAGAATTGATAGTATTCCAGTATCCATATACGCGGTCTGGAATCGAGGAGCGCGCCGCCACGGCCGCGAGCTATACGAGAAAGAGCGATAAGCCACATGGGACAGAACGCCATCGTCATCAAGGGTGCCCGCGAGCACAACCTCAAGGACATCGACCTCATCATCCCGCGCGACGAGCTCGTGGTCATCACGGGCCTGTCGGGAAGCGGTAAGTCGTCGCTGGCGTTCGACACGATGTATGCCGAGGGCCAGCGCCGCTACGTGGAGAGCCTCTCCAGCTACGCCCGCATGTTCCTGGGCCAGATGAGCAAACCCGACCTCGACAGCATCGACGGCCTGTCGCCCGCGGTTTCCATCGACCAGAAGACCACGTCGAAGAACCCGCGCTCCACGGTGGGCACCACCACCGAGATATACGACTACCTGCGCCTCCTGTTCGCGCGCGTGGGCGTGCCGCACTGCCCCGAGTGCGGGCGCGTCATCAAGAAGCAGACCACCGACCAGGTGACCGACGAGATACTGGCGCTCGCGCCCGACGCGAAGGCCATCATCATGGCGCCGGTGGTGACGGGTCGCAAGGGCGAGTTCACGAAGCTGTTCGCCGACCTGCAGAAAGAGGGCTTCAGCCGCGTGCGCATCGACGGCGAGATCGTGAAGCTGGAGGCCGAGCCGCGCACGCTCAACAAGAAAATCAAGCACTTCATCGACGTGGTGGTCGACCGCGTGCAGCTGAAGGCGAGCGCCACGAGCCGCATCGCCGAGGCGGTGGAGCTGGCCTGCAAGCTGGCCGACGGGCGCGTGCTCGTGCAGGTGCTGGGCGACGACGGCGAGCCGCTGGGGGAGGGCGGCGGCCAGTCGAGCGGCGCCACGGGCGGCCTCGGGGCCGGGGAGCACCTGTTCTCGCTCGCGCTCGCGTGCCCCGAGCACGGCCACTCCATGGACGAGCTGCAGCCGCGCGACTTCTCGTTCAACGCGCCCTACGGCGCCTGCCCGGACTGCCTCGGCATCGGCAGCCGCGAGGAGGTGGACCCCTCGCTCGTGGTGCCCGACCCCTCGCTCACGCTGGCCGAAGGCGTCATCGCGCCGTTCAAGACCGGCAACTACTACCCGCAGGTGCTGCGCGCCGTGGCCAAGCACATGGGCGTGGACGAGAACACGCCGTGGGAGGACATGCCGAAGAAGGCGACCGACGCGCTGCTCTACGGCCTGGGCAAGAACAAGGTGCGCGTGGACTACGTGACCGTGGACGGCCGCGAGACGTACTGGTACATCGAATGGGAGGGCGCGCTCGCCGCCGTGCAGCGCCGCTACCAGGAGGCGCAGTCCGACAATCAGCGCGAGAAGCTGTCGGAGTACTTCGCCATCGTGCCGTGCCAGACCTGCGGCGGCAAGCGCCTCAAGCCCGAGATCCTGGCCGTGACGGTGGGCGACAAGTCCATCCACGACGTCACCGAGATGAGCGCGGCCGACTCGCTCGACTACTTCGAGGGCCTTTCCTTCAAGGGCCAGGAAGAGCACATCGCCGGGCCCATCGTGAAGGAGATCAAGGCGCGCCTGCGCTTCCTGGTGGACGTGGGCCTGGACTACCTCACGCTCGAGCGGGCCACGGCCACGCTCTCCGGCGGCGAGGCGCAGCGCATCCGCCTGGCCACCCAGATCGGCGCGGGCCTCATGGGCGTGCTCTACATCCTGGACGAGCCCTCCATCGGCCTGCACCAGCGCGACAACGAGCGGCTCATCGCCACGCTCGAGCGCCTGCGCGACTTGGGGAACACCGTCATCGTGGTCGAGCACGACGAGGACACCATCCGCAGCGCCGACTACGTCATCGACATGGGGCCGGGCGCGGGCGAGCACGGCGGCGAAGTGGTGGCGGCCGGCAAGCCCGAGGAGATCGTGAAGTTCGAAGGCTCGCTCACGGCCGACTACCTGTCCGGGAGGCGCACCATCGCGGTGCCCGAGAAGCGACGCAAGCCCCGCCGCGGTTCGCTCAAGCTCACGGGAGCGCGGGAGAACAACCTGAAGAACGTGACGCTCGAGGTGCCCTACGGCACGCTCACCGTGGTCACGGGCGTGTCGGGCTCGGGCAAGAGCTCGCTCGTCACCGACACGCTGGCGCCGGCGCTCGCGAACCGCGTGAACCGCGCGCACCGCCGCGCGGGCGCGTACAAGAAGATCACGGGGCTCGACAAGATCGACAAGGTCATCAACATCGACCAGAGCCCCATCGGCCGCACGCCGCGTTCGAACCCGGCCACCTACATCGGCCTGTGGGACGACATCCGGGCGCTGTTCGCCAGCACGCAGGAGTCGAAGGCGCGCGGCTACGGGCCGGGCCGCTTCAGCTTCAACGTGAACGGCGGTCGCTGCGAGGCGTGCAAGGGCGACGGCCAGATCAAGATCGAGATGCACTTCCTGCCCGACATCTACGTGCCGTGCGAGGTGTGCGGAGGCGCGCGCTACAACCGCGAGACGCTGCAGGTCACCTACCGCGGCAAGAACATCTCCGACGTGCTGGACATGACGGTGGAGGACGCGCTGGCGTTCTTCGAGAACATCCCCGGCATCAAGCGCAAGTTGCAGACGCTGCACGACGTGGGCTTGGGCTACATCCGCCTGGGCCAGCCCGCCACCACGCTCTCCGGCGGCGAGGCCCAGCGCGTGAAGCTGTCGAGCGAGCTGCAGCGCCGCCAGACGGGCAAGACGTTCTACATCCTGGACGAGCCCACCACCGGCCTGCACTTCGAGGACGTGCGCCAGCTGCTGGAGGTGCTGGAGCGCCTGGTGGACGCCGGGAACACGGTGCTCGTCATCGAGCACAACCTCGACGTCATCAAATGCGCCGACCGCATCATCGACCTGGGACCCGAAGGCGGCGACCGCGGCGGCACCATCGTGGCGCAGGGCACCCCCGAGGAAGTGGCCCAGGTGGAGGGCAGCTACACCGGCCAGTTCATCAAGCGCATGCTGTAAGGTTCCGCGGGCCTTCGGCTCGCCGCTCTGCGCTGCCTCCCTGCGCCCGCTTCGCGTGCTCGGGGCGTCGGGGGCTCCGCTTCGGATTTTACCGGAATCTTGCTGAATACCTTCTTTACCTGATGGCGCACTCGTGCGACAATGCCGTGCGGCCTTTTCCGGCCCATCGAAATCATACAAAGCGAAAGGGCGGGGCACGTGGCTGAAACGACGGAGGGCCGGCATCTGGCGCGCGGCATCGTATGCGCGTTGGCGGGCGGGGTGTGCTGGGGCTTCTCGGGCACGTGCGCGCAGCTGCTCATGCACGACTACGGCGCTCCGGCCGAGTGGATCACCTGCGTGCGCATGGTCATCGCCGCCGCGTTCTTCCTGTTCCTCACCGCGGTCAAGGACTGGCGCGATCTCGTGGCCGTGTTCCGCGACCGCCGCTCCCTCCTCCAGATCGCGCTGTTCGCCGTGTTCGGCGTGCTGCTCACCCAGATGAGCTATCTGAACGCCATCAAGTACACGAGCGCCGGCGTGGGCACCACCATCGAGCAGATCGGGCTCGTGCTCATCATGCTCTACGTGTGCGTGCGCGGCAAGCGCCTGCCGCGCCTGCGCGAGGCCCTGGGCTTGGCGTGCGCGCTCGGCGGCATGGTGCTCATCGCGACGCAGGGGGAGCTCGACCAGCTGGCCATCCCGCCCGAGGGCCTGGGGTGGGGGCTCGTGTCGGCCGTGGCGCTGGCGTTCTACACGCTCATGCCCGTGCGCGTGCTCAAGAAGTGGGGCGCCATGCTGGTCACGGGGCTCGCCATGCTGTTCGGCGGCTCGGCGGCCTCGCTGGTCGTGCAGCCGTGGGCGATCCCGGTGCAGCTCACGGGCGGGGCGCTCGCGGCGCTGGTGGCCATCGTGCTGGTGGGCACGCTCGGCGCCTACATGCTCTACCTGCAGGGCGTCGCCGACGCCGGCCCGGTGAAGGCGAGCCTTCTGTGCTGCGTCGAGCCGGTGTCGGCCATGGTGCTGGCGCTGTTCTGGCTGCATACGCCCGTGTCGATGTGGGATATCGCGGGCTGCGGCCTCATCGTGGTCATGATCTTCCTCGTCACCGAGCGCGAGAAGCGCCCGCAGGCGGCGGAGGGGGTGGCCCCCGCGCCGGCCGCCGCCTTCGATGACCCGCCGCTGTTCGCCGGGCGCGCGTCGGTGCTGGGATACTACACCAGCCGCCCGGCCCGCCGCGAGGACTTCGACCGGGTGTCCGCGCTGCTCGACGCGGGGCACGAGACGTTCGCCGCGCTCGGCATCGACGAAGGGCGCAAGAAGTACCCCTCGGCGCGCCGCCTCATGCACAGCATCAAGAACGGCACCACGCACGTGGTGGAGGACGCGCACGGCCGCATGATAGCCGTGTTCGCCGTGTCGTTCTCGCCCGACAAGAACTACGCGGGCGGGGCGGGCGCCGCCTGGCTCACCGATTCCGACGCCGAGCCCCAGCCCTACGCCGAGCTGCACTGGGTGTCGGTGGCGCCCGAGGCGCGCCGGAGGGGCGTGGGCATGTTCATCCTGGAGACGGCCGACCGCATCGCGCGCGCCGGCGGCCGCCAGAGCATCCGCGCCGACGTCTACGAGCGCAACGTGCCCATCCAGAAGCTGCTCGAGAAGCACGGCTACGCGCCGTGCGGCACCATATCCATGAAGGACGTGTTCGGGCGGCGCAAGGTGCGCGCCGCCTACGAGCGCATGCTCTAGGCGCGTCGCGCGCATCGCTCGCGCGCTGTTTTGCGCACTCGCTCAAAAACACGGTAAAAGACTCGTCAAAGCCCTTTACCGGGGTGGGCTTCCGTGCGACAATGCGCTGATGGACCGCAACGGGAACGCGAGTTCCCGCGAGAAGAGGAAAGGGGGAGCCATGGTCGGCCAGACGGCGGTCGCGCAAGCGGCACCACGGAAGAGCCATGTGGCGCGCGGCATTGTGTTCGCGGCGCTCGGCGGCATCTGCTGGGGTTTCTCGGGCACGTGCGCCCAGCTCATGACGAGCGAGCTCGGCGTGCCGGTGACCTGGATCACCTGCGTGCGCCTGCTCTTGGGCGCCCTCATCTTCCTCGTCGCCTGCCTGTTCAAGAACTGGCGCAGCCTGCGCGCCGTGCTGCGCGACAAGCGCTCGCTTCTGCGCATCGCGGCCTTCTCGATGTTCGGCGTGCTGCTCACCCAGATAAGCTACCTGTCGTCCATCTCGTACACCAACGCCGGCACCGGCACGGTCCTCGAACGCCTGGGCCTCGTGGTCATCATGTTCATCGTGTGCGTGCGCGTGCGCCGCTGGCCGAAGCCGCGCGAGCTGTTCGGCCTCGTGTTCGCGCTCGGCGGCACGTTCCTCATCGCCACGAAGGGCAACATCGGGGCGCTGGCCATACCGGCCGAGGGGCTCATGTGGGGCGTCGTGTCGGCCTTCGCGCTGGCGGCCTACACGCTCATTCCCGGCAAGGCGCTGGCGAAGTGGGGCAGCTTCATCGTCACGGGTCTGGCCATGCTGCTGGGCGGCACGGTGGCCACCGTGTTCATACAGCCGTGGAACATCCCCGTGCACGTCACGCCCGACCTCGTGGGCGTCATGGCGGCCATGGTGCTCATCGGCACGTTCGCCGCATACCTGTTCTACCTGCAGGGCATCACCGACGCCGGCCCCGTGCGCGCCGGCCTCGTGGGCTGCGTGGAGCCCGTGTCGGCCACCGTCATCTCGGCCGTGTGGCTGGGGACGCCCGTCACGCCCGTCGACGTGGTGGGCATCGCCATGATCGTGGTCATGGTGCTGCTCGTGACGCAGCGCGAGGAGGCGCCGGCGAAAGGCGAGGGGGGTCTGGACGGCTCTCCCGACGACCTGCCCCCCTTCGAGGGGCGCGCCTCCCTTTTGGGCTACTACCGCGTGCGGCCCGCCGTGCACGACGACTTCGTCCGCTTCCAGCAGGTCTTGGAGGACGGTCACGAGGCGCTCGACGAGCTCGGCATCGAGGAGAAGGGCGCTAAGAAGTACCCTTCGGAGCGCCGCGTCATGCGCGCCATCGACTGGGGAACGGCCTACGTGGTCACGATCCCCGAACGGGGCGGTTCCGAAGACGAGGACGCCGAGGGGGAGCGCATCATCGGCGTGTTCGCCGTCGATCCGCGCGGCGACGCGGCCTACGCCCGCTCCTCGGGCGCGCACTGGCTCACCGAATCGCCCGACCCGCCGGGGGGCGAGGCCTCCTACGCGGCGCTGCACTGGGTGTGCGTGGCGTCCGAGGCGCGGCGACGCGGTGTGGGCATGTTCATTCTGGGCGAGGCCGAGCGCATCGCGAAGGCGGCGGGCAAGCGCAGCCTCCGATGCGACGTGTACGAGGGCAACGGCCCCATGCGCGCGCTGCTCGTCGAGTACGGCTTCTCGCCGTGCGGGTCCATCGTCCTCGGCGACCGCCTGGGCCGCGAGAGACGCCGCGACGTGTTCGAGCGCATATGGTGACGCCGGCGCGAACCGCCGGCCGCCGGGCCGCTTGACGATCTTCGAACTGCCTGCGGCGGCCTTCGGCCGCCGCCTTTTCCCGAACGACCCTTTTCGAGAAGAAAGCGAACACCTCCGTGCAATTCCGCCTAACCCGCGCGTCGGATATCGACCGCATCATGGACATCCTCGCCGACGGCCGCCGGGCCCTCGCCTCGCTCGGCATCGACCAATGGCAAGGGGGCTACCCCCATCGCGACGCCATCGAGCGGGATATGGCGTGCGGCTGCTCCTACGTGGTGGTCGACGAGGGCGGCTCCGTCGTGGCCACGGCCATGGTGGGCTTCGCCGGCGAGCGCGACTACGACCTCATCGACCGGGGCTCTTGGCTCACGGAATCGCGTTCGGGCGAGCCGTGCTACGGCGTGGTCCACCGCGTGGCGGTGTCGGCGGCGTGCAAGGGACGCGGCGCCGCGTCCCTTCTGCTGGAGAACGCCGAGCGCCTGACGCGCGAGCGGGGATGCGAGAGCGTGCGCATCGACACGCACCCCGGCAACCTGCCCATGCGCCGCCTCCTGGAGAAGCGGGGCTATGCGGAGTGCGGCACCATCTACATCGCCCACGCCGGGGAGGCCACGCCCGACCGCATCGCCTACGAGAAGCTCGTGTAGGAAGGGCGCGGCTGTCGAAATTCTGTCGGTTGCCTGTTGCGGCGACCGGCGCGCCGCGAGACGCTATAATGATGGGCACTATGTCGGTGAAATCTCGCGAGAAAATAGCGCTTGTCGTGTTCTTGGGCCTGATCGTCCTGAGCTTGTGCGGTTTGGGGTGGTACCTGTTGGCCGGCCATTCCTGGAACGTGGCGGCCTCGAACCTCGACGACACGTTCGGCAGCATGGACGGCTACACGGCCATCGTGTACCCCGGCACCGCCGTCGAGGCGGAGGCCGAGGCAAGCGCCGACGGCGGGAAGCCGTCCGCGAAGGGCGCTTCGAAGGAGGCTGCGGACGCAGCCGGGACGAGCGGTTCCGCGGATGCGGTCGACTTCCAGGACGATGCCGCCTCGACCGATGCCGCGACGGGAAGCGGTGCCGCGCAGGAACCCCGCGCCGACGACGGGAAGCCCGCATCCGACGAACCCGCATCCGAAGCGGGCGCCGACGCCGCCGCGGCCGGGTCGGTCGGGGATGGGCCCGCAGCCGGCGCGGCGACCTCCTCGGGCGTCGCCGGATCGACCGACGGCTCGCTCGCTCCCAAGAAGAAGGCGCTCAGCGTCGCCGAGGCCAAGGAGGGGTACGAGGACAAGGGGGCCACGGTCTTCTCGCTCGACACCGTCAACCTCGGCGCGTACAGCGAGGGCGTCATCCTCAAGAAAGGCGGTCACCGCTTCGGCGTGTTCAGCATCGGCGCGCCCACGTCCAGCATCGTGCTGGAGAAGCAGATAGCCTACTTCAAGCGCTACAAAGTCGATTTCATCGTGCTCGTCACGCCCGACAAGGAGTACGCCGAAGGGGTGGCCGGCATCGACATCGTCGTGTCGACGCAGGACGAGGGCCTGTTCGTCATGGGCGAGACCATCGACGGCACGTTCTACGTGGACGCCCCGGCCGTGGGCTCGGTGGGCGCCATCCTCATCTCGCCCAGCAACGTCGTGTCGGCGAAGGTGCTGCAGGCGGCCTAGCGGTTGCGCAACCTCGTGCGGCGACCTACGTTCCCCCTTTTTCCTCCATCGTCGGCTCGTTTTCCGCATCGGCCCTGACCGGGGGGGGGGGGGTCTATGTTACAATAATGCTTTCATTGATGTTATATGCAAGAAGGGGCGGCTTAGGGGCTGTATGGGCGCATCTCGAAAAACGGCACGGTTCTCGTTTCGGCGCATGGCCGCGTGCGGCGTCGTCCTCGCCCTGCTGTTCCTGCTGGTCGTCAGCGCCACGGCGGTGGCCATGGCCGTGCGCGACATGAAGCACGAGGCCGACTTGTCCCTTGCCGCTGCGCAGCCCCGCATCGAGTCGCGCATCACCGGCACGTTCAATTTGCTGGAGTCGCTGGCCGAGCAGCCCACCTTGTACGACCCCTCCGTGCCCATTATGGACAAGGTCAACATGATCGACCAGGTCAACGAGCATTTCGGATACTACCTGATCTGCTACGTCGACATGAACATCGACGTGTGGGACGCCACGGGGCCCGCCAGCCTGGCCAGCCGCGACTACATGCAGCAGGTCTACTCCACCGGCGAGCGCACGTCACCGACAGCTTCGCTGCCGGAGCCGACGGCTCCACGCTCAACTACACCGTGGTCGTGCCGCTGCGCGACGAGCAGGGCGCCATGACGGGCACGCTGTTCGCGGCCGTGTACTTCGACGAGATCGTCGACATGCTGAACGACGGCCTGGCGAACTCCTACGTCGACTCGGTGCTCATCGGCAGCAAGGGCCAGGTCATGTCGGCGACGAGCGGCTACGTGTACGACGACTTCTTCCTCGACCCCATCCGGCAGAACATCGCGTTCGACATGTCGGCCGACGTGATAGAGGCGGAGCTGCTGTCGATGAATCCCGTGAGCTTCTGGACCGTGGACGGGCTGGACGTGCGCTATTACGCCGCGGCGCCCATCGCCGACACCAAATGGGACGCGGTGTGCGTCGTCGGCTTCTGGGACTCCTACGCGAAGATCATGGCGAACCTGCTGCCGATGATCGTCGTCGGCCTCGTCATCCTCGCCGGCGGATTCCTGCTCATGTACCGCAACTTCCTGCATCAGATGAATTCCGCGCGCATGCTCGAGAAGTCGGTGGAGGAGCTGCAGAAGAAGGTGTACAGCGACGAACGACCCGCCGGCGCCGAGATCGAGGACATCCTCGAGCTGACCTCGTCGGGCCTGTCCGACGGCCTCACGGGCACCGTCACGCGCTCCGTGTTCTCCAGCAGGTTGGAGAACGTGCTGGAGAATGCCGACGACGAGGAGATCTACGCGCTGTGCTTCGTGGACCTCGACGACTTCAAGGCCATCAACGACACGCACGGCCATGCGACCGGCGACATCGCGCTCAAGAGCATCGGGTACCTGCTGCGCGAGTACGAGCGGCGCTACGAGGGCTTGGTGGGCCGGTACGGCGGCGACGAGTTCGTGCTGCTCATGACCGACTTCGACGACGAAAACGAGCTGCGGGACGTTCTGGAGGACCTGACGGCGGGCCTGCAGGTCGACGTCCAGTCGGGCGATTCGGTGTTCTCGGTGGGCTGCAGCGTCGGCGTGTCGGTGTGGGACCACCGCGTGGGGGCCGACGAGCTCATGGAGCAGGCAGACCAGGCGCTGTACGGCGTCAAGCAGCGCGGGAAGCACGGGTACGGCGTGTACCAGGACGGCGGGAAGAAGTGAGGCGCCCGAGCGCGCGCACCGTTTTTGCCGTCGCGGCGCTTTCCCTGGTCGTGTGCGTGCTGTCGGCCTCGATGGCGATGTTCGTCCATAGCGGGATCTACGATTTCCGGCGGAGCGAGGCGGAAAGCGTGCTCTCGCTCTACCAGCAGACCATGACGCTGAAGCTGCGGGGCGACCTGAGCGAGGTGGGCGATCTGGCCGTGAAGCTGGAGGCCGATCCGGACGACGAGGCCTGGCTCGCCAAGGCGTCCTCCGAACTGCTCGCGCGCGACGAGGTGGCCTACGTCGCCTACGTGCAGGGCGAGACGATGCGCGCCGCGTATCCCGAAGACGCGTTCGGCGACATGGTGGGCCGGAGCATCAACGAGTTCTCCTACCTTTACACGCTCGCGAAGGTCACCAACGGTTTCGTCGTGGAGGGGCCGATCGAGCTCGCGAACGGGGAGAGCGCGTTTTTGTTCGTGCAGCCGATCGACATCGACGGCGCTTACTACGGCGAGGCCGTGATGGCCTTGAAGGCCGACTACGTCATCGGGCAGTTGGATTTCGCCTCCTTGGAGGACGCCGGCTACCGCTACGAGCTCTGGGCGGTCAGCCCGCAGGACGGCAGCAAGGACGTCATCGCCGCATCCGAGGGCGAGCGCGATTTCTCCAACGCGGTGAAGATGTCCTTCAACATGCCGACGCTCTGGACCCTGTCCATCATGCCGGCGAACGGGTGGGTTCCCTCCAACTGGACGGCCGCCCTCGCGGTCGGCTTTTCGGCGCTGTCCCTGTTGGCGATCGGGGTTATCGTGGCCGCCTCGCGGCTGCGGCGCATGCGCCGCCAGCTCGAGGAGGAGCGTCGCCTCGACCCCGAGACGGGACTGCTCACCTACGGCGGGTTCGTGGAGCGGCTGGGCAAAGAGGCTTCGCAGGGCCAGGAGCCGCAGCCTTTGACGCTGGTCTGCCTCATGGTCGACGACTTCGAGCGCACCGCGCTCTCGCTGGGTTGGGACGCGCGCCGCCGCTACCTGCAGGAGGTGGGCGACGAGATCGCCCATGTGGTCGAGGGCGACTACTTCGCCGCGCGGGTGAGCGGGGCCGGATGCTTCGTCATCGCCCTGCGCGAGCGCGTGGAGAAGCGCGCGCTCGGCGATCTCATGCGCGGGTTGGAGCTCGCGCTGCTGTGGAAGGCGCGCATCGACGGCAAGAAGGTGTTCTGCCGGGTCCGCTCGGCCGCCGTGCGCTATCCCGAGGACGGCGCCGATCCGGCCGCGCTCGTCGAGCGCATGGTGTCGCTGCTCGAACGCGACAGGCCCGAGGGCTTCGAGCGGAAGCGCCGCGGCTGACGGGCGGGCGGCGCGACGGCGGGATCTTTTCCTCCCGCCTTGGCGAACGGGCGGTTGTCAACGGCCATGCAATGAAAAGCGGCTCCGTCGATGACGGAGCCGCTTGTTTTTCCGCTGCGCGTTGCGAGAAGCGGAAACCTACACGATACCCTGCGCCATCATGGCGTCGGCGAGCTTCTTGAAGCCCGCGATGTTCGCGCCCATGACGTAGTTGCCCTCGTGGCCGAACTCCTTGGCCGCGTCGTCGGCCGCATGGTAGATGTTCTTCATGATGCCCTGCAGCTTCTCGTCCACTTCCTCGAACGTCCAGGAGAGGCGCTCGGAGTTCTGCGACATCTCCAGGCCGGAGGTGGCCACGCCGCCGGCGTTCGCCGCCTTGCCGGGGCAGAACACCACGCCGTTGTCCATGAGGTAGTCGGTGGCGTCCATCGTGGTGGGCATGTTCGCGCCCTCGGCCACGATCTTCACGCCGTTCTCGACGAGCGCCTTCGCGTCGTCGATGAGCAGCTCGTTCTGCGTGGCGCACGGCAGCGCGATGTCCACGGGCACGCTCCACACGCCGCGGCCCTCGTGATACTCCACGCCCTCCTTGCGCTTGGCGTACTCGGAGATGCGGGCGCGCTCCACTTCCTTGATCTGCTTCACCAGGGCCACGTCGATGCCCGCCGGGTCGTGGATCCAGCCGGTGGAGTCGGACAGCGTGACCACCTTCGCGCCCAGCTGCTGGGCCTTCTCCGTAGCGTAGATGGCCACGTTGCCGGAGCCGGACACGGCCACGGTCTTGCCTTCGAAGGAGTCGTCGTGGCAGGTCAGGTACTCCTGCACGAAGTAGATGAGGCCGTAGCCCGTGGCCTCGGTGCGCGCGAGCGAGCCGCCGTAGGAAAGCCCCTTGCCGGTGAGCACGCCCTCCCACACGTTCTTGATGCGCTTGTACTGGCCGAACATGAAGCCCACCTCGCGCGCGCCCGTGCCGATGTCGCCGGCCGGCACGTCGGTGTCGGCGCCGATGTGGCGCTGCAGCTCGGTCATGAAGCTCTGGCAGAAGCGCATGACCTCCATGTCGGACTTGCCCTTGGGATCGAAGTCGCAGCCGCCCTTGCCGCCGCCCATGGGCAGGGTGGTCAGGCTGTTCTTGAAGATCTGCTCGAAGCCCAGGAACTTGATGATGCCCAGGTTCACCGACGGGTGCAGGCGCAGGCCGCCCTTGTAGGGCCCGAGGCAGCTGTTGAACTGCACGCGGTAGCCGCGGTTGACGTGCACGTTGCCCTCGTCGTCAACCCAGGGCACGCGGAACATGACCACGCGCTCGGGCTCGACGATGCGCTCGAGCAGCCCCGCCTTCTCGTAGGCCGGGTTGGACTCGATGACGGGCTCGAGGGATTTGAGCACCTCGGTGACGGCTTGGATGAACTCGGGCTGGTCGGCATCCTTGGCCTTCACCTGTTCGATGACGCGATCGACGTAACTCATCTTCGTGGGACCTCCTTCGGGGAATTTGCACATGGGCTTATTATAGGGTGCGAAACATCGCGGTAATGATTATTTAAACGTTTTGAAACAAACGGGCCGGTGGAGGGGGCGTCGGGAGGAGCGGCGGCCGAGGCCGCGCCGAGGAGGGTCGCGCCTTCGCCGGATGCTCGGCTTCGAGCGGCCCCTGCGGCGTGTGCGGAAAAGATGCGAGCGGCGGGAACCGTTTGGAAAGGAGGGCCAGCGCGCGGGGCGATAGGGTAGAATCGAGGGGACACGGGAGAAGGAGACCAGCGAGCATGAACGACATCAAGTGCCCCCATTGCGGAACGGTGTTCCAAATCGACGAGGCCGGCTTCGCCGCCATCGTGAAGCAGGTGCGCGACAGCGAGTTCGACAAGGAGATCCGCCGCCATGCGGATCTGCTCGAGACGGAGAAGCGGCAGGCCGTGGAGCTCGCCGTCGCCCAGGCCCTGGAGACGGCCCAGGGAACCGTGACGGAGAAGGAGGCGCGCATCGCCGAGCTGACCGCCCGTTTGGAGGCCGCCCTCGGCGAGCAGGAGAGCAGGACGCGCGTCGCGCAAGCCGAGTTCGAGCGCACGCTGACCGAGACGGTGTCCCAGAAGGAGGCGCGCATCGCCGAGCTGGAGGCCGGGATCGAAGCGGAGCGGCGCGAGCGCGAAAGCCAGGCGCGCGTCGCCCAGGCCGAGCTCGATCGGGCCTTGGCCGACGCCGCCGCGGCCAAGGACGCGCGCATCGCCGAGCTCGAGCAGCGCATCGCCGCGCAGGGTAGCGCCTTCGAGACGGAGAAGCAGCTGGCCGTGGAGCAGGCGCGCTCGGCCGTGGAGCGCGAGCGCGACGCGCTGGCGGCCCAGGTGGCCCTCAAGGAGGCCGAGAAGAGCCAGTGCGAGAGCGCCCTCAAAGAGCAGCTGGCCATCGAGCTCAAGGCGAAAGACGACATCATCGCCTACAAGGACGGCGAGATCGAGCGCTACAAGGACATGAAGGCGCGCCTGTCCACCAAGATGGTGGGCGAGTCGCTCGAACAGCACTGCGAGACCGAGTTCAACAAGATCCGCGCCACGGCGTTCCCCCATGCCTACTTCGAGAAGGACAACGACGCCTCGGAAGGCTCGAAGGGCGACTTCGTGTTCCGCGAGTGCGACGACGAGGGCAACGAGATCGTGTCCGTCATGTTCGAGATGAAGAACGAGTCCGACGAGTCGACGCACCGGCACAAGAACGAGGACTTCTTCAAGAAGCTCGACGCCGACCGCACGAAGAAGGGCTGCGAGTACGCGGTGCTGGTCACGCTGCTCGAACCGGAGAGCGAGCTGTACAACCAGGGCATCGTTGACGTGTCGTACCGCTACGAGAAGATGTACGTCGTCCGGCCGCAGTTCTTCCTACCCATCATATCCGTCCTGCGCAACGCGGCGCTGAACTCGATGACGTACAAGGCCGAGCTCGCGGCCGTGCGCAACCAGAACATCGACATCACCCGCTTCGAAGAGCAGATGGAGTCCTTCAAATCCGGCTTCGCGCGCAACTACGATTTGGCCAGCCGCAAGTTCCAGACGGCCATCGACGAGATCGACAAGACCATCACCCACCTGCAGAAGACGAAGGACGCCCTGTTGTCCTCCGAGAACAACCTGCGCCTGGCGAACAACAAGGCCCAGGACCTCACCATCAAGCGCCTGACCCGGAACAACCCCACTATGAAAGCCGCCTTCGAGGAATTGGGGCGGTCGCAGGATGAGTCGTAGCGCCGGGGAACACGACGGGTCGAAGCGCTCGGGAGCAGAGCATTGAAAGCCCCGTCCGACCCGCGTTGCGGCGTCGGCGGCTTCCTTTGCCGCCCCGATGCGGCAAACGACGACCTCGAAGCACGAAATTCACCGCTGTGAAGCTCCAGGGCGGCGATTTCCCCGGCTGCGGCCATAGCTCTTTGAGAAAAGACCTGCTCAGGGAAAAGGGAAGCCCGAAAGAATGCCCGAGGTTCGCGCTTGGAGCGGCCGAAGAGCTTCAGAGCGGTGAATTTCGCGTCTTTCGAGGGCGTTTTCGTGCACCGGGGCTTTCTGCGCGCTCCTTCGCCTGCTCGCATCCTTGGGATCGCGTCTTCGGCGACGCGTCCGTTTCTCTTGGTGCTTGCGTGGAACGAGCATGCACAAAATCGTGAAAATATGCTAGTATATTTTCACGATTGAAAGGAGGCGTATGGCAACTCCCGCTGAGCTTTTGGACAACATGGTGCCGGTTTCGGCTTTCAGCCGCGGCAAAGCCGCGCAGGCGTTCTCGTCCGCTTCGAGCTCGACACCCGTTATCGTGCTGAAGAACAACGTCCCGTACCGCATAATCACCACGCCAGACGAGTACGCGTATCTGTCCGAGGTCGAGGCGGACATGGTGCTGATGGCCGAGGCGATCGCTCGCCTGACGGGCAATCAGGGAGGGGACTCCCTCTCCGCCGAGCAGGTGTACGCGGAGCTGGGCGTCGCGCCCGAAGACGTCGCCGATGCCGACGACGTGGAGCTTGCATGACGTGGGAGCTTCTCTTCCTGCCCGAAGCCCGGGACGATCTTCGCGGTCTTGACGGAGCGCAGCGCGTTCGCGTGGCGAAGGCTCTTGCGAAAGTTCAGGCGAACCCGCTGCCTTCCACCGAAGGAGGCTATGGGAAGCCTTTGGGCAACAAACGCCTGTCGCAGCTGAGCGGTCTCATGAAAATCAAGCTGAAGGCGGACGGCATTCGGATCGTGTACCAGCTGATGCGCACCGAACGCTCCATGCGCGTCGTCGTTATCGGAGTACGCTCCGACAACGAGGTGTACCGCGAAGCCCAGAAGCGGCGGGAGTCGCACGGGCTGTAGGGCGCTTCCGGTGCCTACCCCTCCTCCCGCAGCGCCTCGTCCACCAGGCGCTGGAGGTTCGCGACGAAGCGCTCGCGGTCGTCGTCCTCGAAGACGGCGGGGCCGCGCGTCCGGCCTCCCTGGCGGCGCACCTTCTTCTCCTCGTGGCGTATGTGCAGGTCCAGGTCGATGGTGGCCAGCGTGTACACGCGCCCGCGCACGCCGATGGCCCGCGCGCCGCGGCCGAGGGCCATGGCGGCCAGGCCGATGTCCTGCGTGACCACGATGTCGCCGGGCTCGAGCTCCTGCACGATGGCGAAGTCGGCGGCGTCGGCGCCCACGCCCACGGCCAGCGTGTCCGCCCAGAACCCGTCCACCGGCTCGCGCGGATCGCCGCGCCGGATGTGGCGCGCCAGGTTCTGCGTGGAATTGCCCGCGATGACCACGGGAACCCTGCTCTTGCGCGCGACGGCGAGCGCCTCGGCGGTGACCGGGCACGCGTCCGCGTCGATGTAGATGGTGGGCGGCATGGCGGATCGTCCTTCCGTGCGGTTTCGAAGGCGGGGGCTCCCTCGATTATACGGCGCGCGGGCGGCATCGCGGCGAATTCTAGAGGCTTTGTGCGGCTTGTGCGCCAACTTGGTTATCAAAATGTGCGTAGTTCGTGATCGCTACGGCACGCACATATTCTACGACTATTTTGAACCCGCCCAGACGGCAGGGAAGGCTTGGGCGAAGGTTCGAAGAGACAGGCGGAGAAACATGGCGGGCGAGAACGAATTGCTGGCGGTGGTCGAACGATGGGCCTTGGATCGTCCGGATGCGCCGGCGTATCGATCGGGCGACGGGGCGGCGATGACGTACGGGGAGCTGTGGAAGCTGTCGGACGCCATCGCCGCGACCTTGGCCGACCGAACGGCGGATCGCGACCCGGTGGTGGTGCTCGGGCACAAGTCGGCGCTCATGGCGGCGGGCTTCCTCGGTTGCCTGAAAAGCGGGCATGCCTTCGTGCCGGTGGACGTGGAGATGCCGGCTGCGCGGTTGGCGGACATAATCGGCCAGTTGGGCGAGCCCCTGCTGCTGGCGGCGGAAGAGGTGCCCGGCGCGCTGCGCGCGATCGTGCCCGTGGAGCGCGCGATCGACCTGCGCGCCCTGGTCGAGGCGCGGCGCCCGGTTGCCGCGCTCCCGCCCGACCGCTCGTGCTGGGTGTCGGGCGAGGAGACCCAGTACGTCATCTTCACGTCGGGCTCCACGGGACGCCCCAAGGGCATCGAGGTGAGCGCCGACAACGTCGCGCGCTTCGCGGAGTGGGTGCGCACGTTTCCCGTCGTCGCGGACGGCGGTTGCGTGTTCCTCGACCAGCCGCCGTACTCGTTCGACCTGTCCGAGTACGAGGTGGCGGGAGCCTTGGCCACGGGCGGCTGCCTGTACGCCGTCCCCCGCGAGAAGGCGGAGGACGCGCGCGCCCTGTTCGCCGATTTGCGCGCGTCGAAAGTGGAGGTGTGGGTGTCCACGCCGTCCTTCGCCGATCTCTGCCTGGCGGACAAGGCGTTCGACCAGGACCTTCTGCCCAATGTGCGCCTGTTCTTGTTCTGCGGCGAGGCTCTGCGCCACGGCACGGCCGCGGCCCTCGCGCAACGCTTCCCGCGCGCCCGCATCGCGAACACCTACGGGCCCACGGAGTCGACGGTGGCCGTCACGTACGGCGAGATCGGCGCGACGGAGTTGGCCGATCCCGCCCCGCTTCCGGTGGGCCGGCCGCGCCCGGGCACCGAGATACGCATCGTGGATCGGGAGACGGGCGAACCGTGCGCGACGGGCCGAACGGGCGAGATCGTCATAGCGGGCGACACGGTGGCGAAGGGCTATTTCCGCAATCCCGAGAAGACCGCCGCGGTGTTCTTCGAAACGCGCCTGTCCGACGGTCGGCCGGTGCGCGCCTACCGCACGGGCGACGCGGGGCGCCTCGACGCGGCGGGAGTGCTGCACTGCGAAGGCCGTTTCGACACGCTCGTGAAGGTGAACGGGTTCCGCATCGAGCTCGAGGACGTCGAAGAGAACATCGGCGCGCTGCCCTCCGTGAAGCAGGCGGCCGTCGTGCCCGTCGTGCGTCGCGGCCGCGTGTCGCACCTGAAGGCGTGCGTCGTGCTCGAGCCCCGCGCGCGCGACGAGTTCGAGGCGCGGCAGGCCATCAAGCGCGGTCTTGCCGATCGCGTGCCTTCCTATATGGTCCCGCGCACGGTGAAGCTGCTCGACGAGCTGCCGCTCACCTGCAACGGCAAGGTGGACCGCAGGGCCCTCGCCGAGGCGTAGGGGCGGGGCGCCGTGTCGTTCTACGTCGATCCGAGCTTCTTCATGCTGCTGGCCGCGGCCGTTGCGGGCGCGGCCTTCCTCGGCCTGCGCGAAAGGCCGCTCAAGCGCTACGGCCTGGTCGCGTCGGCCGCGTTTTTGGCGTGCCTGTTCTGCAAGGACCTGCCCGGGCTCGCCGTGGCGGCGGGCTTCACGGTAGCGGCGACGTTGGCTACGAGATGGCTTCTGGCCAGGCCCTCGTCGAACGCGCGCTTCTACGCGTCCGTCGGCGTCGTGCTCGTTCCGCTCCTTTCCGCCAAGGTGGGCGCGGTCTTCGACCAGAACCTGCTCGGGTTCGCGGGCGTTTCCTACGTCACGTTCAAGGCTCTGCAGGTGCTGTTCGAGGTGCACGACGGCATCGTCGGGAAGATGGGCGTTTTCGACTACCTGTACTTCCTGCTGTTCTTCCCGGTGTTCACGTCCGGACCCATCGACCGCTCGCGCCGCTTTCTGGAAGATGCGGAGGCGGTGCGTCCGCGCGACGAGTACGCAGGGCTGCTGGCGCGCGGCATTCTCCTGCTGCTTGCGGGCGCCGTCTACACCTTCGTGGTGGCCGTGTGGCTGCACCGGTTCTACGCGCCCTCAGCGTGGGGTTCGGGGCCGTTCGTCGCGGAGCTGGGCGGGCAGGTCCAGACGGCGTACGTGTACGGGCTGTACCTGTTCTTCGACTTCGCGGGATACAGCCTCATGGCCATGGGCGCCAGCTACTGCTTCGGCATCCGCACGCCCCGCAACTTCCGCGCGCCGTTCGCGTCGGTCGACATCAAGGACTTCTGGAACCGGTGGAACATCACGCTGTCGTTCTGGCTGCGCGACTTCGTGTTCATGCGGCTTTCGCGCCTGGCGCTTCGGCACCGTTGGTTCAAAAGCCGCTTGACCACGGCGTGCTTGGGCTTCGTGTTCGACATGGCGCTCATGGGCGCCTGGCACGGCCTGACGGCGGACTACCTGCTGTACGGCCTGTACCACGGCCTGCTTCTGGCGGGCACGGAGGCGTTCCAGAAGAAGTCGAGGTTCTACCGGGCCCACAAGAAGAGCCCCCTGTTCAGGGCGGCGTCCTGGTTCGTCACCCTGCAGCTGGTGATGTTCGGGTTCGCCCTGTTCTCGGGGCAGGTTACGATGCTCGTGAAAGGAGCGTTCCATGGCTGAGATCACGCACGAGGAGCTCGAGGGGCGGATGCTCGACATCCTGGAGGATATATGCGAGGACGACGAGGTGCGCGTCCGTCGCGACGAGGACCTGTTCGCGCTGGGCCTTCTGGACTCGATGGGCGCCATCGAGCTTCTGGTGACCATCGAGGAGGAGTTCGGCGTGTCCATCGCCCCCACCGAGGTGGAGCGCGACGAGATGAACACGGCGAACCTCATCGTCCACCAGGTGGAGATCCGCCTGTAGGCGGAGGAGCGCCCTATGGCTTCGAGTCCTTCGGCATCCGCATCGAACGAGCCCGCCGCATGCGGCGCGCGCGACGGCAAGCGAGGCCGCCTGCTGTTGCGCGGCGTGCTGGCGGGCCTGTTGGCGGTCGTGCTCGCGTTCGCGGGCGCGGACGCGTTCCTCTTGCCGCGCCCGACCGACCACGATCCGGCGCGGCTCTACGACTACGTCTACTCGGGCGTGAAGTCCGAGAGCACCGCGTTCACGCTGTCCGCCATGAGCGACGACGGCTACCTGGCGTTCGGGTCGTCCGAGTTCTACATCTCGAAGGACAAGGTGCCCCAGTGCCCCCAGGCGGTGTTCGGTGAGAACGCGTGCGGCGTCGATCTCACCTACATCGGGGAGGCCTACGACCAGAGCCTGTGGCAGGCCGTCGCGGCCGGGGCCTATGGAAGCGAGGTCAAGAACAAGAAGGCCCTGATCGTGGTGTCGCCGCAGTGGTTCTTCAAGGGCAACGGCGCCCAGGACAAGTTCGCCTCCAAGTTCTCCTACCCCCTGTACCGGCAGTTCGTGGCGAACCCCCGGGTGTCCGACGAGACGAAGGCCTACGTGCGCTCTCGCGTGGAGGCGCTCGGCGCGGACGCCGCGCACGTGGCCGCCGCCAACCGCGACTCGGTGCCGGACGCCGCCAACGACGCGGCGTTCTCCTTCGCGGAGGACCTGCGCGTCCGCAGCCGGCTGCCGCAGGTGATCGCGCAGTCGCCGCTCAAGAGCGCCGTCCGGTCGTCCGGCGAGCCCACGGGAGAGCCCGACTGGGAGGCGCTGCTGGCGCAGGCCGACGCGTCGGGGGACGCCGCCTGCACCACGAACCCCTACGGGGTCTACGACGCGTACTGGCAGAAGAACTCCCACTACGACGCGGAGCGCGGGCAGGACTTCGCGCACGCCGACGAGGAGTACGCCGACCTCGCGTGCTTCTTGGACGTGTGCCGCGAGACGGGCATCGAGCCGCTCGTGGTCATCCTGCCGATGCACGGCGCCTGGTACGACCGCGAGGGCGTCGACGCCGGCACGCGGAGCGTGTTCTACGAGCGCGTCCGTTCGATCTGCGACGATGTGGGCGCGGCCTACGCCGACTTCTCCAGCTGCGAGTACGAGAAGTACTTCCTGTGCGACACCGTGCATCCCGGCTGGCGCGGCTGGGTGCGCATCGAGCGGGCCTTCTACGACTTCGTCCACGGCCGCGACGACGCGTTTCTGGGCGGCGGCGCGTTCGGTTCGGCCGAGGGGCTCGAGGCGGCTGGCGATGCGGGCGCGTCTTTGGTCGGCGTGGCGGAAGGGGGCGCGTGATGGAGCGGTTCCGTGCGGCGGTCGACGGCGCGCGGCGCGCGGTCGAGACGCGCCCGGCTCTGGCGGCCGCGCTCGCGTTCGGCGCGGCGGCGGGCCTTGCGGCGCTGCTCGCGTGGTTCGTTTTGTTCTCGGGCCTGAGCGGGCCCGTTCAATTCGTGTACAGCAATTTCTAGGGCAAGGCGGCGATTCGTGCGGAAACGGGGAACGAAACGGGAGAGCGGCGGGCCGGCGGCCCTTGCCGCGGCATGGTGCGCCGCGCTGGCGTTGGCTCTTGCATGCCTGGGGGTTCCGGGATGCGCGCCGGAGCCCGAACCGGAGCCGGATGCCGCCGCTTCCGCGTCGGACGCCGAAGGCGACGGCGCGCCCGAAGGCGATCCGAGCGGTTTGGGCGACGTGGGGGACGTGGCGCCTCCCGAAGGGCAGGAGCCGGAAGGCGCCGCACTTGCCGCGCGCATCGACGCGTACCTGGATCGGAACTTTCCCGCCACGGGCGTGCCCGGCGTCGCCGTCGCCGTGGTCGACGGCCAAGACGTCCGCTACCTTCGCACGCTGGGGGACGTTCCCGGCCCGGACGCCCCGTTCGTCATCGGCTCGCTGAGCAAGTCCTTCACCGCCCTCGCGGTCATGCAGCTCGTCGAGGAGGGCGCGATCGACCTCGACGCTCCGGCGTCGGCCTACGCGCCCGCCTACGACGTGCCCGCCGCCGTGACGGTGCGCGATCTGCTCAACCAGACGAGCGGGTTCGGGTACTACGAATCGCTTGCCGACGCGCGCGCAGGTGACGCGTTCGGGAAGTTCTCCTACGCGAACGCGAACTACGACTTGCTCGGACGCATCGTCGAGGCCGTGTCGGGGCAAAGTTACGCCGACTATCTGGACGGCCGGGTGCTCGGCCCCTTGGGCATGGCGACGTCGAGCGCGGATCCTGCCCGGGCCGCGGCGTTCGGCATGGCGCCGGGGCATCGCGCCTGGTTCGGCGTTCCCGTGGCGGACGGCTTCGTGCACGGTTCGAGCGACGAGACATGGGGCGCGGCTCCGTCGGGCTACGTGGCGTCCAGCGTCGAGGACATGGCGCGCTACCTGCAGATGTACCTGAACGGCGGCGTGGGTGCGAACGGGGCGCGCGTGCTGTCGCCCGAGGGCGTGGCGAGCATGTTCCTCGACCGCGTGCCCGACCCCGAAGGCGACACGTACTACGGCATGGGGTGGACGTCGTTTTGCTGGGACGACGGCGAGCTCGTGCTGTCGCACGACGGCCAGGTGGAGAACTACGTGGCCAGCATGTGCCTGCTGCCCGAGCGCGACCTGGGCGTGGTGGTGCTGGGGGACGCGAGCGACCACGCGGGGGGAGACGGCCTGTTCTTCGACATGGCGAGCGGCGTGGTGGCGGCGGCGGTGGGCGCGGACCCCGAGCCGGTGGACGCCGCCTGGGTGTGGCGGGCGCACCAGCGCGACGACGTGCTGTACCTGAGCGTTTCGCTGGCCTGCGCCCTGCCGCTCGTCACGCTTCCGCGGTGGGCCGCGCGCAGGGGGGACGGGTCGGCATCGCGCTCCTTTGGCGGGCGGGGGAGGAGCGCGCGCGTCGTGCGCGCCGTTCTGCTGCACGTCGTCGCGCCTCTGGGCCTGCTCGCGCTGCCGTTCGCTTGGGGCGTTCCCTGGCGCGACCTGCTCGCGTTCGCTCCCGACGTGTCGGCCGTGCTTTTGGTTTGCGCGGCGCTGCTCGTCGTCGCAGGGGTTGCGAAACTGATGCTCGTCGCCAAAGGCTCGCGCGACGACGGCCCTCGCAACGGTCCCGCTGTGAAAAACACGCATGCGGTATAAAAACATCCGTACGTTTTTGATATACTGCACGCATGGAACAGATGATCGATAGTGCAAAGAACGCTCGACCCGGCGATGACGGGAGCGGCGAGCCGCGCCTGAACGCCGCGCAGCGCGAGGCCGTCACGGCCACCGAGGGCTACGTGCGCGTGATCGCCGGCGCGGGCACGGGCAAGACGCGGGCGCTCGCGCACCGCTTCGCCTACCTGGTGAACGACCTGGGCATCATGCCCGGCAACATCCTGTGCGCCACGTTCACGAACAAGGCGGCGAACGAGATGAGGCGGCGCATCCGGCGCCTCACGGGCGACAACGACACCGGCTACATCAACACGTTCCACGGCTTCTGCGTGTCGGTGCTGCAGGAGGATTCCCACGCCCTCCAGTACCCGAAGAGCTTCCTCGTGCTGGACAACGCCGACATCGACGCCATGCTGCAGACCATCTACGAGGAGCGCGGGCTCACGCTGCGGGACATGACGTTCTCCAAGGCCCGCGACATGATCGAGATCATGAAGCTGAAGGAGCGCCCGGGCTACTACCGCGACATGCTGGCCATGCCGCTCGAGGGCCTGCGTCAGAAGTACCTCGAAGCGACGGACGCCCGCGACATCATCTTCTACGGCTACCTCTACCAGGAGAAGAAGTGCTTCGGGCTGGACTACAACGACCTCATCGTGTTCGTGCTGTACCTCTTCGAGCAGAACCCCGACATACGGTTGAAGTGGCAGAAGCGGCTCGAGTACGTCATGGTGGACGAGTTCCAGGACATCGACGGCCTGCAGCACGAGCTCATGGAGGTGCTGGCCGGCTACCACAAGAACCTGTTCGTGGTGGGCGACCCCGACCAGACCATCTACACCTGGCGCGGCGCCGACGTGCGCTACCTGCTGGACTTCGACAAGCGGTTCCCCGGCACGCGCACCGTCATGATGCTGGAGAACTACCGCTCGGCCCCGCGCGTGGTGGCCGTGGCCAACTCGCTGATCGAGAAGAACCGCGAGCGCGTGCCCAAGCGGCTGGTCGCCATGCGCGCGGTCCACGGCCCCACGGTGTGGCACCACGCCAAGAGCTCGGACGACGAGGCCGTGTGGATCGCCCAGGGCGCCCTCGCGCTGCACGGCGAGGGCGTGGCGTACCGCGACATGGCGGTGCTCTACCGCGCCCATTACGCGTCGCGGCCCGTGGAAGAGGCGCTGCTGCGCGCGGAGGTGCCGCACGCGGTGTGCAGCGGCGTGCCGTTCTTCGGCCGCCGCGAGATCAAGGACGCGCTTGCGTATTTGCGCCTCGTCGCCTACCAGGACGACCTCGACTTCGCGCGCGTGGCGAACGCGCCCAAGCGCAACCTGGGCGCCCGGCGCATGGCGTTTTTGCGCGAGAAGGCCGACGAGCTGGGATGCAGCCTGTTCGAGGCGCTCGAGCGCTTCGTTGACGACGAGCTGTTCAAGCGCACGAAGGCGCGCCAGCTGCTGCAGCTGGTCGACCGCTTCCGCTCGTCGTACGAGGGCCGGCCGGTGTCCGAGGTCCTGGCGGCCGTGCTGTCGGAAAGCGGCTACGAGCGCGCGCTGCGCACCGAGGGCAGCCAGGAGCGGCTCGACAACCTGGCCGAGTTGAAGCAGTCCGTCTACGAGTTCGAGACGACGTGCGGCGAGGAGGTGACGCTCGAGCACTACCTGGCGCACACGGCCCTGCTCACGAACGCCGACGCCATGGACGACGCGCAGGACAAGGTGCGGCTCATGACCGTCCATGCGGCCAAGGGCCTCGAATTCGCGCACGTGTTCCTCTGCTCGATGAGCGAGGGCGTGCTCCCGTCGCGCAAGACCAGCACGCCGCAGGGCATGGAGGAGGAGCGGCGGCTGGCGTTCGTGGCCATGACGCGGGCGCGCGACGGGCTGTACCTCACCGAGGCGGAAGGGTGCGGCCACGAGGGCGCGCCGCGCTACCCGTCGCGCTTCCTGCTGGACATCGACCCGGCGGCGCTCGAGTTCTCGAACAAGCCCGTCGACCGCGAGCTCGACGACGCCCGCGCCGCCTACGCGCTCGCCGACCGCTGGATCGCCGACCTCGTTCGCGACGCGCGCTTCGCGGCAGGCGATCGCGTGGTGCATGCGGTGTTCGGCGCGGGGCGCGTGGAGGCCGTGGACGCCGAGAAGCGCGCCTACGAGGTGGCGTTCGACGATCTGGACACGCCGCGCACCATCTCGTTCAAGGCCAAGCTCGACGACGCCTGAACGCCGCCCGCTTCGAGGCGCCGTTTGCTATACTGGATTCCCGGATCACGTTTCAAACGGATTGGGAGCAGGCCCATGACTGCAGGCAACTCTCGATTTTCCCTCTCAGCCGGATCGCGAGTCCGGCGACGTCTCGCTGCTGCGCAACGTCGTCCTTTCGTGCGCCCTGGCAGGTGCCCCGTCGTCTTTGGAAAAGAGCTGATGAACATGATTTCTGCTTGCGAAGGTTCGCTTCACGCGTTACTCGGAGCCGCGAAGCGGGCGGTGCCGTTTGCGGCGCTGCTCCTTCTGGCCTCGCTTACCGCGGGCTGCTCGGCCCCTGCGCAGACGGAAGCTCCCGTCGCGGCGGCTCCGCCGATAGGGGCGACCGCCCAGCCGTTCGTGCCCGACGCAGGCGTTGCGTTCGAAACGCCGTACTACATGATCGACCTGCCCGAGTCGTGGGCGGGGACGACCACGTTCAGCTACTCCAACGATTACACCATGCCGGACCCCGGGCTGGGCTTGGGCTATTCGACGGGCGTGCTGTCCAACGATACGGGGATGGCGCTGTTCAGCGTCACGTGCTTCACCGACGCCTGGGGCCCGCAGGGAACGTTCTACGCGACGAGCGCCGGATCGACGCCGTTGCTCGAGGGCAATTACGTGAGCGTGTACAGCGCGATGTTCGACCCGCAGCACAGTCGGCTTTCCGACCATACCGAGGAGTACGCCTCGTACGTGTCGGTGAAGCGAGGGGCGGTCGCCGATGCCGAGCGGGCGCTCGAGTTGCCGTACTACTCGTTCGATCTAACCGCGCCGGAAGCCGCGAACTGGCAATTCTCGTACGACGGCACGCATCGGATCGAGGGGGACGAGGGCGTGGGCTACGCTTTGAACGTGAGCGACCGGACGACGGGCGAGCCCCTGTTCTATGTGGTGTGCGCCACCGAAGGGTTCGGCCCGAACGCGGAAGACGAGCGGGCCGTCGCCGTGGGCTCTCCCTCGACATGGTCGAAAGCGCAGGTGTACGTCGCCCAACAGCGCTTCGACGCCGACGGCGAAGCTCCGCTCCTCGACTTGGAAGCCTGCGCTCGGTACGTCGCCGTGAAATAATGTCGCCGTCGAAAGATGATTTGCTCAAAGCGTTCGCGCTCGTCTCTCTATCGGCACCTTTAGCCCTAGCATCATTTTCATTATTTCGTACATTATAGAAACAAATGTACGTGTAATATGCTATACTGCCTATAGTCTTTTAGAACTGGTTGGTGTCGCCTAACCCTTGATGGGGGACAGCCGCAAAGAAGTGGAAAGCGGTTGTCTATTTGCGGGGAAGGCATGCAATCGGCCATTCACGGAAGCCGCTTCCTTCTTTACAAACGGAGGGTATTAGGATATAACCTAAGGAGGCGGTATGTTTGATCCGGATCAATGGGAGCTTCAAAGCGTACCTTCCTGTTCATGCCTGTACGCACTGGTGCCGAAGGGTGCTGGTAGAACGTTTTTGCAGAGATTCGCAGAAAAAAGGCAGAACAGGGAGGCGGCGTTGTGCCTTTTCAAAGCGTTGCGAAGAATCGACAGGGACGGAATCGGACGCAGTCTTGCAATCGGTCTGATAAGAAGGCTCAGGGGCCCTGTCGTCGAAGTGAAGGTTTTCGGAACGGTGATAAGAGGCATCGCATACCAGAAATCAGGGCAGAACGCGCTTGTGCTTCTCTCCGTCGAAAAGACCCATCAGGGTTCGGGGAACATGCATGCGCTCATCGACGAGGCTGAACGAAAAGCAGCACTAGTCGAAGCTTTGCTAGCCGCTCGGGAAGAAGGTTGAAAGATGGTCAGGGATTACGAAGCCGAGAAGCTGTTCGGCGTCGAGCTCGAGGAAACCCCCCAAACGCTCGCTTACAGCGTTGCGGGCGAGTTCAGCAGCGCCGTCATGGATGAGGCGGCTCGACAGGGATTGACGTTGGCGGAGCTCGCCAGGCGCATGGGCATCAAGCAGCCGACGTTGTGCGGCATGCTGCGTGGCGAGTCGAACATGACGGTGAAGACCATGGCGCGAATGGCCCTTGCCCTTGACTGCGGCCTCGAGGCTCCTCGGCTGGTCGGTTCGGGGAAGGGGCCGGGTTGCGCTGTGTCCTCAAAGGTCGTTGCCTTTGATTCGCCTGCCACTGGCAAAGCTCCCCGCGCGACAACCTCCCGAGCTTTGCGGGCGTAAGGGGCACCGCTTTTGCAAACCGCGTGGAGCGGGGGCGCGCTCAGGGGAACGCCTGTGCGGTTTGCTATACTGACGGCATGGACGATCCCACCGACATCATTCCCGAAGACGGCTTCCCGTTCGCCGACGACGGCCTCGGTCCCGCCGACGCGGGCGGTTTCGAGCGCTGGGACGACGGCGATCGGGCGTGCTTCGACGGCAGTGCGGCTGAGGGCGGCGCCGATGACGCGGGCGATGCCCCCGCACCCGGCTCCGAAACCGCCGCGCGCCTCGAGCGCGAGGGCCGCCGCCGGCCGTCGCTCGAGAGCGCTGCGCGCGCGTTCAACGCCGAGGCCCGCGCCGACGAGGCGCTCGCCGCCAAGCTCGAGCGCATCAAGCAGGAGCTGAACGCCGTGCCCGCGCTGCCGGGCGTGTATTTGTGGAAGGACAAGTCCGGTCAGGTCATCTACGTGGGCAAGGCCAAACAGCTGCGCGCCCGCATGCGCCAGTACGTGAACTTCCAGGACGAGCGCGCGAAGATCCCTTTGCTGGTCGACCAGATCGACAGCTTCGACTACCTGGTGGTGGAGAACGAGCACGAGTCACTCGTGCTGGAGAAGAACCTCATCAACCAGCACGCGCCGTTCTTCAACGCCGACTTCAAGGACGACAAGTCCTACCCGTTCATCGCGCTTACGAAGGGCGACGTGTTCCCCGCCATCAAGTACACGCGCGAGAAGCACCGTGCGGATACCAAGTACTTCGGCCCCTACACCGACAGCCGCGCCGCCCGCGACATGGTGGACATCGCCCGCCGCGTCGTGCCGCTGTGCGCCGCGTCGTGCGCCGACTGGCGCGGGCTCAAGCGCCGCTTGGAAAAGGACCCGCTCGCGCTGCTCGGCAGCGACGCCCGCCCGTGCTTCGACGCGCACGTGGGCCTGGGCCCCGGTGCCTGCTGCGGCGGCATCACGCCCGAGGAGTACCGGACGCACGTCAAGCGCATCGAGCGGTTCCTGTCGGGCCAGCACCGCGAGTTCACCGACGAGCTCACGACCGAGATGCAGGAGGCCGCCGCCGAGCTGGACTTCGAGCGCGCCGCCCGCATCAAGGCGCGCATCGACACCATCGCGAGCCTCACCGACAAGCAGCACGCGGTGTCCACGCGCAACCTCGACGCCGACGTCGTGGGCCTGTTCCGCGAGGAGACGGTGGCGGGCGTGCACGTGTTCATGGTGCGCGAGGGCCGCATCATCAACTCCAACGAGTTCGTGCTCGACCGCGGCAAGGACGTCCCCGACGACGACCTGCTGCACATGTTCCTGCTGCGCTACTACGACGCCACCACGTCCATCCCGCACGAGGTCATCCTGCGCGACGAGCCCGAGGACCGCGAGGCCATGGAGGCGTGGCTCACCGAGAAGCTGGCCAGCCTCCACGGCGCGAAGGTGCGCATCAACGCGCCGCAGAAGGGCGAGAAGGCCGAGCTCGTGGGCATGGCCGAGACGAACGCGAAGCACACGCTCATGCGTTACAAGGTGCGCACGAACTACGACGACAAGCGCATCAACAACGCGCTTCTGCAGCTGGAGAGCGCGCTAGCCCTGGACGCGCCGCCCCTGCGCATCGAGTGCTTCGACATATCCACCATCCACGGCTCCTACACGGTGGCCTCGATGGTGGTGTTCACGAACGGCAAGCCCGACAAGAACCAGTACCGCCGCTTCAAGATCAAGACGCCGCTCGACGAGGCGAACGACTTCCTGTCCATGCAGGAGGTCATGAGCCGCCGCTACGCGCCCGAGCGCATGGCCGACGAGCGCTTCGGCAGCAAGCCGGACCTCATCATCCTCGACGGCGGCAAGCCGCAGCTCTCCGCGGCGCTCGCCATGTTCGAGGAGATGGGCATCGACGACATCGCGCTGTGCGGCCTGGCCAAGCGCGACGAGGAGCTGTTCGTGCCCTGGCAGGACACGGGGCCGGTGGTGCTGCCCAGCGGCTCGGCGTCGCTCTACCTGGTGAAGCAGGTGCGCGACGAGGCGCACCGCTTCGCCATCACGTTCCACCGCGAGCTGCGCGGCAAGGGCATGACGGCCTCTATCCTGGACGACGTGGTGGGCATGGGGCCCGTGCGCAAGAAGGCGCTGCTCAAGCACTTCAAATCGTTCAGGAACCTGAAGGCCGCCACGCTCGACGAGATCAAGGAGGCGCGCGTCGTGCCCGTCGAGGTGGCCGAGGAGCTGTACCGGGTGCTTCAGCAGTATAATAGGGAGCGGAAAGACGAGCGCGTCGTGGGCGGCGAGGCCGACGAGGCCGCGTGCCCGCCCGCGGGCGAGGGCCCGGCGGCGGTGACGTCGGCCGTCGTGGACGCGGCGGTCGAGGCGGCCGTGCAGGGCGCGGAGGAGACGAGGGAAGGACGGCAGCATGACTGACGAAACCGCCGATCTGGCGAGCATGCCCGAGCTGGTCATCGTGAGCGGCATGAGCGGGGCCGGGCGCACCGAGGCCATGCACTCGTTCGAGGACCTGGGGTACTTCTGCGTGGACAACCTCCCCTCCAGCCTCATCGGGAACCTGCTCGAGCTCACCGGCATGCCGGGGCAGCCCGACGAGCACCGCCGTCTGGCCGTGGTGTGCGACGCGCGCAACCGCGACTTCTTCGCCAGCCTCACGGCCGAGCTCGGAAAGCTGAAGGCGCAGGGCATCGACTACCGCATCCTGTTCCTGGACGCGGCCGACGACAAGCTCGTCGCGCGCTACAAGTCCAGCCGGCGCCGGCATCCGCTGTGCGCGGACGGCGCGTCCATCGTGCAGGGCATCGAGCGCGAGCGCGACCTTTTGTTCGAGGTGCGCGAGGCGGCTCACCACGTCGTCGACACCACCGACATGCTGCCGGCGCAGCTGCGCGCCACCATCCGCGCGCTGTTCGCGCCAGGCTCCGAGCAGCAGGGCCTGGCCGTCACCGTGTACTCGTTCGGCTTCAAGCACGGCGCCCCGCTCGACGCCGACCTGGTCATGGACGTGCGCTTCCTGCCGAACCCCTACTACGAGCCGCAGCTGCGCGCCCTCACGGGCCTCGACAAGCCGGTGCGCGACTACGTGCTGTACCGCCCCGAGACCGAGGAGTTCGAGCAGCGCTGGCGCGCGCTGCTCGACTGCGTCATGCCGGGCTACGTGGCCGAGGGCAAGCAGCAGCTGGCCATCGCCGTGGGCTGCACGGGCGGCCAGCACCGCTCGGTGGCCTTGGCGGAGTCCACGGGCGACTACCTGAAGACGAAGGGCTACCGCGTGAGCATCGCGCACCGCGACCTCGCGCTCGCCGAGGGCGCCGACGGCCGCATCGCGGGCGTTCCGCAGAAGGCCGCGCCCGAACCGGCTTCCCCGCGGGCTTAGGGGCGAATCGCATGGCGACCCCCGCGTTCACCCACGATCCGTCCGCCACCGCCGCGTTCGCGGCGCTCGGCTTCACGCCGCCCGTCGTCGGGCCCGACGAGCACCTGCGCGCCGTGGTCATCGGCGGGGGCACCGGCGCCCCCGTGTCCATCCGCACGCTCCTGTCCATGGGCCTGGACACGAGCGCCGTCGTGGCCATGGCCGACGACGGCGGCTCCACGGGCGTGCTGCGCGAGCAGGCGAACGTCACGCCTCCCGGCGACGTGCGCAAGTGCCTGGCCGCCATGGCGGGCGACCCCACCGACCCGCTGGCCCGCGCCTTCAAGTACCGCTTCCCGTTCGCGGGCAACCACACGCTCGGCAACCTCATGCTCTCGGCGCTCGAGGACGCAGCCGGGTCGTTCCCCGAGGCCATCGCCATCTGCGAGCGGCTGCTGAACGCCCAGGGGCGCGTATGCCCTTCCACGCTCGATCGCGTGACGCTCGTCGCGCGCACCCGCGACGGCCGCGAGCTCGAGGGGCAGGCGGTGGCGTGCCATTCCCGCACGGCGCTCGCCCGCGTCACGCTGCGCGCCGAGCGGCCCATCGAGCCGTACGAGCCGGCGCTCGACGCCATCCGCGCGGCCGACCTCATCGTGCTGGGGCCGGGGTCGCTCTTCACGTCCATCATCCCGAACCTGCTGGTGCCGGGCGTGGTGGACGCCGTCCGCGCCTCGCAGGCCAGCACGCTGTTCGTGTGCTCGCTGGCCGACATGCAAGGCGAGACGTGGGGCCTCACGGCGCGCGAGCACGTGGAGGCGCTCATGGACCACGGCATGCGGGGCCTGGTGGACTATGTGCTCGTGCACACGCCGGTGCCGCTGCGTCCCGACAGCCCGGCCACGGGCGTGTTCGGCGCCATGACCGGCGCCGAGCCCGAGCACGCCTCGACGTCGGACCTCGACGACGCGGAGCTCTCCGGCCGCATCCGCCCGGTGCGCATCAGCTACCGCGACGTGCAGGCCATCCAGCAGCAGGGGCCGGTGGTCATCGCGCGCGACCTCGTGGACGCGAACAACCCCACCTGGCACGATCCGCAGGCCCTGCGCGACGCGTTCTCGGGGGTGTTGAAGCTATGTCGTTCACGGCAGAGGTGAAAGACGAGCTCGCCCGGGTCCCTCCCGTGTGCTCGCACTGCGAGAAGGCCACGCTGGCGGCGCTCGTGCGCATCGAGGGCACGCTGTTCTTCAGCGGCCAGGGCACGTACCGCATCGAGATAGCCACCGACGCTCCCAGCGTGGCGCGCCTCATCATCAAGCTGCTCCACGAGCTGTACCACCTGAAGACCGAGCTCACCGTGCGCCGCAGCGTGCTGCACAAGACGCCGAACTACCTTATCGAGGTGCCCGCGCAGCCGCATCTGGCCGACGCGCTGCGCGACATGGGGGTGCTCTCGGGCGAGGGGCTCGAGCTGGGCATCAAGGACGAGCTCGTGGCGAAGGAGTGCTGCACGGCGGCCTACCTGCGCGGCGCGTTCCTCGGCAGTGGCTTCGTGTCGGATCCGCGCGGCGACTTCCACTTCGAGATCACCGTGGAGAACGAGGACTTGGCGGAGGGGCTCGTGGAGCTGCTCGAGCGCAAGGACATCAACGCGCGCGTCATGCAGCGCCGCAGCTCGTACATGGTCTACCTCAAAAGCGGGGCCGCCATCCTGGAGTTCCTCGCGTTCACCGGCGCGCACCAAAGCGCGCTCTCCATGGAGAACGCCCGCGTCATCAAGAGCGTGCGCAACGACGTGAACCGCATGACGAACGCCGAGATAGCCAACCAGGCGAAGGCCGCCAACGCCTCGGTTGACCAGATATACGCCATACGCACGGTGCTGGAGGCCCACGGCATGGACAACCTCCCGCCCGCCCTGCAGGAGTTCATCCGCCTACGCGTCACCTACCCCGACGCCACGCTCAAGGAGCTGGGGGAGCGCGCGACCCCGCCCCTGTCCAAATCGGCCGTCTACCACCGCGTCCGCCGCATCGAGCAGATGGCCCGCGAGGTCCGCGGCTGACGTTCCGGAAAGGCGACGGCGTCCTTGCGGGGCGTTTTCCGCGCGTCGAAACAGGGGAGGGCCCAGGGCTTGGAGCGGGGCCTTTCGCAGCGGCGCCCGCGCAGGGGTTTTCCGATGGATGACGGCGGAAGAACCGTTCGTCGGCTTTTTCTCGGGAGAGAACGGCAAGGTTGCGCCTGTTGGCGGCTTGCGTGGTATGATCAGCGCGTTACGATGGGCAACCAAGTATCTTTTACGAAAGGGGATACGCATGGCAATCAAAGTAGGCATTAACGGATTCGGTCGCATCGGCCGCCTGGCGTTCCGCGCGATGGTGAACGATCCCGAGATCGAGGTCGTGGCAGTGAACGACCTCGGCGACATTCCGACGATGGCCCACCTGCTCAAGTACGATTCCATCCACGGGCGCGCTTTCGACACGGTCGAGGTCACCGAGGACGGCTTCGTGGCCGACGGCCATGCGGTCAAGGTGCTCTCCGAGCGCGAGCCCGCCAACCTCCCCTGGGGCGAGCTGGGCGTCGACGTCGTCGTGGAGTCCACGGGCTTCTTCACCGACGGCACGAAGGCCAAGGCGCACCTCGACGCGGGCGCCAAGAAGGTCGTCATCTCCGCGCCGGCCAAGAACGAGGACATCACCATCGTCATGGGCGTGAACGACGACCAGTACGATCCCGAGAAGCACAACATCGTATCGAACGCCTCGTGCACGACGAACTGCCTGGCCCCCTTCGCGAAGGTGCTGCTGGACAACTTCGGCATCAAGCGCGGTTACATGAACACGATCCACTCCTACACGAACGACCAGAAGATCCTCGACCTTCCCCACAAGGACCTGCGCCGTGCCCGCGCGGCCGCCATGTCCATGATCCCCACCACCACGGGCGCCGCCCGCGCGGTGTCGCTGGTGCTGCCCGAGCTCAAGGGCAAGCTGGACGGCTTCGCCACCCGCGTTCCCACGCCGGACGGCTCGATGGTCGACCTCACGGTGGAGCTTGAGAAGGACGCGACGATCGACGAGATCAACGCCGCGATGAAGGCCGCCGCCGAGGGCCCGCTCAAGGGCATCCTGGAGTACACCGAGGACCCGATCGTCTCCATCGACATCGTGGACAACCCGCACTCCTCCATCTACGACGGCAAGCTGACCATGGTGCTGGGCGGCGAGGGCAACTTCATCAAGTGCATCTCCTGGTACGACAACGAGTGGGGTTATTCGAACCGCGTGAAGGATCTCGTCAAGATTCTTCTTTAACAGTATTCCCCGAAACGAGCCTGCCTTGGCAGGCTCGTTTCTCGTTTAGACAGGAGGACCCATGGCCGAGATCAAAACCGTTGACGAGCTGGACGCGCGCGGCAAGCGCGTGCTCGTGCGCGTCGACTTCAACGTACCGGTGAAGGACGGCGGCGTCACCGACGACACGCGCATCCGCGCGGCGCTGCCCACCATCGAGAAGCTCGTTGCGCAAGGCGCGCGCGTCATCCTCATGAGCCATCTCGGCCGCCCGGCGGGCGAGGGTTTCGAGGAGGCGTTCACGCTGCGTCCCGCCGCCCAGAAGCTCTCGGAGCTCTTGGGCAAGCCCGTGGTGTTCGCTGCCGACACGGTGGGCGACGATGCCCGCGCGAAAGCCGCCTCGCTGCGCGACGGCGACGTGCTGGTGGTGGAGAACCTGCGTTTCGACAAGCGCGAGAAGAAGAACGATCCCGCGTTCTGCGAGGAGCTGGCCGCGCTCGGCGAGGCGTACGTGAACGACGCGTTCGGCACCGCGCATCGCGCCCATGCGTCGACGGCGGGCGTCGCCGCGCTCTTGCCGGCGTACGCGGGCTACCTCATGCAGCGCGAGGTGGGCACGCTCTCGGGCATGCTGGAGAACCCGCGCCGCCCCTTCGCCGCCATCCTCGGCGGCTCGAAGGTGTCGGACAAGATCAAGGTCATCGACGCGCTCATGGACAAGTGCGACACGCTCGTCATTGGCGGCGGCATGTGCTTCACGTTCCTGCTGGCCCAAGGCAAGGCCGTGGGCACGTCGCTCAAGGAAGAGGACTGGGTGGAGCGCGCTGCGGCCATGATCGCCAAGGCCGAGGAGCGCGGCGTGCGGCTGCTGCTGCCGGTGGACGTGGTCGTCGCCGACCGCTTCGCGGAAGATGCCGAAACCAAAACGGTTTCGGTCGATGACATTCCCGGTGATATGATGGGCCTCGATATCGGGCCCGAGACGGCGAAGCTCTATGCCGACGCCGTGGCCGAGGCCAAGACCGTGTTCTGGAACGGTCCCATGGGCGTGTTCGAGATGAAGGCGTTCGAGGCCGGCACGAAGGCCGTGGCCGACGCCGTGGCCGCCAACGCCGACGCGGACACCATCATCGGCGGCGGCGACAGCGTGGCCGCCGTGAACAAGTTCGACCTGGCCGAGCAGATGACGTTCATCTCCACCGGAGGCGGCGCCTCCATGGAGCTCGTCCAGGGCGAGGCGCTTCCCGGCGTGGAGGCGTTGAAGTAAACGGCGGCGAGAAACAGGGGGAAGCAATCCTTCTTAATGAGGCATCGCTTCCCGTTAACGCAGCGAAGGGCGAAGGACGGTGTCCGCCAAGCGAGTTCCGCACGAGCCGGACGGCCCGGTGGGCTGTCCGTGCGAGCAGGACTGCTTGAGCGATTGGATACCGTCTTGCGCTTGAAGCGAAGGACACGGAAAGGAAGTGCGGAATGGCACGCAAACCCATGATGGCGGGCAACTGGAAGATGAACAACACCGTCGGCGAGGCGGTGGTGCTCACGCAAGAGATATCGAACCAGTACGAGAAGGAGTGGCCCGAGTCCCTGGACATCGTCATCTGCCCGCCCTACGTGGACCTCAAGCCCGCCAAGACGGTGCTCGATTTCGACAAGACGAAGATCGCCGTAGGCGCGCAGAACGTGTACTGGGAGGCGTCGGGCGCCTACACGGGCGAGATCTCCGTGCCCATGATCAAGGAGATCGGTTGCGCGTGCTCCATCGTAGGCCACTCCGAGCGCCGCGAGCTGTTCGGCGAGACGAACGAGGACGTGAACCGCAAGGTGAAGGCGCTCGTCGAGGCGGGCCTGTACGCCATCGTGTGCGTGGGCGAGTCGCTGGCCGTGCGCGACGAGGGCACCACCGAAGAGTACGTGTGCGCCCAGGTGCGCGCCGCCTTCGCCGGCGTCGACGCGCGCGATGCGGAGACGTGCGTCGTGGCCTACGAGCCCATCTGGGCCATCGGCACGGGCCGCACGGCCACGCCCGAGCAGGCCGAGGCCGTGTGCGCCGCCATCCGCGCGACGCTGGCCGAGCTCTTCGGCGACGAGACGGCCGAGGCGATGCGCGTGCTGTACGGCGGCTCCATGAACCCGGGCAACGTGGACGGCCTCATGGCCCAGCCGAACATCGACGGCGGCCTGGTGGGCGGTGCAAGCCTCAAGTGCGAATCGTTCGTGCAGTTGATCGAGGCGTGCCTGTAAACGCCCCTTTCGTCATCCTGAGCGGGCGAAGCGAGTCGAAGGATCTCCCCGCAAGCGGAGATCCTTCGACTTCGGCCTCCGGCCTGCGCTCAGGATGACAACCTGCACCCCCCCCTGTCATCCTAAGCGGAGCGCGCGAAGCGAGTAACCCCCTCCCTGCCATCCTGAGCGGAGTGAACGAAGCAAGCATCCCCTTGTCATCCTGAGCGGAGTGAACGAAGTGAACGTAGTCGAAGGATCCCGTGCGGCATCAGCCGAAAACCTCACCCTGCCCGCATGCCTCATCATCATGGACGGGTTCGGCCTGGCCGAGCCGGGGCCGGGCAACGCCATCTCGCAAGCGCGAACGCCGTGCCTGGACGAGCTGCTCGCCACCCGTCCGTGGACGAAGCTCGAGGCGTCGGGCGAGGCCGTGGGCCTGCCCGCAGGGCAGATGGGCAACTCCGAGGTGGGACATCTCAACATCGGCGCCGGGCGCGTGGTGTACCAGGAGCTCACCCGCATCAACCGCGCATGCGCCGACGGCTCGCTGGCGGCGAACCCCGTGCTGAACGATGCGTTCGCGGCCGCCGCGCGGCCGGGTGCGGCGCTGCATCTCATGGGGCTCGTGTCCGACGGCGGCGTCCATTCCTCCAACGAGCACCTCTACGCGCTCGCGCGCGCCGCGAAGGCGGCCGGCGTGGCTCATATCGCAGTGCACTGCTTCATGGACGGCCGCGACGTGCCGCCCAAGAGCGGCGCGGGCTATCTGGAGGAACTCGAAGGAGTGCTTGCCGAGCTGACGGACGAGGGCTGCACGGCCGAGGTGGGCAGCATCTCGGGACGTTACTACGCCATGGACCGAGACAACCGCTGGGAGCGCGTCGAGCAGGCGTGGCGGGCCGTCGTGCGCGCCGAGCCGCACAAAGACGCGACGCCCGCCGAGGTCATGGCCGCCTCCTACGCCGCGGACGTCACCGACGAGTTCGTCGTGCCTGTGGCGCTCGCCGACCGCGGCGTGCGCGACGGCGACGCGGTCGTGTTCTTCAACTTCCGCCCCGACCGGGCGCGCGAGATCACGCGCGCGCTGGTTGACCCGGCGTTCGACGGCTTCGAGCGCGGAGCGTGGCCGCAGGTGGGCTTCGTGTGCCTGACCGAATACGACCCCGAGATCCCCGCGCCGGTGGCCTTCCCCAAGGAGTTCCCCAGCGACGTGCTGGCCGACGTGCTGGCCGAGGCGGGCCTTTGCCAGTATCACATCGCCGAGACCGAGAAGTACGCCCACGTGACGTTCTTCCTGAACGGCGGGCGCGAGGAACCGAAGGAGGGGGAGGAGCGCGCGCTCATCCCCAGCCCCAAGGTGGCCACCTACGACCTGAAACCCGAGATGAGCGAGCCCGACGTGGCGGCCACGCTGGCCGCGGCCATCGATGCTGACGAGGCCGACGTGTACATCGTGAACTTCGCGAACCCCGACATGGTGGGTCACACGGGCGTCATCCCGGCCGCCGTGGCCGCCGTCGAGGCTGTGGACGCGGGCGTGGGCCAGGTGCTCGCGGCGCTCGAGCGCAAGGGCGGCGTCGCGCTCGTCACCGCCGACCACGGCAACGCCGACAAGATGCTCGCCGAGGACGGCAGCCCCTTCACGGCCCACACCACGGCCCCCGTGCCGCTCGTCCTCGCGGACTTCGCGGGCACGGGCCGCACGCTCGACGGCCGTTCGGGCGCGCTCTGCGACATCGCCCCCACGCTGCTGGAGCTCATGGGCGTTCCCGCTCCCGCCGCCATGACGGGCGCGAGCCTGCTGGCATAGGCGTCCCGCCCCGAAATGTCCCAATGGGGGACTGTCCCCAATTGGGACATTTTCATGCCAGCGGGAACACCGTGCGGATGAGCAACATGTACACCAGGGTGCCGCCTATCATGGACAGCGACATGTTCCGCTTCCACAGGTGCAGGCCCACCACCACGGCGGCGGCCAGCAGCTCGGGCGCCATGTGGTAGCCCGACAGGGGGTCGCTCGTGCGGAAGCAGTACACGATGAGCAGCCCCCACATGGTGGCGGGCAGCACCGTGCCCAGGTACGTGACCACCTTCGGCGTCTTCTCGGCGGTGGGGAAGGCCAGAAACGACGCCCAGCGCGTGATCTGCGTGGCCAGCGCGCCGGCGGCTATCATGACCAGCATCTCGAGCGCGCTCATAGCGCCTGCTCCGCTTCCGCCTCGGTGGGCGAGCTTGTTGCGCCGTCCTCTCCACCTTTGCGGTCGAGCTGCTTGCGCAGCAGGAGCAGGAGCGCCACGATGGACAGCAGCGCCGGCACCAGGAAACCGTCGCTTCCGAACGCGACCAGGCACGCGAGCGCGGCTCCCAGGCCGATGAGCGACGCGCGGTGGTCGTCCTCGCCCATCCAGCAGTCCAGGAAGATGACGATGAACAGCGCCTTCATGATGAAGTCGATACCCGTGAGGTCCACCGGCAGCCCCGAGGCCACGTACGACCCCATGGCGGCGAACCCGGCCCAGTACACGAGGTTGAGCCCGGTGATCCACGCGTACACCCAGAAACGGTCCACCCCGCTCGGCGCCTCGAGCGGCTGGCACAGCGCGAACGTCTCGTCGATGAGGCCGTAGCGGAGAAAGGCCGTCTTGCGCCCGGCGCCGCGGTACTTCTCCAGCATGCTGATGCCGTAGAACAGGTGGCGCGCGTTCACCATGAGCACCACGAGGAACAGCGAGAGCGGTGCGAACGACGCCGTCAGCATGTCGGCGGCCACGAACTCGGCTGAGCCGGCGAAGATGGAAACGGCCATGAGCGGCGCCGCCCAGGGGGGCAGCCCGATGGACGTGGCGTACACGCCGTAGGACAGCCCGCAGAACGCGAAGCCCGCCATGAGCGGCAGCGTTTGCCTGAAGGCGAAGGGGAAGGCCCTCGCGGCCCGTGCCCGCCGCGTCCCCGCGACGCCGCCGGGCGGCGCGGCGTCGGCCTCGATGCGGTCTCTCGGTTCGTCCATGATGCTCCTCGTCGTGTTCGTTCGGTGGTCGTTATGCTATGCCAGCCGCGAAAACCATGCAATATCGAAATCGCCCGCAATGCAAACGCGCATCCCGCGCCGACTCTCGCGCGGGGGTCTGGTCGTTTTGCGACGCTTGCAACGCCGCTTGGCGTCGTGCTTGCCATGACGGGCTCCTTTCGGGTATACTTCATAACTTGTGTAAACGATTGTTCTCACGTGGAAAGAAGAGAGACGCCTTGAACCCGTTCCTTATCATCATGCTCATCCTGCTCGTCGTTTCGGGCCTGGGCCTTATCGTGTTCATCCTGCTGCATTCCGGCAAGGGCACGGGCATATCCGACATGATCGCCAGCTCGGTGTACTCCACGCAAACCGGCACGAGCATCGTGGAGAAGAACCTCGATCGCATCACCATCATCTTCGCGGTGGTGTTCTTGCTCTCGCTCATCGTGCTCATGATCATCTATCCGCAAGGCACGATTGCAAAATAGAGGAAATTCGCTCTTCACAAGCGGCAACGGTTCGGGTAGAATAACCACCGTTGCTTGCAAGGCAGCAAACATACGTCGGAGTGGTGGAACGGCAGACACGCTAGCTTGAGGTGCTAGTGCCCACACAACGGGTGTGCGGGTTCAAATCCCGCCTCCGACACCAGAAAAGCTAGAAGGAGAGTCCGAGTGGCTCTCCTTTTCGTATATCGGCCCGGTTCGAACGGAGGGACGCCATGTCCAAAACGCTTGCGACGAAAGGCCCCGTGTCCGAGCGCATGGGCTCGATCCGCCGTGTGCTGTGGATCGTCCTGTTCCTCAACCTGGGCGTGGCTGCGGCCAAGTACTTCTACGGCGTTGCCAGCGGGTCGGCGTCCATGCAGGCGGACGGCATCCATTCCGTGTTCGATTCCGCCGGCAACGTCGTGGGGCTCGTCGGCATCGCGCTGGCCGCCCGTCCCGCCGACGAGGGGCATCCGTACGGCCATGCGAAGTTCGAGACGTACGCCAGCCTCGTCATCGGCGTGCTGCTGCTCCTTGCTGCCTTCGAGGTGGGCTCGAGTGCCGTGGGCAAGCTCGCGTCGGGCGTGTACACGGCCGAGGTGACCCCCGTCTCGTTCGTGGTCATGGCAGGCACGCTGGCCGTGAACCTGGGCGTGACCACCTACGAGCGCCGTTGCGCCAAGCGCCTCAAGAGCGAGGTGCTGGGTGCCGACGCGAACCACACGCTGTCCGACGCGCTCGTGTCCATCGGCGTCATCGTCGGCCTGGTCGCCGTGGCCTTGGGCTTCCCCATGGCCGATCCCGTCATGGCCTTGGTGGTGACCGTCGCCATTCTGGCGACCGCCTACGACGTGTTCAAGCATGCGCTCGCCACGTTGTCGGACCGCGCCCGCATACCCGAAGAGGACGTGCGCGCCGCAGCGGTCGCGGTTCCCGGCGTGCGCGACGCGCATCGCATCCGCACGCGCGGCACGGAAGGGGAGGTGTACGCCGACCTGCACGTGCTCGTGGACCCCTCGATGACCGTGGGGGAGGCCCACGCCCTTGCGGACGAGGTGGAAGACGCCGTGCGGGCGCGCTTTCCGAACGTGGCGGACACGCTCGTGCACATCGAGCCCGACGACGGGCACACGGAATAGGAGATTGCGCCAAAAGCCGCCGAACGCGCGCCTTGGGCAGCCCTGTCCCTGCGAAGGGCGTTTCGGCGGCGCTTGCGGCGCGGTCTATCGATCGAGAACCGACAGGAGGGAGGCGCGACATGGTGGAAGCCGTTTTGTTCGACGTGGGATCGACGCTCGTCTATCCGAGCCCTTCCGTGGCCGAGACGTTCGCGCGCGTGGCGCGGGAGCGCGGCCACGCCCTCACCGTGCGCGACATCGAGCCCCACATGCCGGCGATGGACGCCTTCTACGAGGCCGAGTACCTGCGCGACGGCGACTTCTGGTGCTCGCACGAGGGCTCGGTGGCCATCTGGCTCGACCAGTACCGCTACGTGTGCCACCTGGCGGGCATCGCCCACGACGCCGACGGCATGGCGGCCGCCGTGCACGAGGCGTACCGCAAGGGGGACCACTGGGCGCTCTATCCCGACGTGGCGGGCTGCCTGAGAACCCTCAAGCGGCAGGGCCTCATGCTGGGCGTGGTGTCGAACTGGGACGCGGGACTCGAGGGGCTCCTGCGCGATCTGAGGCTGCTGCCGTACTTCGACGCGGTCGTCTCGTCGGCCGTCGTCGGCTACCGCAAACCCGATCCCGTCATATTCGACCTGGCGTGCGAGGAGCTGGGCGTGGCGGCGTCGCGCGCCGTGCACGTGGGGGACCGCCCCGACGCCGACGGGGACGGGGCGCATGCGGCGGGCATCCGGCCCGTCATCGTCGACCGCCACGGCGCCGAGGCGGAGTGCGGGTACGAGGTCGTGGAAACGCTCACCGACGTGCCGAAGCTATTGGAAGAATAGGCGCGCGTCACGCGGCACAGGGTCGCTTGCAGGGACGGCGCGCGACCAGAGTCCGCGTCGGCCCTGTTCGCACGCCCTGCCGCGCGGGCCACGCCGCATGGTCCCGACCTCTTAAGCGGCCCTCCGGTGCTCGTCGGGGCTTATTTGCGCCGGCCCTTGTTAGGACCGGTCGTCCAGTGGCCGCCCTCCCATATCTCTTGCGCCACGGGAGCCCAGCGATCGGCGGTGTCGTGCGTTTTCGCGCAGAGCGCCGCCGCGTCCTCGGGCTGCGCGAGGTCGGTGGAGCGCGCGCCGGAGGAGGCCACCATCTGGGCCAGCATGTCCTTGTTGTCGAGCACGGGGCAGGGGCGCAGGTGGTTGTCGTGGTAGGCCATGAACAAGGGGCGCCGGAGCGCCTCGAGGACGGTGGTGTCGCGGATGTTCGAGTCGGAGTAGTGGATGAAGGCGCACGGCTCTATGTCGCCGTTCGCGTTGACGTGCAGGTAGCGGCGCCCGCCCGCGATGCAGCCTTGCGTGAACTCGCCGTCGTTCCAGAAGTCCATGGTGAACAGCGGCTTCGTCTCGCGGAACTTCCTTACTTGCCGATACATGAACGCACGGTCCTCCGCCGTGGCCAGCAGGTCGACGGGTGCCGAGCGCCCTACGGGCATGTAGGTGAAGAACCAGGCGAACTTGGCCCCGCGCGCCACGAGATCGTCGACGAACTCCTCGCTGCCGACGGAGCGCGCGTTGGCGTGCGTGTAGCAGCACGACACGCCGAAGGGCAGGCGGTGCGCCTTCAGCACGTCCATGGCGCGCAGGACGGCCCGGTATGTGCCGTCGCCGCGGCGGGCGTCGGTCGCCTCTTCGAAGCCCTCGACCGATATGGCGGGGATGAAGTTCTTGACGCGCAGCAGGTCCTCGGCGAACGCGTCGTCGATGAGCGTGGCGTTCGTGAACGCGGTGAACGCGCAATCGTCGTGCTTCTCGCACAGGCGGACGATGTCCTTCTTGCGCACGAGCGGCTCGCCGCCCGAGAACAGGTAGAAGAACACGCCCAGCTCCTTGCCCTGCTCGATGATGCCGTCCAGCTCCTCGAACGAGAGGTTCAGCTTGTCGCCGTACTCGGCGGCCCAGCAGCCGTTGCAGTGCAGGTTGCAGGCGCTCGTCGGGTCGACGAGCATGGCCCACGGCACGTTGCAGCCGTATTCGGCCGCCGCGTTGTCCTGGCGTTTGAGGCCGATGAGGCAGGCGTTCACGAGGAAGTTCTCCACGACCTTCGCGCGCACGCCGTCGTCGACGTCGGTCCACAGGCTTTTCAGCAGCACCATCCAGTTGTTGTCGGGGTCGTCGACTACCTGGTGGAACAAGGCGCGTTGCTCCACCAGGTAGTCGCTGGGAAGCAGCGCGTCCACGGCCTTGAGCATTCTAGGCAGCTGGACGGCCGGATCGCCTCCCTGCGCGTAGTCGAGGATCTTGCGCGCCACGGTCGATTGCGCGCTTTCCGCGATAGTCTTCTTCGTGCCCGCCATAGAAGTTCCTTCCCCTTGGTGCGCTTCCGCCGTGCCGGGAGGGAGCCGTCGCGTCCGTCGAAGCGAAAGCGCCGTTCTCGCACGGCTGCCCTAAACCGCAGTATATGGATAATGGTTTGGACGAACGGAGCGGGCGGCGAAAGTTCACCGAACCGTAAATTTAGGCGGGAAGGGCCCAAGGAGGGCTGCGCGCTCGCGACTTCGCGGGCGCTCGAAGGTCTGGGCGAAAAAAACCGACCGAACGTTTCCGTTCGGCCGGTCGGCGTGTTATGGAGCGGACGACGGGGTTCGAACCCGCGACCCCGACCTTGGCAAGGTCGTGCTCTACCAGCTGAGCCACGTCCGCATGAAAAGCGTTGCAGTGCTTGGGCATCCGTCCCCGAAGGGAGCGAATGGAGGCGACGCCCGGATTCGAACCGGGGGTGAAGGCTTTGCAGGCCTCTGCCTTACCACTTGGCCACGTCGCCGTGTTGCGGCAATACCGTCAAGAAAAAGGCCGGCCAAAACTGTTGAGTATGACCGGCCTCGTACTGACGATGGAGCGGACGACGGGGTTCGAACCCGCGACCCCGACCTTGGCAAGGTCGTGCTCTACCAGCTGAGCCACGTCCGCGTCGCGAGGAAATATGATACTGGAACGCGCCTGCGCGCGCAAGGGTTAATTTGAGAAATTTGCACCTCTTCGCAGGTATCGATGCCCGAGCGACCGGCTGCAACGCAAATGCCGCGTTGCCGGGGCGGGAGGGCGTCCGCATGGGCGGCGCCACTCTGTGCCATGATCCGGCGCGGAGCGCAGGGATTTCCGGGCGTAGAAGGGCGGGCAGCGCAAAACGGGGCAGAATAAGTGCAAATCGTTTGCACTTCCGCATTCGAACGGTTCATTTTCGAAAGGGGCCCAGCCTTGGGACCGAAAACAAAAAAAGAGCCCCTGACCATCAGAGACTCTTTAGAATTTCGATGGTGCGCGATGCAAGATTTGAACTTGCGACCCCCACCGTGTCAAGGTGATGCTCTCCCCCTGAGCTAATCGCGCACGCTTTCAAGCTGCGGGAACGTTTCCGTTCCAGCAAGCAGATAGTCTACCAGATCGAGCGCGTCTGTCAAAGCACAATTTTGCAGAAATAGGGGTCTTCCCGCGAGCAAGGGCCGGGCGCCCGGCGTCGCCGGCCGTTCGAGCCCGCGGGAGGCGGCGCGTCAGTCCTCGTCCTCGAGCTTCTCGAAGTCGTGATGGCCGCAATTGGGGCAAGCGGGGAGCTTCTCGGTGTCGCTCGTTATCCTCACCACGTAGCCGCAGTTCTTGCACCGGTAGCGTCCTTCGCCCGGTTGGTCTCCCGTATGGAATTCCATAGCCAGCTCCTTTCTTAGCAGCGGTTGTCGATCGGACGATCCTACCACGGCCCCTTCCGGCGAGGGTGGCGGGCGGTCAACGGCGCGTCGAGCGTTCGGCGACGTCGCGCGCTGGGCTTCGCCGCGGCGCTCCGGCCCCCCGATTCCCCGGCGGGCCTCCCTTGCCGCTCGGTCGGCGACGACCAGGCGCGCGGGCGGCTTTCTCGTGCATTCCGTCGAAGAATGGGGGATAATGGCACCTCGAAGAACGGGACGACACGACGGCGCGGTTCGAAACCGCACAAGACGGGGGCGATGGGGCTATGGGCGCATCCAACTTCACCGACGACACGCTCGCAGGCGGCTGCGCCGCGTACCGCGACGCCGTGGAGGACCTCAAGGCCCGCCACGGGTTCGACTTCGTGTCTATCGGGCTCACGGCGTTCATCGGCGCGCCGCTCAAATGGGTGTACAGCGCCGGTGCCACCGGCGAGCGGCATCGGCGCATCGTGCTGGCTCCCGGCCACGGCATCGGCGGCATCACCATCAAGTCGGGCAAGCCCATGATGTTCGTCGACATCGACGAGGAGATCGATCCGCGCGAGTACTCGTCGTATCCCATCGTGTTCGCCGAAGACCTGCGCAGCTTCTGCGCGCTGCCGCTCAAGAAGGACGGGCGCGTGGTGGCGGTGCTGCTGTGCGCGTACCGCTCGGTGAGCGACCGGCACGAGGAAAGCTACCGGCGGCTCATCGAGGATTTGGATGGCAGGCTGCTCGATTTCGACGTGATGTCGGACGATTTCATGGACTTCGAGAGCATCGCCGCCGAGAAACGCGCCGACTCGGCTACGAACCCCATCTTCGTCCGCTCGGAGCTCTCTCGCGTCATCGCCGCGCAGGAGGACGAGCGCAAGCGCATCTCGCGCGAGCTGCACGACGGCGTGGCGCAGGAGCTGCTGAGCATCTCGTTTCTGTTCAACCAGATGGCGGGCCATCTTGACGACGTGGGCACGGGCCTTTTGGGGCAGGCGCGCAACACCGTCGACCGCATCTTGGACGAGCTCCACAACATTTCGGTCGAGCTGCGCCCCTCGGCGCTGGACCATCTGGGTTTCCTGCCGGCCCTGCGCTCGCAGGCCGCCGTGTTCGAGAAGACGTACGGTGCCGAGATCGTGTTCGAGGGAAGCCTGTCGTGCGACCGCTTCGACCAGGCGCTCGAGACGCAGGCGTACCGCATATGCCAGGAGGCCATCTTGAACGCCTGCAAATACGCCGACACCGAGCGGGTGTTCGTGACGCTGGAAGACGCCGACGGCTGGCTGCATGTGAGCGTGGTCGACCACGGCCGCGGGTTCAACACCGCGAACCCCGAGATCAAGGGCAGCGGCTGCGGCTTGTACGGCATGCAGGAGCGCGCCAACCTCATCGGCGCGAGGCTCACCACCTCGTCGGGGCCGGGCGGCACCACGGTGACGCTCGTGGCGCCCATGCACGTGGTCGAGGGCAAGGAGGCCTCCCGATGATCCGCATCGTGCTGGCCGACGACCACGAGGTCGTGCGCGCCGGGTTCAAGATGATACTGGAGCAGGACCCCGAGATGAAGGTGGTGGCAGAAGCGGCCGACGGCGCGCAGGCGTACTCGATCGTCGCGCGCGAGAAGCCCGACGTGCTGCTCATGGACATTTCCATGCCGCCGGGGCAGAGCGGGCTCGTGGCGTGCGAGAAGATAGCGGGCGACTTCCCCTCCACGAGGATCGTGATACTTACGATGTTCGCCGAGCCCGAGTACCTGTTCTACACGCTGCGCGGGGGCGCTGCGGGCTACATGCTGAAGAACTCCACGTCGGAGGAGCTGATCGCCGCCGTGCGGGCCGTGGCCGGGGGCGGCAGCTACATCCATCCGAAGATGGCCGCCCTGCTCACCAAGCAGCTGGTGGGCGGCGAGGGGGAGGACCGCTCCTACCAAAGCCTTTCGAACCGCGAGCTGGAGATCCTGCAGCTTCTGGCCAAGGGGTACACGAACAAGGAGATATCCGAGCGCATCTTCCTGTCGGTCAAGACCGTCGAGGCCCATCGCTCGAAGATATACCGGAAGCTGGGCTTCAAAACGCGCGCGGACCTGGTCTCCTACGCCCTGAACCACAAGCTTCTGGACGTGTGAGGAAGCGGGCTAGGATACCGTGCGGCCGCAGTTGAAAACGTCACGGCTGGCTCCGCACGGGATCCTTCGACTACGCTCCCTTCGGTCGCTTCGCTCAGGATGACAGAACCGGCGGAACCTTTTCGCTGGGTTTCGACGTTTCTGTCGGCTTCGCGCCCTTTCCCAATCCCATGGACAGGGCGTGGGTGGGGCAGGCGTCCACGCAGGAGCCGCAGGCCATGCAGTCGCCCGCGCGCACGACCGCGTCGCGCTCGGTGAGCACGGGATCGAGTATGGAGGGGTCGGCCAGGCAGGCCTTGCGGCAGGCGTCGCAGTGGATGCAGGCCGTGCGGTCGTACTTCACGTTCACCAAGCCGGCGCGCCCGATGGCCTCGTAGAAGCCGCCGAGCGGGCAGAGCGAGCGGCACCATACCCGATGCCCCCAGAACAGCTCGGCCGCCACGACGGCCCCGAGGGTCCAGAGGCCCGCCACGCTGCCGAACAGGATGCCCTTGTTCACGGCTCCGATGGGGGAGAACGCCTCGAACACGGGAACGCTCGCCACGGCGGACAGCGCGAGCACCGCGAGGGCCGTCCAGAGCTTCGCATGGCGCGGCACGGGCGCTTCGCTCACCTTGATGCCCAGCTTGCGTCGCAGCGCGTCGACCAGCTCCAGCAGCAGGTTCGTCGGGCACACCCAGCCGCAGAACGCGCGGGCGCGCACGAGGCCGTAGAACACCACGATCGGCAGCGCGAACAGCAGCCAGTCGAGTTCGAACGTTTTGGAGGCGGCGACGACCTGAAGGACCCCGAACGGGTCCAGGAGGGAAAGCCCCCCGATAGATGAAGAGGAAAGGCTGCCGAAAAAGGGGAGGTCGGCAGGAGTGGGAACAGGACCGTCGCCGCCGACGGACACCCCGAACAGGCCCCAGCCGGCAAGCAGCAGCGGCGCAGCGAACAGCAGCAGGGCCGCTACCTGCACCGCGTGCCGCAGCCAGGACCATTTGAACGCATGCGAGGTGTTCGGGGTGCGCTTCATTTCACGGCTGCCCTTCGCAGCGTGGGGTCGTCCTCGAAGTTGGCGTACACCAGGTTGATGCCGGTGACGCCCTCGATGCCCACGAACGTGCTCGCGACGGCGTGCGAGTCGTCGAGGGTCTCGGCCTCGACGGTCACCACGACCTTGCAGCCGTTCGTCTCGTGCACTTCGACGCCTTCGATGCGGCCGAGCTCTTCGGCCGCGCGCGCCGTGGCTTCGGGCGTCGTCTCCACGACGAGGCTTGATATGACCATGATGCTCTCCTTACTGCACGTACATGGCAGGTTGATACGTTGCAAGTCGGTTTCCGTAGGGGCGCTCTCCAGGGCGCCCGCTCGCGCGCAGCGCGAGAACGCGGGCTTCGGCTGCTTTTCCGGCTTTGCCGGAACGGGCGCCCTGGAGAGCGCCCCTACGGTTCGACTCGAGGCAGGGACGAGGTGCGGTTCGAGGCGTTCGACGCAGCCGAAGTGCTCGTGCGGGGCGGCGGAGGGGGGCCGCCCCGCACGGAGGGAAGGGCTTCTCGAGCGCTAGCTTTGCACGTGGCACGTGTTGCACTGCTCGTGCGTGGGGTCGAGCTCGAGCGTTTGGGACGAGCCGTCCACGTAATGGTCCTCGGGCAGGGCCACCGTGCCGTTCAGCATGGGGTTCGAGCGCTCGCTCGCGCCGTGGCAGCCGTAGCAGCCGGGGGCGCCCAGGCTCTCGAAGCGGCCGTCGTGGTTCGCGGGCATGAGCGGCGGCGCGCCAGCGGGCACGTCGGGACGCGCGTCGCTCGTCGGCGCGGTGCTCGCGCACCCCGCCGCCGTCACCGTTCCGGCCAGCATCGCGAGCGCGAGGGCGCCGGCAACCAATTGCTTCTTCATGGCTATCACCCCTCGACCTTCGTGATAGAGACGCAGGTCTTCTTGTAGTCCGGCTCCTTCGAAAGCGGGCAGTACGTGTCCTGCACCGCCAGGTTCACGAGCGTCTCCTCGGCGAAGAAGGGCGCGAACACGATGCCCTCCTGCGGCTCGGTGCGGCCGGCCGTGGACGCCTTGATGTCGAACTCGCCGAAGCGCGACTTCACGTGCACGAGGTCGCCGTCGGCCACGCCCAGCTTGGACGCGTCGTTCGGATGGATGTTCAGCAGCGCCTCGGGCAGCGCGCGGTCGAGCTCGGGCACGCGGCGCGTCATGGTGCCGGTGTGCCAGTGCTCCAGCAAGCGCCCGGTGCAGAAGTAGAACGGGTACTCCTCGTCGGGCGTCTCCGCCGGCGGCTCGTAGGGACGGAACACCACGGAGGGCTTCATGTTGCCCGACTTGTAGAACGACAGGTTGTTCGCCAGGCCCGGCTTGCCGTACTTCGCCACGCCGATCTCGTCGAAGCCGTCTTCCTGCTTGCCGTCGGCGAAGCGCCAGTGCGTCTCGAGCCACTTGCCGTCGACGTTGCGCACGGGCCAGGTCATGCCGTGGTGGGCCAGGTACTCCTCGTAGGGGGCCAGCTGCTTGGCTTCCATCTTCAGCTTCGCGTTGAACGTTCCGTCGGCGTCGTCGTTGATGGCCTTGGCGCGCTCGTTCATCTCGGGGTTCGAGAAGATGCGGTACTCCTCCCACAAAAGGCGGTTCGTCTCGCGGGAGTCGTTTTTGAAGTCGCGCGCGCCCTTGTCGTAGATGAAGCCGAACAGGTGGTCGAAGGAGTCCTTGCCGTCGATCTGCTCGCCGTCGAGCACGCGGTGCGCCACCTCCATGAACGCCCACAGGTCCCACTTGGCCTCGCCCGGCGGGTCCACGGCCTTCTCGAACACCGCGCTTCGGCGCTCGGCGTTGCCGAACTGGCCCTCGCGCTCCACCCACAGGGCCACGGGCAGCACGACGTCGGCGTACTGGGTGGACAGGGTGGGGTACACCTCGTTCACCACGATGAACGTGTCGAAGATGCCCTTCTTGTCCTCGCCGCGACCCAGGAAGCGCTGCAGGTTCGGCATGGACTGGGCCCAGTTGTTGTGCGCGGTCCACAGAAAGTCGATGTTGCCCTTCGACATCTCGCGGAATATCTTCACCGTATGCATGCCGGGCTTCTGGATGGCGTCGAGGTAGCCTTCGGGCAGGTCCCAGATGGCCTCGGTGTAGCGGCGATGCTGGGCGTTGGCGACCAGCAGGTCGGCCGGCAGGCGGTGCGAGAACGTGCCCACCTCGCGAGCCGTGCCGCAGGCCGTGGGCTGGCCGGTGAGCGAGAAGGGGCCGCAGCCGGGACGGGCGATCTTGCCCGACAGCAGGTGGATGTTGTACAGGTTGTGGTTCATCCACGTGCCGCGGTTGTGCTGGTTCACGCCCATGGTCCACAGCGACATGATGTTCTTGTCGGGATCGGCGAACTCGAAGGCGAGCGCCTTCAGGTCCTCAACCGGCACGCCGGAGAGCTCGGACGTGTATTCGAACGTGTAGGGCGCCAGGCGCGCGGCGTACTCCTCGAACGTGATGTTGCTCACCGCGTCGACCTTCTGGCCGATCTCGCTGGCGTCGTAGCCGTCGTCGGTGGCGTTGCCGATGTCCTCGGTGCCCTGCTTGAACTGCAGATGGTCGTTCACGAACGCCTCGTCGTACTTCTTGTTCTGCACGAGGTAGTTCGCGATGCAGTTGGCGATGGCCAGGTCGGTGTTCGGCTTGAACAGCATGACGGTGTCGGCGCTCGCCGACGTGCGCGTGCGCAGCGTGCCCAGATCGTAGTGCTTCACGTTCTTGCCCGAGAGCTTGCGGGCCGTGAGGCGCGAGTACAGCATGGGGTGCGCCTCGGCCATGTTGGCGCCCCAGGTGACGAACACGTCGGCGTTGTCGAGGTCGGCGTAGCAGCCGGCCGGCTCGTCGGTCTGGAACACGTTCATGAAGCCCACCACGGCGCTGGCCATGCACAGGCGCGCGTTCGGGTCGACGTTGTTCGAAAGCAGGCCGGCCTTGATGAACTTGGCGCAGGCGTAGCCCTCTGTGATGGGCTGCTGGCCGGAGAGCCAGAACGCCAGGCGCGACTTGTCGGCCTTCCACGTTTCCTTGAGCTTCGAGGACACGAGGTCGAGCGCCTCGTCCCACGTGGCCTCGCGCAGGCCCTCGTCGGTGCCCTTCGTGGACTTGTCCTCGCGGATGAGCGGCTTGGTCAGGCGGTCGTCCCCGTAGAGGATCTTGCCCAAGAAGTAGCCCTTCACGCAGTTGAGGCCCTTGTTCGACTGGTTGTCCGGGTCGCCCGTGACGCTCACGAGCTTGCCGTCCTTCGCCTCGCAGATCACGCCGCAGCCGCAGCCGCAGAAACGGCACACGGCCGTGTACTTCTGGCCGCCGCCGTCCGCCGCGCCCTGGCCGCCGCTTGCGCAGCCGGTCATCGACGCAAGGCTGCCAGCCGCTGCGGCGCTCGCCAGCGCCACGGCCGTCGCCTTAACGAACGCTCGTCTTGAGATGTCCATGACACCCCTCCTTCTCTCCCTTTTCGCTCTTCACTCTCTATCCCACCGTTTCCTCGAACGGATTGATGGCGTCGAAGCCGTCAGGCGCCGCCTCGGGCGCGTTCGGCGTGCGTTTCGATGCGGATGGCCACGTTCGGCTCGTCGACGACGCAGCGCTCGACGCACAGGCCGCATCCGGCGCACCGTTCCTCGTCTATGACGGGGGCGAACACGGAATGGATGGCGTCGCCCTCGCGCATGCGGTAGTCGATGGTGATGGCCTGGTCGATGAGCGGGCACGTGCGGTAGCACACCTCGCAGCGCATGCCCTGGAACGCGATGCACAGATCCTCGTCGATGACGGCCGTTCCCATGCGCACGTCCAAACGCTGCTCCACGTCGCGCAAAGCCCCGGTGGGGCAGGCGTCGACGCAGGGGAAGTCCTCGCACAGGCGGCACGCCTGGGAGCGGGCATCGACCATGGGCGTTCCCGTGGCGAAACCCTGGTCGCCGGGGGCGGGGAAAAGGGCCAGGTACGGGCAGGCCTCGATGCATTTGCCGCACTTGACGCATCGGGCGGAGAAGTCCTTCTCGCCCTGCGCGCCGGGGGGCCTAAGAAGGCTCGCCTCGCCTTGGGCGGCGTAGGCCACGCCCTGGAAGGCCACGACGGCTGCGGACAAGCCGGCTACGACGCTGGACAGTTTCATCGATCCCCTTTCCTCACACCATATATGATGCGCTTGCATCGAGGGTGTGCCAATCGGGGTAGCCCCGAAGCGGCAAGGGGGAAGCCCCTTTGAAGGGGAAGGGTTTTATACTATTGTTTTCCGAGGATGATTAAGGAGAACGCGCCCTACGCGTACAGGCGGATGCCCACGTACACCGCGGTTTCCGGCAGGCCCTTCACGTCGTAAACGCTCGAAAGCCCGATGGCCGAAACGCGCCAGTGGTACGTGTCGTCGCCCACCGCGACGGTGCCCTCCAGAAACGTGTTGCCGGATTCGTCGACGCCCACCTCGCCGGCCGTTGCCGGGTCGAAACCCTCGGAGGCGATGGCCGTCTGCACGGCGGCTTCCACGCTGCCCGACGAGAAGTCGGCGTACTTCACGCGCATGTCCGTGTAGTCGCCGGGTTCGGCCGTGAACTGCCACGAGCCGTTCAGCAGCAAGGTGGCGTCCGCCGCCGACAGGCCGGACACGTTGCTGTACATGACGAGCGCCTGCGCCTCGCTGACGTCGGCGGGTAGCTTTATAAGATCGATCTTCCCGCTCGTGTCGCCGGAGAGGGCGCCTTTGTCCGCGATGCTCCAACCCGCTTCCGCGAACGCCGCCTTGATGCCTTCGACGTCCAACCCGACGAGCGACGCGAGGTTCGGCAGGCTCTCCATAGAGGCGGGGCGGGCGAGGTTCTGCTCCATTGTGGCCTGCGCGCGCTCGGCCGAATGCGACACGTTGTCGATGACGTTGAACAGGAAGACGCCGCCGATGATGGCCGCGACCAGGACGAACGCAGCCATGATGACCATCTGGGGGCGCGGTGCGTTCAGCGGCCGGGCAAGCGAGCTGCCGTCCAGGTAGCGAACGGGTCCGTCGCCGGCGTCGTAACCGTTTTTTCGCGCGTTAAAAAACATGAGCGTACTCCTGAGGGGTTTGTGTGCTTTGGGCATTATAACATTGCCCGTCTCGACCTGCCCGCAAGCGGCTACATCAACCTTATTTGCGGAGATGCGGATGATTCGAATCTCCGTCTTGGTCGCATACTGCCTCGATGCCGCATCTGCCATTCTAAGCGAACGGGGCGAGTCAAGGGGCCTTGCCGCTTACGGCATGAGCCTTCGACTTTGCTTGGCGCCCGTGTTCGGGATGGCGGGCGCGGTCATGCGCGGTTCGATGGCCGATCTCGGCTCATCCTAGTTCGAGCTCTCCGACGACCGTCGTGCCGTCCTGTTCGTATACGGTCACGATGGTCTTGCCTTTCGCTTTTCGAGCTTCCATCATCTTGACGGCTTCGTCCGGGTTGGCGGGAGGCGGGGGGTCGATTTCGTCCTTCCATACGTATCCGGTGTCGCCGTTGGTCGCTACGGCCGACACGAGGTCTGGATACAGTGCATGCATGTCCTCATACGAGCCGGTGACGTCTTGCGGCACGTCGGCCGCCGATCCGTAGGTGTTGCCGTGCTCGTTGACCGGGTACGGCACGGTGACGTCCTTGGCATCGCGCATGGGCGCGCTCGTTTCGCCTGGGGAAGGCGCTGCTTTTTCTTGGTTTTCCGGAGAATCCGTACAAGAAGGCAACAGCAGGGCGCAAAAGACGGCGAATGAAAGCGCGATGGCGATCATGCGACCGATACCGTTTCGCATACGCGTCACGTCCTTCGGGCAAATGGCGTTTTCCTCACTATAGTCCCAGCGCGATGTCGGGCGCAATGCCGACTGGCCTAACAGCATGAAAACGGAGGATTAGGCTGGTTTGTACACGTTGCGTTGAATTGTGCTTTTAGCAATTGCCGACTCGAGGGCGTCGTGTTAGGATACCAAACGCCCGTGGGGGAGTAGTTGGCTTGCGCATGCAGTGCAAGCGGCACGTTCAACATCATGGCTTGACAGCCTGGCGTGTCTGAAATAACGAGACTCATGGCGCAGTTGGCATCGATGCGGCTGCGCCATGAGTCTTTTTTTATGGACTCTGCCGACCTACGGAAAAGACGAGTATACGAAGAAGGAGCTAACAACCTGTGGACCTATCAATCTTCACCTCGCCCGAGGCTTGGATCAGCCTGGTCAGCCTCATTTTCCTGGAAATCGTGCTCGGCGTGGACAACCTGGTGTTCATCTCCATCACCACGAACCGCCTTCCTCCCGAGAAACAGCACATAGGCCGCAAGCTGGGCCTGGCCGGCGCGCTCGTCATGCGCATCATCTTCCTGTGCTTCGCGTCGTTCCTCGTGCACATGACCGCCCCGCTGTTCACCATCGACCTGGGTGCGTACGCGCACGGCTTCTCGGTGCGCGACCTCGTGCTGCTCATCGGCGGCGGCTACCTGATATACAAGGGCATCGCCGAGCTGCGCGAGACGCTCAAGCTCACCGAGGTCAAGGCCGAGCACTGCGAGGAGCACAAGGCCCTGCACCTCATATCGCTTCCGCAGGCCGTGGGCACCATCATGATCATGGACGTGGTGTTCTCCATCGACTCGGTCATCACGGCCGTGGGCATGGCCGACCACCTCATCATCATGATCATCGCCGTCATGTTGGCCGTGTTCCTCATGATGATCTTCATCGACCCCATCTCGAACTTCATCAACGGCCATCCCGAGATGAAGATGCTCGCGCTCACGTTCATCGTGGCCATCGGCGGCCTGCTGGTCATCGACAGCGTGGGCTTCCATACCGGCATCGAGCTTCTGCACATGCCGCTCGAGAAGCTGATCGTGTACTTCGCCATGGTGTTCTGCATCGTGCTTGAGCTCATCCAGATGCGCTACAACGCGAATTTCCTCGCCTGGCGCAAAGAGCGTTGGAAGACGGAGACGGCCGCGCAGATCGAGAACGTGCGCGCCGAGATGATGGAGCAGATGGAGCGCGAAGCCGCCGAGGACGCCGCTTCCGGCGAAAAGGGCGGCGCGGCCAAGGGGGCTTCCGAGCGCATCCAGCCCGTCATCATCGGCAACAACGTGTACGTCATGATGCCCATGGCCGGCGAGGACGCCGCGTCGTTCAAGGAGCTCATGGCTACGTCGTCCGCAGCCAGCGCCTCGTTCGACGCTCCGCTCGAGATAGCCGCGCAGGTGGAGGACGCCGAGCCCACGTACGAGGAACCCGAAGGGAAGTAAGGAGAACCCGTAGTGGAACGGCGCTTGAAGCAGCGCCGTTCCCGCAGGTCTTCCGTAGGGGCGCTCTCCTGAGCGCTCGCTCACGCGCAGCGCGAGAACGCGAGCCTCGGTTGCTTTTCCGGCTGCGCCGGAACGGGCGCTCTGGAGATCGCCCCTACAGAGAGCCTCCGCTCAGGATGACGATGAGAAGCCTCTACGCCTCGGCGAAGAGGTCCCAGCCCTCTTCCGAGATGAAGAAGCGCGCGGCGCGGCGCATGATGTGGGCGGTGAACGGCGTGGTGAGGCGGGTGGCCTCGCCGTCGTACTGCACCTCCATGGGCGGGTCGGCCTCCACGCGCACCTCACGGGCGCGGTGCAGTTCGAGCGAGTCCGTGCGGTCGGGGAAGTCGCCTCCCCGGTCGAGCAGCCCGGCGAGCACGGCGGGGATGAGCTCGAAGGCGTTCTGCGCCTTGAGCACCACCACGTCGAACACGCCGTCGCGCGGCTCGTTGCCGTGCGTGACCGAGATGTCGAACTGGATCTTCGAGAAGTTCACCAGCAGGATGCCCAGCCCCTCGCTCTCCACCGTCTCGCCGTCGAGCGTCAGCTTGAACTTCGACGTTTGCGGCAGGGGGTTCGCGATGGCGGCGGACAGGTAGGCCATGGGGCCCAGCAGGCGCTTCGCGGGTGCCGCGCCGTGCATGATGGCCGCGTCGTAACCGGCGCCCGCCATGATGCCGAAGCCGAAGCGGCGCCCGGCTACCTCGATCTCGCCCAGGTCGAAGTCGAGCGTGCGCTCCTCGCGCACGAGCTTCGCCAGTGCGTGGGGCTCCAGGGGCGAGGCCAGGTTCGCGGCCAGCAGGTTCGCCGTGCCGGCGGGAAACGGCAGGATGGGGATGCCCGTGTTCGCCAGCCGGTAGCTCACCGTGGCCACCGTGCCGTCGCCGCCGCTCGCCACCACGGCGTCGAACGCCTCCGCGTCGTCCAGCAGGTCGCGCACGTCGGTCGTGCCGTCGGTGGAGCGCAGGCACACCTCGTCGCCGTCGCGCGCGAACGATCGGACGAAGTCGTAGACGGACCCCTCTCCGAAGCCCGATGCCAGGTTGTTGATGACGAGCAGTTTCACCGGTTCCCTTTCGCTCTCTTTGCTATGATGGCATAGTACAACATGAAACGCGGATGACAAGGCAAGGAATCTCGTACATGTATATTGCTACCCAAGAAAACCTCGCGGCGTTCGTCGAGCGTGCGCGCACCTCCAGCGTGCTCGCCATCGACACGGAGTTCCTGCGCGAGAAGACGTACTACGCGCGGCTGTGCCTTCTGCAGATGGCCACCGACGACGAGGTGGTGATCGTCGATCCCTTCGAGATAGACGACCTTTCCGTGCTGGAACCCTTGCTCACGGACGAGGGCATCGTGAAGCTGTTCCACGCGGCCGGGCAGGATCTGGAGATCATCCTGCGCGAGGTTGGCGTGCTGCCGCGTCCCGTGTTCGACACGCAGATCGCCGCAGCGCTTTTGGGCCACACCCAGCAGATCGGCTACGCGGCGCTCGTGCACGCGGAATGCGGCGTGTCGCTCAAGAAGATCGACTCGTTCACCGACTGGTCGCGCCGGCCGCTGTCGGCCTCGCAGCGCGACTACGCGGCCGACGACGTGGTGTACCTGCCGCGCCTGTACGAGAGCATGCGGGCGTCGCTCGAGGAGAAGGGCCGCCTGCATTGGCTCGACCACGACTTCGCCGAGCTCTCGGACCCGGCGCGCTTCGAGACGAACGAGCGCGAGCGCTTCCGCCGCCTCAAGCGGGTGTCCCAGCTCTCGCGCCGCCAGCTCTCGGCCGCGCGCGAGGTGGCGGCCTGGCGCGAGCTGGAGGCGCAACGCCGCGACATCCCGCGCAAGTGGGTGATAACCGACGAGCAGGTCGTGGAGGCTTGCAAGCGCGAGGCGCGCTCGATCGACGAGCTGTTCATGGTGCGCGGCCTGTCGGACCGTCTGTCCACGAAGGACGCGCGCGCCGTCGTGTCGCTCATCTCCTCGGCGCTCGACGCGCCCCCCGACACCTGGCCGGAGCTCGACCGCTGTTCGAAGAGCGAGCCGAACGTCGACGCCCAGCTCGACCTCATGAGCGCCTTGGTGCGCCTGCGCGCCAAGGAGAACGGCATCGCGTTTCCCACGCTGGCCAGCCACGACGATCTCGCCCGCGTCGCGCGTGGCTACCGCGAGGGCGTGGATCTGCTGCGCGGGTGGCGGCGCGCCATCGTAGGCGAGGAGCTTCTGGAGCTTTTGGAGGGCCGCTTGGCGCTGAGCCTGGACGGCGACGGGCTCGTGGTGGAGCGGCGCGATTGAACGTCCCGCATCACGGAACCCCCGACTCTCTGGGAACCCCGTAGGGGCGCTCTCCGGGGCGCCCGTTCCGGCGAAGCCGGAAAATAACCGAGGCTCGCATTCTCGCGCTCCGCGCGAGCGGGCGCTCTGGAGAGCGCCCCTACGGAGTCTCGCGGGAAGCGGAGAGGGCGCCCGTTGCGGGATCTCGCGGGAAGCAGGGAGGGCGCCTCTGCGGAGGGCGGTTGGCGAAACGATGACGGGCGTTTGATGATTCGGCGCTGTTTGCCCTGCGCTCATCGTCGGATTTCGCGCTTTTGTATAATACAGGTGTACGGTAAAAGCGGCCGAAAGCGGCCGCGGACGCAACCTCTTCGAAGGAGTGGTTTCATCCTATGTTTTTCGGATTGAGCAACGGATACCTGCTGCTGATCGTGGTCACGCTCATCATCGGCGGCTTCGCCACCTGGTACGTGAACTCGCAGCTTAAAAAATACACGAGGGTGCCCATCTCCAACGGGCTCACCGGCGCCGAGGCAGCGCGGCGCATGCTCGCCTACTACGGCGTGACGAACGTGGCGGTGAACCGCGGCGGCGCGGGCCAGGATTTCTTCGACCCGCGCACGAACTCGGTCACGCTCTCGCCCGACGCGTTCGACGGACGGTCGATCACGGCCACGGCCACCGCGTGCCACGAGGTTGGCCATGCCTGCCAGTACGCGCAGGACTACGCGCCCATGAAGATCCGCGGCGCCATCGTGCCGGTGGTGAACCTGGCGTCGAACGCCTGGATATTCTTGCTCATGATCGGCATATTCGCCAACATCACGCAGCTCACCACGCTCGCCATCGTCATGTACGCCGTGGTGGTGCTGTTCCAGCTGGTCACGCTGCCCGTGGAGTTCAACGCCTCGCGCCGCGCCATGACGTACATGGACACCATCGCCCTGCCGCAGTCCGAGCAGAGCGGCGCGTTCAACGTGCTGCGCGCCTGCGCGCTCACGTACGTGGCGGCGGCCCTCACGTCCATCCTGCAGCTGCTATGGCTGCTGGACCAGCGCCGGGACTAGCGGGGTCGTATGGGGGCTCAGGGAGAAGGAGAGCGCGCGGCCATGGTCGACGCGCTTGAGCGGGCGCGCGCGGCGACTGGGTCGTGCGCCAGCGCACCGGCGGGCGGCGGCTCCGCACACGCAGCGGGAGCGGCGGATCCCGAAGGCGCGTCTTCGGCGCTTTCCGTCTCCGCGGCCATGGCGCTCGCGAAGGGCGCGCTCGAGGGCGTGGTCGTGCGCCTGGTGGGCGAGGTGTCCGAGACGAGCAGCAAGCGCGGCTACAAGGCCATGTACTTCACGGTGAAAGACGCCGACGCCGCGCTGCCCTGCATGATGTGGATGGGCCGCTACAAGGCCTCGGGCATCGACCTGGCCGTGGGGCAGCTGGTCGAGTTGACCGGCAGGTTCACGCTGTACGCGGCGAAGGGCCGCATGAACTTCGAAGTGTTCTCGATCGAGCTGGCGGGCGAGGGGCGGCTGCGCGCGCAGGTGGCGGCCCTCGCGCGCAAGCTGGAGGCCGAGGGGCTCATGGATCCGGCGCGCAAGCTGCCCATCCCGCAGTTCCCGCTGACCATCGGCATCGTCACCTCGCCGCGCGGCGACGCCGTGCACGACATGCTGCGCACGCTGCGCAACCGCTTCCCCGTGGCGCGCGTGTTCGTGGCGGGCGTGCAGGTGGAGGGCGCCCAGGCCGCCGCCAACATCGTGGAGGGCATGCGTTGCATGTACCGCGCCGGCGTGGAGGTCATGCTGGTCGGGCGCGGCGGCGGGTCGTACGAGGACATGATGCCCTTCAACGACGAGGCTCTGGCGCGCGCCATCGCGGCATGCCCCATTCCCGTGGTCACCGGCATCGGGCACGAGCCCGACACGTTCATCGCCGACATGGTGGCCGACCGGCGGGCCTCCACGCCCACGTACGCGGCCATGGCCGTCACGCCCACGCGCGAGAACTTGGAGGAGCTGTTCTGCGCGCACGCCCGCTCGCTGTCCATGAGCGCCGGGCGCGCCGTGGAGCGGGCGTGCGCCGAGGTGCGCCGCTGCGCCGAGCGGCCCGTTATCCGGGACCCGAACTCGCTGCTCGCCGCTCCGATGCAGGGCGTCGATATGGCCTCGGAGCGGCTGTTCCGCGCCATCCCCGCCAGCCTGGAGCGCGACCGCGCCACGCTCGACCGCCAGCGCGAGCGCCTGTCGCGTCTTCTGCCCGAGGGCGTGGCGCGCGAGCTCGCCGCGCTCGAGCGATGCCGGGAGCGTTTGCTGCCGGCCCTGCCCGCGAGCCTCGAGTGCGACCGCGTGCGGGTGGGGCACGCGCGGCAGCGCCTCGCTTCGCAGGGGCCCGGGCTCGTGCCACGGTTCGGCCAGCAGGCGGCGCTCGCGGCCGCGCGCTTGGAGGACCTGTCGCCCCTGTCCGTCATCGGGCGCGGCTACGCCATCGCGCGCACCCAGGAAGGCGTTGTGGCGAAGAGCGTCGAAGACGCGCCACCGGGCTCGGCGCTCGAGGTGACGGTGTCGGACGGCGTGCTGGCGTGCCGCGTGGAGTCGGCGCGGCGCGAGGATATCGAGATGATACTATGGGAGGATGAGGGCAATGGAGACAGGTGATCGCAAGCCCATCGAGGAGCTGACGTTCCGCGAGGCCATGGGCGAGCTCGACGGCATCGTGCGGGTTCTGGAGAGCAACACGCTGGAGCTCGAGGACAGCTTGGTGAGCTACGAGCGCGGCGTGGCGCTGCTGCGCGCGCTGCAAGGCCGCCTGAACGAGGCGCAGCAGAAGGTCGAGGTGCTGATGGGCGAGCTCGAGGGCGAGGTGGACGACGCCACGCGCGACGCCACGCTGTCGTAGGCCGACGCCGCCCCGGCGGGCGGCGCACGGAGAAGAAGGAAAGAGAAGGAGAGGGCGTTATGCGCAAGGACGACTGCCTGTTCTGCAAGATCGTGGCGGGGGAGATCCCGTCCACCAAGGTGTACGAGGACGATCGCGTGCTCGCGTTTCGCGACGTGAACCCGCAGATGCCCACCCACGTGCTCATCGTGCCGAAGAACCACTACGACAACATCGGCGACGGCATCCCCGACGAGGAGATGGGCTACCTGTTCAACACCGTGCGCAAGGTGGCGGAGCTCGAGGGCATCGCCGAGAGCGGCTACCGCGTGATCGTGAACACGAACGACGACGCGCAGCAGTCCGTGCACCACATCCACGTGCACGTGCTGGGCGGCGCTCCCATGAACTCGGGCGACCCTTCGCAGAAGTAACCCGCGGGCTCGCATTTACGCGCCTGCGGGTCTCCGCGCGGGAGCAGGGGAGGCGGGCACCGGCCGCAGCCGGGTCCTCCGTAGGGGCGCTCTCCAGAGCGCCCGCTCGCGCGCAGCGCGAGAACGCGAGCCTCGGTTGTTTTCCGGCTTCGCCGGACGGGCGCTCTGGAGAGCGCCCCTACGGAGGCTTGCCGTCGCAGGAGGCGGCAAGCCCCCTCACTTGTCTCGCGCGGCCCGCCTGTCCGAACCTTTTCGGTGAGCGGCATGCCGTTTGCCGAAACAAGGGCTTGCAACCATTCAACGACCGTGCCGCTTCCCTAAAATCAATGATTTAGGAATTGAGCCCAAAGGAGGCAGGTCGTTGAACGTACTCGTTATCAATGCAGGATCATCTTCCTTGAAGTACCAGCTGGTGAACGTGGAGCAGCACGAGTTGCTCGCCAAGGGCATCTGCGAGCGGGTGGGCTCGGCCGAGGCGTTCCACAAGCACGGCCTCGACAAGAACGAGGAGGTCATCGACGCGAAGATGTCGGACCACGACGACGCCATGGCGCTCGTGCTCGAATCGCTCACTGAGGGATCCACGAAGGCCATCGACTCGCTCGACGAGATCGACGCCGTGGGGCACCGCATCGTGCAGGGCGGTAAGTACTTCGACCGCTCGGTGCTCATCGACCAGGACGTCATCGACAAGATCGACGAGCTGGCCGAACTCGCGCCGCTGCACAACGGCGCCGCTCTCATGGGCATCCGCGCGTGCCAGAAGCACATGCCGGACGTGCCCATGGTGGCCGTGTTCGACACGTCGTTCTTCCAAACGCTGCCGCCCAAAGCCTACATGTACCCCTTGCCCTACGAGCTGTACGAGAAGTACGCCATCCGCAAGTACGGCGCGCACGGCACGTCGCACCGCTACATCTCCGAGCGCGCGGCCGTCGTGCTCGACGAGCCGCTCGACGAGCTGAAGCTCATCACCTGCCACCTGGGCAACGGCTGCTCCATGTCGGCCATCGACCACGGCGTTGCCGTGGACACCTCCATGGGGCTCACGCCGCTCGACGGCCTCATGATGGGCACGCGCTGCGGCGCCATCGACCCCGCCATCGTGCCGTTCGTCATGGAGCACGAGGGCCTTTCGGCCGCCGAGGTGAACGACCTCATGAACAAGAAATCGGGCCTGCTGGGCATCTCGGGCATCTCGAACGACCTACGCAGCGTGCGCGACGCCTCAGAGAAGGGCGACGAGCGCGCCATGCTCGCCTACGACATGTACTCGAACTCGGTGAAGAAGTACATCGGCCAGTACATCGCCGTCATGGGTGGCGTGGACGCCATCGTGCTCACGGCCGGCGTGGGCGAGAACTGCGAGAAGATGCGCCGCATGATCTTCACGGGCCTGCAGCCGCTCGGCATCATCCTCGACGAGGAGAAGAACCGCCAGCGCGGCTTCGAGCGCGAGATATCGGCCGATTCCTCGCAGGTGAAGATCATCATCATCCCCACGAACGAGGAGTACATGATCGCGCGCGACACCTACGAGATCGTCCACGAGCAGATGCGCGTGGAAGGCGACGTGTTCGACGAGGAGCCGGCGCTGGTGTAAGAAGCGCTGTTTCTTAGGCGAGGGCGGACTATCGAGGCGTTTCCGTAGGGCAAAGGCTCTGCCCTTGCCGCCCGGTAAGGAACGTTTTCGCAGGCTGACGGCAAGGGTAGAGCCTTTGCCCTACGAGGACCCCGCAGCTGCCTTCGCTGCGGGGTCCTCGCGCTTTCTATTCGGCGGCCTTGTTCGCCTGCGCCTGCACGCAGGTGATGGCGATGACGCCCACGATGTCGTCGGCGACGCAGCCGCGCGACAGGTCGTTCACGGGGGCGGCGATGCCCTGGGTCACGGGGCCGTAGGCCTCGGCCTTGGCCAGGCGCTGCACGAGCTTGTAGCCGATGTTGCCCGCGTCGAGGTCGGGGAAGATCAGCACGTTCGCGCGGCCGGCCACGGGGGAGCCGGGCGCCTTCGAGGCGCCGACGGACTCCACGATGGCCGCATCGAGCTGCAGTTCGCCGTCGAGCGCGAGCTCGGGCGCGAGCGCGCGGGCTATCTCGGTCGCCTCCACGACCTTGGCGGCGTCGGCGTTCTTGGCCGACCCGTGGCTCGAGTGCGACAGCAGCGCCACGCGGGGCTCCTCGCCCATGAGCGCTTTCCACGACTTCGCGGAGTTCACGGCGATGTGCGCGAGCTTCTCGGCGTCGGGCTGCACCTCCAAGCCGCAGTCGGAGAACAAGAACGTGCCGTTGTGCCCCAGGTCGCAGTCGGGCACGCACATGACGAAGAACGAGCTCACCAGCTTCACGCCGGGGGCGGTCTTGAGTATCTGCAAGCTCGGACGCAGCACGTCGCCCGTGGCGTGGCAGGCGCCGGCCACCATGCCGTCGGCCAGGCCCTGCTTCACCATCATCACGCCGAAGTACAGCACGTCGTCCATAAGGGCCAGGGCCTGCTCGGGCGTCATTCCCTTGTGCTTGCGCAGCTCATAGAGGGCGTCGGCGAACCCGTCGCGCTCGGGCGCCGTGCGCACGTCGACGACGCGGGCGCCGTCGAGCGCGTAAGGGCTCGCCTCGATGGCCGCGGCGTCGCCCAGAATGACGAGGTTCGCCACTCCCTCGGCCAGGATGCGCTCGGCCGCCTGGAGCGTGCGCTCGTCGTCGCCCTCGGGCAGCACGATCGTACGCTTGTCGGCCTTCGCGCGGGCCAGCATGGATTCCAAAAATGCACTCATCGGCAATTATCCTTTCACGTTCAAATGGAGCTCGCACGGCAGCAGGCATGCGAAAAATAACGATACTTATATGATAGCGTGCATGCCGCTTTCATTTTTCGGTAAACTAGCTTCTCGGTGCAATATGCGCATACTTCGGGCCGCAGCGGCCCTATCGCTCGTATAAGACAAGAGGAAGGTGCCCCATGGGTGTGCAGTACTGCGATTTCAAAGACGTCGACATGGACGAGATCGACGCGGTGGTGGTGGGCAGCGGCTTCGCGGGCGGCGTTATGGCGCGCGAGCTGGCCGAGCGCGGAGGTGCGCGCGTGCTCGTCATCGAGAAGCGCCCCCACATCGGCGGAAACATGTACGACGAGGCCGACGAGGCCGGCATACTCGTGCACCGCTACGGGCCGCACATCTTCCACACCAACGACAAGCGCGCCTTCGACTACGTGCGCCGCTTCACCGAATGGCGCGACTACCAGCACGAGGTGCTGGCCGACTGGTACGGCACCTACCTGCCCGTGCCCTTCAACAAGAACTCCATGGAGATCGCCTTCGGCGAGGAGAAGGCCGCGCGCCTGACCGAGAAGCTCATCGACACGTTCGGCGACGAGCGCAAGGTGACCATCACGGAGCTGCGCGAGCAAGACGACCCGGAGCTGTCCGAGATCGCCGACTTCGTCTACAAGAACGTGTTCCTGTACTACACGCAGAAGCAGTGGGGCCTCACGCCCGAAGAGGTGGACCCCTCCGTCACCGCACGCGTGCCCGTGTTCGTCTCGCGCGACAACCGCTACTTCCAAGACGCCTACCAGGGCATGCCCCTGCACGGCTACACGCCGCTGTTCGAGCGCATGCTGGACCACGACAACATCCAGGTGTGCTTGGGCGTGGAGGCCGAAAGCGTGTTCGACCTGGAGTTCGAGAGCGACGAGGAGGACGCCCCCCTCACGGTCATCAACATCAAGGACCGCCCCTTCGAGGGTCCGATCGTGTACACCGGCCCGCTCGACGAGCTGTTCCTGTCGCGTTTCGGGCGCCTGCCGTACCGCAGCCTGGACTTCGCGTACGAGACGCACGACGCCGAGCACGTGCTGCCCTGCGGCACGGTGAACTTCACGGTGACGGAGGACTACACCCGCATCACCGAGTTCAAGTGCCTCACCGGCCAGGAGAGCGACAAGACCACCATCATGAAGGAGTACAGCCACTCCTACGACGACCCGAAGAAGCAGATCCCGTACTACGCCATCATCAACGCCGAGAACGAGGCCCACTACGGGCGCTACCGCGCGCTGACCTCCGCGCTGCCGAACTTCCATCCGCTGGGCCGCTTGGCCGAGTACCGCTACTACAACATGGACGTCATCATTGGGCGCGCGCTGGCGCTGGCCGACGAGCTGGTGGGGTAGAGCCGTGAAGACCATCTCGTTCGCCGTTCCCTGCTACAACTCGGCCGAGTACATGGACGCGTGCATCGAGTCCATCCTGAAGTGCGGCGACGACATCGAGATCATCATCGTCGACGACGGCTCCACGAAGGACGACACGCCCGCGAAGGCCGACGAGTGGGCTGAGCGGCATCCGGGCATCATCCGCGCCGTGCACCAGGAGAACGGCGGGCACGGGCAGGCCGTGAACACGGGGCTCGCGCACGCCACGGGACGCTACTTCAAGGTGGTGGACTCCGACGACTGGCTCGACGAGCACGCCATGGGCGAGATCATGGCCTACCTGCGCCGCCAGAACGAGCTGGCGTGCGCCACCGACCTCGTCATCGGCAACTACGTGTACGAGAAGGTGCACGAGGGCGCGCGGGCCGTCATGCACTACCGCAACGTGTTCCCCGAGGGCCGCGAGTTCGGTTGGAGCGAGGTGGGCCACTTCGGGCAGAGCCAATACCTGCTCATGCACTCGGCCATCTACCGCACCGAGCTTCTGCGCGACATGGGCCTCGTGCTGCCGAAGCACACGTTCTACGTGGACAACCTCTTCGTGTACGTGCCTCTGCCCCACGTGAAGACCCTGTACTACCGCGACGTGGACATGTACCGCTACTACATCGGCCGCGAGGACCAGAGCGTGAACGAGAGCGTCATGATGGGCCGCATCGACCAGCAGCTGCGCGTGACGCGCCTCATGATCGACGCCGTGCGCCTGCCCGACGACGTGCCGGAGAAGCGCCTGGAGCGCTATATGGAGAACTACCTGTCCATGATGATGTGCATCTGCTCCATCTTCCTGCGCATGATCGGCACCGACGAGGCGGAGGACAAGCGCGACGACATCTGGGCCTATCTCAAAGAGGGCAATCCCGACGTCTACCGGCGCATCCGCCGCAGCGCCCTCAACATGGGCACGAACCTGCCCACGGAGCTCGGCCGCAAGATCGGCATCACCGGCTACCGCATGGCCCAGAAGATATTCAAGTTCAACTAGGGCGCATGCGGGGCGTGGACGCTCGCGTCCCGCTCCGCATGCGTTCGACGGTGCGCATTGTCGCCCGAAAGCCTCGTTTTTCCGAGAAAAACCGCGGCTTTCGGGCGACAATGGTTATTGCACGCGGGATTGTCATGCTTTTTCGGGCTGCTCGTCTTTCGTGGGATAATGGAGAGAGGCGAGACGGGCGGACGGCGGTGATGCGTGACGAAATCCAACGATATTGAAATGGCTCGGCTCTTTTTGAGGGCCGAACGCATGGGAATGTGCCTCGTTGCGCCATCTCGGCGCGTTCGCGATGTTCTGCGGCGTCGGATCGAACGTGGAGAAGCGATCAAACCTGTCCGGGGCATGTACGTGCGCGCTCCGTATTGGAATTCCCTTTCAAAGCCGCAGCGCATGCTGCATGTCATGCGCACCCTGCAGAGCCTGCATCCCGATTGGACGTTCTGCCGTGAATCGGCTGCGGTTGCGTTAGGCTTGCCGGTCTCGTATGGGGAAATGGACGTCGTCCACGTTGCGACGACGCGCGGCAACCGCAACGCGAAATCAAGGGATGTCCAATGGCATGTCATCGACGACGAAGAGTTCGCTGTCGTACGCGGTTTTCGCGTGACGCCTTTGGCAAGGACGGTTTTCGACTGCATGCGCACGACTGATTTCCCGCAAGCCTTGGCAATCGCGGACGGGGCGCTGCGCGTGAGCAGGACGTCGTCAAGCTCGTTCGTCCGTCGTTTCGAGCGCATCGGCGGTAGTTGTCCGGGCAAGGCCCATGCTATCAGGACGATGCGCTACGCCGACGCCCGTAGCGAAAGCGGCGGCGAGTCCATCGCGCGAGCGGTAATGATCCGAGAAGGCTTCGCGCTTCCGGAGCTCCAGGTCACCTTGCCGCAGCCGCTGAGCCCGCAGCGCTTTTTCCGCGTCGACTTCCTTTGGACCCGGTTGGACGGCAGCATGGTGCTTGGTGAATTCGACGGCATGCAGAAGTACGAGGACGAGGCTCTGTTGGGCGGTCGCTCCTCGCTGCGGGCGCTTGCCGACGAACGGCATCGAGAGGCCCAGCTCACCTTGTACGGCATGCCGATCGTGAGGTTCACGTATCAGGATGTGACGAATGCGAGTCGCTTCGTCGAGCTTCTGGACCGGTACGGTCTTCCTCGAAGCGAGGAAGACGCCCGTATCGAAAGGCGTTTGGCACGTTCTCGTTCGGTCTCGGCCCATATTTTCACCGTGTGCTCGTTGTCCGATGAGCCCATTCGCGCAACCGGCTAGCAATTGTCGCCCGAAAGCCTCGTTTTTTATTGGGAAACCGAGGCTTTCGGGCGACAGATTAGCAATCTAGTCTGACAGAGCGAACGCTCGCGTTATTTGCGGCGCACGAACTCGTAGAAGGCGAATATGATGGAGACGACGGTGAGCACGCCCACGATGAGCTCAGACATGTTGTTCGCGTAGTCGGCCTGGTCGGGGTAGAGCGCTCCGATGACCAGGAATCCCGCGCACCAGATGAGGCCGAGCGCGAGAACCGTTCCTGTAACGAAGCGCATGACGACGGACCCCGTCTTCCACAGCTTTCGATACGCGGTTACTTTTTCCTCGGGGTAATCGCGGTTCCTGTTCAGGCGGTACTTGATGCCTCCGCAGCCGACGCCGCATGCGATGCCCGCGGACAGCGCGGCGCACAGGATGATGATCTGCTCCATGAATCCTCCGTGACGGTGTCGGTCGCTTCGGACGACGGCACGGCGGAGGTGCTTCGTCCCGTTCAGCATAGTACCATGAAACGCGCGGAACCGGGCGTTTGCCAGCGGGGAAACGCGACGCGGGACAAGAGCGGGGGCACGCGATGCGGGCGCCGGCACACCCGCATCGCGCCGGAATTCACGCTCCCATGCCCATGAACACAGCGGCCAGGGCCACCAGCACGCCGACGATGGACTCGCCGCCCAAGAGGCCGCTCGACACGACGAGGCCGGTCTCGCCCTGCGCCTTCGCTTTGGATGCGGCCTCCTCGGTTGCGAGGCCGCGGCGGCGCAGCTTGCACACGGCGTCGTAGGCGACCTTCGCCATCGCGCCCAGAAACGCGGTCAGCGACATGTAGAAGGGCAGGTAGATACCCAAGCCCAGCATCATCGCCGGGAAGCCGACCAGGTACAGGACGAAGCCCGCCGCGAGCCCGATGCCGAACGCCGGCACCGAGGGGATGCCCGACACCATGGTTGCCACGACGGATGCCTGCGCCGACACGAACGATGCCGTGGGGCCGAACGACTCGGGGCCGTAGGCGCTCACGAGCACGGCCATGACGGCCACGGCCACGAACGCGCCCAGCACGGCGCCGATGGCCTGGCCGATCCACTGGGCCTTCGGGTTCGTTCCCAGCACGTGCCCGGCGTGGAAGTCGTTCATCACGTCGCCGGCCAAACCGCACGCCACGGCCACGATGCCCGCCACGAAGAACAGCTGCACCTGCGGCACGCTCGAGGTGGCGGCCACGGCCAGAAGCACGATGAGCCCGAAGATCTCCATGGGGTCGATGCCTGTCTGGCCGACGCTCTGCGCGCTCATGGCTGTCGCGACGAAGGCCAGCAGCACCACGATGACAGCCGGCACGGGGCCCAGCTGCAGGCCGAAGCAGGCGATGAGTGCGACCGCGGCCACGGTCAGCGCAGCCAGCCCGGCGGTGACGCGGAAGCTGCCGAAGCGCATACGTCCGTCCTTCGCGCCGCTCGCGCGCGTGCCCAGGGTGCTGGCAGCAGTGAGGCCGAACGCGTTCGAGCTGCGGGCGTCGCGCAGCATGCGCCACGCCTTGGGCAGGATGTTCTTGAAGATGACGCCCAGCCCCGCGCCCATCATCACGCCCATGCCGAGGCTCGATACGATGCCCTGCGCGGACGCCACGTCCCAGAGGCCCGCGGCCGAGCCGCCCACGACGATGCCGAAGTTCGCGAACAGCGCGCCGGCGAACCACACGACCACGGCGCCCGTGCCCACAAGGAAGCCCACGGCCAGGAGCATGGGGGAGAGGTACACGCCGAACGCCACGCCGGGGATGGCGGCGTTGCCGAAGAGCATGGCCGGTATCACGCCGAAGAAGTCGCGCAGCGCCGTGAACACGCCGGCGAAGCCCATCGACCCGAACAGCTTCCATCCGGTCTTGCCGCCGGAGTTGCCCGCGATGAGGGTCTGCGCGGCCGCCTCTCCGATGGGATACTCCAATTCGGCATCCTCGATGAAGTGGCGGCGCAGAAGCGCGGTGCACACGAGGCCCAGGATGACGCCCGAGACGGCCACGAGGAGCATCTCGAACCAGCCGACCTCGTCGGCGTAGCCCAGCATCCAAATGCCGGGTATGGTGAACGCCAGGCCGCCTGCCACCATGGCGCCCGCGCTCATGACGGTGTGCGTGACGTTCGCCTCGTTGAGGTTGGCCTTGCCGTGGCCGAGCGCTTTCAGGAAGAACAGGGAGATGATGGCGGCGAACACGATGGGCCAGGGAAGCGCCCCCATCTTGAGGGCCGTGTAAACCGACGCCGCGGTGATGATCGCGCAGCCGACGCACCCGATGGCGACGCCGCGCAGGGTCAATTGCCCTTTCAAGGCTTGCATGGTCTGCTCCTTCTCGTATATCCGCTTCCCCTCTCTTCGGGAAGTCGGGTTACTGGTGAGACGGGTACAGTATAATCGGGTCGAACGTCGGAGAACATCGTTAATTTCACGGTATTGGGTAAAAAAGGGCGTTTCGCACCGGTTCGACGGTGCGTGACGTGGAAGGCGGGAGGCGGTATGGAGGCTGAAGCGCGGGAAGCGGTCGGAATGCTGGCGGTTGACGTGGGCAACACCGTCACGCGGCTGGGACTGTTCGCGGACGACGGGCTCGCGGCCACCTGGGAGGTCACCACGCCCGAGCATCTGACGATCGACGAGGCGCGCCTTGTGGTCGCGGGCTTCCACGACGCGCTCGAGCGGCGGGCTACGGGCGGGGAGCCCCCGCTTCGAGCGGGCGACTCCATCGTGTCGTGCGTGGTGCCCGACCTCACGGGCGTATGGGCGTCGGCCTTGCTGGCTGAATGCGGACGGCGGCCGCTCGTGGTGGGCCCCGGCCTCAAGACCGGCATCAAGATGCGCTATCGCGATCCCGCCGAGGTGGGGCCCGACCGGGTGGCCGACCTGGCGGCGGCGCTCGCGGACTACGGCGGGCCGCTCGTGGTGGTGGACTTGGGCACGACGACGAACTTCGAGGTGATCGACGCCGAAGGCACGTTCAGGGGCGGCATCATCGCGCCGGGGCTGGCGCTGGGCGCGAAGGCGCTCGCGCAGGCCGCCGCGCGCCTGCCGCACGTGGAGTTGAAGGCGCCGACGTCGGTTATCGGCACGTCCACGCGCGAAGCCGTGCAGGCCGGCGTGGTGATGGGCGAGGTGGCGCGCATCGACGGGCTCGTGGACAAGGTGGAGGCGGAGCTGGGATGCGAGGCCGAGGTGGTGGTGACGGGCGCCGACGCGGCCGCCATGGCGGCGCTGCTCGCCCACGAGGCGCGCGCCGACGACACGCTCACCCTGCGCGGCCTGCACCGCCTGTACGAGCTGAACCGCAAGAAGCCGTAGGAGGAGGGCGACCCGCCGACCGCAACCGTAGGGGAGGCCAGCCGACCGCCCGGCGCGGCGATGCGCAATCGCTTTTCCCGCGCGGCAAGCGCACGGAAGCCTCCCGGCCGTATCTTCGAACGAAAGCCGCTACCTGAAAGGACGAACCCCATGGAAGCCGAACTTCTCCAAGAGCTGCGAGCCATCGTGGGCGATGACGCCGTGCGCTGCGGCGTGCCGCTGGCGGAGCTCACCACGTTCCGCATCGGCGGGCCGGCCGCGTGCTGCGTGGAGCCGCGCAGCGAGGACGAGGTGTGCGCCGTCGCGGCCGCCTGTCGCCGTGCGGGCGCGGGCTTCCGCGTGCTGGGCCTGGGGAGCGACGTGCTCGCGGCCGACGGCGGCGTGGACGGCGTGGTGGTGCGCCTGGCGGACAACCTTTCGGCGCTCGAGGTGGACGGCACCGTCGTGCGGGCACAGGCCGGATGCTCGAACGCCGAGGTCGCCCGCGCCGCCTGCGCGGCGGGGCTCTCCGGCTACGAGTTCGCCTGCGGCATCCCGGGAACCGTGGGCGGCGCCGCCATCATGAACGCGGGTGCCTACGGCGGCGAGTTCAAGGACGTGTGCGTGTCGGCCCGCTGCCTCACGCCCGAGGGCGAGACGGTGGACGTGGACGCCGAGCGCGCCGCGTGGTCGTACCGGCATTCCATGATGGACGAGGCGGGCTACGTCGTGTTGGCGGTCACGCTGTCCCTCCGACGCGACGATCCGCGTGCCGTTCAGGAACGCATGGACGACTTGGCGCGCCGTCGCGAGGAGAAGCAGCCGCTCGACCTGCCCAGCGCCGGCAGCACGTTCAAGCGCCCCGAGGGGCGCTTCGTGGGCCAGCTCGTGCAGGAGGCGGGTCTGCGCGGCTACCGTGTGGGCGGCGCGCAGGTGTCGGAAAAGCACACGGGATTCGTGGTGAACGCGGGCGGCGCCACGGCCGCCGACGTGCGCCGCCTTATCGCCGACGTGCAGGATCGCGTGCGCGAGCGCGCGGGCGTGAGCCTGGAACCCGAGGTGCGCCTGTGGGGCTTCGAGGAGGACGAAGAACTCGTCTGAATGCGCGCCGGGCCTGCTGTCGCAGGGGTTCGCTGTCGCGGCAGGCCCGCTTTCCGCGCGAAACGGGCGGTTCCCGCAAGGGCGCGGCGAGGCGGGCGGCTTCGGGAGACGCATCTGGGGATTCTCCGATCTTCGCGGCGATGCGCGCCCTCTTCCGGTATCCTGATCATTCGCAATCGTTCCCCGACAACCGAACAGCGGAGATGCTTCATGAAAATAAACCACGCGATCCTGCACGTGTTCGACTTCGTGTCGTGCGTCAACGTGTACGCCCAGGAAGAGCTCGACCTGTCGAGCAAGAACGCGAAACGCTACGTGACGAGCCATGCGAAGAAGGCGCTCGGCAACATCGACAGCAAGCGCGGCGAGTTCGCCGAGAACAGCATGTTCGCCGAGGAGCTGCGAAGCTATTTCCGCGGGCAGCGCGAGTTCGTGGACCTGTCCGTCCAGGTGGCCGAGTTCATCGTCGGCGAGCTGGGACGCATGGAGAAGACCGAGTCGGCCGACCTGCTGGTGGTGGACTTCGAGGACGATCCCGACAACACGGTGCGCGAGATGGACGACGACGAGGCCGAGGCGGCGTATCGCGGCGAGGGCAAGCGTTACTTCGCGTTCATGCTGCTGGAGGCCAAGCAAGCCTACATGCACGAGGTCGGCTACGGCGAGAGCGGCGCGCAGCGCGTGGACGTCGCGCGCCATCACGCCATCCTGCCGAACCCGTCGCAGAAGGTGGCGTCGTTCGCGGTCATCGAGTCGAAGACCCTCGCGGTGTCGTTTAGCGACAAGGAGCGCGCCATCGCGGGCGAGAACCGTTGGCTCATTCCCGATGGTTTGCTGCAATGCTCGATGGAGGCGTCCAGCAAAGAGGTGTTCGACACGGTCGCGCGCCTGGTGGAGGAAGTGGCCGAGGAGTACGGCGCGAACACGGCTGTGGCGGTGTCGAAGGCGAAGGCCTACGTGGCCGAGAACGCCGACGAGTCCGACGAGTTGGCCCCGTGGGACCTGGGCGAGGAGGTGTTCGAGGACGAGCCGTTGCAGAAGCGCTTCGAGCAGGCGCTCGCCGACGAGGCGCTGCCCGAGCGCGTGGTCGTGGAGAAGAACGTGGCCAAGCGCGTGGCGAAGAGCCACAAGATACGCACCGACACGGGCATCGATATCACGTTCCCGGCCGAGTACGGCGAGAACCCTGACTTCATCGAATTCGTGAGCGGCCCGAACGGCCTTATCAACATCGAGCTGAAGAACATCGGGCACATCGAGAACCGCTGATATCGGCACTATCCGCCGATTGTCGCGCGCCCGCGCCTCGTTCACTAGGGCGAGGCGCGGGCGCTCCGCTTCATAAACATTGTCGCCCGAAACGGTCGTTTTCACCGCCAAAAACGACCGTTTCGGGCGACAATGCACTGCTGCGGGCCGGGAATGCGCCGCGCCGCCCCTCGGGGGCGGCGCGGGAGTCCGGTTGTTTGCGGACGACGTCTACTTCCTCACGTTCATCGCCCTCATGGCGTTCAGGATGGCGATCACGGCCACGCCCACGTCGGCGAACACGGCCAGCCACATGTTGGCGATGCCCACAGCCGCCAGCACCAGCACCAGGGCCTTGATGCCGAGGGCGAACACGATGTTCTGCCACACGATGCCCATGGTCTTGCGAGCGATGCCGATAGCGCGGGCGATGTTGGACGGCTTGTCGTCCATGAGCACCACGTCGGCCGCCTCGATGGCCGCGTCCGAGCCCATCGCGCCCATGGCGATGCCGATGTCGGCGCGCGTCAGCACGGGCGCGTCGTTGATGCCGTCGCCCACGAACGCGAGCTTGCCCTTTCCGGTTCCATGCGCGTGCGTCTCCTCCAGCAGCTTCTCCACCTCGGCCACCTTGTCCTGCGGCAGCAGCTGCGCGCGGAACTCGTCGAGACCCAGCTCGTTGGCCACGGCGGCGGCCACGTCGGCGCGGTCGCCGGTGAGCATGACGGTCTTCTTCACGCCCGCGGCCCGCAGCGCGGCGACGGCTTCGGCCGCGTCGGGCTTGACGACGTCGGCGATGACGATGTGCCCGATGTACTCGCCGTCCAGTGACACGTGCAGGATGGTGCCGGTCAGCTCGCACTCGCGACAGCCCACGCCGCACGCGTTCATGAGCTTGTCGTTGCCCACCAGCACCACGTGCTCGTCGATCTTCGCGCGCACGCCGTGGCCGCTCTGCTCCTCGACCTCGTCGATGCGTTGCTGGTCGATGGGCCCCGAGTACGCCTGCTTCACCGACAGCGCGATAGGATGGTTCGAGTACGCCTCGGCGTGCGCGGCGATGGACAGCAGGCGGTCGGGGTCGATGTCGGCCTGCGGGTGCACGGCCACCACGTTGAACGAGCCGTCGGTGAGCGTGCCGGTCTTGTCGAACACCACGGTCTCGGTGCCGGCCAGCGTCTCCAGGTAGTTGCTGCCCTTCACGAGGATGCCCAGGCGCGAAGCGCCTCCGATGCCGCCGAAGAACGACAGCGGCACGCTGATGACGAGCGCGCACGGGCACGACACCACGAGGAAGATGAGCCCGCGCTGCACCCATTCCGACCAGCTCTGGCCCAGCAGCAGCGGCGGCACGACGGCCAGGAGCACTGCGATGCCTACCACGGCCGGGGTGTAGTAGCGCGCGAAGCGGGTGATGAAGTTCTCGGTCTTGGCCTTTTTCTCGGCCGCGTTCTCCACGAGCTCGAGGATGCGGCTCACGGTGGACTCGCCGAAGGGCTTGGTCACGCGCACGGTGATGAGGCCGGTCATGTTGACGCAGCCGGAGATGATCTCGTCGCCCTCGCGCACCTCGCGCGGCACCGATTCGCCGGTGAGGGCCGCGGTGTCCAGCTGGGACGTGCCGGAAAGCACCACGCCGTCGAGCGGAACGCGTTCGCCGGCCAAGACGCGGATCTCGTCGCCCACGGCCACTTCGTAGGGGTCCACCTGCACGAGCTGCCCGTCGCGCTCCACGTTGGCGAAGTCGGGCGCGATGTCCATCATGTCGGCGATGGATTTGCGGCTCTTGCCCACGGCGTAGCTTTGGAACAGCTCGCCCACCTGGTAGAACAGCATGACGGCCGCGCCTTCGGCCATGTGCGGGTCGCTGTCGGGGAACAGCACCAGCGCGAACGCGCCGATGGTGGCCACGCTCATGAGGAAGTTCTCGTCGAACACCTGGCCGTGGCCGATGTTCTTCGCCGCGCGCAGCAGCACGTCGTAGCCGGCGATGAGGTAGGGGACGAGGAACAGCGCGAACTCCGCCCACAGCGCCGCCGTCTCGCTGCCGAGCCACGTCGACAGCGGCATCAGCTCCGCCACGACGTACACGACGACGAACAGCGCGATGGAGAGGAGGATGCGGTTCCTCGTGCGTTTCTGTTTCTTGTTCATAGGTTTCAACCTTGCTTGTTTTCGGGGTTTGTACAGTGCGCCAGGTTGCCATCCTGGGCAGAACGCTCCGGTTTGTCATCCTGAGCGGAGCGCGAAACGCGGAGTCGAAGGATCTTCGGCAGCGGGAGGCTTCCTTTTATTGAAGACCCTTCGTCCCTGCTTCGCGGGGGGTCTTCCTGCGCTCTCTCCGTGTGCTCGAGAGCTCGACAGTCCACCGGACTGTCAAATCCTACGCTCGCTCGGGATGACAACGGCGGGCTTCCGGCTTCCTTCGCACCCGCTTCGCGCTCTGCCCAGGATGACAATCTGGAGCAGCGCTCGCCCGAAGCGGCAACCTCGTGCGTTCGCTCGAACGAAGGGGCGCTACGGGGTTATGCTGGATTTAGTGGACGATGACGCAATCGGGCTCGTACTTCGCGCAGATGCGCTGCGCCTCGTCGAGCACGGCGTCGAAGCGCTCGTCGTCGGCCTCGAGCACCAGCTTCTGCGTCATAAAGCTGATGGAGGCGCTCTTCACGCCGTCGATGCCGTTGATGCCACTCTCCATTTTGGCGGCGCAGTTCGCGCAATCGAGGTCTTGGAGTTTGAAGGACTTGCGCATGGTTCTTCCTTTCAACGTAAGGTTCGTAAGCTGTCGGGCACCGCATCGGCAACGGTGGCTGTGGCGTCTTGCCCGATTTCGCGTTCCCGGGCGACGGAGAGGGGCTACTCGCAGATGTGGGTGAGGCCTTGGGCGAGCATGGTGTACACATGGTCGTCCGACAGCGAGTAGATGACGTTCTTGCCGTCGCGCTGGAACTTCACGAGGCGCGCCTGCTTGAGGGTGCGCAGCTGGTGCGACACGGCGCTCTGGGTGGCGCCGATGAGCTCGGCGATGTCGGCCACGCACCGCTCCGTGCCCATGAGGGCGTAGAGGATCTTGATGCGCGTGGTGTCGCCGAACACTTTGAACAGGTCGGCCAAGTCGTAGAGCAGCTCCTCGTCGGGCAGGGCCTCGGGCGGCTGGTCGGGCGAGAGGTGCTCCGCGCTGCCGCATGCGCAACCGTGGTCGTGCGCGGCTTGCTCGGTCGTCTGCTCGCTTCGATTCGTTTTCTTCGATCCCATTTTTGCATCCTCTTATCATATGAACAACTGTTCATAAGTATAGGGAGAGCGATCGGACTGTCAAGAGGGGAGAGGCATGTTTTCGCACGCTTTCACATGATTTTTTCTCCCGTTCCCGAAATTCAATTTTTCAGCATGAGAAAACGATTCACTGAGTGACTATTTCGATTTTCGAAAGCTTTCGTAGCGAACATAACAACGAACAAATGTTTCACGTGAAACAACGGCGATTAAGGTTTGCGGTCGCAAGCGTCCGGCGATCCCAAACCGATAATACAAAAAGGAGCATGAATTTTTGATTGTGGAAGGACGAGCGCGAAAAGGAAGAAGTTGATGGTTCTGTTGTAAATGCAACAGAAAGGGAACTGCCGCCCTGTTAGGCTTTCGTCGATACGTTGGGTGAAGGTGCCGGGCGGCAACGTCGGTGCTGGATGAACGAGGGCACTGCGAAGGGAGCGGTTATGATCCGCACGATTGTAAAGATAGACGCCGAGGTGTGCGACGGGTGCGGCCTCTGCGTGAGCGCGTGCCATGAGGGAGCCATCGGGCTGGTGGACGGAAAGGCGCGGCTTCTACGCGACGACTACTGCGACGGGCTCGGCGATTGCCTGCCCGCGTGCCCGGTCGGAGCCATCTCGTTCGTGGAGCGCGAGGCGGCCGCCTACGACGAAGAGGCGGTGCTCGCGGCGAAGCGCGCGCAGGGGGATCGGCTGGCGGGCGGGTGCCCGGGATCGCTTTCGCGCTTCTTCGCCGAAGAGGATGCGGCGGCGAAAACCACAACAGCGCCAAAGATCGAGACGGCGGTCGAAGGCGAAGGCGGCCGTTCCGCGTCGGAGTTGGCCCAATGGCCGGTGGAGATCAAGCTCGTGCCAGTGCAGGCGCCGTACTTCGCGGGAGCCCACGTGCTCGTGGCGGCCGACTGCACCGCGTTCGCCTGCGCCGACTTCCACCGCAGCTTTATGCATGGGAGGACCACTGTGATCGGGTGCCCCAAGCTCGACGGCGTCGACTACGCGGACAAGCTGGCCGAGGTGTTCGCGTGCAACGACGTGGCGTCGGTCACCGTCGCGCGCATGGAGGTGCCGTGCTGCGGCGGCCTCGAGCAGGCGGCCCGCACCGCGCTCGCCCGCAGCGGGAAGGACGTGCCCTTCGAGGTCGCCGTCATCTCGACGCGCGGCGAGGTACTCTAGCCACGGACGGGCAAGCCCTGCTCTGGTCGGCTATACACCTGCCGAGCGACGTCAAGAGGCGAGGCGGCACGTGCCTTTTACCGAGCTGGCAGTGCGAGTCCGTTCGGGGTCGCACTGCCAGCTCGAGGGATCGGCGTATTCGGAAGAGCCGCTGCTGTGCTCAACTCCCTTCGCGCTCGGCGCGCCATGTCGCTACGCCTCGGCCTCTATCCTCAGTTTGCCGTGCTTGCGGTGCAGCTTGAAGGGGTACACGATGAGCTCGATGCCCAGCAGGATAAGGTGATGCTCCAAGTTCGCGAACGGGTTCACGACGAGCAGCACGGCCAGCACGAGCTGGAACACGCAGAAGGCGAGCGCGACGACGAAGGGCTTCCGGTGCTTGATGTCGGAGAATATGTCGTCGAATTCCCGTGCCGCCTTGAACAGCCCGAGCAGGCCCCACACGATGCCGATGAACATGGTGGAGTTCGCCCCGTGCACGATGATGACCAGGCCGAGCACGCACAGCACGATGGCCGACCCCATGCTCGACCGGCCCGCGTCGGCGTCGCGCTCGCGCACGACCGCCACGATGCTGCCCACGGACGAGAGCACCATGGGCACGCCCAGGTACCATGGAAGCGCCTCCTCCGCGAATTCCGGGAACAGCAGGCAGCACACGCCCACGAGGGGCAGCAGGAGCATCGAGATCACGGCCACCTGCACGCTGGGCTTGCTCTCTTTGACGTCCTTCACTGATTCGACGGTGGTCACGACGTTTCCCTTCGATCGGTTGGCGGGCAATTCTACCATTCGTCCGCGCCGAATCGGCGTCCCTGCCCCAAAGGGCGGCAGAATTCCGCATGCTGCGGCGCGCCTTTCGCGTGACGTTGCCTCAACGTTCTGGCAAAGAGTGCTTGACAATACCCCCAAGGGGTATATACTAGCAGCCGTTGATACCCTCTAGGGGTATAGGTGGATACCGAAGGGGGCGACCATGACGGAGACGGGCGAGTGCACGGGCGCATCATGCGCGTGCCGACACAAGGAAACGCCGCGCGACCAGGCGCTCCAGGCCGATCTGCAAAAGCGGCTCAACCGCGTGATCGGCCAGCTCAACGGGGTGAAGGCCATGCTCGACGACAACCGCTACTGCGGCGACGTGCTCACGCAGCTGGCCGCGGCGGAGAGCGCCGTCCACAGCGTGTCGAGCAAGCTTCTGCAGAACCATCTGGAAACGTGCGTGGTCGAGCAGATCCAGCGCGGCAACGTGGAGGTCGTGGACGAGGTCATGCAGCTGATGAAGAAGTTCTCGCGCTAGCCAACGCCGCAGCGCCCGTATGTCATCCTGGGCGGAGCATCGAGGGTGCGGAGCCGAAGGATCCCGCGCGGTGACAGCGGGAAGAGGTGTAGCTGGCGCCGCACGGGATCCTTCGACTCGCTGCGCTCGCTCAGGATGACATTCGGGTGCTGCGCTCGCTCAGGATGGCGAACCAGGCATTGTGCTTGCTTGGGCCGCTGGAAAGGACAACGATGAAGCAGACGTTCGATGTGACGGGCATGACGTGCGCGGCGTGCTCGGCGCGCGTCGAGAAGACGGCGGGGGCGGTGCCCGGCGTGAACCATGCCGCGGTGAACCTGCTGAAGAACAGCATGGAGATCGACTACGACGGCGCGCCCGGCACGCTCGACGCCGTGAGCGCGGCCGTGGACAAGGCCGGCTACGGTGCCGTTCCGCGCGCGGCGAAAGGCGCGGCGTCCGGCGGGACCGCGCCGCGGGCCGCAGGCGCGGCGTCTCCGGTGAGCGCGGCGGCTGCCGAGGCCAAGCAGGTGAAGATGAGGCTCATCGTGTCGTTCGTCTTCACCGTTCCCTTGTTCTACATCTCCATGGGCCACATGTTCGGTTGGCCGCTGCCGGCGTTCCTCGCGGACGAGCGCAACATCATGGCGTTCGCGCTCACGCAGCTGCTGCTGCTCGCGCCGGTGGTGTTCGTGAACTTCAAGTTCTTCCGCGTGGGCTTCAAGACGCTCTTCCACGGCTCGCCCAACATGGACTCGCTCATCGCGCTGGGGTCGACCGCCGCCACGGTGTACGGCGTGTACGCGATGTACCGCATCGCCTTCGCGCTCGGCGCGGGCGACGTGCACGCGGCGCATGTGGCGGGCATGGACCTGTACTTCGAGAGCGCCGCCATGATCCTCACGCTCATCACCTTGGGCAAGTACTTCGAGGCGCGCGCGAAGGGCCGCACGACCGACGCCATCGCCTCGCTCATGGACCTGGCGCCCAAGACGGCCGTGCGCGTGGGCGAGGACGGCTCCGAAGAGCAGATCCTGGCCGACGACGTGCGCGAAGGCGACGTGCTGGCCGTGCGCGCCGGCGAGGGCGTGCCGGTTGACGGCGTGGTGGTGGAGGGCTCGGGCTCGGTGGACGAGTCGGCTATCACCGGCGAGTCGGTGCCGGTGGACAAGGCGGCGGGCGATCCGGTCACGGGCGCCACGGTGAACCGCACGGGGTACTTCACCATGCGGGCCACGCGCGTGGGCGACGACACCACGTTGGCGAGCATCATCCGTCTCGTGGACGACGCCACCAGCTCCAAGGCCCCCATCGAGAAGATAGCCGACCGCATAAGCGGCGTGTTCGTGCCCATCGTCATCGTCATCGCGCTGGCCACGTTCGCCATTTGGATGGTGCTGGGCACGGGTTTGGAAACGGCCCTGTCGCACGCCATCTCGGTGCTCGTGATCTCGTGCCCGTGCGCGCTCGGGCTGGCCACGCCTACGGCCATCATGGTGGGTACCGGGCGCGGCGCGAAGAACGGCATCCTGGTGAAGTCGGCCGAGGCGCTGGAGGGCGCGCACAACGTGAAAACCGTCGTGCTCGACAAAACCGGCACTGTGACCGAGGGCGCGCCGAGCGTGACCGACGTGGCGCCGGCGCCGGGCGTGGCGGAGGAGCGCCTGCTGGAGGCGGCGGTGTCCGTCGAGGGCCGCTCGGAGCATCCGCTGGCGCGCGCGGTGTGCGCCTACGCCCGCGAGCGAGGGGCGTACCCCCTGCTGGTCGAGGACTTCAAGCAGGTTCCGGGCGAGGGCATCGCGGCGCTCGTCGACGACGTTCCCGTGTTCGCCGGCAACCTGCGCATGATGGGGTCGCGCGGCGTCGACGCGGGCGACCTTGCGGCAACCGCCCGCGAGCTAGCGGCCGACGGCAAGACGCCGCTGTTCTTCGCCGCCGACGGCAGGCTGCTCGGCGTGATCGCCGTGGCCGACACGGTGAAGCCCACGAGCCGAGCCGCCGTCTGCGAGCTGCGCGCCATGGGCGTGCGCACGGTCATGCTCACGGGCGACAACGAGCTCACCGCGGCCGCCATCCAGCGCGAGGTGGGCGTGGACGAGGTCATCGCCGGCGTGCTGCCGGAGGGCAAGGAGCGCGAGATTCGCCGCCTGGCGCAGGCCGGGCGCGTGGCCATGGTGGGCGACGGCATCAACGACGCGCCGGCCCTCGCGCGCGCCGACATCGGCATCGCCATCGGCGCCGGCACCGACGTGGCCATCGAAAGCGCCGACGTCGTGCTCATGAGAAGCGACCTCATGGACGTGCCGGCGGCCATCCAGCTGTCGCGCGCCACCATGCGCAACATCAAGCAGAACCTGTTCTGGGCGCTGTTCTACAACGCTGTGTGCATTCCCGTGGCCGCCGGCGCGCTGGCGTTCATGGGCGTGAACCTGAACCCCATGATCGCTGCGGCCGCCATGTCCCTGAGCTCGGTGTGCGTGGTGAGCAACGCGCTGCGCCTGCGCGGCTGGAAGCCCAGGTTCTCGGCTGTCGGCGCTAGCGCCGAACCTGCGGCTGATAAGGCGCTCGACGCCGCCCCGGACGCGGCAGAGCCCCGTACTGAATCGGAACCGATCGGCGCGAAGGCGCCGGAAGGAAAGGAGATCGTCATGGAGAAGACCCTGCACGTGGAGGGCATGATGTGCGAGCACTGCGTCAAGCGCGTGAAGAAGGCGCTCGAGGGCGTGGAAGGCGTGGAGGAGGCCGTGGTCGACCTCGACGCGGGCACCGCCACCGCGAAGCTGTCGCACGACGTGCCCGACGAGGCGCTGAAAGCGGCCGTCGTGGACGCCGACTACGAGGTCACGGGCATCGAGTAGGCCCCTAGCACCCCACGATGATCTCGCGCAGGGCGGCGATGAGCTTCTCGTTGTCCTCGCGCGTGCGCACGGCAACGCAGAAGTACTTCCCGTTGGAGAGGCCCGGCGTGCCCTGCAGCTTGCGGATGAGGAACCCGGCCAGCTGCAGGCGCGCGGCCAGCTCCTCGGTGCTCTCCACGCCCAGGTTCAGATCGGGCCCGTGGTCGAACGCGCACATGACGTAGTTGGCCTCGGCGGGGAATATGTCGATGCCCGGCACCAGGCTGAGCATGCACTGCATCCACGGTATCTCGGAGTCCAAGAACTCGCGCGTGCGCTCCAGGTGCTCGGCTTCCGCCAAGGCGAGCTCGCCCAGCACCTCGGCGAACATCGGAACGCCCGAGCTGTCGTAGAAGCGCGCGATCTGCGCGATGGTGTCGGGGTGCGCCACGCAGTAGCTGATGGGTATGCCCGGCATGGCGTACGGCTCGCAGAACGAGCGCACGACCACGAGGTTGCGATGCTCCTTCACCAGCGGCGCCACGCTCTCGCCGCCCAGCGTGAGCTCGATGGACCGCTCGTCCACGACGACCCACGTGCACGCGTCCAGATAAGCCAGCAACGTGGGGAGCGGCAGCAGGCGGCTCGTGGGATAGCCCGGGTTGGCCAGCACCGCCGCGTCGAAGAGGACGCCGTGGCGGGCCGCCGACGCGGGGTCGGGCATGACGAAGCCCGCAGGGCTCGTGATCTCCACGACGCGGTGCCCGGCGTTGCCGGCTGCCAGCGCGTACTCGACCGGCCCCGGCACGGCCACGCCCACGGTGCAGGGCTGGTAGGTTTGCGCCACGGCGCGCACCATGTCGCCCACGGTGGATCCCACCAGGAACGACTCCACGGACATGCCGTGCTGTCGCGCCAGCGCGCTGCGCAGCGTGTGCGCCTCGCGGTCGGGGGAGTAGTTCAGCTCGCCGGCGGCGAGCGCGGCCTCCATGGCGCGGATGAACGAGGGCGGGGTGCCCAGCGGGTTGGCGGTTCCCGAGAAGTCTATCCAGTTCATCTCGGTGCGAAGCTCGTAAGGCGGGGAGAGCAGCTGCTCAGGCAGCGCGGTGACCGCGGCGCGCACGCCGGGCGCCGCATCGCATCCTTTCGACATCCTCGTCTCTCCTTCCCGTCTCTTCCCTTATGCGGACCGCTGTGGGCTTGAGGGGAATCTGGGGGGACGTTTCAGCAGGTGGCAGATTCAAGCGCGGCCGTATATATGTTAGCTCCCCGTCCGCAGCGGACGCGCGGAGATAGCGGGGAAATGATTATCCTAGCACAAGTTTCCAACGGCCGTGCCCGGCATGGTAGACTAATTCGCGCAATGAAAGAAGAATTCCCGCAGACCGACGCGCCCGTTCCAGGCGCTTTGCCGTCCGGCGCAGCCGCCGGAGGCCCTAGCGCGCGCGGAGCCGCCGCCTCGGACGACCTCCTTCCGCTCGAGGCGTGGGAGGGTCCGGCCATCCTGCTGGTGGACTTGGACGCGTTCTTCGCTTCGGTAGAGCAGCTGGACCATCCGGCCTGGCGCGGCAAGCCCGTGATCGTGGGCGGCGACGCGGACAAGCACGGCGTGGTTTCCACCGCGTCCTACGAGGCGCGGCGCTTCGGGGTGCACAGCGCCATGCCCGCCTCCACGGCCGAGCGCCTGTGCCCGGAGGGCATTTGGACGCGCGGGCATTTCGACCGCTACCGCGAGATGTCGAACGCCATCATGGACATCCTGCGCTCGGAGACGCCCCACGTGCAGCAGGTGAGCATCGACGAGGCGTTCTGCGACGTGAGCCCCACGCCGGTGAACCGCGAGCATCCCGTCCAGGTGGCGCGCCGCATCCAGCAGCGCGTCGAGAAGCTGGGCGTGACGTGCTCCATCGGCGTGGGCACGTCGAAAACGATCGCGAAGATAGCCTCGGACATGGACAAGCCGCGCGGCTTGACGGTGGTGTATCCGGGGCGCGAGCGCAGCTTCCTGGCTCCCTTGCCCGTGCGCACGATGAGCGGCATAGGCGCGGCGGCCGAGCAGAAGCTCAAAAGCCGCGGCATCGAGACGCTGGGCGATCTGGCCGACGCCGACGAGGCCCTGTTGCTGCGCCTGTTCGGGAAAAACGGGCACGTCATGCACGTGCGGGCGAACGGGGGCGACGACGCGCCCGTCGTCACGGACGACCCGGTGAAGTCGGTGTCGAACGAGACGACGTTCGCCGTGGACCTCACCGAGCGCGACGAGGTGGAGGCCGCCATCGCCACCATGGCCGCGAAGGTCGGCCGGCGGCTGCGCCGCAAAGGGCTCGCCGGACGCACGCTGGGCCTGAAGGTGCGCTTCGACGATCGCACCGTGCGCTCGGTGCAGCGGCGCCTCGAGCATCCGAGCGACGACGAGCTGGCCTACACGCCGCTGCTGTACCGCATGGTGGACGAGGTGTGGCACCCCGGCGTTCCCGTGCGGCTCATCGGCGTGAGCATGTCCGGCTTCGCCGCGGAGGAGGGCGTGCAGGAGAGCCTGTTCGACCTGGGCGAGGTGGCTCCCAACGACATCGATGTGGAACCCGTGATAAAGGACGAGGGGAAACGCCGCGGCCTCATCGAGGCCACCGACCTGGTGAAGAACCGCTTCGGCGAGGACGCCGTGCGCTTCGGCCGCGAACTGCGCGCCGACGACAACACCACCGGCTCCGCCAGCAAGAACCCCGCGGACTACAAGTAGCACGCGCAAACGCGCGCCCGGAACGCAGGATATTCGCCTGTTGTCATCCTGAGCGAGCGCAGCGAGTCGAAGGATCCCGCGCGGCGATAGCTGAAAGTCTCCCAGCTATCGCCGCGCGGGATCCTTCGACTCCGGCGGCTTCGCCGCCTGCGCTCAGGATGACAGAAGGATAGGCCTCGTTCGGGTAGAGGGAGGCCTACGGTTTCCTAGCGCTTGTCGGCCAGGAAGAACAGGGCCATCGTTCCGGGGCCGGAGTGGGCGCCGATGACGGGGTCGACGTAGTTGATGACGACCTCTTTCACGCCGAAGCGCGACTTCACCTGCTCGGCCACGTACTCGGCCTCTTCGAGGCAGTCGCCGTGCGTGATGAACACCATCTGCTCGCCGATGGGCGCGATGGCCGATTTCTCCATGTGATCCACCAGCGCGTTCAGCGACTTCTTGCGCCCGCGCACCTTCTCCAGAGGCACGAGGTGCCCCTCGTCGTCCACGTGCATGACGGGCTTGATGTTGAGCATGGTGCCCGCCCAGGCGCTCGTCTTCGACACGCGCCCGCCGCGGAACAGGAACATGAGGTCGTCCACGGTGAACCAATGCGCCAGGTTGAGCTTGTTGTCCTCCACCCAGTCGCGCACCTCGTCGATGCCCGCGCCGGCGCGGGCGCGCTGCACGGCGTGCCACACGAGCAGTCCCTCGCCGCCGGACGCGGCCAGCGTGTCCACGGCGTACAGCTTGCGCTCGGGGAAATCTTTCGCCAAGTCGCGCATGAGCAGCTCGGTGGCCTCGTAGGTGCCCGACAGGCCGCTCGAGAAGCCCAGGTACAGGATGTCGCGCCCCTGCTCAAGCAAGCCGCGCATAAGCGCCTCGGACTCCGCAAGGTTCGGCAGCGACGTGGTGATGACCTTGCCGTCGCGCATCATGGTGTAGAACTGCGCCAGGTCGGTGTGCTCGCCTTTGAGGTAGCTTTGATACACGGTGTCCTCTCCGTCCACCATGAAGGTGAGGGGCAGGATGTGCAGGCCGAACTCGTCGATCATGTCCTCGATCAGGTTGCTGCTCGAGTCGGTGACGATCTCAAATTCCATGTCGTTCCTCCGATGTGCGGGGCCGCTGCGAACGGGCGCTGTGGTTACCTTCTAAAGTATACCTATGTTCTCCGCGATTTCTTGTGTCGCATTTCTGAAAAGTGGACGAGACGCGGTGAATATGCGTGCGGTGCGCGTGCATTCCGGGTGCGATCGCCTATACTATACAGGTTTGAATCTGAAACGCCTTGACACGCACGCACAGGATGAAAGGTACGGCACCCCGTGGCGAACAGTTACAAAGAGACGATGAACCTGCCGAAGACCGACTTCGCGATGCGGGCGAACCTGCCCGAGAGCGAGCCGAAGCGTCTGGCGAAATGGGAAGAAGAGCGCATCTACGAGCGCGTGATCGAAAAGAACAAGGACGGCAAGCCGTTCATCCTGCACGACGGCCCTCCGTACGCCAACGGCCCCATCCACATCGGCCACGCCTTCAACAAGATCCTCAAGGACTTCGTGAACAAGTCCCACGCGCAGCGCGGCTTCTTCACGCCCTACATCCCCGGTTGGGACTGCCACGGCCAGCCCATCGAGCACATGGTGGAGAAGACCCTCGGCCCCGACAAGATGGCGAAGATCGACCAGCCCACGCTGCGCCGCCTGTGCCGCGAATGGGCCGAGAAGTACGTGGGCGTGCAGCGCGAGGGCTTCAAGCGCCTGGGCGTGAACGCCGACTGGGAGCATCCGTACCTCACGTTCACCCCGAGCTACGAGGCGGGCAACGTCGAGGTGTTCAAGAAGATGTACCTGGACGGCTCGGTGTACCGCGGCCGCAAGCCCATCCACTGGTGCAAGCGCTGCCACACCGCGCTGGCCGAGGCGGAGATCGAGTACTCCGACGAGACGTCGCCGTCCATCTTCGTGAAGTTCAAGATGGACCTCATGCCCGGCGTGTTCGAGGCCGCCGGCGCGACCGGCGACGCCAACGTGCTCATCTGGACCACCACGCCCTGGACGCTGCCGGCCAACACGGCCGTGTCGCTGGCGCCCGACGCCGACTACGTGATGGTCGTGGCCGACGACTCCAACATGATCATGGCGCGCGAGCTGGTGGAGCAGGTGGCCGAGATCGCGGGCTGGGAATCCTACGACCTCGTGCGCGGCGAGGACGGCGAGCCCGTTGCGCTCAAGGGCCGCGAGTTCACCGGCCTCACCTACACGTGCCCTATCCGCCAGGACCTCAAGGGCACCATCATCTACGGCGACCACGTCACGCTGGACTCGGGCACGGGCGCGGTGCACACGGCTCCTGGCCACGGCCAGGACGACTACCTGGTGGCGCTGGAATTCGACGTGCCGCTGCTCATGCCGGTGGACGACAACGGCGTGCTCACCGATGAGGCGGGCCCCTTCGCGGGCCTCGACGTGGACGAGGCGAACCCGGTCATCATCGAATGGCTGCGCGAGCGCGGCACGCTCGTTGCCGAGAAGAAGATCCTGCACAGCTACCCGCACTGCTGGCGCTGCCACGAGCCGGTCATCTTCCGCGCCACCGACCAGTGGTTCGTGTCCATGGACAAGAACAGCCTGCGCGAGAACGCGCTCAAGGCCATCGAGAACGACGTGGAGTGGATCCCCGCGTGGGCGTCGAACCGCATCGGGTCCATGGTGGCCGACCGTCCCGACTGGTGCATCTCGCGCCAGCGTTCGTGGGGCGTGCCCATCCCCGTGTTCAAGTGCGCGAAGTGCGGCTCCACCGTGGCGAACGAGCAGACGTTCGATGCGGTGATCGACCTGTTCTACCGCGAGGGCGCCGACGCGTGGTTCACGCGCGAGCCGTCCGAGTACCTGCCGCGCGGCGTGAAGTGCGAGACGTGCGGCTGCACCGAGCTCGTGCCGGAGAAGGACATCCTCGACGTGTGGTGGGAGAGCGGCGTGTCGCACACCAGCGTGCTGAAGCACCGCGAGGCCGAGGGCCTGCGCTTCCCGGCCGACATGTACCTGGAAGGCTCCGACCAGCACCGCGGTTGGTTCCAGTCCTCCCTGCTCACCAGCATGGGCGCCTACGGCGTGCCGCCGTACAAGAGCGTCATGCACTGCGGCTTCACGGTGGACGGCGAGGGCCGCAAGATGTCGAAGTCGCTCGGCAACGGCGTTGACCCGGCCGACGTCATGGCGAAGAGCGGCGCCGACGTGCTGCGCCTGTGGGTGGCCAGCGTCGACTACTCGCAGGACGTGAGCATCTCCGACGAGATCCTGCAGCGCACCTCCGAGGCGTACCGCCGCATCCGCAACACGTTCCGCTACCTGCTGGGCAGCTTGGACGACTTCTCCAACGAGCGCGCCGTCACGGACTGGAACGCGCTCGAGCCGGTCGACCAGTGGGCCATGGTGCGTTTGCATCATCTGCTGTGCGACGTGGAGCGCGCGTACGACGAATACAAGTTCCACCTGGTCTACCGCGCGGTGTACGACTACATCGTGAACGACCTGTCGGCCGTGTACATGGACGCGACGAAAGACCGCCTGTACTCCGAGGCGCCCGACTCGCCGCGCCGCCGTGCCGTGCAGACCGTGCTCATGAACATCCTCGAGGTGCTCGTGCGCGTGCTAGCGCCGGTGCTCTCGTTCACGACCGACGAGGTGTGGGAACACTATCCCGAAGCCATTCGCTCAAGCTACGGGGGCATCTCGAACGTGCAGCTGGCCGGCTGGCCCGAGAGATCCGACTTCGCGCCCGCGCTGCCGGACGACGCCGTCGCCGAGCGCATCGCCGAGGACTTCGGCGTGGTGCTGGGCGTGCGCGAGATCGTGACGAAGGCTCTTGAGGACGCGCGTGGCGAGAAGGTCGTGAACAAGAGCCAGGAGGCGGCCGTCACCGTGACGGCGCCGAAGAGCGTGCTCGACGTGGTGGAGCGTTACGACGCAGCGGTGTTCGAGGAGCTGTTCATCGTGGCATCCGTGACGTTCGTCGAGGGCGACGAGCTGTCGGTGTCCGTGGTGAAGACCGAGGCCGAGAAGTGCCCGCGCTGCTGGAACTACCGCGAGCTCGGCGGCAACGCGAACCACCCGCACGTGTGCGAGCGCTGCGGCGACGCGCTCGACGCCATCGGCTTCGCGGAAAGCGAGTAGCATGCCCGGATATCCCGAGCGCGGCGAAACGGAGCCGACGGAGCCCGCTCCTTCGAAGCGGGACGACCAGCGCCAACCGAGCGCCGAGCGCTCGCGCAACACGCTCGTGTTCGGCGTGGTGGCGCTCGCTTGGCTCGCCTTCGACACGCTCACGAAGAGCTTCTTCAACGGCCACTCCTTAGGCGAGGTGATCGCGGGGCCGTTCCTCGGCCTCGTGCGGTTCCGCCTCGTGCACAACACGGGCGCGGCCTGGGGCATGTTCGGCGACTCGACGTTTCTGCTGGGCGTGCTGTCGATCGCGGTGTGCCTCGTGCTCGTGGCGTACCTGTTCTTCCTGTCGCCCCGCCCGAGCCTGGTGGAGGTGGTGGGCGTGGCGCTGGTGGTGGCGGGCGGCCTGGGCAACGCGTTCGACCGCTTCACGCTGGGCTACGTGGTCGACTTCATCGAGCCCGTGTTCATCGACTTCCCGGTGTTCAACGTGGCCGACATAGGCGTGACGTGCGGGTTCGTGTTGTTCGTGGCGGGTATGATCCTCGCGTACCGCCGCGCCGACCGGGAAGCGGCCGCGCTTGCCGAGACGTCCCGGGACGTCTCGGAGCCCGACGACGGGGAAGGGCCGCGAGAACGATGACGCGGTCGCTCTGCCACATCGTGGGCGCCGGCGACGCCGGGGCTCGCCTCGACGCGCTCATGGCTGAGCGCGGCCTCTATCCCAGCCGCAGCGCCGCCGCGCGCGCCATCGAAGAGGGTGCGGTGTTCGTGAACGGCGCCACCGTGCCCAAGAAGCACGCCGTGGCGGCCGGCGACACCGTGGTGTACGAGGCGCCCGAGGAGGCTCCCGTCCACGCGCTCGAGGGCGAGCCCATCGACTTGGACATCCGGTTCGAAGACGAGCACCTTATCGTGCTGTCGAAGCAGGTGGGCCTGGTGTGCCACCCCTCCGTCGACCATTACGACGGCACGCTGGTGAACGCGCTCGTGCACCATTGCGGGGCCGGGAACCTGTGCAACGTGCAGGGCGAGGACGATCGTTTGGGCATCGTGCACCGCCTCGACCGCGACACGAGCGGCCTCATGCTGGCCGCGAAGGACGACGAAACGGGTTACGCGCTCATGGAGGACATACGCGCCCGTGCCGTCGACCGCCGCTACCTGGCGCTCGTGCACGGCGTGATCGCCCACGATACCGGCATGGTAGACGCCCCCATCGCCCGTGCGGAGAAGGAGCGCACGCGCATGGCCGTGCGCGACACGCCTTCCGCGCGCGACGCCGTGACCACGTTCCGCGTGCTGGAGCGCTTCGAGCACGCCTCGCGCGACGACGGCTACACGCTCGTCGACTGCAAGCTGTTCACGGGGCGCACCCATCAGATACGCGTGCACCTGGAGTACGCGAAGCACCCGCTGGTCGGCGAGCCGGTCTACCGCTCGCGCGCGCCCAAGGACCCCGGCGCCGACCTCGGGCTGGACCGCCAGTTCCTGCACTCGTTCCGCCTGGACTTCACGCATCCCGCGACGGGGGAGGAGCTGTCGTTCGCCGACGGCCTCCCTGCCGACCTGCAGGCCGCCCTCGACGGCCTGGCGGATCGCAGCATGGGCCGCACCGAAGCCGGCGAAGAGGTGTTCGCTTTGCTGGCGGATGCCCCGCACCCAACATCGTAGGTCGTACTCTGTTCGGTCCGCCCGCCAAGTTGTCATCCTGAGCGGAGGCCGAAGGCCGGAGTCGAAGGATCCCGCGCGGCGCCAGCAGGCCGCCCCTACGAGGGCGCACCGTCACTTCTTCCCGTACACGCTCATGTTCTGCATGCGCGATTGCAGGAAGCTGTCGGGGAAGTGCTCGTCGAAGAACCGCTGCTCCCAGGTGGTCGCGGGGATGCCCACGGCGCGCTGGCCCTCGCGGTCGAGCGCCAGCACCGTCACCACCACGTCGATCGCCAAGAGGACGGTCATGACCGCCGTGACGGCGCGAACGAGCGCATTCTTGGCGTTCACGTGCGAGAACACTTGTTTCACGAAGGGCAGGATGACGCGCACCCACACCAGCCCCAGAAGGCCCCACATCATGCCGAACGCGAAGTTCGTGCGCCCGTTGATGGAGCCGAACGTGCCCGTGTAGTCCCAGGCGATGGCGCCCCAGAAGAACTCCATGCCCCAGCTGGTCACGTACTCCAGCGCCGAGCCCACCACCATGGCCACCAGGAATATCACCAGGTTGTGCGAATGGTAGAAGCGGTTCAAGAACAACGTCAGCGCCACGGCTCCCACGCCGTAGATGGGGGAGAAGGGGCCCCACACGAGCCCCGCCCGGCTCTCCAAGCCGCCGTAGACGATGGCGTGGAACGCGGTCTCCACCACGAGGCCGAACACGCTGCCTCCCAGAAACAGCCAGAACAAGGTGAAGAAATCGAGGCGCAGGTAGCCGGCGTTGTGGAACACCTGGGCTTTGACCTCCTGCTTCACCTCGCGAAGCAAGCCGTATCCCTCGGCGTCGCCCGGGCGCGCGGACGCCGCCCCGCTGGGGGCGGAAGAGTCGCCCTCCGCTTCGAGCGAACCCGGGTTTTTCGATTCTTTCTCCATTCGTCCGTTCCTCGAAGGGCCGATAGGGATAAACTATAGCAGATTTACCACGTATGACTGGAACCGTTTCGCTTCGGCGACCTGCCCGGAGCCGGGAAGGGGATCGATATCGTGCAAGCTGGGGACCGCACCGGAATCCTCCTGGTGAACACCGGCACGCCGGCCGAGCCGCGGCCGCGCGCCGTGCGGAAGTACCTCGCCCGGTTCCTCATGGATCCGCGCATCGCGCCCATGAACCGTCTGGGCTGGTGGTTCGTCCTTCACCTGTTCATCCTGCCCAAGCGCGGCCGGGCGTCGGCCGAGAAGTACGGCAAGATCTGGACGGAGGAGGGCTCGCCCTTCACGGTGGCCCACGACAAGCTCGCGCGCGGCTTGGACGCGCAGCTCGCCGACGAGGGCCGCGACGCCGTTGTGCGCTGCGCCATGAGCTACAGCGCCCCGTTCGTGGACGACGTCGTGCGCGAGCTCAAGGATGCGGGCTGCACGCGCCTGGTCGTGCTGCCGCTCTACCCGCAGAGCGCCCATTCCACCACAGGATCGGTGTCGAACAGCGTGGAGCGCGCGCTGAAGAAAGCGCGCTGGGACGCGCCGTGCGACTTCGTGGACAACTACCACGACGACCCCACCTACGTGCGCGCCATCGCCGCGTCCATCAAGCACGCCGGGTTCGACCCCGACGCGGACGACAAGGTGCTGTTCTCGTTCCATTCCATCCCGCTCGTCGACATCGAGGCGGGCGACACCTACGAGCTGCAGACGGGCGCGTCGAGCCTCCAGATAGCCGGCGAGCTGGGCATCGAGCGCAACCGCTGGACCATCGGCTACCAGTGCCGCTTCGACAAGGGTCGCGAGTGGCTCTCGCCGTTCACGCGCGACGTGCTGGCGCGCTGGGCCGAGGCCGACGTCGGCCGCGTGTTCTTCGTGTGCCCGAACTTCGCCGTGGACTGCCTCGAGACGCTCTACGACATCGAGCACGAGCTGAAGCCGTATTATTTCGACCAGGTCAGGAAGGCCGGCCGCGAGCCGCGCGAAGACGATTTCGCGTACGTGCCCTGCCTCGACAAGAGCCGTGCGCACGTGAAGGTGCTCGCCGACGTGCTGCGCCCCCATGTGGAAGGAGGCCGCTGATGGCCGGTGAGGAAAGCCGCGCGCCTGCGCCGCAGAAAACGGTGCTCGTGGGCGTGACGGGCTGCATCGCGGCGTACAAGAGCTGCGAGATCGTGCGCCTTCTGCAGAAGGCCGGCGTGCGGGTGAAGGTGGTCATGACCGAGCACGCCACCGAGTTCGTGGGCCCCACCACGTTTCGCGCCCTTACGCACGAGACGGTGGCCGTGGGCCTGTTCGACGATCCGTCCGACCCCATACACCACGTGTCGCTGGCGCAGGAGGCCGACGTGTTCCTCATCGCGCCGTGCACGGCCAACGTCATCGCGAAGATCGCGAACGGACTGGCCGACGACCTGCTCACCACGACGGCGCTGGCCTGCACCTCGCCGCTCGTCATCGCGCCCGCCATGAACGTGAACATGTACGAGAACGCGGCGACGCGCTACAACATCGGCAAGCTGCACATTCGCGGCGCGCGTATCGTCGAGGCCGGAGACGGCTACCTGGCCTGCGGCGACGTTGGTCGCGGGCGCTTGGCGGAGCCGGCCGACATCGTGGCCGCCGTGCTGGAGGAGCTGGGCGTGAGCCGCGACCTGGCCGGGCGTCGCGTGCTGGTCACGGCCGGGCCCACCGTGGAGCCCATCGATCCGGTGCGCTATATCTCGAACCACTCGTCGGGCAAGACCGGTTACGCCATCGCGCGGGCGGCGGCTCGGCGCGGGGCCGACGTCACGCTCGTGTCGGGCCCGACGGCGCTCGCGGCGCCCGAGGGCGTGCGCACGGTGCACGTGAAGACGGCGCGCGACATGCTGGCCGCCGCCGGGGATGCCTTCCCGGCGGCCGACGTGGCCGTGTTCTCCGCAGCCGTGGCCGACATGCGCCCGAAGGAGCCCGCCGTGCGCAAGCTGAAGAAGGGCGAGCCCGGCGCCGATCTGGGCACCATCGAGCTTGTGGAGAACCCCGACATCCTGGCCACGCTCGGGGCGGCCAAGCGCGACGGGCAGGTGGTGGTGGGCTTCGCCGCCGAGACGGAGAACGTCGTGGCCAACGCGCGGAAGAAGCTTGCGACGAAGCGCGCCGACCTCATCGTGGGCAATCTGGTGGGCGAGGGCCGCGCCTTCGGCACCGACGACAACGAGGTGTGGTTCGTCGCCGCCGACGACGTGGACGAGCTTCCCCTCATGTCGAAGGAGCGCCTGGCCGACGCGATCCTCGATCGAGCCGTGCAGTTCTTCGGGTAACGTAGGCGGCGAGCGTTCCCTTCTCTTTGAAGGGAACGCTCGCCGTTCAGGAAAAAACCCGTTTTCAGGTCCATTCCTGCTAAAAAATGGCGTTTGTGAACGAATATTTTCTTCTATTTATATATAAGTATATATATCATTATATAAAATGCCTGATGGCGTGACCGCGCTACTGTTTATTCTTGAATAGGACCATTCACAACCGCGATTTTTTAGCAAAAACAAGCGAACTCGAGGAGTTTTCCTATCTGGCTCGCCTCCGGGCTGCGCGTCTCGCAGGTTCGCGTCACGGGGCGGTTCGAGGCTTTCGTGGCTTTGCGGGGGAAGGATTTCGATGCACCTCCGACGATGAAAAAGGGCCGCGTGAGCGGCCCTTCGACGTGCTTAGGTGAGGATGGGGCTAGATGGTGTGAACCATCGTCGCCTGGCTCTTGCCGTTGTTGCCGACGGCGACGGTGAACTCGACATGCGCGTTCTCTTCAAGGGTCTTGAAGCCGTCGGTCTGGATCTCGCTGAAGTGGACGAACAGATCGTCGCCGCCCTCCTGGGAGATGAAGCCATAGCCTTTGTCAGCGTTGAACCATTTAACTGTACCAGTAGACATGCAAACCTAACTTTCTGCCCCGAAGGGCAACAACAGGCAGGGTAGGCGTTCGCCCAAAAACCTCTGCCGACAACGTGCGGCAACCGTGCCGCGTTCACCAGTGTACGCGCTTGCGCCCCTCATTCGGTCGCGGTTCGAATAAAAGACGCTTGCACACGCCATCCACATGTTTGGTTCGCGCTCGGTGTGCGCATTCCGGGATTCGAAGCGCGAGCGTCGCCTTCGATCAACCGTGCGCGCTATTGGCGAAGCTCGCCCGCCTTGCTTAGTGCGCGGTTGTGCGTTTGCGCAATTCTGTTTGGCGAAATCGAACAATAATCGAGGAAGATGGCAAATTCCATCTTGAAATACGCGACAACTAACGGTAATATGATCAAGCTGTCTTGCGAGGGAGCGTGTCAAGAACCTTCGCGAACGCACAACGGGTTGTGGCGCAGTTTGGTAGCGCACTTGACTGGGGGTCAAGGGGTCGCAGGTTCAAATCCTGTCAACCCGACCAGCAACATCGCAGGTCACAAGTGAAAAGCTTGTGACCTGTTTCTTTTTGAATATCGTTTCCCGGAAACCCCGCGCTGAGCCCTGGCTTCCTAAAATGGGATAGCTTCGTCATATGAGCAGGATGAAGCAGGTATTGAGAAGCGAGGGGAGGTCGCCAAAGTGCCGGTTGCTTCGTTGTCGCTCGCAACCTTTTGCGATATGTATTGTGCGCTCTCAAACGATTCGCCAGAGGTCACTTCTGCGTATAAGCTAAGCCATAAAGCGGGCCGTATTCCTCCTTCGGTATCTAAAACATTGTAGCCCCCAACAGCGATAGAGCCATCAATTCCGATTCCGGCGGCGGTGTAGTCGAGGCCACCCGGCGAACGTAGCCACCACCAAGAGCTTGGTTTTTCCTCGTCGATCGTAATGCGGTCATCATTGTTCAGAAAATAGAAACTCGCTTCTTCGATCGAAAGAAGGAAAATCCTGTCGCTTGTCGGTTCTCCTCCCGAAGTGCCGTACTCCGGATTATCAGGGTTTGCATTTCTGACAGACAAAGTTCGTTCTTTGACATTTTGAGGAAGTCGACCGAAGAATTCGATGTTGAGAAATTTCCTTAGAGAGCAGCCTGTCCACTTGGGGCTTTCGTACGCAGCGTTATGGAATTCTTTCGATCCGATGATATTCTGGGTGATATAGAGCGCTCTGCCCAACTCCTCATCTTTGAAAAGCTCGCGCCAAGAATAATGACATTGATCTGAAAGCCATGCCTCGCTTGCTATCAGATGGCCGCAAAAAGGGCAACAAGAAGCCCGATTGCTAATCTCCTTATCGCATTCGTGGCATTTAAACAAAGACATAGTTCTCCAATCGCTGCATTGCCTTATCGCAAACTGATCAACCAAAACATGTAGCTTCAAATTCCGTGTCGACGTTCGCGTCTAAATCGCGCATGATCCAATTAGGGAAGACGGAGCGGTTTTGCATACGCTTGGCTTGCGCAAACCTTGTTAGAAGATGGTTCGTATGCGATTTCGCCACCAAGAGAAAGGCAAAAGGCGGGTCGAACTCCAAGTCTATCGACCACGGGGGCTGTTCCGACATAGGGATAGAATAATTGAACCGGCGCATCTGTGGAACGGTCAGATATGGATCGGAGCCACCAAGAACTCGTTACCCCTCGATACTCTGCTGCCCAAAAACTCTTCTTGCGCCATTGATCGTCTTTTTCATCCAATTCAGATAAATCTAGATAGTTTAGATTTTCAACATATTCTTGTTCCGCTCGAATCGCGGAATCGTATTCCTCTTCCCACTCGTCAACGGCGGAACTGAGGTACTGCCTCGGATCTTCCTGCCAGATTTCCAAAGGAGATCTCGACTCTTCCTCCCAATCGTCGCATTTGGTCGATAGCGGGTCTTCCTCGTGGTGCTCATCTTCATTCAGCAAACTGCCGTCTTTGGAAAGTCTGGAAAAGTACCTCTCCGCCTCGCTTTCTGATAGCAGAAACACCTTGTCGACCACATCTTCATGCCATGGTGCGCCAAGCGGCTCGGCTTGCGTGGCCGCATTCCCTACCTTAACCAATCGTTGCCGAACCTCTTCAGGAAGACGCAGATAAAACTCGTTGTTGAGGTAATGCCTCAGTGAGGATGTGCTCCAATCGACTTTTGCATATTGCTGGTTGTACGCCCTTTCTTCAACGATATTCTTAGCTATGGCTAATGCTACGTTTAGATCACGGTCAATGGCTAAAACTCGCCACGGGTACCCGCATTGCTGTTCCAGCCACGATTCGATTTCTACTTTTGTCGAAGTGGCGTCGAGGCGTAGTTTCAGTCTCATGGGGTAGCCGCATAATGGGCACGTGACGGTTTTGTCGGATATTTTTTGTCTGCATTCTGGGCAATCAACCAGCATCGCGAATCCCCCTTTGTGTCGAAACAACAAGAATTTACATCTCCGAACATATAAATATTACCTTATCAGCGATCTGTTACTATACAAACATTAGTTTGTGCGATTTGTGGTTTCCGGTTCTCAAAACCAAGAGAGAAGAGCGACGATGATACTGAAAGAGCTACATGTAAAAACTTTCGCTGCTTCGAGAGTTTGGATATCGCATTAGATGCTCCGTCGATGCCCAGCAAAAGGATCCTATCGCGGTGCTCGCCACATTCAAAATAGAGCTTTTACCTGATGCGTTGACGCCCGCAAGCACCGAAAGCGAATTCCGCGTGCGCTAGACCGCTCCGCCTTGTAGTTCCGTCTTGTGAGGGAGGCGCAGCTTGCTTCCGCATTCGGCGTAGACGGCTCCGCCGATCACGAGGACGACGCCGGCCGCCTGCGCGCCGGAGAAGGGCTCGCCCAGCAGCAGGGCCGACAGCACCACGGCCGAAAGCGGTTCCAAGTAGCCGCACACCGACACCGTTTGCGCAGGCAGGCCGCCCATGGCGGAGAAGTACAGGAAGCAGCCGAGGCCGGTGTTCACCAAGCCCAGTACGAGAACAGGGGCCCAGTCCGTCGGCGAGAGCTGCACGGACAGCCCGCCGGTCGCGCCCATGAACACGGCCGCCACCACGAAGCTGAACACGAGCTGCACGGCCGAGCCCTCCAACCCCTCCACGTGCCGGGCCTTCTTCGTGAACACGACCATGACCGCGTACATGACGGCCGACATGCCCCCGCAGAACAGGCCCCAGCCCGACGCGCCCGCACCGAGCGCCTGGCCGTTCACCAGCAGCACGCCTGCGAGCACGAGGCCGAACCCGAGGAGCTTCGTTTTGGTAAGGCGCTCGCGGAACAGCCACGGCGACAGCGCGGCCACGATGATGGGCCCGCAGTAGTACACGAGCGAGGCGGCCCCCACGCCCACGTGACGGTAGGCCTCGAACAGGAAGAACCAGCTGGCTCCCAGGGCCGCGCCGGACACGGCGAGGCAGGCGAAGTCGCGCAGATGGCGATGGAACGTGATCCCGCGTCGCGAGCCGGCCAGCAGCGCAACCAGAAGCAGGCTGCCCAGAAGCGTGCGCAAAAGCACGATCTCGCAGCTGGCAAGGGCTATGCCGCTCGCCACGATGCCGTTGCTGCCGAACAGCAGCAACGCCCCCACGTACTTACCGTAATCCTTCGCCACCGCTGCCTCGCCCTCTCGCTTCGCTTACCGGCCGCGCGATAGTTTCTCATAGAAGCAATCAGCACAAAAGCGAATGTTTTTCATAGTTAGCATGATAAAATCGCATAGAAAGAAACAGGAAGGCGAGCGGTCGGGAGTCGTACGGGAACCAGGCTGCGAACAGGAGGGTTCGCGGTGCTCGAAAGCTCAGGCGGCACGAGCGCACGGACGGGTGGGAGAAGGTAGGTGGAGCCGTGGACGCGGCCATTCAGAAATACCGGGCGTTCGTCGCCACGGTGGAGTTGGGGAGCTTCACCAAGGCGGCGGAGGCGCTGTCGTACTCGCAGTCGGGCGTGAGCCGCATGGTGGCCGACTTGGAGCGGGAATGGAAGGTGGCGCTGCTGGAGCGCGGAAGGGGCGGCGTGCGCCTCACGTCCGAGGGCACGAGGCTTCTGCCCCTCGTCCGCCGCGTGTGCGACGAGCATGCACGGCTGCAGGCGCAGGTGGACGATCTGAACGGCCTGCAGTCGGGCCTCATCCGCATAGGGACGTTCTCCAGCGTGGCCACGCATTGGCTGCCGAACGTCATCAGCGCGTTCCAGAAGGATTACCCGAACATCGACTACGAGCTGCTGCTGGGGGACTACGCCGAGATCGAGGAATGGGTGCGCGAGGGGCGGGTGGACTGCGGCTTCCTGCGCCTGCCCGCTTGCGCCGACCTCGAGGTGCTTCCGCTCGACCGCGACGAGCTTTTGGCCGTGCTGCCCGAGGGGCACCGCCTCGTCTCGCGCGCGAGCGTGTCGGCCGCCGAGCTGTGCGAGGAGCCCTTCATGCTGCTGGAGAAGGGGGACAGCACCGCCGTGTCCGAGGTGTTCGAGCGCGACGGGCTGGTTCCGCGCGCCCATTTCACCACGTGGGACGACTACGCCATCATGGCCATGGTGGAGAGCGGCCTGGGCGTGAGCGTGCTGCCCGAGCTCATACTGCGCCGGGCGCCGTACCGCATCGTGGCCAAGCCGCTGGACGAGCCGGTCTTCCGCGCCATCGGGTTGGTCCTGCGCAGCCGCGAGGCGGCCTCGCTCGCCACCCAACGCTTCCTGGAGTACCTGGACTGCCGATGAGCCCGGTCGTCTTCGTTTTGTGCGCTTGCATCACGAAGGCGCAACGCCCAGGATACGGTTGCCGCCTGCGACCTTCGCGGGCACGGTGCTTCCCTATGCTGTGAAGGCACAGTCCCCTCGGAAAGGAGCATCAGCATGAGCATCATCGTGTGGATCGTCATCGGCGGGCTCGCCGGATGGGTGGCGGGCATGATCATGAAGTCGGAAGGCGGCTTGGTCAAGAACATCGTCACCGGCATCGTGGGAGCCCTCATCGGGGGCTTCATCATGAGCTTCTTCGGCGCGGAGGGGTTCACCGGGTTCAACCTGTGGTCGTTCGTGGTGGCGTTGATAGGGTCGGTGGTGCTCATCGCCCTCATCAACCTCGTCACGAGGAGAACCGCCTCGTAAGGGCGCTTGAAGCCGATCAGCCCGCCGCGAGGGCGGGCCGACTCGAAAGCGGGCCGGACCCCATCGGGGATCCGGCCCGCTTCGCGTAGGTGGGCGCTCTGAGCCCGGAACGCTTGGGAGGGCGTGCGCTCTTCGCTCGTCTCACGCAGCACTTCGCGTCACGGCAGGGGAAGCTCCGCGCCGCCGATCGTGATCGAGGCCACGTCGTCGAGGTTCAGGAACTCGTCGAACATGATGCTCTTGTTGCAGGCGGTGGAGTTCGCGCCCTCGCGCGTCCCTCCGGCGCCCCGCAGCGCGTCGATCTCAACCGTCGTGCCGTCCTTCATGTTCAGCGTGACGGAGGGGTCGAGGAAGCGGTCCATCTCGTTCTGGTTGTGGTCCGACATGCGACCGGACTGCTGATCCTCCCAGTTCAAAACCTCATGCACCGTGTACTCGAGCGTGAGGGCGATGGGCGACACGGTCGCGGAGTCGAGCGTCGCGTCCATGCCGCTCACCTCGATGGTCCTTCCGGCAGGCAGGTCGACGGAGGTGTCCTCATAGTCGACTGCGAACTTCATGTTCCACTCGCCCTCGGCGATGACGTGCGAAGCGCTGCCGTCGCCGTCGTACATCTTCAGATCGCTCAAGTTAACGCGCGCCGTATGTCCAATGATGCTGCCGCCCAAGACGGTGACGGACATTCGCTCCACGTATTGGATGGCGTTGTCGGATGGGTCCGCGTCGTAGAAGTGTCCATCACCCCCGCCGGTCATTACACCGTCTACGTTGATGCTGCTGCCGCCTTCGAACCCGAGGGGCAAGATGCCGCTCTCCAAAGGCTCGATGCCCTCGAACGCCGTTCCGTCGTCCTTGGCGATGCTGAACACGACGGCGTAGTTCGTCCTATCGCCGATGATGGCCTCGGCCGTCACGGTCACGCCGTTCGACGTGGCGCTCGCGCCGATGGGCCGCCCGATCTTGTCGACCACCTCGGTTTGGGCCGGCGGGCCGTTGAAAAGGTCGTCGAAGACGTTCGCCATGCTCATGAGGTTCCCGGTCGCGGACGCGACGCCGCCCACGCCCACCACCAGCACCACCGCCGCGGCGACCGCGGCCGCATAGCGCCAGCGGCGCTTCCCGCCGCGCACCGCGTAGACGTCCGGGCGCGGACGCGCCGTTTGCTCGTGCGCGGCCGCCAGGTTGGCCGCCATGCGCTTCTTCGCCTCGGGCGAGAACCGCAGATCGTTCATGGCCTCGTTATACTCCCTGCTCACAATAGGCTCCTTCCAGCATCGTGCGAAGCTTTCCGCGTCCGCGGCTCAAGTGGGCGCTCACGGCCGAGACGCTGCGACCCGTGAGGTCGGCGATCTCCTGAACGGAGTACCCTTCGTAGTAGTACAGGTAGATGGCCTCGCGGTACTTCTGCGGCAGCGCCATAACGGCGTCCGTCACGCCGGTGTCGGGTTCCTCGGGCGCCGCCGTGTCGGGCGCCTCGTCCAGCGCGACCGCGCGTTTCCTGAAACCGCTGCGCAGCGCGTCTTTGCAGGCGTTCGCCGTGGTGCGGACGATCCAGGCCTTCTCGTGCTCCGGCCCCTCGAAACGCGGCTTGGCGTTCATGAGCTTGAGCAGCACCGTCTGGCAGATGTCCTCCGCGTCGTGCGTGGACTTCAAGTAGGTGTAGCTCAGCCGCAGTATGAGGTCCGCATAGGTCTCGACCAGCCGCTCGGCCTCCGCCTCGCTTGGTTTTCTCGCTTCCATTCGCAACCGATCCTTCTCTTGCCCGGCCGTCGCCGGAGGGGTTTCGAGCAACGTCGCTTCACCTGCAATACGATTCGGGAAGGGGTTTCCTGACAGCATAGCGCGTTTTTTCTGGAAAGCTCATGCACGGCCGCCTCGTTTGTCGTCCTGAGCGGAGGCCGTAGGCCGGAGTCGAAGGATCCCGTGCGGCGACAGCCGAAGCGCTTTCGGTTGGCACCGCGCGGGATCCTTCGACTCCGGCGGCTCGCGCCGTCTCCGCTCAGGATGACAACCTGGCCGGTGCTCGGATGGCAAAGCGGGGTGCTGCGGGGTTGTCGCGGCGGCGGCGCTCCCGTATACTTGCCTCTGCTCGGGATGACCCGAGCCGGTGCGGCGTCGAGCCCCTCGGGGAAGCTCCGCCGCCACCCGTCCGGTCTGCCGGGACAACCCGGGAAATCCAAACGATCGCGCGTCCTTGCAGGGCGCCGCCAAGATCGTGCGCACCAGTGGGGATAGGCAACGATGGAGGAGAAGAGGAACGAGCCGCGGCCGACCGCTGCGGAAAGCGGGGAGCTGCATCGGGAGCAGCAGATAGCGGCCGAGAAGCCCTTCGAGCGCCGACCGGTGCTCGACACCGGCGACCTGGAAGTGGCCGTGCCCGTGAAGCGCACGGACCAGCAGCGCGCCGGCGACGCCAAGATCGACCGCATGGGAGAGGCCAGCACGCTCAAGCTGCTGCTGGAGTTCTCCATACCTGCCGTGTTCGGCGTGCTCGTGCAAACGCTCTACAACGTCATCGACGCCGTGTACGTGGGGGCCGCGGTGGGGGAGAACGGCCTGGCCGCCACGACGGTGGCGAACCCGGCCATGACGTTCATGGTGGCCGTGGCCATGCTCGTGGGCGTGGGCGGCAACGCGCTCGCGGCCATCAAGCTGGGCGAGCGCAAGAAGCGCGTGGCCGAGCGCGTGCTGGGCAACAGCTTGGTGCTGCTTCTGGGCGCGGGCGTCGTCGCCTGGGTCGTGGGCCTTTTGGCGCTCGACCCCATCCTGCGCGCCTCCGGTGCCGACGAAGCGGTGCTGCCGCACGCGCGCGCCTTCATGACGGTCATCATCGCGGGCTGCCCGCTGCAGTTCGTGGCGTTCGGCATGAACAACTTCATCCGCACGGCGGGCCATCCCAACCGCGCCCTCGGCTCCATGCTCGTGGGCACCGGCGCGAACATCGTGCTGGGGTACCTGTTCATCATCGTTCTGGACGGCGGCATGATGGGCGCGGGGCTGGCCACCGTGTGCTCGTGGGCGCTCTCGGCCGCCTTCGTCATGCAGTTCTTCCTGAAGAAGGGCTCGCCCATGCCGCTGCGGCGCGAGGCGCTGGGCATCAAGTGGCGCGTGGCGCTGCGCATCTGCGCGCTCGGCGTGGCGCCCTCGGTCATGGAGCTGGGCTTCGCCGTGTCGAACATGATCATGAACAACCTGCTGCTCTCCTACGGCGCCGCCGACCCGCTCGGCTCCGACGGGGCGCTGGCGGTCATGAGGGTGCTCTCGGCCGTGGGCATGTTCACCATCATGCCGTCCATGGGCATCGCCATGGGCGCGCAGCCCATCATCGGCTACAACTACGGCGCCCGGAAGTTCGGGCGCATGAAGCGCACGCTGGGGCAGGGCATCCTGCTGGGGATCGCCATCACGGTGCCGCTCTGGTTCACCGTGCTGTTCCTGCCCGATATGTACGCGCACCTGTTCAGCCTGCCGGAGGCCTATCTCGACGCCACGGCGTGGGCGCTCATAGCCTACCTCGTGTTCATACCCATCCTGCCCGTGGCGCTCATCGGCGCGAACTACTTCGACGCCACCGGGCAGGCGCTCAAGGCGACGCTGCTTACGCTCACGCGCCAGATACTGTTCTTCATCCCGCTTCTGCTGGCGAGCCCGCACGTGCTGCCGCATGTCCTGCCCATGACGCCCCTGCAGAGCCTGTTCTTCGCGCCTTCGCTCTCCGACATCACGTCCACGCTTTTGGTGGTGTCGTTCCTGGCGGTGGAGTGGCGCCGGCTGCGCAAGCTGGAGGCGCGGGAAGGGCTCGCGGGCGCCGAGTCGGCCTCGTAGCGTCCTTTCCGCTCGCCTTGCCTGGCTGACCGCCCGCCGCGCGTGCCGCGCGCTTCCCATCCGCCAAGACGGGGCTTGGCGCCGGTTGGCGGCGTCCTGTCGCGTGCGGCGCGCAAAGAGCCTAGCATGGTTCGCGTATTCTCGAATGGCCGTACCCACGCGACCGGGAAGGAGCATGCCATGAGGATCGAAGCCGCCGTCACCCACGGCAAGGGGGAGGCGTTCAAGATCGAGGAAGTGGAGCTGGCGAAACCGCGCGCCGGCGAGGTGCTGGTGAGGATAGCGGCTACGGGCGTTTGCCATACGGACGCCGTGGCCCGGGACAACGGCATCGTTCCCTATCCCATCGTCCTCGGGCACGAGGGCGCCGGCGTCGTCGAGCAGGTGGGCGAGGGCGTGAAGACCGTCGAGCCGGGAGACCACGTGGTGCTCTCGTACTCGTCGTGCGGGCACTGCGAGAACTGCCGGTCCGCCCATCCCTCCACGTGCGAGGTTATGAACGCCTTGAACTTCGGTTCCGAGGGCATAGAGCGCCTGGAGCAGAACGGCGAGAAGGTGGCCACGTTCTTCGGCCAGTCCTCGTTCGGCACCTACGCCGTCGCCGACGAGCGCAACGTGGTGAAGGTGAGGAAGGACGTGGAGCTGGAGCTGCTCGGCCCCTTGGGCTGCGGGATACAGACGGGGAGCGGGACGGTGCTCGTCCGCCTCAAACCCGAGTTCGGCTCCACGATCGCCGTGTACGGCTGCGGGGCCGTGGGGCTCAGCGCCGTCATGGCGGCGAAGATCGCGGGGTGCAAGACCATCATCGCGGTCGACGTCCACGACAACCGCCTGGAGCTGGCCCGCGAGCTGGGCGCCGCCTACGCGTTCAACGGCGGCGAGGTCGACGTGGTGGAGGAGATCAGGAAGGTGACGGGGTCGGGCACCCATTACGCGGTCGAGACGACCGGCGTCCCCTCCGTCGTCCACCAGAGCCTGGCCGCGCTGCGCCCGCTCGGCACCGTGGCCATCGTGGGCATCACGCCCGAGATGACTATCGACATGTTCGGCGAGATCATGGCCGAGGGGAAGACGATGACGGGCGTCATAGAGGGCGACACCGTGCCGCAGCTGTTCATTCCCGAGCTGGTCGACTACTACTGCCAGGGCCTTTTCCCCTTCGACAAGCTGGTGAGGTACTACGCTTTCGACGACATCAACCAGGCGTTCGAGGATTCTCGCACGGGCAAGGCCATCAAGCCGATCGTCAAGATGAAGTAGCCCGAGGCGGACAGAGCATCGGTTTCGGCGCCCCGCATCTTTGCGGGGCGTTTTTTCGCGCTTTCCGGCAAGGCGGTCCCGTGGCGCGGCGGGGGCTTCCGCGTCTTTCGCCGCGCCGCGCGGGGGCGCAGCCCGCGCCCCGTGGGGACGTTCTGCTGGGGATTAAAATTGTGCATCTGCACAAATCGTGCATACCCTGCTTGGAGGCCGTTCGCCGCCCACCGTGACTTTGCAACCGTCCCCGGCGACTTTCCGCGCGTTCGCGGCCCTTTTACCGACCGAAACCCGCCGAAGCGACCCCTTTTCGAACACTGGTGCTTTTCTCTGATAAAGTGCTTGCGAAGCGACATCGGTCGCTTTTTATGTTCGCATCTATGTTCGCAAACAATCGGTAAAGGTAAAGGGGGAAGCTACGTGGCTATGCTCGGGTTCTTAATCCTTTTCCCGCTGGTTGTTGCCGCCGTCCTGCTGGTCGTGCGCAACAATCGGGCGAGAAACGTGATTGTGGGCGCCTCGGCGCTCGTCATCGGCTTGGCGTCCATCTGGCTGGTGGCCACCTACCTGGGGGCTCCCTGGGTGTCGTTCGAGTTCGAATCGCCGGTCATCGACTACGTGAGCACCATCGTGAGCGTGCTCGTGGCGGCGGCCATCCTGTACTACGGCATCCGCTACAAGAACGTGTGGGCCTGCGTGCTCGCCGTGATCCAGGTGGTCGGCTCGCTCGTGTTCGAGTTCGGTTTCGCCCATGCCATCGACGTCACCGAGGGCCTGTACCTCGACTCGCTGTCGCTGCTCATGGCGTTCATCATCGGCGTTATCGGCTCCGGCATCTGCGTCTACGCCCTCGGCTACATGGAGGATTTCCAGGCCCACGAGCCCGAAGGCGCCAAGGATCGCCGCCCGGTGTTCTTCGCGCTCATGTTCGTGTTTTTGGCCGCCATGTTCCTCATCGTGTTCTCCAACAACATGGTGTGGCTGTTCACGGGCTGGGAGGTCACCACGGTGTGCTCCTTCCTCCTCATCGCCTACACGCGCACCGACGAGGCCATCAAGAATGCCTTCCGCCAGATCATCATGAACATGCTCGGCGGCCTGGCCTTCCTGGCGGCGCTGTACCTGAGCGCCATCCAGCTGGGCACGCTGTCGCTGCTCGAGTTCCTGCAGATCGGCGTGAGCAACCCGGCCCTCGTCGTGCTGCCGGTGTGCGCGCTCGCGTTCGCGGGCCTCACGAAGGCCGCGCAGATGCCGTTCCACACCTGGCTTCTGGGCGCCATGGTGGCGCCTACGCCCACCTCGGCGCTGCTCCACTCGTCAACCATGGTCAAGGCCGGCGTGTTCCTGCTGGTCAAGCTCGCACCCGTGTTCCTGGTGTGCCCCGTGCCGTCGGTCATGGTCATCCTCGTGGGCGGCATCACGTTCGCGCTGTGCTCGTTCATGGCCATATCCCAGACGAACGCCAAGCGGGTGCTCGCGTACTCCACGATAGCCAACCTGGGCCTCATCACGGCCTGCGCCGGCGTCGGCACGCCCGAGGCCGTCTGGGCCGCCGCGTTCCTCATCCTGTTCCACGCCATCGCGAAGTCGCTGCTGTTCCTGTGCGTCGGCACGGCCGAGCACCACATCGGCAGCCGCGACATCGAGGACATGGATCTCTTGTTCGAGCGCATGCCGCGCCTGGCGCGCTTCATGATGCTCGGCATCATGTGCATGTTCATCGCGCCGTTCGGCATGCTCATCGCCAAGTGGGCCACGCTCGTGTCGTTCGTCGACACGGGCCAGATCGCGCTCGTGCTGCTGCTCGCGTTCGGGTCGGCCGCCACGTTCATGTTCTGGGCCAAGTGGCTCGGCAAGCTCTCCGGCATCGCCGGGCGCCCCGACAACGTGGAGATGACCGTGCACAAGAGCGAATGGACGTCCATCATGCTCATGGCCGTGCTCATCATCATCGGCTGCGTGTGCCTGCCCGTCATCTCGTGGATCATCGTGGAGCCCTACGTGTACAGCGTGTTCGGCACGCTCGGCCAGGACATCGCCTCGGCGAACCTGTGGATAGCCTCCATAGCGGCGGCCATCATCGCCATCGTGCTGTTCGCGGGCCTCGGCCGCAACAAGGCCAAGAAGGTGGACATCTACCTGGCCGGCGTGAGCGCCGACAACGAGGCGCGCGTGTTCAGGAACTCCCTCTCGGGCGAGTCGTCCGCCACGTCGCGCAACATGTACCTGGAGGGCGTCTTCGGGGAGAAGCGCATCAACCCCGTGGGCACGGTCGCGTGCGCCCTCGTCATCATCGTCGCGTTCGCCTTCTCAGCCGTCGCGCTGTTGGGCCTGTTCTAGGAAAGGGTGTGATCTGACATGTCTTTGCTTTTCGTCCTCATCGGCACCCTCGCCTTCACCATCGCGGCGCCCGTGCTGGGCTGCCTTCTGGCAGGCCTCGACCGCAAGATCACGGCGCGCATGCAGGGTCGCGTGGGCCCGCCGCTTTTGCAGCCGTACTACGACGTGCGCAAGCTCATCGAGAAGGACAACGTGTCCGTCAACTCCACCGAGGGAACCTACATCACCTGCGCGCTCGTGTTCACGCTGCTCGCCGGCGGCATCTTCTACTCGGGCGGCAACCTGCTCATGAGCGTGTTCGTGATCACGCTCTCGGGCCTGTTCTTCATCGTGGCCGCGTACTCCACGCGCTCGCCTTACGCCGAGATCGGCGCGAATCGCGAGACGCTGCAGGTCATGGCCTACGAGCCCATGGTGCTGTTCATGGCCGTGGCCTTCTACATGGCGGCCGGCACGTTCGACTCCGCAGGCGTGTTCGCGCTCGACGCGCCCGTCGTCTCGAGCATCTGGCTCGTGTTCCTGGGCTTTCTATTCATCCTCACCATCAAGCTGCGCAAGTCGCCGTTCGACCTGTCGTACTCCCATCACGCCCACCAGGAGCTCGTCAAGGGCATCACCACCGAGATGAGCGGCAAGACGCTCGCCAAGGTGGAGGTCATGCACTGGTGCGAGAACGTGCTGTTCCTGGGCTGGGTGGGCATGTTCTTCGTGTGGGCCAACCCGGTTTCCATCGTGCTGGCGCTCGTGGTGATCGCGCTGGTGTACTTCTTGGAAATATGGATCGACAACAACTTCGCCCGCGTGAAGTGGCAGGCGATGCTCTCGTCGGCCTGGATCGTGGCGTTCGTGGCCGGCTTCGTCAACATCGCCGTCCTGGCGTACCTGTAAGGAGGCGGGAACCATGACGTTTGCAACCAAATCCCCGTGGGTCATCCACTACGACGCGTCGAGCTGCAACGGCTGCGACATCGAGGTGCTGGCGGCGCTCTGCCCCGGCTACGACGTCGAGCGCTTCGGCATCGTGAACACGGGCAACCCCAAGCACGCCGACATCTTCCTGGTCACCGGCTCGGTGAACGAGCGCAACATCGAGGTGGTCAAGGAGATCTACAACCAGATGGTGGAGCCGAAGGTGGTCATCGCGTGCGGCATCTGCGCGTGCTCGGCCGGCATCTTCCACGACTGCTACAACGTGATCGGCGGCGTCGACCAGGCCATCCCCGTCGACGTGTACGCGCCCGGCTGCGCCGTGCGCCCCGAGGCCATCATCGACGCGGTCGTGCAGGGGCTGGGCATTCTGGAAGAGAAGTCCAAGGCCCTGCAGGCGCAGAAGAAGGGAGCGTGACATGACGCTTGAAACCACGTTCGTCCCGCTGACCGTCGAGGGGCTGCCCGCGCTCGCGGCGGCCAAGAAGGCCGACGGCTGGCGTTTCGTGCAGATACTCGCCGTGAACACCGAGGAGGGCATCGACCTCATCTACTCGTTCATGAAGGGCAACCTGCTGGAGAACTGCGAGATCAAGGCCGTCCAGAAGGACGCGGTCGTACCCAGCATCACCGACCAGTTCCTCGAGGCGTTCGTGTTCGAGAACGAGACGCACGACCTGTTCGGCGTGAACGTCCAGGGCATCGCCATCGACTTCGGCGGCAACTTCTACGCGCTGGCGCAGAAAGAGCCCATGACCATCATCTCGCCCGAGCAGAAGGCCGCGCGCGAGAAGGCGAGGAAGGTCGCCGAGGCGAAGGCGGCCAAGGAAAAGGCCGCCAAGGCCGCGGCGGCGAACGCCGCGTACGAGGCGGGACACCCCACGCCCAAGGAGCCCGGAGAGCCCATCGTGCCCACGGGCGACGACGACGCGGAGCTGAAGTTGGCCGGCGCCGACCCCGAGAAGGTGGCGCGCGCCCGCGCGGCCATCGCCGCGAAGGCCAAGAAGGCCGCCGAGGCCGAGAAGGACGCCGCGCTCGAGGAGAAGCTGGCCGGCATGGATCCCGAGAAGGCCGCCAAGGTGCGCGCCGCCATGGAGGCGAAGGCAGCCCGCGAGGCCGCCGCAGCCCAGAAAGAAGGTGAGTAGCATGGGAAAGGCGACCGTCATCCCGTTCGGCCCCCAGCACCCGGTGCTGCCCGAGCCTTTGCACCTCGACCTCGTGGTGGAGGACGAGACCGTCATCGAGGCCGTGCCGCAGATCGGCTTCATCCACCGCGGTTTGGAGAAGCTCGTCGAGACGCGCGACTACAACCAGTTCATCTACGTGGCGGAGCGCATCTGCGGCATCTGCGCGTTCGGGCACTCCATGGGCTACGCCGAAACGGTGGAGCGGCTCATGGGCGTCGAGATCCCCGAGCGCGCCGAGTACCTGCGCGTCATCTGGCACGAGCTGTCCCGCGTGCACTCCCACGTGCTGTGGATGGGCCTGGCGGCCGACGCGTTCGGCTACGAGAGCCTGTTCATGCACTGCTGGCGCCTGCGCGAGCGCGTGCTCGACATCTTCGAGAAGACCACCGGCGGGCGCGTCATCTTCTCGGTGGTGAAGGTGGGCGGCGTGGTCCGCGACATCGACGACGCCATGTTCGCCGAGATCAAGCGCGTCCTGGAAGGCATCAAGGACGACTACCGCCAGCTCTGCAACGCGTTCCTCAAGGACTCCTCGGTGAAGAACCGCACCGTGGGCGTGGGCTACATCAGCCACGAGGACGCGCTGGCCATGAGCATGGTGGGGCCGTTCGCCCGCGCCTCGAACGTGAACAACGACGCCCGGTGCCTGGGCAACGGCGGCTACGGCAAGCTCGCCGACTTCCAGCCCGTCATGGACGCCCAGGGCGACTGCTACGCCCGCGTGAAGGTGCGCGCGCTGGAGGTGCTGCAGTCCATCGACATCATCGAGGAGATGATCGCCAAGATCCCCGCCGGCGACATCGCGGTGGACGTGAAGGGCGCCCCCGCGGCGGGCGCCGAGGCGGCCAACGTGGTGGAGCAGCCTCGCGGAGAGTGCTACTACTACGCGCGCGGCAACGGGTCGAAGTACCTCGAGCGCATGCGCATGCGCACGCCCACTTCTCAGAACCTGGCCGGCATGGCCACGGCGCTGGCCGGATGCGACCTGGCCGACGTCAACATGATCGTGCTGACCATCGACCCCTGCATCAGCTGCACGGAAAGGTAGGCACCATGGGATCGTTCAAACTGGGAAAGATGACGTTCAAGTCGCTGTTCGGCAAGCCGGAGACCATCCAGTACCCGGCCGAGCAGAAAACGCCGCCGCCGGGCCTCAAGGGGCACGTGGTGAACGACGTGGAAAGCTGCATCCTGTGCGGCATCTGCATGAAGCGCTGCCCGTGCGCGGCCATCGAGGTGGACAAGCCGGCGCGCACGTGGTCGATCAACCGCTTCCGCTGCGTGCAGTGCGGCACGTGCGTGCGCGAATGCCCCAAGCAGTGCCTGACCATGGAGCCCACGTACACGCCGCCGGCCACCGAGAAGCGGATGGACTCCTACGAGGTGCCCGAGCACGCGAAGCCGGCCAAGAAGGCCGCCTCGGCCGAGGAGCGCATCGAGTGGGAGCGCGCGGCCCAGGGCTTGGAAGAGCGCTGAGGGAAGCTTAAAAAACTGCGAAGGATGCGTGGGCTTCGCGGCAGGCGCGCGCAAAACTGCTAGAATAGGCGCCGATATGCAACGAACCGGGCTTCACGCCCGGTTTTTGCGTGGGGAGGCCGCCCGGGCGCCAAGCGCGGGCGACGGACCCCCTGCGCAGCGGCCGGGAAGGCCGTTCGGGCGGCGAGAGAAGAGGACGATGGCGAGCAAAGAAGGACGCGGCGGGCAGGAACGCGGCAAGGAGAACGTGAGCAACCGCATTCTCACGGTGCCTAACGTCATCTCGCTCGTGCGCCTGTGCCTCGTGCCCGTGTTCCTCGTGCTGCTGTTCAACGGCTACGACCTCATGGCCACGTTCCTGTTCGCGCTCGCGGCGGGCACGGATTGGGTGGACGGGCAGATAGCGCGCCGCACCAACGCCGTGTCGCGGCTCGGCCAGCTGCTCGACCCGGCCGTCGACCGCATCCTCATGATAGCGGGCGTGGCGGGCCTCTTTTTGGTGGGCCGGTTGCCGCTGTGGATCATCGTCGTCGTGCTCGTGCGCGATTTGGCCCTGCTCGTGGGCGGGGCGGCCATCCTCAAACGCTATCGGGTGCGCGTGGCCGTCATCTACCCGGGCAAGGTCGCCACGACGCTTCTGTTCGTCGGCTTCGCGGCGCTGCTCCTGAACTGGCCCGTGTTGAACGGCCTGGGGGTGGTGAACGCCTCGTGGCTGCCCGGCCTGTCGGCCGACCCGTACTCGTGGGGCATATGGTTCGTGTACGCCGGGCTCGTGCTCGCGTTGATAACCACCGCGTACTACGCCGCCGCGGCGTTCGTCAAAGTGCGCGCGGCGAAGCGCGCGTCGACGGCGCAACCGGAGCGGCGGTAGCGCATGGCCGGTCGGACGCCCGGAAAGGACGATGCGGCGGCGCGTCAGCGCTCGAACGCCCGCCCGCACGCCCGACAGCCCCAGAAGGCCGCCCCGCGCACCTCGGGTCGCGCGCCCTCCTCCCCGAAGGCGGCCGGCCGCGCGCCGAAGCCCCCCGCGACGTCCCGCAAGCCCTCTTCCTCGTCCTCCGCGCGCAAGCGGCGGGACGCCTCCTCGTACAACGCGCCGTCGCTTTGGACGAAGGACGCGCCGAAGGCCCCGTCCTCGGGCGGTCCCGTCCTTCGCGCGCTCTCCTTCGTCGGCCGCGCCCTGCTGGCCGTGCTCGCGCTCGTCGGCAAGGGAATCGGCTGGGCGTTCCGGTCCCTGGGCTCCCTGGTGTCGCGCAGCCGCGCTGCGCTCGCCGTGGTCGTCGTCGCGGTCGTGCTGGCGGCGGGCGGCCTGGTGGATCTGGGGCTCAACTGGGGCCGCGCCTACGCCGGCGTGAGCATCGGCGAGATCGACGTGTCCGGCAAGACCGCCGACGAGATGAGGGACCTCGTGGAGCAGACCTATGCCGGGCGCCTCCAGGCGGGCGCGGTGACCGTCTACGCGAGCGACGAGGCGGCCGCTCGGGTGGCCGACGCCATGGCGCAGGCCGAAGACGCGGCCCTCGCGGAGCAGCGCTCCGTGGAGGAGGAGCGCGAAAGACGGCAGCTGTGGACGACCGACGCGAACGCGCTGTCCGCCTCCTTGCCGGTGGACGACCTCGTTGACGAGGCGCTGGCGGTGGGTCGCGAGGAGGGCGGCCTGGGCGCGCGCGCCGCGGCCCTTTTCGGAGGCTGGAACGTCAAGGCGCGCGCCGATTACGACGCCGCCGCGTTGGAGGCGCTTGCCGCCGACGTCGATGCGACGATCGGCAGCCCGCGCGTGGACTTCGGCATAGCGGTGCAGGACGGCCAAGCGAGCGTGACCGAGGGCCACGACGGCGACATGGTCGACCGAGGCGAGTTCGCATCCGAGCTCGACCGGGCGTTTTTGGAGAGCGCGGGCGGCGGGGGCTCGTTCGTCGCGCGCGCCGAGCACGCGCCTTTGCGCATCGACCGCGACGGGGCGCAGGCGGCCTGCGACGCCGTGAACGCGGCCATCGCCGCCGGCGCCCGCTTCAGCTACGCGGGCACTTCGTGGGAGGCCTCCGCGACCGATCTGGGCGATTGGGTGACCGCCGCGCCCGAAGAGCGCGACGGCGCGTGGACGCTCGTGCCCGCCATCGACGAGGTGCGCGCCAAGCCGGCCATCCTGGCGCACGTCCAGGAGACGCGCACCGGCGATCCCGTGCACGTGACGTTCGAGCGCGACGGCGACGACGTGCTCGTGCGCACGGACGGCTCGGGCGAGGTGCCGCTCGCCGGCGCGACGGCGAGCGCGCTCAACGCCGCGCTCTTCGGCGAGGAGGCCCTCGAACATGCCGACGTCGAGGTCGACGCGGGGGGCGCGAGCGCGCACCGGCCCGCTTCGGGCGAGCCCGTCGAGGTGACCGTGGGCAGCGGGTCGGCCCCCGCCGCGTCCACGTTCGACGAGGCCCTCGAACTGGGGCTCGTCGCCAAGGTGTCGGAGTACACCACCGAGTACACGAGCGGCGCGGGAACCGAGAACCGCAACCACAACATCCACCTGGTGTCCGACCTGCTGAACAACTCCATCGCGGAGGCGGGCGGGGGCACCTGGTCGTTCAACGGCACGGCCGGCGAATGCAACGCGGAGCGCGGCTTCCTGGGTGCGGGGGCCATCATCGACGGCGAGTACGACGACGCCGTGGGAGGCGGCATCTGCCAGGTGGCCACCACCGTGTTCAACGCCGTGTACGAAGCGGGCTACCCCGTGCCCACGCGCCACAACCACTCGCTCTACATCGCCAGCTACCCGGCCGGACGCGATGCCGCGGTCAGTTGGCCCGACCTCGACCTCGTGTGGAAGAACGACACCGCTTCCGATGTTTTGATGCGCACGAGCTACACCGACGGGTCCGTAACCGTTACACTGTACGGAGTCGATCCGGGCTACCGCGTGAGCACCGACGTGGGGGAGTGGACCGAGGGAGAGAAGCACAAGACCAAGACCGAGCGCGACGACACCCTCTCGCCGGGCACGAGCTACGTCAAGACGGCGGGCACCGACGGCAAGAAGATCACGGTGATCCGCACGGTGGCTTCCTCCGACGGAAGCATCCTGCACGAGGATCCGTTCTACTCGACGTACGACCCCGTCACCGAGGTCGTGGTGGCGGGCCCCGAGGCTCCGGAGAAGACGGCCGACGCGAGCGCCGGAGGCGACGCCGCTAAGAAGCAGAACGAGGAAGGGTGATCGATCCGTGTACTACCAGCCAGACATCGAAACCATGCCCGCGGAGCAGCTGCGCGAGCTCCAGCTCGAGCGCATGAAGCAGAGCGTTCGCCACGCGTACGACAACGTGGCGTTCTACCAGCAGTCGTTCAAGGACGCCGGCGTGACCCCCGACGACCTGAACAGCCTCGAGGACCTGCAGAAGTTCCCGTTCGTCATCAAGCAGAACATGCGCGACGCCTATCCGTTCGGGCTGTTCGCCGTGCCGCAGAAGGACGTGGCGCGCATCCACGCGTCCTCCGGCACGACGGGCCAGGCCACGGTGGTGGGCCACACGAAGAACGACCTGGCCAACTGGGGCGACTGCTTCGCCCGCGGCATCGCCATGGTGGGCGGCGACGAGAACTCCACCATCCAGGTGTCCTACGGCTACGGCCTGTTCACGGGTGGCCTGGGCGCGCACGCCGGCGGCGAGGCCATGGGATGCTCCGTCATCCCCACGTCGTCGGGCAACACGAAGCGCCAGGTGCAGATGATGAAGGACTGCGGCACCGACATCTTGGCCTGCACGCCCTCCTACGCCCTGCTCATCGCCGACACGGCCATCGAGATGGGCTACGACCCGGCCACCGAGTTCAAGATCTCCGGCGGCATCTTCGGCGCCGAACCCGCCTCCGACAACATGCGCGAGGAAATCGCCTCGAAGCTGGGCATCCAGTACTGCGACGTGTACGGGCTCTCCGAGATCATGGGGCCGGGCGTTGCCATGGAGTGCGCGGAGAGGTCGGGCCTGCACGTGGCCGAGGACCACTTCTACTGCGAGATCCTGAACCCCGAGACGCTTCAGCCCGTGCCGGACGGCGAGTGGGGCGAGCTCGTCATCACCACGCTCACCCGCGAGTGCTGCCCGCTCGTGCGCTACCGCACGCGCGACGTCACGCGCATCATCTCCGAGCCGTGCGCGTGCGGACGCACGCACCGCAAGATCGACCAGCTGCGCGGCCGCACCGACGACATGCTCATCATCCGCGGCGTGAACGTGTTCCCGTCCCAGATAGAGCAGGTCATCACCGGTTTCCCGGAGATCGCCACGCACTACCAGATCATCCTCACCACGCGCGGGCCCCTCGACCACGTGGAGCTGCAGGTGGAGACGGTGCCCGACTTCCCCATCGACGAGGTGCGCAAGATCGAGGATCTGAAGAAGCGCCTGGGCGTGGAGCTGAAGAGCAACCTGCAGGTTTCGGTGGAGGTCAAGATCGTCGAACCGAAGACCATCGCCCGCAGCGAGGGCAAGGCGAAGCGCGTGATCGACCTGAGAGAAGGGAAGTAGCCGATGATTTCTCAGCTGACCGTGTTCCTGGAGAACGAGAAGGGCCGCCTCGCGGCCGCCTGCCAGACCGTGGCGGACGCGGGCATCAACATGCACGCGATGAACCTGGCCGACACGGCCGACTTCGGCGTCGTGCGCCTGCTCACCGACACGCCGGAAGCCGCGGCCGAGGCGCTGCGCGCCGCCGGTTACCGCGCCGCCGTCACGCCCGTGCTGGCCGTGCGCGTTCCCAACGTGCCGGGCGGTTTGGCGAAGCTGCTCTCGTTCATGGACGAGCAGGAAGCCAACATCGAGTACGGCTATTGTTTTTCCGTGAACGCCGACGTCGCCATTGACGTGCTCAAGGTGGACGGGGATAGTGGGATCGAGCAGAAGCTGACCGCAGCCGGCTTCGAGCCGGTACGACCCGAAGACATCTATGACCTGGATTAACGATATCAAACATACCTTGAACAAGAAGTGCGCGGGCCTTGCGGCTTGCGCACTCGTCTTGGCGCTGGCCGGCGCCCCCGTCCTCGCGCCCGCCCAGGCCTTGGCCGACGTGCGCAAGGCCGACGTCGTCTACGGCCAGACCGTGGACGCGCGCGGCCTGTCGGTGGCGCAGTGCCCGAGCATCGACGCCGAGTACGCGTTCGTCATGGACAAGGACGGCACCGTGTACTTCGAGCGCAACGCGACGAGCCCCACCCAGATCGCCTCCATCACGAAGATCATGACGGCCGTCGTGGCGTTGGACGCGGTCGCCTCGGGTGCCGCCACGCTCGACTCGACCGTGGCCGTCTCGGCCGCCGCGGCGGCCGTGGGCGAGTCGTCGGCTGATTTGCAGGAAGGCGACACGATGCCGCTCGAGGTGGCGCTCAAGGCGCTGCTCGTGCCCTCGGGCAACGACGCCGCCGTGGCCATAGCCGAGACGATCGGCGGCAGCGAGGACGCGTTCGTGGCCGCCATGAACGCGAAGGCGGCGGAGCTCGGCTGCATCGACACCGTATTCGAGAACCCGCACGGCCTGGACGACGGCGAGTTCGCGGGCGACCAGCACAGCTGCGCGGCCGACGTGGCCAAGATGTCCCAGTACGCCATGAAGAACGAGACGTTCCGCGCCATCGTGGGCGGCGGCGACACGGCCATCGTGGTGAACCGGGCCGACGGCACGAAGCCCACCATCGAGCTGGAGTCGACCGACGAGCTCATCGACTACTACTCCAACGCCATCGGCATCAAGACCGGCTTCACGGCGCTCGCGGGCCCCTCGTTCGCCGGCGCCGCGAACAACGGCGACAAGGAGCTCTACGCCGTCGTCATCCACTCCACGTCCGAGGCCCAGCGCTTCGAAGATGCGCGCGAGCTGTTCGACTGGGTGTACGAGCACGAGCTGGACTACCGGTTGGCCAACAGCGCCCAAACCGCCACCATGACCGTGAACGGCGCGCGCACCGAGGTTCCGGTGGCAGCCGAGGTGCCCCATACCGAATGGATCGACAAGACGGTGAAGGCCACGCTCGCCGACCCCGAGGCCTCCGTGCGCATATTCGACCTCAACGGCAACGTGAGCCAGTCGCTCGAGTTCGACGAGGTGACCGGCGACGTGAAGGCGGGCGACAAGGTGGGCACCGTCACGTTCAAGCAGCGCAACGCCACCATCGCCACCGTGGACCTCGTGGCCTGCGAGGACGTGGCCGCGCCCGACTTGCTCGAGGGCATCGGCATCTGGTGGGACCGCCTGTTCCGCGGCTTGTCCGGCCAGCCGCAGGTCGCTTCCGCCGTCACGCTGAACGAGACGCCGCTCGTCGTCGACAAAACCGCCGTCGCCGCCTAGGCGACCTACGATAAGAAGGAGCCGAACATGACCGAGAGATGCCCCGTATGCAGCAACGAGCTTCCGCCCGACGCTCCGGCGTGCCCGTATTGCGGGTTCAAGCTGCTCGGCTCCACGCAGCGCTTCGAGCCGGTAACGCTTCCCGACGAGTCGTTCGCCCCCGAGGCGAAGCCGGCCGCCGCCGCGGCCCTGCGCGTCGTGCGCGGCCCGCAGACGGGCGTGACGATACAGCTCGGCGACGCCCCGCAGACCATCGGCCGCAGCCCGCAGCGCGACGTGTTCCTGAACGACATGACCGTGTCGCGCGAGCACGCGCTCATCGAGCCGTGCGACGGCGGCTACGCCATCCACGACACGAACTCGTTCAACGGCGTATGGGTGAACAACGACAGCGTGGACGCACCGCGTAAGCTGGTCGACGGCGACGTCATCCAGATCGGCGCGTTCTGCTTGCTCTACCAGGAGGAATAACCTCTCAACCTGCGGGACGGCCGCGCATGGCGACGGCACGCCCCGTGCTCGGGCAGTCCTGAGCTCGCACAATCGCTCCGCTGGAGCGATTGGCTCGTGCGGAATCTGCGCGCGGATCGTGCCGTCGCCATGCGCGGCCTCGCCGAAGCCGATGCTCTTCCGTAGGGGCGCTCTCCAGAGCGTCCGCTCGCGCGAAGCGCGAGAATCGACCGGGGAGGATGCGCGGCGCGGCTAGGAAAGAGGAAAGGCGCGGGCTTGCCGGCTTCGCCTGCGGTTCCGCCTTGGGTTCGGAGGCGGTTGGATGCGTTTCGCACGAACGGCGCCTTTCGGGGCGCCGTTCGTGTTTCGGGTCGGGGTTCGGCGGATGGTCGGCGGTTTTTGCCGTATAATCTGCCATGGTAATCTGAAGCGGGGGAAGGTCGTCTATGGAACTGATGTCAGGTAACGAAGCCATCGCCCAGGGGGCGTGGGAGGCGGGCGCGCATATCGGCGTGGCCTATCCCGGAACGCCCTCCACCGAAACGCTCGAGGCGTTCGCGAAGAAGGACGGGGTGTACGCCGAGTGGTGCGTGAACGAGAAGGTGGCCGTGGAGGTGGGCATCGGAGCCTCGGCTGCGGGCGCGCGCGTGCTGTCCACCATGAAGCACGTGGGCGTGAACGTGGCGGCCGATCCGCTGTTCACCGCCGCGTACACGGGCGTGGGCGGCGGCATGGTGGTGCTGGCTGCCGACGATCCCGGCATGTACTCGTCGCAGAACGAGCAGGACTCCCATTACTACGCCCGTGCGGCGCATATACCCATGCTCGACCCCGCCGACTCGGCCGAGGCGCTGCGCTTCACGCGCGAAGCCTTCGATTTGTCCGAGCGCTTCGACGTTCCCGTGTTCATCCGCTCGTCGGTTCGCGTGTCGCACACGAAAACGCCGGTGGAAACGGGGGAGCGCGCCCGCGTCGACATCAAACCTTACGAGAAAGACGCCGGCAAGTGGGTCATGATGCCCGCGTTCGCCAAGCCGCGCCGCAAGGTGCAGCTCGAGCGCGTCGACGCGCTCGCCGCGTGGGCCGAGGATTGCCCGTACAACCGCATCGAGTGCCGCGGCAGCGCCGCAGGCGTCGTGTGCGCGGGGGCGGCGTACCAGCACGTGGTCGAGGCGCTGCCCGACGCGTCGGTGTTCAAGCTGGGCTGCACATGGCCCCTGCCCGCCGAGGCGCTGCGCTCCTTCGCCGCCAGCGTGGACGCGCTCTACGTGGTGGAGGAGGCCTCCGAGTACCTGACCGAGGCCGTGCGCGCGCTGGGCATCGAGGTCGCCGACTTCGCGAACCCGCTCCCGCGCGACGGCGAGCTTTCGCCGGGCCTTGTCCGCGCGGCGTTCGGGCTCGCGGAACCGGCGCACGAGAGCGCGCCCGCAGGGCTTCCCGGCCGCCCGCCGGCGCTCTGCCCGGGCTGCCCCCACCGCCTGGTGTTCAAGGAGCTCACGCGCATCAAGGCCATCGTCACGGGCGATATCGGGTGCTACACGCTGGGCGCGTTGCCGCCGCTGTCCGCCATGGACACGTGCGTGGACATGGGCGCCTCGGTGTCGATGGCGCACGGCTTCGAGCTGGCGCTGGCGGGCGCGGAGCACCGCCCCGTGGTGGCCGTCATCGGCGACTCCACGTTCGCGCACTCGGGCCTGTCGTCGCTCGTCTCCACCGTGTACAACCGAGGCGGGGGCACGGTGTGCGTGCTGGACAACCGCACCACGGCCATGACGGGCCGCCAGGGCAACCCCTTCAACGGCGAGACGCTGCAGAAGCGTCCCAGCCGCGAGCTCGACCTCGAGGGTGTGGTGCGATCGCTGGGCGTGGAGGACGTGCGCACGATCGACCCGCACGATGCCAAGGCCGTGCGCGCCGCCCTCAAGAGCGCCACGTCCTCGGGCGAGCTGTCGGTGCTCGTGTTCCGCGCCCCGTGCGTGCTGCTGGAACGCACCCGCAAGCCGGCCTTCGCGGTGACGGGCGCCTGCACGGCGTGCGGCGTGTGCCCCACGCTGGGATGCCCGGCCATCGCGAAGAACGCCGAGACGGGCCGCGCGGACATCGACCCCGGCCTGTGCATAGGCTGCGGCCAGTGCGCGCAGTACTGCGCCTTCGACGCCATCGAGCAAACGGAAGGAGGCTCCCATGAATAGCGCCAGCAACGCCACGACCGTGCTCTTGTGCGGCGTGGGCGGCCAGGGCACCATCCTGGCGGCCGACCTTCTCGCCCATGCGGCGCTCGAGGCCGGCACGTCGGTGAAGGTGTCGGAGATCCACGGCATGGCCCAGCGCGGCGGCGCCGTGACCACGGTGGTGCGCTTCGGCGACGAGGTGGCCTCCATGGTGTGCGACCCCGGCACGGCCGACTGCGTCGTGTCGTTCGAGACCACCGAGGCGCTGCGCAACCTGCCCTTCGTGGCGGAAGGCGGCTACCTGCTCGTGGCCGACGAGGCCATCAAGCCCTTGCCCGTGGCCACGGGCAAGGCGTCCATGCCCGCGCACGCGCGCGAGACGTTGGCCGATCTGGGCGCCACGCTCATCCCGGCGGGCGATCTGGCCCGCGAGGCCGGCAGCGCGAAGTCCACGAACGTGGTGCTGCTGGGCGCGCTTTCCACGCGCCTGCCGTTTCCCGTCGAGGCATGGGAGCGCGTGGTGGCCGATCGCGTGCCGCCGAAGACCGTCGACGCCAACCTGGCGGCGTTCCGCGCCGGGCGCGCGTTCGGGGAAGGGGCCTAGGACATGAGCGTGCAGCAGATCAGCGTGTTCCTGGAAAGCCAGCCCGGGCACCTGCGCCGCGTGCTCGACGCGTTCGAGGACGCGCACGTGAGCGTGCGCGGCTACAGCGCGTCGGACACAGGCGACTACGGCATCGTGCGCTTCATCGTGGACGACCCCGGCAAGGCGCTCGCCGTGCTGCAGGGCATGGGCGCGGCGGCCACGCAGACCGACGTGCTGTGCCTGCGCCTGGACGACACCCCCGGCGAGCTCGCGCGTGTCATTGGCATCATGGCCGACTGCGACATCAACGTCACCTACAGCTACTCGCTCATCTCCACCTACATCGCGCTGTCCGTGAAGGACCTGGCCCGCGCCGAGGAGCTGTTGGCCGGCGAACCGGTGGAGCTCATCGGGCAGGACGACCTGGCCCGCCCCCTCGCGTCCGCCGGGGAGCGGTGATCCGCATGGCCGACATGACCGTCAAGGGCGCGGCGCTCGCCGCCGCTGCGGCCGGGGACTTCTCCGACCTGCCCATCCACAACCCGGCCGTCGAATGCGCGTCGCGCGAGCGCATCCGCGCCATCCAGCTGGAGAAACTCATCGCGCAGGTCGAGTGGACCTACGCGCGGGTTCCTTGGTACCGCGCGCGCATGGACGAGCTGGGCGTGTCGCCGTCGGACATCAAGACCCTCGACGACGTGCGGAAGCTCCCGTTCACGGACAAGTCCGTGCTGCGCGACACCTTCCCCTACGGTCTGTTCGCCGTGCCGCTCGACGAGGTGGTGGAGCTGCATGCGTCGTCGGGCACTACCGGCAAGCCCATCGTGGTGGGCTACAACCGCGCCGACATGGATATGTGGGCCGACTGCATCATGCGCCTCGTGCAGATGGCGGGCGTCGTGCCCGGCGACCGCGCGCAGATGGCGTTCGGCTATGGCATGTTCACCGGCGGCTTCGGCCTGCACTACGGGCTGCAGAAGCTGGGATGCATGATGATCCCCGCCGGTTCGGGCAACACCGAGCGGCACATCGCCATGATCGAGGACTACGGCACCACCGTGCTCATCGCCACGCCTTCCTACGCGCTGCACATGTGCGAGGTGGGGGAGCGGCTGGGCTTCGACTGGGAATCGTCCTCGCTGCGCGTGGGCTTGTTCGGCGGCGAGCCGTGCCCGCCGGGCCTCAAGGCCGAGATCGAGAGCCGCATGCACATCGTGTGCACCGACAACTACGGCTTGACCGAGGTCATGGGGCCGGGCGTGTCGGGCGAGTGCCTGGCCGCGCGCGACATGCAGCACATCGCCGAGGACCACTTCCTGTGGGAGGTCGTGGATCCCGAGACGGGCGAGCCCGTGCCCGACGGGGAGATGGGCGAGCTCGTGCTCACGCCGCTGGGGAAGCAGGCCATCCCCGTGCTGCGCTACCGCACGCACGACCTCACGCGCGTCGTGTGCGAGCCCTGCGCCTGCGGGCGCACCACGGCGCGCATGCAGAAGGTGCGCGCGCGCTGCGACGACATGCTCATCATTCGCGGCACGAACGTGTTCCCGAGCCAGGTTGAGGACGTGCTCTCCGGCATCCAGGGCGTCACGCCGCACTACCGCATCGTCGTGGACAACGAGGGCGGGCTCGACCGCATGGTCGTGCACGTGGAGCTGAAGCCCGAGGCGTTCTCCGACTCCTTCGAGGACATGGAGCGTCTGCGGCGCGCCATCGAGGAGAAGCTCAAGGGTGTGCTTTTGGTGGGCGTCCGCGTGAAGCTCGTGGAGCCGGGCGGCATCGAGCGCACCACGGGCAAGGCCAAGCATGTCGAGGACTTGCGGAAGTAGCTTGTTCTACCGGCGAGTTCGGGGGTCGGGCGGGCATCCCGTGCGGCGTTAGCGCTTGTCATCCTGAGCGAGCACAGCGAGTCGAAGGATCCCGTGCGGCGCTAGCTGGAAGCCTCTCGGTTGCCACCGCACGGGATCCTTCGACTCCGGCGCTACGCGCCTCCGCTCAGGATGACAGCACGTGGGCGCATAGAACTACGCTCAGAATGACAGAGGCATGTGACGTCGGGAAGGGGATGCCCGTGGCCGAGGCGAACGTTTACAGCGTGTACATCATGAGCAACGCCCGTCGCACTGTCTTGTATATCGGAGTGACGAGCGATCTTGCCCGACGTGTTGCCGAACATAAATCGCATGCGTTCAAGGGCTTCACCGATCGCTACAACGCCACCGAATTAGTGTACTGCGAAAGCTGCGGACGTATCGAAGACGCCATCGCGCGTGAAAAGCAGCTCAAAGGCTGGAGTCGAAAGAAAAAGGAAGCGCTAGTAGAGCGCCTGAACCCCCAATGGCGCGACCTATCTGTCGAAGCGCCCGTCCAAGACCCCGTCGTGGGGCGGTTCGCTCCCTCGCCGACGGGGCGGATGCATGCGGGGAACGTGTTCGCGGCGCTCGTCGCGTGGCTCGTGGCCAAATCGCAGGGCGGGAGAATCGTTCTGCGGATCGAGGACTTGGACGCGGAGCGCTCGAAGCCGGTGTTCGTCGACGCGGTGCAGCGGGACTTCGAGCGGTTGGGGCTCACGTGGGACGAGGGGCCGTACTTCCAGCGCGACCGCACGGAGGCGTACCGCGCCGCCTTCGACGAGCTGCGCGCCCGCAACCTCGTGTATCCCTGCTTCTGCACGCGCGCCGACCTGCATGCGGCCTCGGCTCCTCATCGCGGCGAGAAGCCGGTGTATCCGGGCACCTGCCGCCGCTTGAGCGACGACGAGCGCGCCGTTCGCGCGCAGGATCGCACCCCGGCGCAGCGCCTTGTCGTGCCCGACCGGGACGTCGACTTCGTCGACCAGGTGCAGGGGCCTTACGCGCAGAACCTCGGCACGGACTGCGGCGACTTCCTCGTGCGGCGCTCCGACGGCGCCTTCGCCTACCAGCTGGCGGTGGTGGTGGACGATGCCGCGCAGGGCGTGAACTCGGTGGTGCGCGGCGTTGACCTGCTGTGCTCCACGCCGCAGCAAATCTACCTGCAAGAACTCCTCGGCTTGCCGCATCCGCAGTACGCGCACGTTCCGCTCGTCGTCGCCGAACGCGACCGGCGCCTCTCGAAACGCGACCGCGACGCCGCCCTCGACGCGCTGCTCGCCCGCTTCGAAACGCCCGAAGGGGTCATCGGCCATATCGCCGGCATCACCGGCCTTGCGCCCACCTGCGACCCCGCCACTCCCGAGGAGCTGCTCGAAACCTTCGACCTTGCCGCTTTGCCGTCGTGTTTCGACGATCTCGTGCAGGTTCGCTGGAGGTAGGGCCGTTAAAGAACGATGAGCGAGCTGGCTATCTCGATGGCCAGAACCGCGAGCATGACGACGGCGAGCACGGCGATACCGCGCCGTCCGAGTGCGTATTCCTCATCGAGCCCACCGGCGTTGCCGTCCGCCACGTTCGCAAACTTCCTTCTGTCGCGGCGCGACCCCGCACCGATCCAAACGCAGCCGACGATAACTGCGAGGAGAAGCGCACCGCCCGACACCGCTTCGAGGTTTGCGGAGAAGTCGCTTGCTGCGCTGAACGCCGCGATGCCGAGGATGCCGGCGCAAGCCACTGCCCACACCAGATCGACGAGAGCGGCCCGCCTTCCCCGACGTCTTTGAAGCGGGGTTGCAGGGCGTCCTTCATAGCGATTGAAAGTGACGTCGGAAAAGCCCAGCCACGCTCCATGCCATTGCTTCCACGAAGCCGTCAGCAGCAAAACGATCAAAGGGACGAACAGGGCACACCCAACGATCAGATTCACGTACCCGTCCATGGCGTTCTCCCTTCAGCCGGCTTCGCCACAGTATACTCCGGCATCACCGGACAAGGAAAGGGCGAAGAACGAGTGGCTGCCCATCGCGCTTTCCCATCCCGTGTAGGTGCGCTGAGGATAGGCTCGTTTGAAAGACCGATCTACAGGCTATGCTGGGATATCGTAGCGGTAGCTCTTCTCGTAGAGCGCTTCGGGGGCGATATCTATCGCGCCGTTATTCCATGTCACAATTCCGTGGTCGAGTTGAAATGACGCGAAGACGCTTTTATCCTCCAGGGGTTTGAAGGCCGGAACGTCGAGCAGGGGAGCAGCGTCGAACAAGCGCGTCTCGCCGCTGGAGAAGCGCACAAGCATGCTGTAGTCGTTAACCACACGCGCCTGATCAACCTTCATATCCTCGCGTGGTGCTCCGGCATACGCGATATCATTCACAACATACATGATATCTCCTTACGCGAGCGGGTCGATGCGGTCGAGCGGTTTACCGATAACGGCGTTGTTCCAAGCTCGATAGAGTTCGTCTTCGTGAAAAACCAACCAAGCTTGAACCAGCTTGTACTGCTTCACGGGAAGGGAGCCGGCCAGCAACTCACCATCGATGGCGATAGATGCCTCATAGTCGCCGTAAAACACATGCACATGAGGTTTATGGTGTTCCGTCATCCATGAACAGCATTTTTATGATGAGTCCGTAAAACCTGCTCAGTTCTGGCATTTGCTCTCCTAACCGATTCTCTTGTCTTAGATTATAGCATCGTGGGAGAAAAGGCGTTCTTCACTTGGGTGTCAGACGCCTGCGAACAGCACGCCCACGAGGGCGATGACGGCGATGAACGCGATAGAGAACACGAGGGTGGCCATCGGCAGGTGGTCGAGGCGCGCGGAACGGGCGCGGGCGGCCATGCGGGACTCCTCTTTCGCGGTGTCGTTCTTGCTTCGGTCGGGGCGCTGGAAGATGAAGAACCACACCATGCCCACCAAAAGGGCCACGAACGCCACGTTGTTCGCCATCGTGGCCGCTGTGGCGAGCGGGGCGTTGCCGGCAAGCTTGGCGCCTTCGAACAAGAGGAGCGTGGCCACCAGCGCGAAGCCTATCAGCAGAACCACGACCATGCGTCGCGCCAGGCGCCTTCGGCCCTCCGAGGTTTCCTCGTCCCCGTATTCGCCAGCGCGGCCGGCCACCAAAAACAGCCAGGATCCCCGCCAGAACATCCATGCCAGCACCGCCAGCGCGACAAGCACCAGCACCGCCGTTGCCAAGGCAACGATCGTCGTTCCGTCCATAAAACAACCTGCCGTTCTCGAAACATCCTGATAAACCGTCGATTCGTTCTCGACGATTATATCGCAAGGCGCGCACGGTCCCGCCTCGGCAACGAACACGGCGCAAAAGCCGCGTCGCGTTCATCGTTCGAACGCGGCGTGGTAGAATTCGGGTATCGTACGAAAGCGTCCGGCAGACGGCTGGTTCTCGCCGCGCCGGCACGAGGGGAAGGCGGGACTGCCATGGGTTACGGAACGATTCTGGTCGCATACGACGGGTCCTCGCCGTCGAACCGGGCATTGGCGAATGCGCTCGACCTGGTGAACCACGGACTCGGGCAGCGGGTGGTCGTCCTGAGCGTCACCGATCCCGCCAAGATGGGTGATCCCGCGTTCGCCGCAGCCGCACGGGCTGCAGGCGTGCTGCTGTCGACGGAAGAGAACGAGCAAGCCGCTCTCGAGGCGCTGAAAGAGCAGGTCGCAGGACGCATCGAGGGGAACGAGGACGTGATCGACCTGCGCGTGGCCTTCGGCAAGCCGCAGGAGGCCATCGCGAACGCCGCCGCCAAGGAGCCGTGCGGCCTCATCGTCATGGGCAGCCGCGGGCTGGGCGCCATCAAGGGCATGCTCGGCAGCGTGAGCACGGCGGTGCTGCACGCCTCCTACGTGCCGGTGCTTATCACGAAGTAGGCGCGCATCGCTCGGGCGACGTCGCGTCGTCCCCTAGGTCGCAAGCGAGGCGACAAGGAACACGCCGAGTACGACCAGCAGGTAAACGCCCGGTATCGCACCGAGCACGACGCCCGCCTTGCGGTCGAGTTTGACGTCTTCGGCTTTGGAGGGATCGGCGGCCAGCATCTCGCTGCGCTGTCGGCGCGCCTGCCTGTTCGACCACACGACGATCCATACGCAGGGCCCGACGATCAGCAGAAAGGCCGCGCCGACGAAGGCGGAGGACACGGCCGCCCCCGCTTCGCCGGCGAAAGCCGAGGCGGCGGTGGAAGCCGGCAGAAGGATCATCGAAACGCAGCAGCAGGCCATGACGACGGCCGCGCGCCGGCCGAGCGCGCGCTGGAAGGGGCTGTCGTACTCCTCGTCGCTCACGAGGTTGTTGCCGGCGATGGCGCGCAGCCAGTGGCCATGCCAGAATTTCCACGCCATGAGAGCGAAAAGCGCGAACAGAACGGTCGAAACGACGGCCGCGCCGATCAGCTCGCCCATCTCGTCCATCTGCGCCCCTTTCCCCTGTTAACCTCGCATCAGTATAGCAAAGGTCTTGCGCGGCGGGGGAGCGCGGCCCCCTTAGAACCCATAGAGCAGCTTCGCGAAGCCGAGCTCGTCGTAGAGGAGGAAATGCGCAACGAGCAGGGCGAGCGCGTAGAAGGCGGGTTCTCCTTGGGCGCGCCACGGACACGGCGCGTCCAAGGAGAACGCGGGTGCGTCCTTCGATCGAAACCTCGCACTCCCGGACGGGTCGGGTCGCCCGAAGCCGCCGTGCTTCCCGCGCACGGCGCGAGGACGGCGAATGGCGTCGCGCCAGAGCGCATAGAAGGCGAACCCGACCAGCGTGCCGAGCGCGTTCGCCGCAAGGTCGTCCACGTCGGTCGTGCGGTTGTTGAAAAGCTGGCTCAGCTCGATCAAGAGCGAGAGGCCCAAACCGAACGTCGCCACGGGCAGCGCGCGGGCGCCACGCGGCCACGCGAGCGGCAGCAGCAACCCCAAGGGAACGAACAGGACGACGTTCAACGCGAATCCGACGAGCGCGTCGCCGACGTCGACGGCTTGCACGAGCGAAACGAGCGGCACGAGGTTCAGCTGGCGGGGGCTCACTTCGAACCCATAGCGGGCAAGATCGTACACGGTGAGCGGACCGGTAACGAAAACAACGCCGAACAGGTAGAACGCGAACAGCAGCACGAGCGCGAGGCGCGCTGGGCGTCCTCCCGTGCTCCGTGCATGGGCTCTCACGAGCGCGAACGCGGCCAGCGTCGCCGCCAAAACGACGGCCAGCTCGTAGCCCGCAAGCAAGATCGTTTCCACGACGTCCTCCCTCTGTCATGCGGTCGAATGATTCCGCATGCTACCAGGCTCTCGCGGCGATCCGGCGGCGGGTGCGACAGTATTAAGGGAGGCTTAAGGTTAAAACCACACGACGGGGAATATCTTAAGAAACGCCCCCGGCCAGGTTGTCATCCTGAGCATGCAACAGTCCAGTGGACTGTTGCACTCCCGAGCACGCGGAGCGGGCGCAGGGAGG
>NZ_JAASIO010000019.1:0-66245 GCF_019731765.1 Gordonibacter massiliensis (ex Traore et al. 2017) | reverse complement strand
AACGATTGTCGCCCAACCCACGATTTGCATAAAGGAGGCTTCACCGATTCTCATCGGTCATATTCTTTAACAGCGGAGCCCCCTTACCCGAAGAAACCATGCGCTTCGTTGACAGAAACTTGGAGATTGCCCGTCACAAGCGGCTTTGGAAAAGAACCATCTTCATCATGCCCCCATGCGCGCCCGCAGCATCTCCGATGCACCGGGCGCAATCGGCCGACCGGCAGGCTCCGACAGCGCGCCATTTACCTCATGCACGCATGAGCGCTGACAGCATCTTCAACGCACCGGGCACAACCAACCCGCCGCAAGACTCCGACGGTATCGAGCACCCAGGCACCCGCCCGTCCATCGGGCGAAATGCCGGGAGTTCGCCCCCACCTGCCTCTCGAACGGCGTTGCTTTCCGCTATAATCTCCCCACGAGAAAAACCGGCCCGCGCCGGGTCGAACACGAGGAGGTCCCGCATGGATTCGAACAAGCGCCCCGAGGATATGGAGCGAATCACCACACCCGAGCTGGCGAACGCGTTCATCGACGAGCAGGTCGACGCGATCCGCGCCCAGGTCGGCGACCAGAAGGTGCTGCTGGCGCTGTCCGGCGGCGTGGACTCGTCGGTGGTGGCGGCGCTGCTGATCAAGGCCATCGGCAAGCAGCTCATCTGCGTGCACGTGAACCACGGCCTCATGCGCAAGGGCGAGAGCGAGCAGGTGGTGGACGTGTTCCAGAACCAGCTGGACGCGAACCTCGTGTACGTCGACGCGACGGATCGCTTCCTCGAGCTGCTCGACGGCGTGGCCGAGCCGGAGGCCAAGCGCAAGATCATCGGCGCCGAGTTCATCCGCGTGTTCGAGGAGGAGGCCCGCCGTGTGGGCGACGAGGTGAGCTTCCTCGCGCAGGGCACCATCTACCCCGACATCCTGGAGTCCGACGGCGTGAAGGCGCACCACAACGTGGGCGGCCTGCCCGACGACCTGCAGTTCGAGCTGTGCGAGCCCGTGAAGCTGCTATACAAGGACGAAGTGCGCGTCATCGGCCGCGAGCTGGGACTGCCCGAGTCCATGGTTGAGCGCCAGCCCTTCCCCGGCCCCGGCCTGGGCGTGCGCTGCCTCGGCGCCATCACGCGCGACCGCCTGGAGGCGCTGCGCGAGGCCGACGCCATCCTGCGCGAGGAGTTCGCCGCGGCCGGCCTCGAGGGCAAGGTGTGGCAGTACTTCGTGAGCGTGCCCGACTTCCGCGCCACCGGCGTCCGCGACGGCGTGCGCGCCTTCGAGTGGCCCGCCATCATCCGCGCGGTCAACACGGTGGACGCCATGACCGCCGAGGTCCCAGAGCTTGATTGGGCGCTGCTGAAGAAGATCACGGCACGCATCCTGGACGAGGTGCCGGGCATCTGCCGCGTGGTGTACGACCTCACGCCGAAGCCGATTGGGACCATCGAGTGGGAGTAGAACAGCAGAATGGTATACTAGCCCATGGGATTCAACAGAGGAGGTGATCTCCCTCGTGTGGGATCTTATTATCGTATACGGAGATCGTGCCCGGAATCAACGCCTGTGGAGAGCTATCCCCTTGCTCGACGAAGCAGGAATCCCTTTAATAACGGGAAGCGAGCAGCTGCTTGGGCGGCCAATCGAATAGTGCGCCGTGCCAGATAGACATGCAGTATGGACGATGGCGAGAGAAGCGATGCTCTCTCGCCATCGTCTTTTCAAATGCCCAGGAGAATTCGCTTCTCGTTTCTATCGTGTTGCCCCTGGATTCTTTTGTTTCGGTTTCTGTCTGCCATGCAGCGACTGCGAGCACCTTGCTCCTGCCTAGCCCCCAGTGTCACAACCTCAACGATCTCAGCTTTCTCGTCGATGGGATGGTATGCAGCTCGGATGCAGCTTCACCCTTTTCCCGCCCGATACGAAAAGAGACCTCTCGCAAACACGTTCGCACATCTTTCCTCACCCTTTCCCACCTGATCGACAGCCAACTCTCTCCACACGAAGCAATCCACCACGTGCATCTTGGACGAGGTTCCCGGCATCTGCCGCGTGGTGTACGACCTCACGTCGAACATCGGCACCATCGAGTGGGAGTAAGGCGGCGAAAAGGCCTCCCTATTTCCTCTTCAAACGGAATCGAGAGACCATGGCGACGTTGCCCTTCACCGTGTTCCCAGCTGAAGCCAACGCTATCTTGTCTGCAATTCGAAGAGAACGAAAACGTCCTTCGACCGCCGCCAAGCCCTTCATCGCAATCAACATGGTAGAATCATCGCGTTGCGCACAGCATGTGCGGCTAAGAATGGAAGGGCTCTCGCATGGCGGAACAGGATATGAGCAGTCTCGAATACGCCACCGGCTACGAGAAGATGTACGGCGTTACCGATGAACGCTACGAATACTTGCGTCGACTTCAAAGCCAGCTCCGGCGATTCGACATCGAGCCGAAAGCCCCTTCCAGCGACAACGCACTCCTCTTCCGCCTTGCAGATCAGCAGGCCATCCTCGCGAGCCACGGCTTCGACCCAACGGAAGAGGATCACATCTTCGAAGCCGTCAAAGTGGATTTCGTGCACACCACGGCGCGCATCGAGGGAAACACGCTCTCGCTCAAGGAAACCGGCCTCGTGCTCGAAGAGGATGCGACCATTCCCGGCAAGCCCCTGAGCGAGCACCTTGAGATTCTCGATATCGCCGCAGCCTTCGACCTCATGGTCGAACAGGTTCGCAGCAAAAAGACCCTCTCGACCGAGATCGTTCTCGCGATCCATCGAGCCGCATCGGCCCACCTTGAGGACTGCGATCCAGGTGAGTATCGCTACGACCAGCGCTACATCACTTCTTCGCCCATGCTCCCTCCGCCCCCGGCGCGCGTGCCGCATCTCATGGACAACCTGATCATATGGGCGGCGCGACAAAACGGCACCCCTATCGAGACGGCGGCGCTATTCCACCTCGTATTCGAGGACATACACCCTTTCCAAGACGGAAACGGCCGCACCGGGCGCGTGCTTCTCAATTTTATGCTCATGGGTACGGGATATCCGCCGATCAGTCTCAAGGCGGACGAAGCAGGCGTCGGCGCCTATTACGGAGCCATCGATTCGTTCGTGCGCGACATCGACGGCCGCGATGGATCGGCGATGGTGAACCTGGTAGCACACCGGCTCGAAGACTCTATCGGCCAGCGCATGCTACAGCTGGAACAGACGGATAGGTGAAGAGGAACTGCGCTTCCCACCCTTTGCGTTTTTGGCAAATAGCTAGCCCGAAGCATTCTCGATCATCGGAAGAATAGGCACGTAGTTTTTTGGAAGCGAGGCTATCACGAGATCGGCCATGTCGCTCGGAGGCATGCGAGCTTCGTCGCTCGCCCATTGAATGAAGCAATTGTATAAGCCCCCTAGGTGATAGCGTAACTTGTAAATATCGCGCCCTGCTTCTCCGTCAACGGCGAAACGCTCGTTCATCACCTCAAGAAACAAACCGGAGAGCCCGTTTCTCACTAAAAGCCTGATCTTATCAAGGCTCCGCTCCATCGTCGTAAACAACACCTGAAGCCACAGATTCTGCAATGCGCCCTCATTCGTCCGTGTCGCTCGTTCGAATTCGGCGAAGCATTCATCCAAAAGATCCGTCACGAAGCGCTTGGCTACTTCTTCCCGTGTAGAAAAGCAGCGGTAGTACGTTGACCTGCTGACGCCCGCTCGAGAAACGATATCGACCACGGCTATCTGAGAGAACGGGCGCTCGTCGAGGAGTTCGAAAAACGCCTCGACGAGGTAATTCGCCAAAGCATCCTTTGTCAGGCCCTTGCGCTTCATGGACACACTTCCTTCGATCTGTTCCACACGGATTGACCCAGCCAGCCCCGTCATGGAAAACTTTAAGACACATTTGTTTCTCAAGGTGACAGTATAGGCGGCAGGAGGCCATATGGAAACACGTGCGCGAAAAGCAAAACCGCAACCAAGCGACAATCTCGTAAAGCTCTGCAGGGAGTTCACATGGGAAGACTGCTGGGAATTACCCGCAAGCGACAGCGGCGCCTCTTCGCGAGCTTGGGCGGAAGCCATTTTTTCGGGAAAGGGCAGTCCTTGGATTGTCGCGCGATTAATGGACGCGAGAAACTTCCTGATGGCGCGCTACGAGAAGAGGGGCGAAGAAGATCAAGACATGATCGGCTCGTTTCCCGTGATACGAACCGATGCCCACGAAACGATCCTCGGAAAGAGCGACAGGCACCTTGCGTTCTTCACGAGCATAACCGTCGATGGCAAGCAAACCGTGCGCTGCACGACCATCATGAAGATAAACAACATGTTTGGGCGCTTTTACTGGTTTTTCGTAAGGAAGGCCCATCCGTTCATTATTAAAGCAGCGATCAACTGCGCGGCTAAGGCTATCAGCGAATAACGCAGCGAGGCGAATCGAGCTGCCAAGCTCCCTCCAAGCGCATCCGCGATCTCATCGAAGCTACTTTCCGCTCGACCGACGCGCTGTCTCTTGATAAACGAAGCAATCAACAATATGGTCGTTCACCATGCCGATGGATTGCATATAGGCGTACACGATGGTGGAGCCGACGAACTTGAAGCCGCGCTTTTTGAGGTCTTTGCTGATGCGGTCGGAGAGCGGCGTGGTTGCCGGCACGTCCGCTTGGGTTTCCCAGTGGTTCACGATGGGTTCGCCGTCTACGTATTCCCATATGAACGCATCGAAGCTTCCGAACTCCTCGACCACGTCCAGGAACAGCTTCGCGTTGACTACGGACGCCTCGATCTTGCGGCGGTTGCGGACGATTCCCTCGTTCGCCATGAGCTCCTCAATCTTCGCCTCGTCGTAGAGCGCCACCTTGGCAGGGTCGAAGCCGTCGAACGCCTCGCGGTACGCTTCCCGCTTCTTCAGGATCGTCAGCCACGAGAGACCCGCCTGCGCGCCCTCCAAAACCAACAGCTCGAACAGCTCGCGATCGTCATGGGTGGGCCTTCCCCATTCGTTGTCGTGGTAGTCGACATATATCGGAATATCGCCCGCCCACGAGCACCTGTGCTTCTCATCCATAGCGCCTCCTAGCGAAACGTCATCCTATATGTCAACGTCGCGCTCTCCCCCGGCTCGAGGGTGCGCACGCCGGGTTTCTCGGCCAGTTCGCGCGGGGAGAAGCGGGCGTCGGGCAGGGCCGACCACGGCTCGATGCACAGGTAGAGCGCGTCATCCTGCCCTGCTTTCGTCCAGATGCCCAGGTAGGGGAAGTCGGGGAACTCCACGGTGACCGAATGGCCGTTCTTGGCGCAAGCTAGCGTGGCTACACTGCCGGGCACGTTCTCCAGCACGATGGTGTCGATGCCCAGCTGCTCGGGCGTCTTCGTCAGGCGGCCGTCTTCCAGCGGCACGTCGATCTTCGGCAGCGTGAGGATGCCCGCCTCGTCCATCCCGAACATCTCGATCTTGTCGATGCCCTCGAAGCGCACGTGGTAGTCGGCCATGTGCTCGCCGGGCAGTAGGCGCGTCGCATAGGCCTCGTGACCGCCAAGCTCGAACGGCATGGGAACGCTGCCCGTGCTCTCCACGGTATGCGTTTTGACGAGGGTGCCGCCCTCAAGCGAGAAATCCACAGTCAGATGGAAGTCGAACGGGTAGACAGCCCGGGTTCCCGCGTCGGAAGTCGTCTCGAAGCGCACTCGCGTGCGCGACACCTGCGAGACGGCGAACGTGCGATCCCGGCAAAAGCCATGCGTCGGCGCGGCGATCCTGTGACCGCCGAGCTCGTACTCCCCGTCCCGCAAACGACCGATCAGGGGAAACAACAAGGGCGCACGCCGCCCCCACACGGCCGGGTCGCCCGACCACATGCGCTCGATACCGTCGCGTACGACGCTCTGCAACTCCGCGCCCACCGACGAGATACGCACGGCAAGCTCGTCGTTATCGAGCGCGTACATCAACGGATCCGCCATCGCCTTCCTCCACCTTGCAACGAAAATCTTCTCAAATCTGGAATGCATTACCATGTTTGAGAAGATTCGCTCCGAACCAAAGCCTTCCTACTTCCCGCACTCCGCGATCTCGCCGCGCCGGTATGCCGCCAGCAGGCACTCCAAGTCGGCGATCTGCTGCTTCAGCTCGGCGCCGATGTCGGTGTCGGCCACCAGGGTGCGCTTGTCCAGGCTCTCCACCACGCTGCGGGACGAGTGGATGTCCAGCTCGTTCACCACGGCGGCGCGCATCGACTCCAGCGGCTCGTGGGCGGCCAGGACGAACCCGTACGAGTTCGAGATCAGCGTGTAGCCCGCGATGCCGGTGGTGGGCTGGTAGGCCTTCGAGAAGCCGCCGTCGATGGTGAGCACGTGCCCGTTGCACTTCACCGGGTCCTCGCCGTCCTTCACCTTCACGGGAATGTGGCCGCACACGATGCGCGACGTCTCGAAGTCCAACCCGAAGTCCGCGAACACGCCGGCCATCACGCGCTCGTCGTCCAGGTAGGTGTAGAACGGGTTCTTGACCTCCTTGCGCGCCTCCTTCTCGGCGATGAGGTACAGCTCGAACGTGGCCATCTTGCTCTTCGCGAACAGGGGCGAGCCCTCCCCCAGCCACATATACCACAAGAGATCGCGGCCACGCTTGCGCATCTCGGGGTCGGGGTCGAAGAACGCCGCGCGCACGTAGCGCTCCATGACGTCGTAGAGCGCGCGTCCCTTGTACTTCTGCCCGAACACGTCCGTCTCCATGAGCGAGCCGTCCGCGTTCAGCGGCACGCACGCGTGGAACAGCAAGTTGTTGTTGTACACCTTGTACAGGCTCCCCGCCTCCAAGAAGAAGCGCATGTGGCGTTGCAGCTTCTCGCAACCGGTGAACGCCTGCTCGAGGCGCTGCATGACCTCCTCTTCCTCGGGCGTCAGCCGGTAGGGGTCGGCCGGGTCCACCGTGGGGAACACCGTGTCGGTGAGCGCGTACTCGGTGCCGTCCAGCATCACGGTGCCGCGCTCGTAGTCGATCTTGTCCAGCAGCTTGCGGTCCTGCAGGCCGAAGCCGGGGTTTTCGTCGATGAGCTTGCCCTCCACCTTGAACTGGATGATGGCCATGGCCTTCTGGATCTTGACGTTCATCTCCAGCTCCTGCGGCGGCAGGTCGGGGTTGCCCTTCAGGCCGAACGCGACGCAGGGGTCGTCGGCGTACGCGTCGAGCGCGAACGAGGCCAGCGGCAGGATGTTGATGCCGTAGGCGTCCTCCAGGATGGACAGGTTGCCGTAGCGCGCGCAGTTGCGCACGACGTGCGCGATGCAGCCGCGCTGGCCGAGCGAGGCGCCCATCCACACGATGTCGTGGTTGCCCCACTGGATGTCGAGCGAATGGTAGCCCTGAAGCGCCTCCATGATGACGTCGGGGTACGGGCCGCGGTCGTAGATGTCGCCCACGATGTGCAGATGGTCGATGGCCAGGCGCTGCACGAGCAGGCACAGCGCCTCGATGAGCGCGCCCACGCGGTCGGTGCGGATGACGGCGTCGATGATGGCGGCGTAGTAGGCCTTCTTGTCCGCGCCGTGGCGGTCCTCCGTCATCAGCTCCTCGATGATGTAGGCGAAATCGCGCGGCAGCGCCTTGCGCACGCGGGAGCGCGTGTACTTCTGGGCGGCGCGCTTGCACACGGCCACGAGACGCGGCAGCGTCTCCTCGTACCACGCCTGCGCATCGTCGGTCTGGGACAGCACCAGCTCCATCTTCTCGCGCGGGTAGTAGATGAGCGTGGCCAGCGAGCGTTTCTCCTCGGCGCTCAAGGCGTCGCCGAACACGTCGTCGATCTTGAGGCGGATGGAGCCGGAGCCGTTGCGCAGGATGTGCGAGAACGCCTCGTACTCGCCGTGGATGTCGGAGGCGAAGAACTCGGTGCCCTTGGGCAGGTTCAGGATGGCGCTCAGGTTGATGATCTCCGCCGAAGCCTTGGCGGCGGTGGGAAACGACCGGGAGAGAAGTTCCAAGTACCGCTTTTCCGTCACATCCATGTCCAGCCTCCTTGCAGGGTACCGTTCAGCACGTCAACCGTTTTATAGTAACCGCTCGAACGCCGCGCAGGGCGATACCGCATCCAAACGGCACGAATAGTCGACGGAAACGAAATTTCAATGACTCGAGAAGTCGTGTTAGACTGACCGCAACGATGACCCGAAGTTTGGAGACGCCCATGCTACGAATTCGGTCCAAGTTCCTCCTCTGCGCGCTCTCGCTCGCGCTCGCCCTTTCCCTCACGCCCGTCGTCGCACTCGCCGACGAAGACTCCCCGGCACCTGCGCCCATCGAGGCCGCGCACGTGGAGCACGAGGCCGTCGTGTGCTACTACCCCGACGCGCCCGCGCGCAACGGAAGAATCGCCCCCTTCGGAGCCGATCTCCTGTCGAGCGCCCAAACACTCGCACAGGTGCCCAAGGAAGCGGTCGAGGAAGCCGTGGGCGGCGACCTGCCCTCGAGCGGCGAAAGCGCCTCCGCCGGCGCGGCGGCCATCGGCCTGCTTTCCAACGACAGCTTGAACGGCGGCTACGTCATCGCCTGCGTGCGTGACGAATCCAAGACCACCGAGCAGCTGATAGCGGAGCTTTCCCAAGACGAACGCGTCGTGTTCGCCGAGCCCAACTACCTCGCCGAAACGGCAACCCTCGAAGACGAGCAAACGAAGGATCCTGCCGAGGAGGCCGAAACGGAAGCAGCGGAGGGCGCCGAAGCCGCGGAAGATGCCGACGACGCCGAAGCCGCAAGCGAACCCGCAAGCCCGCCGGCCGAGAACACCGCGATAGCGGCGAACTCCATCGAGGCCCCGAACGAGGCCGGCGAGCTCGCCGGCGCACTACGCAAAAGCCTCCCTCCCGACATGACCGGCTACCAGTGGGGCTACAAAAACACCGGCCAGATCAACGGCGCGAGCGGCTTCGACATGGGCTACGCCGAATGGAACTCCAATACTTACGATGGCTTCAAAGCGCCCACCGACCCCGTCATCGCCGTCATCGACACCGGTATCGACAACACCAACGTCGACCTGGCGAACAAGATGTGGAGCCGCCCCAAGGATCCTGCCTGGGCAAACCTGCCCGGAGGCGAGCACGGCTACGACTACTTCAAGCCGGGAGAGGACGGCACGGGCGACCCCGACGGACACGGCACCCACTGCGCAGGGGCCATCGCCGCCGAATGGAACGGCGTGGGCACCTCGGGCCTTTCCGAGCGCGCGCAGCTGATGGCCTTCCGCGGCCCGGGCGTCGTCTCCGGCTACGTGGCGTCGTTCGGCTACGTGCTGCAAGCCAAACAGCTGGGAGTCAACCTCAAAGCCACCAGCAACTCCTGGATCATGGCCGACGTTTCACGCGCGATGGACGTCGTCATCACCGCGCTGGGACAGGCGGGCGTCATCAGCATCTTCGGCTCGGGCAACACCAACGCGAATCTCGACACGCTCGGGTTCATGACCAGCACCTTGGCGCACAATCCGTACGTCGTGGTGGTGGACGCGGCCACGAACCGAGGCGACTTCGGCAGGTTCAGCAACTACGGCATGAGGACGACCGACGTGGTGGCGCCCGGCCAGTCCATCTTGTCCACGTACTCGTCGAGATCCAACTCAATCCAGTACCTGCCGGAATTCGATGCGGCGCGCGCCCTGTACACCGGGTTCGAAAGCGGGGAGGAGAACGCCTGGACGTTCCACGAAGGCGACTCCGCGAGCGGGCCGGCGCCGGCGACGACGACCGCCTGGTCCTACGAAGGCTCCCAGGCCGCGACGGTGAACATCGTCGATGCCGAGCAGGGTGCAACGCTCGTGAGCGATGAACGGGACATCAGCTCCATGGGAGCCTCGGTCGACGGCGACACGAAAGCCTATTTCACGCTGCATGCCTTGGCCACGGGAGGCGTCGAAGGGTCGGAAGCCGACATGCCGGTTGCGGACGTCTACGTCCGCAACACCGCAGGCGGCATGAGCGCCGCCGCGCGCGCCGGCACCGCCACCGTCACCAAGGACACCTGGACGGCGGCGTCGTTCCTGCTGCCCGACGACACGGACTTCAAGAACTTCCAAGTCAAGATCGTGTGCCATGTGGGCGCGATCAGCACGCTCGGAAGCTTCAAGGAAAGGCCCAACGTCACCGGAACCGCCGTGCTCGACGCCCTGGGCGTGGGCCTGATGGGCAAAGACGACTCGCAGTTCGCCTACAGCACCGGCACCTCCATGGCGTGCCCGACGGTGGCGGGAGCCGCCGCCGTCATAGCCGAGCAGAACCCGAGCCTCGAAGGCGAGGCGCTGGCGGCCACCATCAAGGGATGCGTTGCAGACTACCCCGCGTTCGCCGACCGGTGCTCGAGCGGCGGCATGGTGGACCTGCGCTATCTCGGCAACCTGAAACCGGTGGTCAACGGCGCGACGGACAACGGAAGCACCGTCGAGGTGGAGGGCTATTTCTTCGGCGACGCCCCCACCGTCGCCTTCGACGGCGCCCCGACGACGTGGTCGAGCCGCAAGGACGGGCCCGACGGCAAAACGACCTTAACCGTGGCGAAGCCCGCAGGATTCGCCGGCGGCCAGACCATGGTCTCGGTCGCGCAGGCAAACGGCCGGGAGGGGCACGACTTGTTCGAGGTGGGCCGCGCGACCGACGTGACGTACTTCGACAACGCGAACCTGCCTCTTCCCCTGGAGATCGAAGGATGCGCCGACTGGCAGCTGTGCGGCTTCGGAGCGTACGTCTACTGCGTTCCCAGGAACACGGTCGCCAACATGGACACGGCCGTTTACGATTCCATCCAGCGCTTCGACGAATCCACGAATTCGTGGAGCTACGTCGCGCTCCCGGAGAAGATGAGCTGCATGAGCGCAACCGACTGGAACGACAAGCTCGCCGTGCTCGGCTACACCGCCGATTCGAGCAAGTTGTACCTGTACGACGGCTCCGCTTGGAAGCTCGCCGCCTCGTTCCCCGAAAACGATCCCGCGTCCGTGCTCGTGCTCACCACCATCGGCACCGACGGCAAGGACCTCTACACGTTCGGCGGCATCACCGCAAGCGGAGAGACCGCCGCCATCAACCGCATCGACCTCGACGCGAACTCGTTCGAGCACATCGGCGACCTGAGCGACACGCGCCACGCCGCGTCGGTCGCCTATTCCGAGGGCACCTTCCTCGTGACCAACGGGTACAAGCTCGACGTCTACATGACGGTCAACCAGCTCGTCGACCGCGTGCGCATAGCCGACGGCGTCGCAACGTCCGAAGCCGTGCCCGTTCCCACCGGCGTCACGCAAACCGGCGGGCTGGCATGGGGCACCGGCGCCGTGGCGGGAGGCTTCATCGCAACCGGCGCCCTCAACGCAACCGGCTCGGCCGACACCTACACGTACAACCTGCAAGCGAACGCCTGGAGCGATTTCGACAAACGCGCGAGCGACTCCCCGCTGGCCTTGGTCCAAGGAACCGTCCATCGAGGCAAGTTCTACGTGCTGGCGTCCATGAACACCAACCCGCAGAACTACGTGTTCGCATCCACGGCGGTGAGCGCGAGCCCCAAGCCCGTCGACCCCAGCCCCGTCGTCCCGGACGCGTTGGTGAAAACCGGCGATCCGCTTTCGGGCGCGAGCGCGACGCTCGCCCTCGCAACGCTCGCATGCGCCAGCGCCGCCGCCATCGCCCTGGGGGCGCGCAAAAAGGAATCGAGACGCTAGCGAGCCCCCCCCCCACCCGAACAACCGCCGCATCCGCGCGCCCTTCCGCGTTCTCGAACAACGCCGAAGGGCGCGCGGCGCGTCTTCCCGACCTTAAAACAACGGAAGACCGAGGGCGTTTGTTTGACCTGCAACAATGAAAAGCCGGGATCATGGGGTAGAATGCTAGAGAGAATATAGCATTACCCGCGACGACGTTCTCGCTCGGATCGCCAGCCGGCCCCGCGCGGGAATCGCGCTTCGCGGCACCCCCGTTCGGATCGGCGGCGCCGCAAACGGGGAGACGACCAGCACGAGAACGAGGACACGTATGAGCGAAACCAACGCGACCGGGGAAGCGACGAGGGCCTCCTCCCCCGCAGATCCGACGAACGGCGACAGCGAAGGCAGAGCCGAAGCGCCCGTCGACCCTCACGAAGCCATACGCTTAGCAAGGGAGATGAACGAGCAGCTTCTCTTCCTCGGCGACATCTCCCGGTACCTCCTCGTAGGCAAAGATCCGAACGAAGCCATCCACCAAGCGTTACGGAGGATACTGGAACACTTCGACGGCGAGCGATCCTACATTTTCGAGTTCGACGACGAGCGGCAGGAATCGGACAACACCTACGAGGTGTGCGCCCCTCGCATCGCGTCGGAGAAACAGAACCTGCAGGGCATACCCTATCGAATGCAAAAGTACCTTTTGGAGGAGTTTCGCAACGGCCGCGTGGTTTGCGTTGAAAACGTGGACGACCCTTCGTCCGTAGGAAAAGAAGAGCAGGAGATCCTCCAACAGCAAGGCATTCGCAGCGTCTTCCTCGCCCCCTTGTGGAACGACGGAGCGCTCATCGGCTACACGGGAGTAGACGACCCCAAAAGAAACGCCCGCCATGTAAGCACCCTGGCCGCCATCGGCGACTACATGGCGGCCATGCTCGCAAGGCGCGATCACACGCTGCGCATGAAGAAGGACAACGAACTCATGCAGCGCTTGATGAACGACACGCCGGGCGGCTTCGTTCGTCTGAAAATGCTCCCCGGCGGCAACGCGGTCCCCGTGTTCATCAACGACGGCTTTTGCGAGATCATGGGCATGACGCACGAGGAAGCCATGGCGCTCTACACCGAAGACGCCTACGCCGGCGTGCACCCCGACGACGTGCCCGAGCTTCAACGGGCGGCCATGAAGGCCATGGAGGAAGACGCCATGTTCTCGGCACGCGCCCGGTTCCTCCACAAGGAGAAAGGCTACCTACAGTTCCAAGCGTTCTACCGCACCACCACGGACTCCGACGGAGTTCAGTACACGAACGGCTACTACGTGGACATGACCGCCGAAACAGAGCAGGAGGAGCGCCGCAAGGAGCTTCTCGACAACCTGCCCTGCGGCGCCATCATCTTCGAAATCGGCGCGAACGGCGTTATCGACTCGCCGCATATCAACAAACGCTATATGGAGCTGGTCGGCCGAAGCGAAGAGGGTTTGCACGCGCACGATTCCATCCAGGGCATACACCCCGACGACCGCGAGCGCCTCATGCGGTGCATCAACGAGGCCATCCGGCAGGACTGCGACATGGAAACCGACATCCGCGTGCTGAGGGGCGGAGGCGGCTACGTCGCGTTCCATCTGGTGGGCCGCATCGTGGAAAAAGAAGAGCAGAAAACCGTCATGTACACCACCTACACGCCCATCAACGAGGAGACCCGCTCGCTCAGCGTCGCGCTGGCGGACCAGCGCCGGGCCGAGCAGCTGGCCCGGGACACCAACGAGCAGCTTCGCTTCCTCAACGACGTGTCCCGGTGCCTGCTCACGGGCGACGACCCGAACGACGCCATCCATTCGGCGCTCCGCAAGACGATGGAGTACTTCGGCGGAGATCGGGCCTACATCTTCGAGGCGAGCGACGAGAAGCGCGAGACGTCCAACACCTACGAGGTGTGCGCGCCGGGTGTCGCGCCGGAGAAGGACAGCCTGCAGCACGTGCCCTACGATCTGCAGGAATACGCCCTGAGCCAGCTGCGAAAGGGCAAGAGCATCTACCTCGACAGCGAGAGCACGATAGCGAACAGCGGCATCGACGCCGACCGCATCATCACGAGCCAGGGCATCGACAGCATCATCCTCGTTCCGCTGCAAGCCGGCGTGCGTCTCGTGGGGTTCATGGGGGTGGACAACCCGAAGCGGCACGTCACCCACATCAGCCACCTCATGGGCTTGGGCGACTCGGTCACGGCCATCCTGCAGCGCCGCGACAACGAGGAGCAGATCCTGCGCGACAACCGCATCATGCGCGACCTTATGAACGACATGCCCGGGGGCTTCGTGCAGCAGCGGGTGAGCCCCGACGGCAGGACGGTGCCGATATTCATCAACGAGGAGTTCTGCCGCATGAGCGGCATGAGCCACCGCGAGTGCGTCGAGTTCTACAGCACGGACGGCTTCACCGGCGTGCATCCCGACGACAACGAGATGGCGAAGCGCGCGTTAGAGGACCTGATCGCAACGCGGGAGACGGTAACGCTGCGCCTGCGCCTCGTGCGCGGCGACGGCAGCTATGTGCCCATGCAGGTGTTCTACCGGGTGACCGACGACCGCGACGGCAACCTGCTGCTGAGCGGCTACTACACCGACCTCACCGACCAGCTGGCCCTGGAAGAGCGCGAGATGGCCGAGCGCGACGAGCTCACCGGGCTGTTCAACCGAACGAAGCTCGCGCACATGCGCATCGGCGCGTACCGGAAGCTCGCGTCCTGCGGCGTCCTGTTCTTCGACGTGAACCGCCTCAAAATAGTGAACGACACGCAGGGCCACGCCCAGGGAGACGTGCTGCTGCGCGTCGTCGCGGACGGCATCCGCTCCCTCGCCACCGACCGCATCCACGGATACCGCTACGGCGGCGACGAGTTCCTCGTGGTGGCGTGCGACGGCGCGGAATCCGAACTCGAAGGGCTGATCGGCCAATGGGAGGCCAGCATGGGCGAGCTGGCGAGCGAAAGCGGCATCGCCGTGACCGCCGCCGTGGGAACCGCCTGGAGCGAGGCCCCGTTCTCGCTGAACGACCTGATACGCCAGGCAGACCAGGAGATGTACGCGAACAAGCACCGCGACAGGAACGATACGCGCTAGCGCCGCGAACGCGCTGCGGGGCCGGACGACCCGTCCGAGCCCGTCCGCCCGACCAAAAAGGCCCTCGGAACCGTTGTCGGATCCGAGGGCCTTTCCGCCGTTGCGGGATTGCGCGTTCGCTACGCCAGCGGCGGGGTGCCCTCGGCGTTGCCGAAGATCGCGTCGATCTGCACCAGGGCGTCCATCGGCAGGGCCGAAGTGCCCACCACGCGGCGCGCGGGCACGCCGGTGAAGTAACGGGCGTACACGTCCTCGATGGCGGCGAGGTCGTCCAGGTTCCTCAGGTAGACGTTCGCCTTGACGGCGTCCTCCATCGTGTGCCCGACGTTCTCGATGATGGCCTTGATGTTCTTGAGCGCCTGCTCGGCCTGCTCGGCCACGCCGCCGGCCACCAGCTTGCCCGACGCGGGGTCGACGCCGATCTGCGCCGAAATGTTGTTGTAGTGCGAGAAGGCAACGGACTGCGTGGACAGCGGGTCGAGGGGGGCATTCGGCGTGTTGTTCGCCTCGATGATGAGGCCGTGACGGGCCTCCACCTCCTGCGGCGGCGTGCCGTCGCCGTGGGACACCACGGCTTCGATCTGCACGAGGGCGTGCATCGGCAGCTCGGCAACCTCCACCACCGTGCGGGCGGGAACGTAGGCGACGGCGCGCGCGATGGCGGAATCCGGGAAGAAGCGCGTGTACACCTCGTTCACGGCGTCGAGGTCTGAGAGGTCCTTCAGGAAGACGGTAACCTTGACGATGTCGTCGAAGGGCACGTCGATGCTCTCCAGGATGGCCTTGACGTTCTTGAGGCACTGGGCCGTCTGCTCGGCCACGCCGCCCACCACGATCTGGTTCGTCTTCGGGTCGAGGGGCAGCTGGGCCGTAACGTTGTTGTAGTGCGAGAAGGCCACGGTCTGCGTGGACAGGGCGTCAAACGGCGCATTGTGCGTGTTGTTCGTGCACTTGACCAGGTCGCCCGCCTGCGGCTCGTTCGGAATGGTGCCCTCGCCGTTGGTCAGCAGGGCCTCGATCTGCACGAGGGCGCCCATCGGCAGGTCGGCCACGGCCATGGCCGTGCGCGCAGGGACGTAGGTGGGGAAGAACGCGCGGAACACCTCGTCGACGACGTCCAGGTCGCGGATGTCGCGCACGAACACGGTGAGCCGGGCGACGTCGTTCAGCGAATGGTCGATGCTCTGGGCGATGGCCTCGAGGTTCTCGAAGCACTGCTCGGCCTGCTCCAAGACGCCGCCTTCGACGATCTCGCCGGTCTCCGGATCGAGGGGCAGCTGGGCCGAGATGTTGTTGTAGTGCGAGAATGCCACGGTCTGCGAACGCAGAGGGCTTATCGGGGCGTCGTCGGTGTTCCTTGCCAATACCACGTTGTCGCCGCTCATGTAGTACCTCCCTTGTGTAGTGCTCCGCTTAACGATACCTGCAGCCAGGCCGCACCGGCCTGCCTTCCCCTCTGGGCCGCTCCATCGAGCCCCGTCCTTTGGGAAGGCTGCATTATATCGTTTTGTGCACATGCACAAAACAGGTTTCGAGCGATTTCTTTTCTCGGCGAAAACGGGCGATAAGCCGTTCGCCGGAAAATATGGAAGCCCCTGGGGACGTCATGCAGAAAACGGGCGCGAAGGCCGCGTTTCATGCAGGATTACCGCACCTACCGCTCACCGATTAACGAGCCGCGCGATCGCCCTCTCCGCAGAAAGCCCATCAAACCAAGGCCCTACCCCACCAGCTTGGAGGACTCCACTTGCTCCACGTACCAGTTCATGAACTTCGCCAGCGGCTTGCGCAGCACGAGGCCGATGAGCGCGGCGGGAAGCAGGAACAGCAGCAGCAAGCCCATCTCGATCCAGAAGTCGTTGCCGTACGCGCCGAACATGGCGGCGCGCATGGCGTTCACCACGTGCGTGGCGGGCAGCCAGGGGCTGAGCCCCTGTATGAACGGCGGCAGCAGCTGCAGCGGGAACGAGCCGCCGCAGCCCGTCACCTGCACGATCAGCAGCAGCACGGCGATGGCCTTGCCCAAATTGGCGAACGCCGCCACCAGCGCGTAGATGAGGAAGGCGAACACCAGGCCGGCCGTCCAGAAGCACAGCATGAAGAGCATCGGGTCCGCCACCTGCACCTGCAAAAACAGCAGGTTGCCCAGACCCATGAGCGTGGTTTGCGCAAGCGACAAAAAGGCCATGACGCCGAAGCGGCCGAGGAACAGCTGGTGCGGCTTCGGGTCGGCCAGCTCTTCCCGCGCGCGCCCCGAAACCGTCGGCTTCACCACCACTAAAATGAGCAGCGACCCGATGAACAGGGCGAGCGTCGTGTAGAGCGGGGCCATGGCCGACCCGAAGTTGTCGACCGGGAACACGGCGACGCGCTCGATGCCCACCGGGGCCGCAAGCGCCTTCGCCAGCATCTGCGAATCGGAGCCCAGCACCTGGCGCAGCAGCTCGGTGTCGCCGGTGGCCAGCGCCTGGCTGATGCCGTCGGCCAGCTCATCCAACCCGGCGGCGGCGTCGTGCAGCTTCTGGATGACCGCGTCGATCTTGTCCGCCGCGCCCCCCATCAGGCTGCTGGCCGACCCGGCCGAATCGGACAGGCCGGAGCCTGCGGAGCGCAGGTTCTCCATGCCGGCGCCCACGTTGGCCGCGAGGGAGGCCGCATCGTCGGCAAGCTGCTGCAAGCCCGGCTTCAGGTTGGCGTCGAACTCGTTTTTGAGGGCGGCGGCGTTTTGCTGCGCCTGGGCCGCCAGCTGCTTGATCTCCGCACGCTCGGCCTGCGTGTCGGCGTTGCCCGCCTCCAGCTTGTCGGCGGCGTTCCGCAGATTGTCGCGCATGCCGGTCATGAGGTCCACGGAGGCGTTCAAACGCGACAGCGCGGCATCGACGGCCGGCCGGTACTCGTCGGGCACGCTCTCGCGCAGTGTTTCGAGCTCGCCGGCGATCGCCTTGCACTGAACGATCTGCCCGTCGAGGACATCGGCCTGGCTGCGCATCTGCACCGCGCATTCCCCCGCCCCCGCCGAGGCGGTGTCGAACAGCGCGTCGACGGAGCTCGACACGGCTCCGAAGCCCTGGCCGCTGCTCTCGATGGCGTTCGAGAGGTCGTCGAGCGACCCTCTGAGCGCGTCGACCATGGTTCCGGCCGACGCCGCGCCCTGCGACGCCGCGCCCCCCATGCCGTCGATCTGGCCCTGGGCCGCGCTCACGAGCTTCGCGGAGTCGCAGATGAGCGACTGGGACGCCCGCGCAAGCGACGCGTACAGCCCCAGCACCGACGCCGTCCGCTCCGTCTGGTCGCCCATGCTGCGCACGTGGTTCGCAACGTCGGCGATGCGGCCGTCCAGGCCGGACTCGTCGGCGTACGTGGTGAGCGAGGTGGCAATCCCCAGCGCCACCTCGGAAAGCGTTTCGGCGAACACCTCGTTCACCTGGTACGAAACCGAGTCCGCCCCCTTGTCGGTGATCTTGGGGGCGATGGCGCTCTTCTTCTCGTTGGAATAGTAGACGATCTTCGCGTGCTGCACGTCGTCGGAGTAGAAGGTGAGCATGTCTCGGCTGAAGCTCGCGGGGATGACCACCGCCGCGTAGTAGCGGCCCGACTTCGCGCCGTCGACGGCGTCCTGCTCGGTGGTGAAGGTCCAGTCTATCTCGTCGTTGGCGCGCAGCGCGGACACCACCTGCTCGCCCACGTTCACGCGCAGGGGCACCAGGTCGCTCTCGTAGCCTTCGTCGACGTTGGCCACGGCCACGGTGAGGTTCCCCGTGTTGTCGAACACGTTCCAGCACGCGATGACGTTGTACCACGCGAAGATGGACGGCATGACCACGAGCCCCACCACGATGATGACGCTCATCGCGTTCGAGAACAGGTGCTTGAAGTCGCTGCGGACGAGGTGCCAGACGTTACTCATGAGCGGCGCCCCCTTCCGCGTCGCGGCCTGCGCGGGCACCGGCCTCCGCGTCGGCGCCCGCGCGCTCCATGTCGTTGCGCGAGGCGCCCAGCTCGAGCAGCCCCGCCTCGGTCATGCCGTCGAGCCTCATCTGCCGCTCGAAGCTGGCACGCAGGCTCTCCACCACCACCAGGAACACGAACACGGCCACCAGCCACACCAGCCACGCGGTGAGCAGCCACACCTTCTCGGTGGGCGTGAGCGCGAACACCACCGTGAGCGCGACGGGCACCGCCAGGCCCAAGGCGACGGAGCCGCGGATGAGGCGCGGGTACCACCGCGTGAAGCGCTCGTAGCGCACTTGCAGCTCCTCGCGGTACTCGTCCCGGTCCGACAGCGCGCGGAACAGCTGGGAGAAGCGGTAGGGACGTGCGGGTATCTCCACGTCCTCGCCGTTGAAGATGCCGCTTTGCCGGACCTGCCCGGCCACCATGCGGTTGACGTTCGCCATCAGGGGGCGCAGCAGGATGCCGAACGCCATGGACAGCACGAAGAAGAGGGCGAGCGTGCCGATGGCGTCCGCGTAGTGCGAACCGTAAAAGCCGCAGATGGCCTCGCGCATGGCGCTGATGCCGTACGTGAACGGGAAGAACGGGTAGACGGCCTGGAAGAAGCTCGAGGTCATCTCTATGGGGTACAAGCCCGTGGCGCCCGGGATCTGCGCGAACACGAGCACGATGCAGATGCCCTTGCCGATATGCTGCAGGGTGACCGAGAGCGCGTAGATGATGCTCAGGTACGAAAGCGAGGCCACGACGGCCGCGAAGAACAGCGCCGCCGCGTTGGCGGCCTGCACCCCCAGCACCAGCACGCCGGCGCAGCAGATCACCGCCTGCAGCACGGCCATGGCCGCGAGCAGCAGGAAACGGCCCAGGTAGCGCTGCGTGACGGTGAGGTTGCGAATGCCCTCGCCGTCCACCTCCTGCTTCATGATGACCAGCAGCATGAAGGCGCCTATCCAAAACGTCAGGTTCATGAACAGCGGGGCCATGGCCGAGCCGTAGGCGTTCAGCTCGTAGAGCTGCTCAGTGACGAGCTCGGTGGGAGAGCCCATGAAGTCGGCGAACCGGGAGGCGTCGAGGCCGTCCTCGCCGAACACCTTCATCAGGGCGTCGGACTCGCCGAGCGCCAGCACGTCCGCGCGCACGGTGTCCATGTTCCGTTCGAGGTCGCCCAGGATGCCGTCGGTTTGGCCGAGCGCGTCCTTGGCAACGCCCAGCGTGGAGGAAAGCTGGTCGAGCACGAGCTGGGCCTGGTCGATGAGCAGGCGCTGGTTCGACACGGCGGTCGCGAGCGACGCCGACGCCGTGCCCAGCTGCGCCAGGCTCTCGTTCACGGCGGGAATCGTGGTGCCGAACAGGCTGTTCGAATAGGCCTCGGCGCCGCTGGCCGCTTGCTGCACGGCGGCGTTGAGCGCGTCGCCCGCCTGCGACACGGCTTGCGTGGTGTCGCCCGCCTGGTCGTTGAGCGTGCCGAGGCCTTCCAGCGTTTTCTGGGCGTCGGCGGCGTTTTGGTCGAGCCTGTCGGCAACGGCCAGCATCGCCGCTTTGGTCGACTCGTCGGCCTGCGAAGCCGCCAGATCCCTCAGGTACGCGGCGAGCGCCCGGCTCTCGTCGACCACGGACTGCGCCTGCGCCAGCGTGGCGCCGATGCTCCCCTGCGCCTCGCCGGCGGAGCCCACCAGGCCGGCCACCGCCTCGTTCGCCTTCGACGACGCCTGCGAGACCGCGACCAGCCCTTGGCTCACGGCGGGCATGGCCGCCGCGGAGAAGTCCGACAGCTCGGCGCGCATCCGCGTCGTCAGGTCGGAGATGGTCGAGAGCGCGTCGCTCGCGGTCCCCACCGCCGTGCGCGCGCGGTCGAGCGACCCCTTTGCGTCGCCCACCTTGCCCTGAGCCTGGTCGGTTGCCGACGATATCTCCGCGAACGCGCTGCGCGCATCGCCCACCGCCTGCACGATTTCCGCTATTTTGGAGACGGCTTGGGAGCGCGACGCGTCCAGAGCCTCGCGCGACTCGCCGAGCGCCTGGTCGATGGCGTCGGCGGCCACATCGCTCACCGTGGACACGAACGTGGAGTTGATGGTCTCGTCCAGCGTGCTGGCGCCCGTGTCGGTGATCTTGGGGGCCACGGGCCCGGCCTTCTCGTTCACGTAGTACTCCAGCTCGGGCTGCGTGAAATCGCCCGTGGTCAGGGAGAGCAGCTGCTCGGTGAAGCCCTCGGGGATGACGAACACGGCGTAGCTCTCCCCCGATTCGAGCTCGCCCATCGCCTCGTCGCGGTCGGTGAACGTCCAGTCGAGCTGGGTGTTGGCATGGAGCTCGTCCACGATCATGTCGCCCACGTGCAGCTCGCCGGTCAGATCGCTCGAGCCGCCCTCGTCCTCGTTCACCACGCACACGCGCAGGTTGCCCGTGTTGGCGTAGGGGTTCCAGAAACCCACGACGTTGTACCAGGTGTACACCGAGGGCAGCACGAGCAGGGCGAGCACCACCACCAAAGCCGGAGGCACTTTGAGCAGGCGCAGGACATCGCGCTTGAATACGCGCCAAACGTTTCCCATGCCCGCCGAAACCCCTTCCCCGCACCGATAGAAATACCGGTCAATGATACTCCTACCGGGAGGGCCCGTCAGGCGAGATTGACGGATTGGCGTGTTTTGTCAATCCGTAACGAGGGTCGTGATCGCAGGGAAAGGGACGGGGACCTCCTCAGCGTCCCCCGAATCCGAACGTCGAGCGCATGAGCGCGCCGTAGTCGAAGCCGCGCATGCTCAGCACTTCCTTGACGATGCGGTCGTTCTCCTCCAAAACCACGGCGTACACCACGAAGTCGTCCCACACCACCAAGCTCCCCCGGTCGGCCTGCGACAGGTTGGTGAAGTCGTGCAGGAAGTTCCTGACGCCCGCTATCTGCTCGGCCGCCAACTGCCCTTGCTCCGTGCGCCGAACGCGCACCGTGCTGCTCGAGGAGGCGATCATCGACACCAAAGCCGCCACGGGCAGGACGAAGATCGCGATGGCCGCCAGCGCGAACAGCAGCATCATGCCCAGGTTGCCGAACTCGGCCATGTCCGACGACAGGTAGAGCGCCTCTTCGTAGGCGTCCTGCGTCACGGGGGCGGCATCGAGGAAGGCGTCCATCGCGTCGAAGTTGAGCAGGGAGCCGGCCAACACGCCCCAGATCATGAGCAGCGCGAAGGGAACCAGGCATCCGCCCAGGCACCCGCGCAAGCAGCCTTTCTGCGCCGAGGCCCCGCCGCCGCCTTGGGCCGCAAGGTAGCCCTCCTCCACCGCCTCCTGCGTGGCCAGCGCCTCCCACCGCTCGAGCCCCGCTCGATCGACCGCCTGGTCGGCCAGCAAATGCAGCAGCAGGGTGTCGCTCGGCTTGAGCGAAGGATGCTCGAACGTCACCACGCGCACGGCGTCGCCTTCGAACGCCACGACGCCGTCCATCGCGTACCTGAGGACGAGCGCCGCAACGTCTTTCTGCGGCTCGATCCGCAGGTCCATCAGCAGGCTGATGGCGGTGGGCGACAAGCCCGTGAGCTTCTCGCGGTAGTAGTCGATGCCCTCGGTCACGTCGAACGTGGCGTTGCGCAGGGTGGACTTGCGTATCGACCCGCTCACCGCGCGCCATACGAACACAAGGGGAATCGAGTACAGGGCGGAAGTCGCCAGCATCGTAACGATGACGACCGCCAACGTTCCGTAGTCGCCTCGGGAAAGCGCCGTCGAGCACAGGCCCCCCGTCGCCTCGCAAACCGCCAAAAGCACGAGGAACAAGATCAAAGGAAGGGCGAGGGACAAACGGTCGATAAAGCGCCACCTGCGCACGCGTTGCGTGTAGAACCGCTCCACCTTCTTCATGTACCGCCCCGTCCCCAAAAGCGCTTTGTCATCCAGCGCATTTTATCCGGTGGACGTCGACGGGCGGGCGCGAACGGCGCCCGGACGCTTCGTTTTTTACCGAACCGTTACCTGGCAAACGCGGCCTGCGGAGCCGAACACGCCCGCGCCTCGCTAGATCGGCTCGATGCCGAGCACGACCAGGATGCGTGCCATGATGTCGGCCAACGTCGAATCATCCACCGAACCCACCAGCTCCACGGACGCCTGCCGCTCGCGCGCGCCGAGATCCATGGCGCGGATCGCCTCGCATTGCGCATAGCCGTGGATTTCGTTGTCGTCAGCAAGACGCACATGGAGGGGATACCCGTTGTCCGTCGAAGTCACCGGAACAAGCACGGTGAGCGCCGACATGCGGTTGACGTGCCAGGGGCTCACCACGATAGCGTAATGACGTCCGGCAGGCTCATGACGCGTCGAGGGATCGAAGTTGATGCTGACGATATCACCCTGTTCGTACATCATCGAGCCCACGCGTCCCATTCCGCACCGACAAGATCGTCGCTCGGCCACGCGTCGCCGTTCTCGAGGCGCGCCCCTTCGTAGCCCTCGAACAGGCTATCGAACGTGACACCGCGCGCAGGCTCCACGCAGCGATGCTGCCGCTTCTGGGGAACGATCTCTATCCTGCCGCTCCGGTTGACCTCGAAGCTCACCTGATCGCCTCGCCGCAAACCGGCGCTTCTGAGAACGTCGCGCGGAATGCGCACCGCTTCGGAATTCCCCCAAGGAGCTATCGTCGTCGCCATGCCGCACCTCATTCGTTTCGTATCTACTAGAGTATCTACAATCAAAGTACGCCCTCAGGGGTCAAAAGTCAACAAGCATGGCTCGCTCCTCGTTGTCATCCTGAGCGGAGCGCCGCCAGGCGCGCAGTCGAAGGATCCCGTGCGGCGCCAGCTGGAACGCTCACGGCTATCGCCGCGCGGGATCCTTCGACTGCGCTCACTGCGTTCGCTCCGCTCAGGATGACAAAGGGGCGGCGCCTTTGCACTCCGCTCGCTCGGGATGGCAAGCGCGCGTCACCTCACCGGGGCGTAGTCCAACTCGGCGGGGATGTCGGTGGCCTCCAGCTTCATGATGACGGGGCGCAAGCCGTCGTTGCAGCTGACGATCGCCTTACCCGGCTCGCGCATCCAGTCGTCGAAGTAGAACGCGACGTCGCCCCCGCCGTGGGCCAGCGCGAACACGTACTGGTACACGGCCTTCCACGCCTCGTCGCAGAAGCCCTCCGGCTTGGCGTAGTCGGCAAGGAACTCCTGCCCTGCGGTCATCATCGGACACGCCTTCAGGCCGGGGGCGCCGTATTCTGCGGCCAGCTCCTCGTCCAGCGTGGTTTTCAAGACGGTGATCCTCACCTTTGTCATAGCCATTGCTGCTCCTTCCGCGCGTGATGTTCGGCTTTCGCCCTCTCCCCGTTATACTGTGTGACAGACCGCGAAGATAGTACGGTCTTTCAGGATAGGTACTTTCTCGAAAGGAAGCGGAACATGAGCATGGAGCCTTACGCGGGCAACCTCTCGTCGCTTGCCGACACCCCGTTCGGCTACACCCTGTCGATGATCGGCGGGAAGTGGCGCCTCGTTATCATGTATTGGCTCGTGGAATGCGAGACGATGCGGTTCAACGAGCTCAAACGCAAGATCGGGCGCATCACCGACAAGACGCTCAGCCGCCAGCTGAAGGAGATGGAGGCCGACGGCCTGATCGTGCGCACCGAGTACCCCCAGATACCGCCGAAGGTGGAGTATCGGCTGTCCGAGAAGGGCCTCTCGCTGTACCCCCTGATGGAGGCCATGTGCGCATGGGGCGAAAAGAACGGCGCGGCCGCCGCGCCGCGAGCGAACGGCGCCGGCCATCGCGTATAATGCCGAACCGAACGCGAACCCCAAGAGCAGGAGCAACAACCGTGCCTTCCATCCAAGCAACCATCGCCCAGGAGCTGAACCTCACCGCCGCGCAGGTGACGGCCGTCATCGGCCTCATCGACGAGGGGAACACCATCCCCTTCATCGCCCGCTACCGCAAGGAGGCCACGGGCGGCGTGGACGACGCCACGCTGCGCGACCTGGACGAGCGCCTGACCTACCTGCGCAACCTCGAGGCCCGAAAAGAGGAGGTGCTGCGCTCGATCGAGGAGCAGGGCAAGCTCACGGCCGACCTGCGCGCGAAGATCGAGGCCGCCACGGTCATGCAGCGCGTGGAGGACCTGTACAAGCCGTACAAGAAGAAGCGCGCCACCCGGGCCTCGAAGGCGCGCGACGCCGGGCTCGAGCCGCTGGCGCTGCTCATCCTCGCGCAGGGGCGCAGCAGCAAAGACCCGCTGGCCCTGGCCGCCGACCTCGTGAACGCGGAAGCCGGCTTCCCCACCCCCGAGGCCGCGCTGCAGGGCGCCCAGGACATCGTGGCCGAGGTCGTCGCCGACGACGCCGAGCACGTCGCGACCCTGCGCGCCTTCACCAAGCGCAACGGGGCGCTGTCCGTCGAGGCGGCCGACGCCGCCGAGAAGACCGCCTACGAGGCGTACTACGATTTCTCCGAGCCGCTGACGCGCATCCCCAACCACCGCGTGCTCGCCATCAACCGCGGCGAGAAGGAGGGCAAGCTCAAGGTGAAGGTGCGCGCCGACGCCGATGCGGCCATCGAGCAATTGGAGCGCCGCATCGTGCGCGGCACCGGCCCGTTCACCGCGCCCCTGAAGACCGCCATCGCGGACGGCTACAAGCGCCTGATCGCGCCGTCGGTGGAGCGCGACCTGCGCGCCGAGCTCACCGAACGCGCCGAGACGGACGCCATCCGCGTGTTCGCCAAGAACACCGAGAGCCTGCTGCAGCAGCGCCCCGTGCGCGGCGCGCGCGTCATCGCGCTCGACCCCGGCTACCGCACGGGCTGCAAGGTAGCCGTGCTGGACGAGTACGGCAAGCTGCTCGACCACGCCACCGTCTACCCCACCCCGCCGCGCTCACAGGTGAAGGAGACGCAGGCGCGGCTGGCGGAGTACGTGCGGCGCTACGACGTCAACGTCATCGTCATCGGCAACGGCACGGGCAGCCGCGAGACCGAGGAGGTGGTGGCCGACCTCATACCCCAGCTGGACCGGCCCGTGCGCTACACCATCGTGAACGAGGCCGGCGCGTCGGTGTACTCGGCGTCCAAGCTGGCGAGCGAGGAGTACCCCGACCTCGACGTCACCACGCGCGGTGCCATGAGCCTGGGCCGCCGCCTGCAGGACCCGCTGGCGGAGCTCGTGAAGATCCCGCCCCAGTCCATCGGCGTGGGCCAGTACCAGCACGACCTCAACCAGGCGGCGCTCGAGCGCGCGCTCACGGGCGTGGTGGAGAATGTCGTGAACCGCGTGGGCGTCGACCTCAACACGGCCAGTCCCAGCCTCTTGGGCTACGTGTCGGGCGTCAGCGCCGCCGTGGCCCGAAACATCGTGGCCTACCGCGAGGAGCACGGCGCGTTCGCCGACCGCAAGGAGCTCAAGAAGGTGCCGAAGCTGGGCGCGAAGGCCTTCCAGAACTGCGCGGGCTTCCTGCGCATCAGCGGCGGGAAGAACCCGCTCGATGCCACGAGCGTGCACCCCGAAAGCTACGCCGCGGCGAAGGAGTTGCTCAAGCGCGCGAAGGTGAAGCCCGAGGCGCTCGCGAACGGCGGCGTCCCCAACATCGCGAGCCGCCTCGGCGACGTGGACGCGCTGGCCGCCGAGCTGGGCGTGGGCGCGCCCACGCTGCGCGACATCGTGGCCGAGCTGGAGAAGCCGGGCCGCGACCCCCGCGACGACGCGCCGGAGGTCGTGTTCAGCGAGGGCGTACGCGACTTCGACGACCTCGCGCCGGGCATGGAGCTCACGGGCACCGTGCGCAACGTGGTGGACTTCGGCGCGTTCGTGGACGTGGGCGTGAAGCAGGACGGCCTCGTGCACGTGTCCAAGATGGCCGACCGCTTCGTCAGGCACCCGAGCGAGGTGGTTGCCGTGGGCGACACCGTCACCGTGTGGGTGACCGGCGTGGACAAGGATCGCGGCAAGATCTCGCTCTCCATGGTGAAGGGCAAGGCGTAAGGCCCGCCCCGCAACGGCAACCCCTCCACAACGGCAACCCCCGTAGGGGCGATCTCCTGATCGCCCGCTCCGGCGAAGCCGGAAAACCAACCGGCACCCACCCCGCGCGCGACGCAAGAGGGCGATTAGGAGATCGCCCCTACGGAAGGGGTTCGACCAGAGAAGCGCCTTGGCACTCGTTGACGCGATCCCGTCCATCGGCGAACGAAGCCTTCATTTGCCGGCCGCCCCTCACATCAGGTCGTAGGGCATACAGCGCTTGACGACGTAGAACACGAGCAAGATCGGCAGGGCCACCGGCGAGAACGCGATGGCGCAGGCAAGCGTCGCCACACGCGCGACGTAGAAGGCCGCCCGCCGCCAACCGGTGCGCGGACGCGTCTCGCACGTCATGCGCACGAAGCCGCCGCCCAGCGTGCGGCCCTGCCGAAACCAGGGCACGATGCCCTCCACCGCCACGAACACGGCCGCCATGAGCGCGCGCTCCCACCCGCTGTCGTCGGCCCACGCAGGCAAGCCCGTAGCCATCAGGGCAAAGTTCGCCGCGAGCAATATAATGACCAGCAGCGCTCCCGCAACCATCATATCGATCCAGAACGCCACGGCGCGGCGCACGAAGCCGGGCCGGTTCGTAACGTGCCCCTCCCGGGCAAGCTCGCCCGGCGGCAGCAGGCGAGCGGCAAGCGCGGCGAGGCCCCACCCTGCGGCGGCGCCCCCGGTGTTGCATATCAAATCGCACACGTCGAACATGCGATAAGCGAAAGGATACACGCCGAACAGGCCGGTAAGCTGCGCCGTCTCTATTAGAAGCGAGGCGCAGAACCCCAGCGCCAACGCCGGCACCAGCCCCCAGCGCAAAAGCCGTCCCGCCAGAAAGCCCAGCGGCACGAAGAACACCACGTTCGCCACCATGTCGGGCAAGGCCCTGACCCCATCCTTAGCCACGTCGTCGAAGAAGCCCAACGGGTTGAAGCGCGGCTCGATACCGTAGGTGATGCCAGGTCCGGACGCACCCTCGGGCAGCGGGTAGAGCGTGAAGCATCCCAGGCCCAAAACGTACAGCACCGCAAGGTAGGCCGACACCGCCGTAGCCGCGCGCATGCGACCGTCGCGATGGTACAAATACGCCAAGATGGGCAGCGTGAGCGCCATCGACGCCAGGGGCCACAGCGCCACCGCCGCCAAGAAGCTCTCGCTGAACCGCCCGAGAAACTGCGATAGGTACCCCACTGCGCCCCCTTTCCCAAGACACGGTGCCCGTTCTCACGCATTCCAGTATGGCGCGGCCCCCTTGCGGCAAACTTGCCCATCGCTTACGGCACGCTTACTTCTTCGTAAGGCTCGCGTGCGGCTGCTTTCTCGCCTCGCGGCGAAGCACTCGGGGCGCTACAATGGGAATATGGAAACCAATCGACACCCGCATCCGTCCAACCTGCACGGTCCCGACCGCATCCAGGTGCGCGGGGCGCGCGTGCACAACCTGAAGAACATCGACGTGGACATCCCGCTCGGCCGGCTCGTGGGCATTGCGGGCGTGTCGGGGTCGGGCAAGTCCTCCCTCGCCCTGGGCGTGCTGTACGCCGAAGGGTCGCGCCGCTATCTGGAGGCGCTCTCCACCTACACGCGGCGGCGCCTCACGCAGGCGGGCCGCGCGGCGGTGGACGAGGTGCTGCACGTGCCCGCTGCGCTCGCGCTGCACCAGCGCCCCGCCGTGCCCGGCGTGCGCAGCACCTTCGGCACGTCCACCGAGCTGCTGAACAGCCTGCGCCTGCTGTTCTCGCGCGTGGGCAGCCACGTGTGCCCGAACGGCCACCGCGTGCCGCCCACGCTGAACGTGGCCGCCGAGCGCCCCATCACGTGCCCCGTCTGCGGCGTGGAGTTCTTCGGCCCCGGCGCGGAGGACCTGGCCTTCAACAGCGGCGGCGCCTGCCCCGAGTGCGACGGCACGGGCATCGTGCGCACCGTGGACTTGGACTCGCTCGTGCCCGACGAGACGCTCTCCATCGACGAGGGGGCCGTCGCGCCGTGGAGCACGCTCATGTGGGACCTCATGAAGCAGGTCGCGCGCGAGATGGGCGTGCGCACCGACGTGCCCTTCGACCAGCTGACGCCCGCCGAGCGCGACATCGTGTTCTACGGCCCCGCCGAGAAGAAGCACATCCTGTACCAAGCGAAGAAGACCGACACCTTCGCCGAGCTGGACTTCACCTACTACAACGCCGTCTACACCGTGGAGAACGCGCTGGCGAAGGTGAAGGACGAGAAGGGCCTGAAGCGCGTGGCCCGCTTCCTCAAGCAAGGCACCTGCCCCGTCTGCCACGGCACGCGCCTGTCCGAGGCGGCGCGCCGGCCGCAGGTGGCGGGCATCAACCTGGCCGAGGCGTCCGCGAAGACCCTGGGAGAGCTGGTCGCGTGGGTGGACGCCGTGCCCGGCGGCCTCGCGCCCGAGATGCGCCCGATGGCCGCGAACATCGCCGAGTCGTTCCAGCACACGGCCCGCCGCCTCGTGGACCTGGGGCTGGACTACCTCGCGCTCGACCGCGCGGGCTCCACGCTCTCCACCGGGGAGCGCCAGCGCGTGCAGCTGGCCCGCGCCGTGCGCAACCGCACCACCGGCGTGCTGTACGTGCTGGACGAGCCGTCCATCGGCCTGCACCCGTCGAACGTGGACGGCCTTTTGGACGTCATGCGCGACCTGCTTGCCGACGGCAACTCCATCGTCATGGTGGACCACGACACGCGCATCCTCTCCGCCGCCGACCACATCGTCGAGATAGGCCCCGGCGCGGGCGCGGACGGCGGGCGCGTGATCGCGCAGGGCTCCGTGGCCCAGATCGAGGCTGACCCCGCCTCGCGCATCGGCGGCTTCCTCTCCGGCACGCAGTCGGTGCGCGTGCGCCGGCGCGCTTCGGCGGAGCACGTCTTCGACCTCGGCCGCATCCGGCTGGCCACGGACGCGCTGCACACGGTGAAGCCGCTCGAAGCGTCCATCCCGCGCGGCCGCCTGACCGCCGTGACGGGCGTGTCCGGCTCGGGCAAGACCACGCTCGTGCTGGAGAGCCTGGTCCCGGCGCTCAAGGCGCATGCGAGCGGCGCCAAGCTCCCCACCCACGTCCGCTCGATCGAGGCCGAGGGCATCGAGCGCGCGAACCTCATCGACGCCTCGCCCATCGGCATCAACGTGCGCTCCACCGTGGCCACCTACGCCGACGTCCACGACGAGCTGCGCCGCGCCTTCGCACGCACGCCCGACGCCAAAGCGGCCGGGCTCAAGGCGGGCGACTTCTCCTACAACACGGGGAAGCTGCGCTGCCCCGAATGCGACGGCACGGGCTCCATCAGCCTGGACGTGCAGTTCCTGCCCGACGTGGACATCACCTGCCCCGTGTGCGGCGGCTCGCGCTACGCCCCGGAGGCCGACCGCATCCGCCGGCCGCACGCCGACGATCCGGTGGATATGGTCTCGCTGCCCGATCTCATGGCCCGAAGCGTGGACGAGGCCCTGGAAGCCGTGGCGGACCTGAAGAAGGCGCGCGGTCGCCTGCAGACGCTCCACGACCTGGGGCTCGGCTACCTCACGCTGGGCGAGGCCACGCCGGCGCTGTCGGGCGGCGAGGCGCAGCGCCTGAAGCTGGCCAGCGAGATGGGACGCGAGCAGGAAGACGCCGTGTTCGTGTTCGACGAGCCCACCATCGGCCTGCACCCCCTGGACGTGCGCACGCTGCTCGAAGTGTTCGACCGCCTGGTGGAGCAGGGCGCGACGGTCGTGGTCATCGAGCACGACCTGGACGTCATCGCCAACGCCGACTACGTGGTGGACCTCGGCCCCGGCGGCGGCGCCCTCGGCGGCCGCATCGTGGCCGTCGGCACCCCTGAGGAGGTGGCCGCGAACCCCGACAGCGTCACCGGGAGGTACCTGTAGGGCCAAGCAAGCCGACCGACACCCCGAGTGAGCGAGCCCCTCCGGTTGTCATCCTGAGCGGAGGCCGAAGGCCGTAGTCGAAGGATCCCGTGCGGCGACAGCCGTGACGCTTTCGGCTGGCGCCGCACGGGATCCTTCGACTACGCTCACTGCGTTCGCTTCGCTCAGGATGACAGGGGGGGGTGCTCCGCTCGCTCAGGACGACAACGGGGAACCTACCTCGATCTCCGCGATGTCGTCGAAGGCGATGCGGGTGCGGACGACGGTGACGGTGCGCCCCGCGAGGTCGATGTCGGTCACCAGGCCGCGCGTGGTGACGTACGCCTCGCCGTCGTAGTGGACGACGCTCGCCATCTTCCGGCGCTCCACGTGCGAGAGCTTCCGCGACAGCTCGAGCGCCTGCTCATCGGTCAGCTCGCGCCTCGGCTCCTCCGTGCGCTCGCGTTCGCGGATGAGGTCGTAGTAGCCTTTGAGCGCGGCGAAGGGCATGAACTGCTGCGCGCGGTCGGCGCGGGGGCGGCGCTCAGGCATGGTGCCCTCCGATCTGCTCGTTGCGCTCGCGCGCCGTGGCCTTCTCCTTCAGGCTGGTGCCGCGCAACAGCGCGTTCTTGCCGAACTTGCCCTTCACGGCCAGCACCGCTTTCTGCAGGTTGCGCTCCTCGGCCTCGGCCGCCGCGTCCGTGAACAGGTCCATCGTGGCGAATTCCTCGGGCATCACGCCGCCGAAGCCCACGTTGATGCGGCGTATGGGCACGCCTTTGCGCGCAGTCTCCTCGAACAGGTCGAGGAAGCGCGGCATGAGCTTGGAGTAGAGGTTCGTGCGGTCGGGCTGCCGACGCGTGCCGCCGGTGTGGGGGCCGCCGCGCCTGCCACTTGCCGGGCGCCTTCCGTGTCCGCCGTCGAAGTACGCGTCGGGCTCCTCCTGCGCGCCCACGTCCGCGCCGCGCTCCTTCGCATACCCCACGTACAACGATATCGAATCGGCCACCAAGCCCTTGTCCACCAGATCGAGCACCAGCTGGTCCACCATCTCCTTCAGCACGTCCTTCGCCTCGTCGTAGGTGTAGTCGCAGGGAAGCACCTGGCCGTTCATGAGGGAATGGGCGCTCGGCTCGTAGGCGTGGATGTCGGCGATGGTGCACGGCTCGACGCCGTGGGCGTGGTCGATCAGGTACTCCGCGTTCACGCCGAACTCGCGGTACAGCACGGCCTCGCTCATCTCGCACACGCCGCGCAGGTCGCGCACGCCGTACTTCGCCAAGCGCTTCGCGATGCCCGGGCCGATGTTCCAGATGTCGGTGATGGGCCGGTGGGTTTGGATGGTGCGCTCGAACTCGGCACAGTCGAGGAAGCCGATATGGTCGTCCGCGTGCTTTGCCGTGATGTCGAGCGCCACCTTCGCCAGAAACAGGTTCGGCCCGATGCCCGCTGTAGCGCGCACGCCCGTCTCGGCCAGCACCGCCTCCATGAGCATGACGGCGAACTCCTTGGCGTTCACCTGGTACAACGACAGATACGGCGTGGCGTCGATGAAGCATTCGTCGATGGAATAGGGATGGATGTCCTCGGGCGACACGTAACGCAGGTAGACGGAGTAGATGTCGGCCGACACCTCCATGTAGCGCTGCATGCGCGGGCGGGCCATGACGTACTCCACGCACGCGGGGATCTCGAACACGCGGCAGCGGCTGGAAAGCCCCAGCGCCTTCATGGACGGCGTGATGGCCAGGCAGATGGTCTTCTCGGTACGGTCGGGATCGGCCACGACGAGGTTCGCCGTCAGCGGGTCCAACCCGCGGTCGACGCACTCGACGCTCGCGTAGAAGCTCTTCAAATCGATGCACACGTACGTGCGCTCCATGGGGCCAGCCCTCCTTTCCGCTCCCTGAGTGCTCCCTCCTGTCATCCTGAGCGGAGCGCCGTCAGGCGCGTAGTCGAAGGATCCCGCACGGCGCCAGCCGTGACTATTCGAGCTGGCGCCGCACGGGATCCTTCGACTCCGGCGGCTACACCGCCTGCGCTCAGGATGACAGAACAATACAGCACACTTGTTCGCTTAGTATAGCATGTTCGACGCGAAGACGCGGGCGCCCTATCGCTTTCCCATCGAGATCGGCTTCGTGGCGGGCCCGTCGACCACGGCGCCGTTCTCATCGAAGCGCGAGCCGTGGCAAGGACAGTCCCACGAGTTCTCGACGTCGTTATGCGAAAGGCTGCATCCCATGTGCGAGCACCGCTTTCCCGGCTTCACTAGGTTCGCCGCCGAGGTGCCCATGTTGGAGAGCAGCTCGCCGTTCAGCATGGAGCGTTGCGGGGAGAACAGCTCCTCGACCGGGCTTCGGCCCTTCACGATCAGGCCGGTTATGGCTTTCGCCGCCACGTACGACCCGGTCATCCCCCATTTGCTGAACCCGGTGGCCACGTACCAGTTGGGATTCTTGCGCCGATGCACGCCGATGTAGGGCATGCCGTCGAGGCTCATGCAGTCCTGCGTGGCCCACGCGCAGCACTCGGCATGCCCCGGGTACGCCGCGTCCGCGAAGGAGCGGATCGCACGGTAGCCGTCCTTCGGCCCCGGACCGTTACCGGTGCGGTGGCCTCCGCCGCCCACCAGAAGGCAGTCCTCGTAGGTGCGGAACGAGAAGCCGCCGCCTTCGCCGATGAACATGCCGTCCACGGCGGGGACGCCCTGCAAGGCGATCGCGTACGAGCGCTCCTGATGCAGCTTCATGAAATAGAGCCCCGGTATGTTGACCAAGGGGTAGTGGGTCGCGAACACGATGTGGTCCGCCGTGATGGAGCCGCCCTGCGCGTGCGCCGTGGAACCCGATACGTCCGACACGAAGGCGTTCTCGTACACGTCGACCGTCGACATCAGCGCGTAGAGGAGCTTGAGAGGATTGAACTGCGCCTGCCGCTCCATCCCAAGCGCCCCCTTGTTCGCTATCGGCACCGGCGCGCTCGGCAGAACGTGGTGCGGTATGGCCAGCCGCTCGTACGCGACGAGCTCCCGCTCCAAGCCCTCCGTCGAGCCCTCGGCGTACACATACGCGGTCTTCTCCTCGAAATCGCAGGGGAAGGTGCCGCTCAGCTGCCGCAGGCCCGCCACGGCGGCTTGGTTCGCCTCGTAGTACAAACGCGCGTTCTCGGGACCGTGCTCCCTGATGAGCCGGTCGTACACGAGGTTGTGCTGCGCGGTGACCTTGGCCGTCGTGTTCTGCGTGACGCCCGACCCAACGCGCCCTTGCTCTGCCACCACGCACGAGCATCCGCCTTGGCCCAGCAGGTAGGCGCACAGCATGCCCGCCATGCCGCCGCCTATCACCAGCACATCGGCGGTGATGTCCCGGTCGAGCGTTTTCGCCGCCCCGTGGGGCCTCGGGGTACGCGCTGCCCATAGAGAGGTCATGATCGGCCCTTTCGCTTCGCCATCGTCTATATGTCCGATGACGATAGCCCACCGCGACGATGGGCAAACCGCTCGAAGGCGAAGCGTAGGCCGCTCATTGACGAAGGGTTGCACGCACGAAGCGCAGAATTCCCAAGGGAACGATCCCCCCCCCCACAACAGGGAACCCCCGTAGGGGCGATCTCCTGATCGCCCGTTCCGGCGAAGCCGGAAAAGCAACCGGAACCCGCGTTCTCGCGCTCCGCGCGAGCGGGCGCTCAGGAGAGCGCCCCTACGGGAGAACGGCGCGGAACCGCACACACGCAGAAGGCACCGCAAGAACGCGCCCTCCGGCCAAGCCCTTACTCCAAGTACGCGCCCGTCTGGCGGCTCCACAGGTTCGCGTACGCCCCGCCGGCCTCGATGAGCTCGGCGTGCGGGCCATCCTCGGCCACCTTGCCGCCGTCGAGCACCACGATGCGGTCGAGGCTGGCCACGGTGGACAGGCGGTGCGCCACCACGATGCACGTGCGCCCGCGCATGAGCGTGGCCAGCGCGTCCTGCACCAGCTGCTCGCTTTCGGAGTCGAGCGCGCTCGTGGCCTCGTCCAGCACGAGCACCGGGCAGTCGGCCAGAAGCGCCCGCGCGATGGCGATGCGCTGGCGCTGCCCGCCCGACAGCTTCACGCCGCGCTCGCCCGTGACGGTGTCGAAGCCCTGCGGCAGCCGCTCGATGAACTCCAGCGCGTTCGCCTGGCGCGCCGCCTCGCGGATCTGCTCCATCGTGGCGTCGGGACGGCCGTAGGCGATGTTCTCGGCGATGCTGCGGTGGAACAGCAGCGCCTCCTGCGGCACGTAGGCTATCTGGCGGCGCAGCGATTGCTGCGTGGTGTCGGCGATGTTCTGGCCATCGATGAGGATGCGCCCCTCCTGAATGTCGGACAGGCGCAGCAGCAGCTTCGTGAGCGTGGTCTTCCCCGCCCCGCTCGTGCCCACGAGGCCCACGCGCTGGCCGCCGGGTATGTGCAGCTCGAAGCCGTCGAACACCTGCGTGCGCGCCTCCCCGTCGGTGTACCAGAAGTCGATGTCCTCGAAGTCGATGGCGCCCTCGCGCACCACGAGCTCGGGCGCGCCGGGCGCATCGTCCACGAGGCGCGGCTCGTCCAGGATGACGGTCATGCCGCTCGCGTCGCCGAACGCGCGGTTGAAGCGCTGCAGGCCGTTGTTGATGAAGTTGAACTGGTTCGTCACCGTGTAGGTGTAGGTGAACATCACCACGAGCGTGCCGGGCGTGATGCCGTACCACGCGTTGCCGCCCGCGATGAACACGGCTACCACGCTCATGATGGCGATGGTGATGCACGCCGTCACGATGCCGCGCGTCAGCGACGCCCACATGCGCTTCGAGTCGCGCGCCACCACCTCGCGGTTCGCCTGGTCGAACAGCCCCCGCTCGTAGTCCTCGCGCCCGTAGGTCTTCACCGCCAGGATGTTCGCCACCGAGTCGGACAGCTCGCCCGACAGCTGGTTCTGCGCGCTCGCCGCCTGCTCGTTGAGGTGCAGGATGCGCTTGTACATGTAGTACGACACGCCCGCGTACACCGCCAGCAGCACCATGAGGATGGCCACGTACACCGGCACGCGCGGCGCGAGGATGGCGCAGGTGAACACCACCGAGCAGATGACCGGCAGAAACGGGAACGTGATGGTTTCCAGCAGCAGCTGGTAGGCGCTCATGAACTTCGTCGTCTGGCTGACCAGCGTGCCGCCGAAGCGGTTGGAGTGGAACGACATCGACTGGTTCGAGAGCGCGTCGAACGACATGGTGGCCAAATCGTACGAGGCGGCTATCTCCAGCCGGTACATGGTGTAGTCCTGCACCTTGCTGGCCGCCTGGCCGGCCACGTTGATGAGGATGAGCGCGGCGATGTAGGGCCCGAACACCGAGAACACCTCGTCGGGCGCCACCGAGCCCGCGCTCACGCGGTCCACCACGAGGCTCATGACGTAGGGGTTGCCGTACGACAGCAGCGCCACGAACAGGAACGTCGCGCACATGAGCGCGGCGAACAGCCCGAGGTGCTTTCGCGTGACCAGCCAGAAGTAATGGAGCGTGCGACGCGTCGTCGACGGAGCACCGGTTCGTGCCATGCGGATTCCCTTCTCTTGCATCCGCTTGATTATGCCACAACAAGGCGAGGCCCGGGGCAACGCCCGGGCCTCGCCATGCGTTTCGACCGCAGGGGTCTATCGCGTCTGGTCCTCTTCCTCGTTGCCGAGTTCCTTTGCAGCGGCCTTCTGCTCCTCGTTGAACTGGTCGGCGCTGCGCTTCTCCCACTCCGTGGCCTTCTTGAACTCCGTGGGCTGGTTGATAACCACCTGCGGGAACGGGATGCCGATGTCGTGCTTGTCGAAGATCAGCTTCATCTCGCGGTTCAGGTCGCGCTCCAGCTGCAGGCGATCCGTTTCGGCGCACTGCACCACGATGCGGATGTTCACGCTGTTGTCGCCCAGCGACACCACGCCCTTGTAGAACGGGCCGTCGATGATGGCCGGCAGGCGCTTGCGCACGAACGGCAGCTCCTTGGCCAGGATGTTCTCCACGCGCTCGAGCGACTCGCCGTACTCGATGCCGACGTCGCACGACGCGTAGGACGTCTCCTTGGTCATGTTGATCACGTTGCTGATGTCGCTGTTGCGGATGACCTTGATGTTCTGCGAGCCGTCCTCCACCTTCGTGGTGCGCACGCCTATCTCCACCACCGTGCCGCGCCAGTCGCCCACCTTGATGATGTCGCCCACGCGGAACTCGCCCTCGAAGATGATGAACAGGCCGCTCAGGATGTCCGACACGAGCTCCTTCGCGCCGAAGCTGATGGCGATGGACAGGATGCCGGCAGAGGCCAACAGCGTGGTGGTGTCCACGCCCACCAGCATGAGGCAGTAGTACACCATGCCGATGATGGTGGCGTACTTGATGAAGCTGCCCAGCAGGCGGCACACCGTCTCGCCGCGGGCGCCCAGCACCGTGGCCAGCAGGTTCAGCAGCTTCTGCACCACGGCCACCACGGTGAGGGCCACGCACACGAACATGATGCACGCCGTGAGGGCGAACACGTTCAGCCCGCGTTCCCACTCCCCGCCCAGGATGTAGGAGAAGATGGAGTTGCTGCCGAAGAAGCGGTCCTGGAACACCACGGCCACGAACACCACGACCACCGAGATGCCCACGAGCCACTTCACCACCGCCGCCGTCTTCTGCTCGGCCGTGCGCTCGTTCCATTTGAACGAGCGGTCGAGCCAGCGGCTGGCGGCCGACTCGGTCTTCGCCATGCGGCCGCTCGGCATCTTCACGTCGAACATGCGGGCATCCGCATCGACGGGCGCCTTGGCCACGGTGATGCTGCGCCGGGGCTCGAACGCCAGCAGCAGGAATATCACAACGAGGCACACGAGCGCCACGCCGCCCGTGGCGAGCGTCAAGGGCACGCGCTCGGCCATGAGCTCGCCTTCGGCGCCGGCGATGTAAAGGTAGTAGTCGTCGGTCTCGGCCGAGGAGGCGTAGTACTGCGCGCCGTCGACGGTCACGTAGTCGCAGTACCCGTCTTTCAGCTGGTTCTCCGTCATGCCGTGCTCGAGCGCGTCCTTGCCGACGAGACGCTCGTCGGGGAAATAGGCGAACGTGCCGTCGGCCTTGCTCACCGCGAAGGCGAACCCGTCGGAGCCGGCCTTCACGCCGTCGAGCACGCTGTCGATGCGCACCGTGGACAGCAGGTTCTCCAAGCGCGTCGGACGGACGCTGATCTGCACGAGGCCGCTCGCGTTGCCCTTGGCGTCGTGCAGCGACACGCCGATGTACTGGCGCAGCTCGCCGGTGATGTCGTCGGCCCGCGGCTCTTGGACCACCGCGTCGGCGCCCTGGAGCAGCTTCCGGAACTCGAAGGACTGGTCGTCGGGGTTCTCGCTCAGGGTGAAGTTCGTGTACGAGGAGCTGGTGGCCGTCATGAAGCCGGTCTCGTCGTAGACGTACAGGTACTGGATCTGGAGCACGTCACCGAGCTTCTTCAAGTCGTCGCTGTTCGCCAGGGCGGGATTGCGGTCGAGGATGTAGCCCGCCACCCGGCACTTGCTCAGGTAGCGCTCGCCGTATTGGTCGCTCAGGTCGTCCATGCGGCCGTTCGCGCGCTGGATGGTCTCCACCATCTCGTCGGCGCGCTCGTTGTTGGCGACCGACTGCGACGAGAGCGCGAACAGCGTCTGCATGTAGAACGACACCAGCAGGATGCCCAGAAAGCCCACGAGCGACAGCACGGCGGCCTTCCTGCCGATGACCTTGTTGTAGCGCAGCGGCCCTATTTCGCGGTAGTTCTCGGAATCGTGCCCCTGGCGCTCGTCCTCGCGCATGACGAACACGCCGTACATGATGACCACGCACATGACCGCGAAGAAGATGAACAGGATGACGCCCACCGTGATGTTGCGCGTGGCGGCCATGTCGCTTTCAGGCACGGCGCCGATGTAATACGTGTCGCCGATCTTGCTCACGTGGCAGTACAGCGACTCGCCGTCCAGCGTCATCCACGAGAAGGCGCCGTCTTCCAAGTCGGTCGCGTCGATTCCCTTGTCGATGGCGTCGGCGCCCACCAGGTTGCTGTTCGGGTGGTATTCCACTAGGTAGTCCTGCGCCGACACGGCGAACATGTAGCCGTGCTGGCCTATGGCGATGTTCTTGAGCACGCTTTCGGTGGAACCCGCGATCTGCGTCAGCTCGCGCAGCTCCGCAGGGTTCTGCTCGATCACCACCATGGTGGAATCGTCGATGCGGGCGGCGTAGTAGCGCATGAGCCAGTCTTGGTCGGGCAGCTCTATCTCCACCGCCTTCGACGGCTTCCCGTCGTCGAACACCGTGCGCAGCTGGTTGAAGCGGGAGTAGGTGAAGTTCGCGAGCGTTTCCCGCGCCTGCGCGATCAGGTTCCCCTCGCGGTCGACCACCATGACGTTGCCGACGCCCAGCAGGTCCTGGTACTCGGCCATCTTGGCCGGCGTGGCCTCGAAGCCCGTGTTGTTGTTCGCCATATAGGCCACGCTCTCGGCCTTCGACTGGAATATGGCGTCGTACGTGGCCGTGTTCTGCTTGACGCCGTCGTCGGCGTCCACCAGCAAATCGGGGAGCGCGGCCGCCTCCTGCTGCATTTCCTGGGTGTAGCCGTCCAGCGACAGGTCGGTCTGCATCGTGGCCAGCAGCACGCCCATGGCGGCCATGCTGACCGCCGCGACCACGATGAGGACGGCGATCTTGACTTTGAGTTTTCTCGACATATGCCCGCGCCTCCCCGTCAGTCCCACTTGTCCGTCAGCTCGGCGACCGTGCCGTCGTCGATCATCGCCTGAACGGCGTCGGAAACCGGCTTGCTCAGCTCGGAATCTTTCTGCGTGGCCACGCCGTAGCTCTGGGTGGCGATCTTGAAGCTGAGGACGCTGCGGTTGTCGTTCAGGTACGTATGGGCGATGCTGCCGTCCATGCAGGCGGCGTCGACGGTGCCCTCCTCCAGCGCCCGGCTCAGATCCCGATACGAGTCGAGCTGCACCAGGCGGAAGGTGTCGAACACCGTTTCCGCGTGATCCTCGGTCTGGGACACCACCTCGCCCGACGTGAAGCCCACGTCCGTCAACCTCTGAGCCAGCTGCGGAGCCGTGTTCGCTCCGGACATGGTGGCGATCGTCCCGCCCTTGAGCCCCTCGATGCTGGCGACGAGCGAGCTGTTCTCCACCATCATGATGGACGAGTCCTCGTAATACGCCGGGGAGAAGTCGAAGTTCTTCTCGCGCGACTCCGCGATGGAGTAGCAGGCGATCAGGCAATCGACCTCGCCGTTCTGCAGCAGGTCCTTGCGATTCTCAGGCAGCACGGTCACGAACTCCACGTCGGCGTACCCCAGCCGTTCGGCCAGCTCGTTGGCGATATCGATCTCCAAGCCGTAGTACTTGCCCGTGTCCTCGTTGAGGTACCCGAAGCCCACCACGTCGCTTCGCACGCCTACGCGCAGCGTCCCGTTGGCCGCCGTTCCCTTTCCGCCGTCGCCGGCGCATCCGGCCAGCCCCGCGAGCGCGCACGCAAGCGCGAGGGCGACAAGCAGGAACGCCATGCCCCTCCTCTTGCCAATTCCGCCCATCCTTCTCCTCCGATCCGCAAGAACCTTTGCCCCGTCTGCCGCGCGTCCGAACAAGCTTTCAGCGCGCGCGGGGCCCCTCGAAAGCAGCTGCGACCTGCTCCGGCGCTTTTGAGCGCGATTCGGTCGCCTATGCGTCGCCAAAACAGTAAGTATGCCAAAACGGGAAGAGGGCTAACATAGACGGGCGGGGATTCAATTTATTATTAAGGATTGACTATCCGGCTTTCAAGTCGCAGGTCAAAGGCATGCGAGCCACGGCGAACCGAGCGCCCGGCAACGCAAAGCGGCCCCGGCAGGGAGATCCCGCCGGGGCCGCTTCTGCGTTCAGTGAATGCGCGCCGTTACGCCTCCAGGCGCTTGGCCACGGCCAAGATGAAGTCGCGCGTGCTGAGCTTGACAGGGTCCGGCAGCGTGGTGATGAGCGCGAGGTCGCCCGTCATCTCGCCGGCCTCGATGGTGTCGAGCGTGGCCTTCTCCAAGCGGTCGGCGAACGCCACGAGGTCGTCGAGGCCGTCCAGCTCGCCGCGCTTGCGCAGCGCGCCCGACCACGCGAAGATGGTGGCCACCGAGTTCGTGGACGTCTCCTCGCCCTTGAGGTGCTTGTAGTAGTGGCGCTGCACCGTGCCGTGCGCGGCCTCGTACTCGTAATAGCCCTGGGGGCTCACCAGCACCGACGTCATCATGGCGAGCGAGCCGAACGCGCTCGAAACCATGTCGCTCATCACGTCGCCGTCGTAGTTCTTGCACGCCCAGATGAAGCCGCCGTCGGCCTTCATCACGCGCGCCACGGCGTCGTCGATGAGCGTGTAGAAGTACTCGATGCCGGCCTCCTCGAAGCGCGCGGCGTACTCGGCGTCGTATATCTCCTGGAAGACGTCCTTGAAACGGTGGTCGTACTTCTTGGAGATGGTGTCCTTCGTGGCGAACCAGATGTCCTGCCCCAGGTCGAGCGCGTACTCGAAGCAGCTGCGCGCGAAGCTCTCGATGGAGGCGTCCAGGTTGTGCATGCCCTGGGCCACGCCGGGGCCGTCGAATTCGTGCACGAGCTCGCGGGTCTCGGTGCCGTCGGCGGCGGTGTACACCAGTTCCACCGTGCCGGGACCGGGTATGCGCATCTCGGCGTTCTTGTACACGTCGCCGTAGGCGTGACGGGCGATGGTGATGGGCTTCGTCCAGTTGCGCACGCACGGCTCGATGCCCGCCACGGTGATGGGCGTGCGGAACACCGTGCCGTCAAGGATGGCGCGGATGGTGCCGTTGGGGCTCTTCCACATCTGCTTGAGGTCGTACTCGTCCATGCGCGCGGCATTCGGCGTGATGGTGGCGCACTTCACGGCCACTCCCAGGCGTTTCGTGGCCTCGGCGGAGTCCACCGTCACCTGGTCGTCGGTGGCGTTGCGATGCTCCAGGCCCAGATCGTAGTACTCGGTTTTCAAATCGATGTGCGGCTCCAGCAGCTCGTCTTTGATCATCTGCCAGATGATGCGCGTCATCTCGTCGCCGTCCATCTCCACCAGCGGCGTGGTCATCTGAATTTTCGCCATGGTCGCCCTTTCGTCCTCATACGGCCGCCCCCAACCCTCCGGGCACGGCAGACCCGTTTTCTCGTACCCGACCATGATACCCATCGAACGGCCACGCAGGCCACGTGGAAAGGCGATTTACAGCGCAAAGCCAAAAGGCGGCGGACAAGCGCCTCAGAGCCCCGCGCGGTCGTCGGCGGCCAGGGCCATGTAGCCGTCTTCGAGGGTTGGCTCGACGGGCTGCGACCCTGCGGGCGGCGCGGCGCTCACGATGCGGTAGCGCGTGCCCTCAGCCGTGGTGGCGGCGTTCACCACGACCGCGCCCGACGGCGGCGCCATGAGCGGCGGCGTGAGCCAGGTGCGGCCGTGAGCGCCGCCCGCGAGGCCCGCCGTGGCGCCGTCGTAGCGCAGCCGCCCCGCGCGCAGCACGCACACGTAAGGGCAGGTCTGCGCCACGTCGTCGAGGATATGGGTGGACAGGACCACCGTGCGGTCGCCGCCCAGCGTGGCGATGAGCGTGCGGAAGCGCATGCGCTCCTCGGGGTCGAGCCCGGCCGTGGGCTCGTCCACCACGAGCAGGCGCGGGTCGCCCATGAGCGCCTGCGCGATGCCCACGCGCCGCCGCATGCCGCCCGAAAAGCCGCCGATGCGCCGCCGGCGCACGTCGGCCAGCCCCACGCGCTCGATGAGCTCGTCGGCCTGGCGGCGCCGGGCGCGCTTGTCGTCCATGCCCTTGAGCACGCCCACGTAGTCGAGGAACTCCGGCGGCGTGAGGTTCGGATAGGGCTCGATGTCCTGCGGCAGGTACCCGAGGGTCTTCTTGAGCGCGCGGCGGTTGCGCGGCTCGGCGATGTCGCGGCCGTCCACCAGCACCCGCCCGCGGGTGGGGCCCACGATGCCGCACAGGATGCGCATGAGCGTGGTCTTGCCGGCGCCGTTGGGGCCGATGAGCCCGATCATGCCGGAGGGCAGGTCGAGCGTGAGATCGTCGAGGGCGCCGGGCTTCTTCGGGAAGTCCTTCCCCAGGTGGTCGAGGGAGATGAACATGGTGATCCTTTCCGTGAGGCGTGGGGCCAAACGTCAGCGGCGACGGTACGTGCGCCTGCGGGCGATGGCCCCGGCGACGGCCAGCAGCGCCGCCGCGACGGCGAACTTGAGCACGAGCAGGGCGAGCGCTTCGAGAGGCGTGGCGGATGCGGCCGGCCCCTGGTAATCGAGGAACGGCCGCGATCCGAAGAACGCCTGGCAGATCGGATCGGCAGCGACATGGACCTGAAAGCCGCCGCCCCCGTCCACCGGCACCGCGTGGAACGAGAGCGCGAACAGCGCCCCGAGCCACGCGGCGATGGCCGCGATGCGCGCGACGGCCTTCGGCAGCAGCGAGCCCGCCAGCGCCGACAGCGCCGCGGCGACGAGCGCGGCGGGAAGCACCACCCCGACGAACAGGACGACCGCCTGCAACGCCGCCCAGGCGTTGCCGTGCAGCATTTGCCCGCCCGCGCAGAACAGCAGCAGGGCGGCGGAAGGCAGCGCCATCACGCACAACGCGCCCGTCACGCGCGCAGCCGTCAACTCGGCCGCGCGCACGGGAGCGGAGGCCTCGACCTCCGAGATGCCCAGCCGCTCGGGCTCGGCGGCGAGGTCGGTGAAGGCCGCGGCGTACGCGACGGGCGGCAGCATGGCCAGCACCTGCGCCAAGAACACGAGGTCCGCAACGTCGCCCGTCTCGTACGCAAGGCCCTCGTTCAACGTCGTTCCCAGCGACAGCAGCGCCAGCAGCAGCGACACGATCCACACCGCGCGCTGCCGGGCGGCCATGCGGGCATGGGTTCGCGCGAGCGACAAGAACCTCATCGCGCACCTCCCAGCTTCTTCCATGCGTACTCGGGCGAGCCCAGGGCATGCCACGCGCACGCGCCGACCGCGAGCAGCACGAGCAGCGGCACCCCGCGCTGCAACGCGAGCGACGCCATGTTCGGGTCCCATATCAGCGCGAAGAACAGCCACACAAGCGCCACCACGAGCGTCGCCGACCGTCCGGAGCCCGCAAGCGCCGCCGCATACGCCACCAGCACCATGATGACCGCCCCGCCCGCCGGCGAAAGCGCGCTCGCCCAACCGGCGTCGTTGCACACCACGCCCAAAAGGTGCAGCGGCGCGAACAGCGCGAAGCCTCCGGCAGCCGCCGCCACCAGCAGCACGGCCGCGCGCATCGTCTGCACCGCGCGGAACCCCGCCGGCGTGGACGCGTGCAGCTCCACGAGCGCGTCGCCCGTGAACACGGCTGCGGCGCACAGGCCCGCCGCAGCGGCGTACAACGGCATGAGGACCAGCATAGCGAGCGAGGCCGACGCCGTTCCCGCCGCCAGCGCCCAGCACGAGCCCGCGAGCGCGATCAGCGCCGCCGTCGTGAGCGGCACGGCTATCCCCACGACCCGGACGCGCCGCACCTGCGCGCCCAGCAACGCCCACGGCGCCGAGCGGGCGCCGGCTCCATCCAAAGCATCCATGCGAAACCTCCTCGGATCCGTCTCGTCCCGTTCGCTCATCATGCCGACTCCAAGCGCGCGAGCGCCGCCCGCCGCGCCGTGGCCACCGCCGCCGCCAGCAAGGCGCAGCCCGCGACCACGGCGACCTCGGGCCCGATCGCGCTCTGGAGCCCGGCGAGCGCCGCGGCGAAGCCTCCGTCGGCCGCAGCACGCCCGACCGGCACCGCCAAAGGCACCGCCGCCGCGCCTGCGATGCCCGCCGCCCACGGCGAGCCCGTCCACACGGAGGCGAACGCCGAGACGCCCGCGACGGCGGCCAGCGGCGCCAGCCACGAGGACACCACGGCACCGAAGTCGAGCGGCGCGCCCCAGCAGGCGAACGCCGCCGACGCCGCAAGGCCGGCGAGCGCGTCGACGCCCAGCACCACCGCCAAGCGCGCGAGCAGCACCGTCTGCGGTCCGAGCGGCATGGCCAGCGTCAGCGCGTCGGCCGCGTCGGTCGAGAGCGCCGCCGTCACGGTGATCGCCGCGCCCAGCAGCAAAAACGCCGAGAACCACCAGGCGGCCTCGCCCGCTGCGCCGACGGAGGCGACGAAGCACGCCGCAACCGTAGCCGCCGCGGCCACGACCAGCGCCGCGGGCAGCACCGCCCGCGGGATCACGCGCACCTGCGCCGCGGCCAAGCTCGCGGCGAGCCGCGCGCTCTTGCGCGCCGACCAGGCGGGCGCCTCGAACGTCGACGGCTCCTCCTCGATGCGCGCCGCGATGCGCGCGAACGAAGGCACCTCCGCCGCGAGCACGCGCTCCTGTCGGCGCAGCGCCTCCTTCACGGCGGCGCCCGCCGCCTCCGACCTATCCGCTTCCACGCTCATAGCCGCCCTCCCAACATCTCCTGCACGAGCGCCCGCGCGCGCGACACGCGCGACTTCACCGTGCCCACCGGCACGTCGGTCACCTGCGCGATCTCCGCATACGGAAGCTCGTGCAGCCAAGCCAGGCGCACCGTCTCGGCCAGCGCGGGCGGCAGCGCGTCCAAGGCGGCCACGATCTCGTCCACCCCCGCCTGCTCCATGAGCGCGTCCGACGGACTGCCCGCTTCGTCGGCGAGCAACGTCGCGCCCTCGTCGAGCGGGCACTCCGCCGGGCGGACGCGCCGCATGCGCGCGCACGCCTGGCGCTTCGCGATGCCCAGCAGCCACGTAAGCACGCGGCTGTCGCCCCGGAACGCCGCGGCCGAGCGCCAGCAGCCCAGCCACACGTCGGCCGCCACCTCCTCGGCGACGCCGCGGTCGCCCAAACGCGCCGAGACGAACGCGAGCACGGCGGGCGCGTACAGGTCGTACAGGCCCTCCAGCGCGCTTTCGTCCCCGCGCGCGATGCGCGCGAGCGCCGAACGCGCCAGCGTGTCGTCCGCGTCCTGCCCGCCCATGCCACCGCCTTTCCGTCACTTTGCGTATCGATCGCCTGCAACCCCTTAGTAGCGCCGAAACGCCTTCAGGTTCACCAGTATGGGATATTTTTCTTGCAGAAAGCGCCGCGCAGCCGAGCAAACCCGCCCGCAGGCGCAAAGAGGGCCCGAGGCAGACGCCCCGAGTCCTCCGCCACCCCGAGCCGCCCGCCACCGCGTTTTCTCCGGGCCATGCGCCCAGCGCGCACGCTCCGGCGCGCGCTTGCGCGAAGGCCGGCCGAGCGCGATAATCGAGACTCCCCTACTTTCCCCGACAGAACAGGGAGGCCGCCCATGAAGGTGCTCGCCGTCAACGGAAGCCCGCGCAAGAACAGGAACACGGCAACGCTTCTCGAAGCGGCCCTCGAAGGCGCGACGTCCGTCGGCGCGCAGACCGAGCTTGTGCACCTGCGCGACCTGAACGGCAAGGGCTGCGCCAGCTGCTTCGCCTGCAAGCTGAAAGACGGCCGGTTCGTCGGGCGCTGCGCCCTGCGCGACGACCTCTCGCCTGTGCTCCAACGCGCCATGGAGAGCGACGTGGTGATTCTAGGATCGCCCATCTACCTGGGCGGCGTCACCGCCGCGACGAAGGCGTTCCTCGAGCGCCTCGTGTTCCCGTGCCTGTCCTACGACACGCCCGACCGCACGTGCTTCGAAGGGCGCATCGCCACCGGCTTCGTCTACGCCATGGGCATGCCGCACGACCGGGTGGAGGCAGCGGGCTATCCACACCTGTTCGAGGAGAACAAGCGCTACCTGGAGCTGCTGGGCGGCCCGTCCGAGTACGTGATCTCGGCCGACAACTACCAGTTCGACGACTACGCCCGCTACGCGGCCTCGAACTTCGACGAGCCCCACAAAGCCGCCGTCCGCGCCGAACGCTTCCCCCAAGAGCTCCAAGCCGCCCGCGCCATGGGCGCAAGGCTGTGCAAGCAAGCGGAATAACCCCGCCCGCCCCAAGCGCAAGCCGCAAGCGGAACCGCCGCTACTCCCCCAGCTCCTCCGCGAACCCCACGCGGAAGTTCTTGAACACGGCCTCGCCTTCCTCTTGCGTGGCGTCCAAATCCACGTCCGCCACGATGCCGAAGTCGTGGTCGCCGGCCTCGTCGCTGAATATCTGGCGCACGTGCCACACGCGGTCGGCCTTCTCGTCCCCCTCGTCGATGGCCAGGTAGGCCATCGAGCGGGCGTCCGCGTCGATGGCGATCTCCTCGTGCTCCTCGTAGTACGCGTCGAGCGCACGCTGCCAGCGCGGCTCGCCGCAGCCCCACTCCGCATCCAGCTGGCCCAGCTCGGACACGCGCCCCTGCGCCGCCAGCCGCACGCGGCGGAACAGCGCGTTGCGCACGAGCACGGTGAGGCCGCGGCGGTCGGCCACCACCGCGTCGCCCGTTTGCGGCGGCGCGGCATCCAGCAGCGATCCGGCGCTCTCCCATTCGTCCACCAGGCTCGAGTCCACCGAACGCACCACGAAGCCGAGCCACGCCACGATGTCCTCCAGGCGCTCGTCGCGCCGCTCGGCCGGAATCGTGCGATCGAGCACGCGGTACGCGTCGGCCAGGTAGCGCAAAAGCGTTCCCTCCGACCGAGCGATCTTGTAGCGGCCCACGTAGGTCTTGAAGTCCGACACCGTCTCCACCATGTCGCGCACCACCGACTTCGGCTCCAGCTGGAAGTCGCGCGCCCAGGGCACCTCCTCGCAGTAGCGCTCGAACGCGGCGTCCAGCAAATCCTCCAGCGGGCGCGGATACGTCACCTCGGCGATGCGCTCCATGCGCTCGTCGTACTCCACGCCGTCGGCCTTCATCTCGGCGATGGCCTTCTCGCGGCACGCGCGCTCCTGCGCGCGCAGCACCTGGCGCGGGTTCTCCAGCGTGGCCTCGGCCATGGAGATGACGTCGAGCGCGTAGCTCTCGTCCTCCGGGTCCAGCAGCTCAAGCGCCGCCAGCAAAAACGGCGACAGCGGCTGGTCCAGCGCGAAGTCCTCCGGCAGGTCCACCGTGGTCACGTATTCCACGGCGCCGTCCTCGCCCTCCAGGCGCTCCACCACGTCGGCGTTGATGAGCGTGTCGAATATCTCGTCGGCGCGCACCCGCAGCGCCGCCTTCTCCTCGTCGGTCTGCGCCGAGTCCGCTATCAGCTGGCGCACCCGGCCGTACGCGTCGCCGCCCTGCACCACCTCGGACAGCACCATGGAGTGCGTGATCTTCATACGCGGCTTCAGCGTTTCCGGCACGGCCTCGATCAGCCGCTCGAAGGTCTGCTTGTTCCACGTGACAAAGCCCTCAGGCGGCTGCCGCTTCTTGATCTTGCGGATCTTCTTCGGATCGTCGCCGGCCTTCGCCAAAAGCTTCGCGTTCTCGATGTCGTGCTCGGGCGCGAGCGCCACCACCATGCCCTCGGTGTCGAAGCCCGAGCGTCCGGCCCGCCCGACGATCTGGTGGAACTCGCGGGCGCGCAGCCGGCGCATGCGATGCCCGTCGAACTTCGTGAGCGCCGTGAGCACCACCGTGTGGATGGGCACGTTGATGCCCACGCCCAGCGTGTCCGTGCCGCAGATCACCGGCAGGAGCCCCTGCTGGGCCAGCTTCTCCACCAGCAGGCGGTAGCGCGGCAGCATGCCCGCGTGGTGCACGCCCACGCCGCTTGCCAGCAGGCGCTTGAGCGTCTTGCCGAACGCCGTGGTGAAGCGGGTGCCCTTCACGGCTTCCTTCACCTGCTCGCGCTGCTCCTTGCTGGCCACGCCGTAGCTCGACAGCGACTGCGCCGTGGCCAGCGCCGCGTCCTGCGAGAAGTGCACCAGGTACAGCGGAGCCTCGCCTTTGCGCAGCGCCAGCTCCACCGTGCCCTCCAGCGGCATCTCCACGTACTCGTAGGCCAGCGGCACGGGGCGCGGCGCATCGGCCACCACGTCGACGTCCACTCCGGTGCGCTCCTTAAGCGACGCGGCGATGTCGGTCACGTCGCCCAGCGTGGCGCTCATGAGCAGAAACTGCGTCTTCGGCAGCGTGAGCAGGGGAACTTGCCACGCCCACCCGCGGTCGGCGTCGCCGTAGAAGTGGAACTCGTCCATGGCCACGCAGCCCACGTCGGCGCGCTCCCCCTCGCGCAGCGCGAGGTTCGCCAGTATCTCGGCCGTGCAGCAGATGACGGGCGCGCCCGCGTTGATGTGCGCGTCACCCGTGATCATGCCCACGTTCTCGCGCCCCAGCAGCTCCACCAAATCGAAGAACTTCTCGCTCACGAGCGCCTTGATGGGGGCCGTGTAGTACGCGCGGCGCCCCGTGGCCAACGCCATGAAGTGCATGCCCAGCGCCACGAGCGACTTGCCCGACCCGGTAGGCGTGCCCAGGATGACGTGGTCGCCCACCATGAGGTCCATGAGCGCCTCTTCCTGGTGAGGCCACAGCTCGATGCCGCGCGCGGCCGTCCAGTCGAGGAACCGGTCGAGCGCCGCATCCGGCGTCAGCCAGGGCTCCGGCTCGGGCTCGCCCTCCTCGGGCTCCCACCACGTGGGCGCCAGCCGCCCGAGCGAGCCGTGCGCAAAGGCCGCGCCCTCGGAGGACTCCGTCGTTTCTTCTGCTGAGCGTTCAACCATGCGGGACAACCTCCGGGGGTTCGAAATCACGTCGAATGCGTATTCTACTCGCAACCGCCGCCGTGCGCCGGGGCAAGGGCAAAGTTCCCGGCTTTTGCGCTGCCCCGTTCGGCGCAAAAATCACCGATGTCCCCGTGCGGCAGTGCGCCCCAGAGTCGGACGGGCCGTTTCCGAATGGCGCCATCTGGGCAAACAGCCGTCATGTCGAACCATGCGAGCCCGCATGACCCCTTTCTGTCCGGCACCGAAGGGGGACATCGGTGATTTTTGCGCCGAACGCCTCCACCGCCGAGCCGCAACGCCCCCTCCGCTCAGGACGATAGGGGGAGGTTGCGCGGTTCGCATGCTGGTATAATCGTGCATCGAACAAAACCAGGGCGGGCGAAACCCCTCCCTTCCACCTCGACCAGGAGGTCGACCATGAGCTTCGCACTGAACCCCTACACCGCGCCCGACTTCGCGAAGGCCCCTTTCGCGGACGCGCCGGACGCCGTCATGGAGCCCGCCCCGAAAGACGGCGTGGCCCCGGAGGGCTACCACGCCCTGAGCGTGTACCCCGAGTACTTCAAAATCGACGGCGAGTGGCTGCTCGCCGAAGACAGCCGCATGGACTGCGTGCCCGTCTACGAGGACGGGAAGGTGTTCGTGCGCGAGTTCCGCCACCTCGAGCAGGGCGACCTCGTGGTGTGCGGCCGCACGGAAACGGGCGCGCACGGCATCTACGTCCACACCGACGGCTTCTGCCCCGCCGACTGCGGCACGGAGGCGCCGGAAGACGCGGGGCGTCGCGCGGACAACTTCGCCTTCCGCCTGGGACGCTCGCGGGAAACCGCGTTCTCCCGCGAATACGACGAGCTCTACGAGCTGTTGAAGTACGAGCGCGAGCACGGCTACATCGTGTGGGTCATGGGGCCGGCGTTCTCGTTCAACGGCTTCTCGCGCACCGCCTTCTCGAAGATCGTGGACGCGGGCTACGCCGACGCCGTGTTCGCCGGCAACGCGCTGGCCACGCACGATTTGGAGGGGTCGTACTTCCACACGGCGCTCGGACAGGACATCGAAACGCAGGAGAACCGCCCGCTCGGCCACTACAACCACCTGGACACCATCAACCGCGTGCGGTTCCACGGCTCCATCGCCCGGTTTATCGAGGAGGAACAGGTGACGGGCGGCATCATGTACGCGCTGGAGAAGAACAACGTGCCCTACGTGCTGGCCGGCTCCATCCGCGACGACGGCCCGATGCCCAGCGTGATCAGCAACGTCTACGAGGCGCAGGACGCCATGCGCCACCACCTGCGCAAGGCCACCACCGTCGTGTGCATGGCCACCATGCTGCACTCCATCGCCACCGGCAACATGACGCCGTCCTACCGCGTGCTGCCCGACGGCACCGTGCGCCAGGTGTACTTCTACTGCGTGGACATCGCCGAGTTCGCCGTCAACAAGCTCACCGACCGCGGGTCGCTGGCCTCGCGCGGCATCGTGACGAACGTGCAGGACTTCATCGCGAACGTGGCGAAGGGCCTGGGGCTGTAACGGACGCGGCCCGGCCGCCCTCGAAGCTCGACTGCGGTCGCTTGCACGCCTACCCGAGCGGCAGCGCCAGCTGCTCGGGCCCGCCGGGTTCGTCGAGCGGGGGCCAACGATGCCGCGCCATGTCGATGGTCTCGTCGTCCACGAACGTCACGCCCTCGTCTTCCAGAAGCTGCCGCTGCACGCGATGCCCGCCGAACGCGTAGGTGGGCGCGAGGGTCCCCTTGGCGTTCACGATGCGATGGCACGGCAGGTTCCACCCGCGCTGCACGCGGCTCATGGCGAACCCCACCTCGCGCGACGCCTTGGGATACCCCGCCAGCTCCGCGATGGTGCCGTACGTGCACACCGAGCCCGCCGGCACCCGGCGCACCTGCTCGTACACGCGCTCGAAGAACACGTCGTCCATCTCGATCATCCCCGAGCCCGCCGCCTCTGCATCCCGCACGACGCATCACCCCCTTGCCCGCCCCATCGGCTCCAAAACGCCCCAAAAGAGACCGGGCGCCTTGTAAGGCAAACGGGACAGGCGCCTTCCAAACGCCCTTTCGAAACCATGATACCCCAACCCGCCGCCCACGCCCGGCCTCCCCACTCTAACCCGATCGGGCACCTCTCGGTTCGCAGCGCAGAACGGCCCGAGCCGACATCGTTGCCGCACGAAAACCGGGGCTCAAGTCACGAAAATCACCGCTGTGAAGCGATCCCAGCGCCCGATTCGCTTCCGAAGAGCCTCCAACGCGTCGCCTTCTTGCTTCCCATGATCGTTCCCGCAGGTCGCGGCAACGCGAGCGAACCATAATCCGCGCGCATGGACTTCACAGCGGTGATTTTCGTGACTCGGGAGGCTTTTCCGCTGCAGAAGCAAAAAGAGGCGGGCCGAAGCCCGCCTCCCGGTTCGTGCGTTCTGCGAGATGCGCTAGGCGGCAGCAGCCTCCTTCGCAACCTTCTTTCCGGGGATGAGCGCCGCGATGCACGCCAGCACCGCACCGACCGCACCGACGATCACGAGCGGAGCGCTACCCACGTTCCAAGCGCCCGCATCCAGATACAGGATGGCGCGGATACCCTCGCTCATGAAGCGCTGCGGGGCCCACGGGTACACCCAGTCCTGCCAGAACGCCGGAAGGGCCTCGAAGGGGAACGTGCCCGTCATCATGCCCAAGGCAAAACCAATCACCGCCAGAAGGGCACCGAGCCCCGTGGAGATGTTGAACGCCCCGATGAACAGCAGCATCACGCAGAAGCTGGCAAGCCACATGAACGGCACGATAGCTCCCATGGGCGCCTCGATGCCCGCGACCCACAACAGCATGCAGTACGCGCACAGGCTGACGATCAGCGAGGCCGCAACGGCGTAGGCCGCCTGGATGCCGATAGACTGCCAGCGCGCGGCGCTCGGCTCGCCGGGCTTCTTCTTGAAGATACGGCTCAGGAACAAACCGGTCATCATCGAAACCATGAACAAGGGCATGATGGCAAGTTGGAGCGACACCATGCCGGACATCGGGTTCGCCGACGCGGCGTCGTCGCCGGCTGCGGAGCCGGTGTGGATGGTCTCGACGTCCACATCGACGCCCATCTGCTGGAACATCGACGAGATGCTCGTGCTCATTTGGCTCGCCACCAAGGGGCTTTTGGCCTTGTCGATGATCACCTTGAGCGCCGGGGCCTCCACCTCTTCGGCTTCCGTCGCGGTTTCCGACTGCCCGGCAAGCGCGGCCAGAGCGGCGGCCTGGTCGGAAGAGCCGGCCTGCCCCGCAGCGGCCAACGCCGCCGCCTGGTCGCCGCCCGCAGCGGCAGCCCCGCTTGCAGCCGCCGCCATGGCCGCCGCTTGATCGCCCGTGGAAGCGTCGCCGCCCGCGGCAGCGCCGCCGGCGGCGGCAGCCGCTGCCTGGGCTTGGGCCTGCGCTTGCGCGGCCATCAGAGCCTGGGCCTGCGCCAGCGACGCCTGCGTCTCGGCCTGCTTCGCGGCCATCTGCTGAGCGCTGAAGTCAGCGGGCACGATCAGCGCGCCGTAGTACTCGCCGTTCTCCAACGCCTCGTCCAACTCCTCTTGGCTGCCCACCTTCGTCCAGGCGATGGGCGACTCCTCGCCGTCCTCCGTCGCCGTCGAGGACGTTATACCCTCGATCATGGTCTCGCCAACGTTCATGGTGCCCTGCGGCGTCTCCACGCCCTCGTCGAGCGAGAGCACGGCGAACGGCAGCCCTTTCATCTCCATGTTCGCCATGGGGTAGAACATGACGGACATCACGCACGCCACCACGATGCCAAGCACCAGTGGCACCACGTATTTCGCTTTCCCGAGTCTCTCGAACATCGGAAGCCTCCTTCTCACCTACCGGCGGGCACTTGACCGGCCCTCCGGCATCGCTTATCCTTAGGAAGTCATTTTATTGGTCGATATGACTAATTAAAATGGATAATATTGTTCTTGTTGTCTAGTTTTGAGGTGCAGAAATGCCACGACCGCGCAAAGACCAAGAAGGACCCAGCGCCCGCGAGCGCATGGAAGAGGCGTTCTGGGAGGCTCTCACCGAGAAGCCCTACGCCAAGATCACCGTCGGCGAGATCGCGCAGCGGGCCCATGTTAACAAGAACGCGTTCTACTACCACTACGACGGACTGCAATCGTTGGCCGAAGAGGCGCTCGACCACATGCTCCCCCGCGAAGTCGCCCGCATGCTCCTGATGCGGGGCGGGTTGCCGAACGAAACGGACGACGCCCAGATAAGCGCCTTGGCGAACGAGCCCGGACTCAGGAAACGCCTGAACCGGGCATTGCTCGTCGTGGGCAAGCACGGATCGAGCGAGCTCGTGGCAACGCTCAAAAACCTGGTCATGCAAACCTGGTTCGACCTGTTCAACGTCGACGAATCGCGCTTAAGCAGCGAGGCCATGGTGGTGGTCAGGTTCACCTTGGGCGGCCTGCTCGAGGTCATGAGCGACGAGGCCTGCCATGGGAACAACGCCAACCCGATACAAACCATCCTCGGATCGGGCATCGTGGGAACCGCTTCGGCCAAGGTCGTGGAAACGCTGCGGGCCGCCGCGAGCGATAACCCCCGCGGCCCGAAGACGGCCCCGCAAGCGGAAGGCCGCTAGCGCATGCCCGCCTCCCGCGAAACGCCACGCGCGTATGCGGGCATCTATGCAGCATGTTGCGTATTTTGCCGTCCACCGCACCGCAGCCGCAGCTCGCACGCAACGAAAGGCCCTCGAAACGCCACGAACGCCCGAAGCGCCGCCCGTGCGGCGGCGTCGACGAGAGACGTTACGGTATAATCACGACGATTGCGGGCGAGCGGCCGAGGGGGCCCTTCCCGCATAGCACCGGTTCGCCCCACACGGTTTGGAGTCACCGCCCATGGCAAAAGATTTCAGCAACCCGAAGAAGCTCGGTTTCATGCGGCTTCTCCAAGTGTTCTTCGCTTTCAACGTCATCGTCACCATCGCGCTGCTGGTGTTCCTGGTGAAAGGCAACTACGAGCTGGGATTCGAGGACATCCTCGACTTCGTCAACCTCATCTTCGACGGCATCAGCTTCTGGCTCATTTGGCAGCGCAAGAGGCTGGCGCGTTACTTCATCATCGGATTCAGCCTGTTCAACATTGTTCTCGGCACCGCCTTCAACATCGCCACCGGCGTGTTCAACCCCGCGGACCAGCTGCTCGCCTGCACGTCCGACATCATCCTGCTCGCGTACTTCCTCACGTCGCGCCGCGCGAAGGCGGTGCTCACGAAGCCCTTCAACGCCGAGGTCAAGCAGCAAGAGCTCTCGAAGGACATCAACTACTACCAGCCCAAGACCTGGGCGTTTTGGCGCAACCTCATCATATACTTCTGCGTGTTCAGCGTGGTAGGACACTGGATGGAAGCGGGCTACTGCACGCTCATCCGCTTCGGTCTCATTCCCGGCATCTACGATCCGAACTCCCAGATCTGGTCGGACTGGCTCTACCCCTTCCTCGTCTACGGATTCGGCGCCGTGGCGTGCGTGCTGTTGCTCTACCCCGTGAAGAACTTTCTCGAGAAGCACATCGGCAGCCGCGTGGTGCCGCTCATCATCAGCTTCTTCATCAACGCGCTCGTGTGCACGCTCATCGAGCTGGCCATGGGCCTCATGCTCAACCAGCCCGGGCCCGACGGCAAGCTGCCGCTATGGGACTACAGCGACATGTTCTGCAACTTCATGGGTCAGGTGTGCCTGCAGAACGCCGTGGCCTTCGGCGTGGTGGCAACGCTCATGACCTGGGTTATCTACCCGGCGCTCGAGGGCTGGCTCGCCAAAGTGCCCCGCGACGGTATGAACATCGCTTTCATCGCCGTGGTCGTCGGATTCTGCATCCTGTTCTTCCTGTACTGCATCAACGTGCTCATTCCCGGTGTCGAGGTGACGGCGGACGACGACACGGGCGAGAGCACGATCGAGTTCTCACGCCAGTACGATTCCGATGCGGGCGCCTAGGGCCCTCGGGGCCGCTTAGCCCATGCCCCTTCTGTCGAAAGAAGACGAGCTTCACGGTTACGCGCCGGACTCCTTCGCGTTCTGGCGCAACCTGGCCGTGTACTTCTGCGTGTTCAGCGTGCTCGGCCACTGGATGGAGATCGCCTACTGCTCGTTCATGAACCTGTTCGGCATCGTGGATGCCGACTCGCTCGTATGGGACGACCCGATGTACCCCTTCCTTGTGTACGGGGTGGGAACCGCCGTGTGCGTGATCGTGCTCGTGCCCCTCAAAACGAGGCTCGTGGAGCGGCGGCGCACCTTGGTCGGAGCCGGCGTCCAGTTCTTCATCGTCACCGTCGTCGTCTGCATGCTCATGGAGCTGTGCATGGGCTTCATGCTGAACCAGCCGAACGCCGCCGGCGTCTACCCGCTCTGGGACAACTCCCAGCTGCCGCTCAACGTGCTGGGCCAGGCCTGGCTCGTGAACGACGTGGCGCTGGGCGCCGTGGCCATGCTCTACACCTGGGTGATCTACCCCCTGTGCCAAAAGGCGCTGGCGAAACTGCCGCTGCGCGTGATGAACCTGACGGCGGCCGTCGTCGTCGGAGGGTTCGTCGTGCTCTGCGTCGTCAAATTCTCGTAAGGCGCACGTCCCTGCGCCTCGCGTCTTCCCCGTAGGGCAAGGGCCCTGCCCTTGCCGCTCAGCCAGCAACGTTTCCGCAGGTCGACGGCAAGGGCAGAGCCCTTGCCCTACGGGACGGTTGCCAAGGACGCACGATTCTGCGCCTTCGGCAAGCGTCCCGGTCTTCGCATCGTTTCGGGCCGACCGGCCCGCCGGATCAGTGTCAACCGGTAAGGCCGTAGTTTTCCGCCAGCTGGGCGGATTTGACGCGGATGCCCTTCTCGTTGACCGTCCAGCGCTCGAACAGCACCGTGTTACCGCTTGTGAACACATCGTAGATGCCGTCGAACGTCAGGCCGCCGCAGGTGAAAGCGCCTTCCAAAGAGGTGAAGTACGCGGCCGCGTCCTCGTTGAAAGCCCCGTCCTCGAACGCGAGGACGCGCGCCTTCTTCCCGTGCCCGCCCAACGGCACGAGCATGGTGTTCCCGGAAAACTCCACCGGCAGCCCGCGCCCCGCGAACGGCACATGCTCCGCCGCCTGGGCCGGTTCGAAGCGCTCGACCCATTGCTTGCCATCGTGCCGGGCCCATGCCGCCCACGCCTTCGTGAAGCGCAGGGCGTCGTCGCCGTACAGCGCCTCGAAGAACTCGCGGTACGTCGACGCTCCGTCCAGATGCTCGCGGAACTCAGGCCGCACCCCTCCCCCGATGGAAACCAGCGAGAGCACGCGGGCGCACCCTTTGCGCTGCCGCTCGTCCAATCCGTTGATCTGTTCCTTCAGCTCACCGTAATCCATGTCTTACCTCGTTTCCCCCTGTTCGCGCTCAAGCGCGCCTTCGCGAACCAGTATAGCGCGTCAAGATGCGCGCGGCGCCCGAAAGCAAAGAACCCCTCCGACCGCCCGTCGGAGGGGTTCGAAGCGTGCCGATCAGCGCATCGGCGGCTGCTGGTTCGGCGGCTGGCCCGGTCCGCCCGGCCAGCCTGCGGCGCCCGCCAGCTCGAACGGCATGGGATCGTCCTGTCCGCGCCATGCCGGCACGTCGAACTGCCTCGTCCAATAGCCCAGCGCACGGGTGATCATCGCCATGACGAACATCGCCAGCACCATGGATGCGAACCCTGCGAGCAGCACCAGAACGACGGCCACGCCGCCGATGGCGAACACCATGCTCACGATGGCCGCGTCGGGCCGGCTCGCGTTGATGTTGAGGTTGCCGCCCGTGACGGCGAAGCCGACGGCCATGCACGCGAACACCACCAGAAGCGCGATGATCGACACCGCCACCGTTACGGCGATGCCCATCAGAACGGCCATGCCCAGGATGCGCAGCATGCCGTTTATGTCATGGCGCAGCATGCTCCAAACCTTGCCGAACTGGAAGCCCGCCGACAAGCGCCCGTAGATGCTCATACGCATGGAGCCAACCCAGTAGAAGCACACCGCGAAGAAACTCGCCGCTATCGACAAGACGAAAAACACCAGGCCGACCAAGCCCGACGCCATGCCGAACGGAAACGACAGGAACCCGGAACGGTACCCCCAGCCCGCCCAGAACCCGAAAGAGCCCCCGGTCAGAATCGATCCGATGATCTCGACCACCCATGGCAGCAGCGAGCAAGCGAGCCCGATGACCAGCACGAAGAACCCGCGGCTGTACAGCCTGCCGTCCTCGTTGCCGAAAATGCGCGCGGGCAAGGGAGCGTGGACGCCCCATGCCATGTCGCGCGCCCATCCGTACAGATAGCCTGCCACCACGATGGCTCCGAACACGGGAATGAGGCTCACCAGACCCAGCAGCAACAGCTTGCCGAACCATCCGGGCGAGCTCTTGATGTCGTTCCAAGCGGCGGAAAAGTATCCCTGCATGGCGGCCTCCTATCCGGACGGCTGCACCTCCGTGCAGCCTTTCGATTCACGTTCCACCAGTTTACGCGGTTAACTATACGCATGCTCTAAAAAACGAGAAAGAACCGTTGCCGACACGTCAGCAACCAAGAAACGCCTTCGGCGCGAAGCCCGCGTTACGACGAAAAGGGCCCGCCGCAAAAGCAACGGGCCCCTCCAAGCGACCACATGGTCGCGATTCAACCTGCAGCGATAAGCTACTTGAGGGTGACGGCGGCGCCGGCTTCCTCGAGCTTGGCCTTGATCTCCTCGGCCTTGTCCTTGGCCACGCCCTCCTGGATCGGCTTCGGCGCGCCCTCGACCAGCTCCTTGGCCTCCTTCAGGCCCAGGCTCGTGATCTCGCGGACAACCTTGATGACGGCGATCTTGTTGTCGCCGAAGCCCTCGAGCACGACGTCGAAGTCGGACTTCTCCTCGGCGGCGGCGCCACCCTCGGCAGGAGCGGCGGCGGCCACGGCCACGGGGGCGGCGGCGGAAACGCCAAAGGTCTCCTCGATATCCTTCACCAGTTCAGACGCCTCGAGCAGGGACATCTCCTTGAGGGCCTCGATAATCTCTTCGCGAGTAACAGCCATGTTAGCTTCCTTTCAAAGCGGTCGGGCCTTCCCGACCGATGCTTGTACAACTTTCGGTTAGGCAGCGCTCGTCACGCTGCCAAGCTGCGGGTTAAGCAGCTTCTTTCTGGTCGGCCACGGCCTTCGTGACCTGGGCCAAACCGCTCGGCACGCCGTTGAGCGCCACGGCAAGGCCGCGGGCAACACCGGAAATGGCGCCGGCGATCTGAGCCAGCAGCTCTTCGCGGGACGGAAGCGATGCGATAGCCTCCACCTGTGCGGCGGAAACCTGCGCGCCTTCCATCAAGCCGCCCTTGATCTCCAGGTTCTGGTTGGTCTTGGCGAACGTCTTCACGGCCTTCGCGGCAGCGGCCACGTCGTCGCCGGCGAACACGAACGCGCTCGGGCCTTCCAGCAGATCGTCGAGCGTGGGCAGGTCCGACTCCTCCAGCGCGATGTGCATGAGGGTGTTCTTGTACACCTTCAGGCTCGCACCGGTCTCGCGGATAGCCACGCGCAACGCCTGGATGTCCTTCACCGTCAGGCCGCAGTAGTCCACGACCCACACAGCGGAAACGCCGTCCAGATCCTCTTTGATCTTGGCGAGCATCTCTTGGTTCTTCACGTTGGGCATGTAGTACACCTCCTTCTTCTCAAACTCGGGTTCCGCCCCTCGCGGGTGGGATCGTCGCCTGAGAAAAAGGAACGACCCCCGCCGTCTCATGACAGCAGGGGTCGTCTAAGCGCGAAACTTATACAACCACCTCGGCGGGCCGCATCGTCTGCGATTAAACCTTTCGGTGCCTGCTGTCTTGGGCAGCGGAACTATCTTTCATCGTGTCGCTTCCGAAGAGGCAACTGCTATATTTTGCCATCAATTCGAAAAATGTCAACCGCCGCGCTCAAAACAACACGCCAAGCCCCGTAGGGGCGGGCAGTAGCCCGCCCCTACGGCGTCATCGTTGCCTGCAGGCCCTTCCGGGCAATCGCCCTACGCGGCGTTACCGGCCGCGTCGCCCGTGGCTTGGGCTTCCTTGGCCGTAGCGGCAGCCGAGGCGCCGTCCGCTGCGAGGATCTCCTCAACGGGGTTCGTGGGCTCGGCCTCCACGTACTTGAAGGCGATGGGGTCGCCCTCCTTGTACCCCACGATTTCGATAAGGCCCGGAAGCGCGAAGTCGTAGATGTTGTCGCCGTCTTCCAGCTTCACGTAGAAGTGCGAGTTGCCCTCGACCACCGCTTGCGCGATGTGCACGATCTTGCCCTGGGCCTCCAGCACGCCCAAGGTTTCGGTATCGCCCGTCGACACGCCGTTGGTGGCGAGCAGGGCCTGGTAGGACTTCTGGCATTCCGCCACCGTGTCGCCGATGGCCACATACTGATACTGCTTGATGTTGATCATGGCGAACTTCTTCACGAGGCCCGCATCGTCTTTCAGGGCCATGAAGTACGTCGGCTCGTTGGACACGTTGATGAGCAGCGGGAACGTGGACTTGTAGCGCAGGTTCTGCACCTGGCCCTCGGCCGACTGCATGGCCGACGCCTCCGTCGCGCCCGGCACCGAGTAGAAGTGCGATTCGGCCGAGCGCTGGTTCACCAGCACGAAGCCCACGATGGAGTTGTCGGCGGTGGCCGAGGTCACGCCCGTGTACACCCACACGTCGTCGTCCTTCGCGATGTAGTTGTAACCCAGCGAGCCGTCGGTGCCCGGCGTCGTCTGCACCACGCCCGCCTGGCCGAACACCGAGTTCAGCCAGCCGTCCTTGTACTTGCCGCTCCAGTTGTACTGCTCGATGAGCAGCTCGGCCGGATACGCGCGGTCGACCCACTGCGGCACGTCCTCGATGGCCAGGTCCTGCGTCTCGCCCGTCGTCGCGTCGCACAGCACCACGCGGTTGATGGTCGTGCCGCCGAACAGGCCGATCGTGCGGGTCTGCACCGGGCAGATCCACCACGGGTGGCCGTCCTCGTCGATCTCGAACGACTTCTCGTCGAACATGTAGAACGGATAGCTCAGCTGCACGTGGCGGTCGATGTTGCGCACGAGCGGCTCGGACTGCGAGTAGTGGATGGGGTTGTCGCCCAGCTTCACGATCTCGGCGTCCTGCGTCGTCATGTTCACCAGCGCGTAGGCGGGAATGCCCGCCTCGCGGTTCGTGAACCACTTGAACAGGTCGGCGTATCCCAACGGGCTCACGCGCACCGGCGCGCCCTGGTAGTTGATCTGGCTGTACAGCGGCGATATCTCGAACTGGCTCACGAACTCGGGAATGGAGCCCATCTCACGGTTGCCCAGAAGCACGGCGGAGTCGCGGTCGATGATGGGGATCTCCGAGTAGTTGACCTCTTTGATGTCGTTGGCGAAATCGAGCGTGTCGGTCTGCAGCACGTTCGCGTACTTCTCGGCGTTGCCGGGGAAGATGGACAGCGACATGATGGCGCCGATCACGCCGAGCACGGCCACGGCCACCGGCACGTAGCTCGCGAACTTGAACGCCTTGGCCTTGCCGGGGTTCGCCTCGACCTTGCCCGTGCCCGCCTTGTAGCTGTGCGACTTGCTCCAGAACACCAGGAACAGCGGCAGCAGAATGAACACGGCCACGAACATCCACGTGTCCGTGCTGTGGATGTTGATGGGCGGATGGAACCACCAATAGGCGGCCAAGCCGATGAGCACGATCACGATGGCGGCGATGATGAGCGCCTTCTTGCCCCAAGCCGCCATGCGGTCCGCGAACGGAACCTCCATGTGCACGTGGGGAGGCTTCGCGCCGCCGCCGTTGCCGCCTGAGCGGCCGGCGCCGTCGGACGGCGCCTCGGCATCGGCGTCGAACCGACCGTCGACGTTGACCCCTGATTGCTTGAGCGCCTCGAGCAGCGCGTCGATTCCGGATGTCTGTTTCACGGCATCCCTTTCCCGTAACCTACGATTGCCTAAAGTATCTATTATACGGCAAAGCGCCCGATTACCTCGCGCAATCGGGCGCCAACGTTACTTTGCCCTTACAATAAACTTCTCAACACGTACGGCAGGATGCCCCCGTTTTCGTAGTAGCGCCCTTCCGTGGGCGTGTCCACGCGCACCGTCGCCTCGAAAGCCACCGTCGAGCCGTCGGCCCGCTCGGCCTTCACGTCCACCACGCGCGGCTCGGGCAGCCCGGCCGAGAAGTCGACCTGCCCCACCGTGTAGCGCTCCGAACCGTCCAGCCCCAGGCTCTCGGCGCTTTCCCCCTCGGCGAACTGCAGCGGCAGGATGCCCATGCCGATGAGGTTGGAGCGATGGATGCGCTCGAAGCTTTCCGCGAACGCCGCGCGGATGCCCAGAAGCGCCGGCCCCTTCGCCGCCCAGTCGCGCGACGAGCCGCTGCCGTACATCTTGCCGGCCACCACCACGAGCGGCACGCCGGCGGCCTCATAGTCCATGGCGGCGTCGAACAACGGGCGCACATCGCCTTCCAAGAAGTCGCGCGTCCAACCGCCCTTCTTCACCTCGGCCAGCAGGTTCTGCAGCTTCACGTTGGCGAACGTGCCGCGCATCATCACCTCGTGGTTGCCGCGACGTGCGCCGTACGTGTTGAAGTCGGCCGGCTCGACGCCGCGCTCGTCAAGGTAACGCGCCGCCGGGGAGTCGGCCGCGATGGAGCCGGCCGGCGAGATGTGGTCGGTGGTGATGAAGTCGCCGAGCCGCGCGAGCGCGCGAGCGCCCTCGATGGGCTCCGGCGCGGACGGCTCGCGCTCCATGCCGTCGAAGTACGGAGCGCGGCGCACGTAGGTGGAGGCGTCGTCCCACGCGAACGTGTCGCTCGGCTCGCTTCCCAGCGCCTGCCAGGCCGCGTCGCCGTCGTACAGCCCGCGCGCGCCGTCCTCGTACAGCTCGCGGTTCACCTGCGCGTCCACGAGCGCGTCGATCTCCGCGTCGGTCGGCCAGATGTCGGCCAGATGCACCGGCGTGCCATCCGCGCGGTGCCCCAGCGCGTCGTGCTCCAGATCCACGTCCATCGTGCCCGCCAGCGCGTAGGCGATAACCGTGGCGGGCGCGGCCAGATAGTTCTGCGACACGTCGGGCGAGATGCGCCCCTCGAAGTTGCGGTTGCCGGAAAGCACGCTCGCCAGCTCGATGTCGTCGGCCACGGCGTGCAGCTCGTCCAAGATCGGGCCCGAGTTGCCGATGCAGCTCATGCAGCCGAAACCGCACGTGTAAAAGCCCAGTTGGCGCAAGCCGTCCAAGAGCCCGGCGCGCTCGAGCAGAAGCTCGGTGGCCTTGCTGCCCGGCGCGAGGATGGTCTTCACCCACGGCTTGGGCGCGAGGCCCGCCGCAGCCGCCTTCTGGGCCACGAGCCCGCAGGCCAGCATCATGCGCGGGTCGGTGGCCGTCGTGCAGCTCGTCACGGCCGCGATGGCCAGCGCGCCGTGCGTGAGCTCGTGCGTCGCGCCCGCCAGCTCCACGTCCACCGTCTTCGCGCGATCGAGCCCGCGCTCGTCGCACACCGCGCGGAATCGCTCCTGCGCGCCGACAAGCGGAATGCGGTCGTGCGGACGCGAGGGCCCGGCCAGCGAGCGCTCCACCGAGCCCAGATCCAACTCGATCACCTCGGCGTACGTGCGCGCCGGAGCCTCCGGGTCGTTCCAGAACCCCTGCGCCTTCGCGTAGGCCTCGACGAGCGCCACCTGCTCTTCGGAGCGACCGGTCAAGCGCAGGTAGGCGAGCGTCGCATCGTCCACCGGGAACAGCGTGCACGTGCTGCCGTACTCCGGCGTCATGTTCGAGATGCACGTGCGCTGCGTGGCGTTCAGGCTGTCGAGACCCGGTCCGAAGCACTCCACGAAGCACCCCACCACGCCCTTGGCGCGCAGCATCTGCGCGAACGTCAGCGCCACGTCCATAGCGCACACGCCGTCGGCCAGCTCGCCGGTCAGGCGCACGCCCACCACGCGCGGCACGAGCGTCGTGATGGGCTGGCCGAGCGCCGCAGCCTCGGCCTCGATGCCGCCCACGCCCCAACCCAACACGCCGATGCCGTTCGCCGTGGGCGTGTGGCTGTCGGTGCCCACGAGCGTGTCGAAGTACGCCACGGGCCTCTCGCCGTCCGCGCGCGCGACCCCCGCATCGTCCGACGTCATCACCACGTGCGCGAACTGCTCGATGTTCAGCTGGTGGCAGATGCCCGCCCCAGGCGGCACGATGCGCACGTTGTCGAAGCTCTGCTGCGACCATTTCAAGAAATCGTAGCGCTCCTTGTTGCGCGAGAACTCCAGCTCCATGTTGCGCTCGAGGGCGCCCGCGCAACCGGCCTCGTCCGCGATGACCGAGTGGTCGATCACCAAATCGCAGGGGATCTGCGGGTTGATCTTCGCCGGATCACCGCCGAGGGAGGCACACGCCTCGCGCATGACGGCGAAGTCCACGAACACCGGCACGCCCGTGAAGTCCTGGAACAGCACGCGCGCCGGCGAGAACTCCACTTCGCTGCCCACCTCGCCCGCGTTGCCCGCGGCCACGATGCGCCCGGCGAGCTCTTCGGCCGCCTGCTCGTCGCGCACGTTGCGCAGCACGTTCTCCAGCAGCACCGTGAGCGCGTAGGGCAGCTTCTCGGAACCCGGCACCCCCGACACGGGGAAGTAGGTGTAGCTCGCACCGTCCACGTCGAGCGTGGCGGCGAAACGGTTCGTCTCGTCGGTCATGTTTGCTCCATTCCGCCGCGCGAGGCGGCTGCCGTGCGCCGAAGGGCGGGCGATCCCGTCCCTCGGCGCCTTCCTCTCGTCTTCGCTAGTCGAGCGCCGCAACGAGCGCTTCGGTGAACTCCGTGCAAGTTGCCGGCGCCCCAGCCGAACCGGACGCACGGCGTATGTCCCCCGTCAAATGGGCGCCCTCCGCGTACACCGCGCATACGGCGCGCCGTATGCGCGCGGCGGCGTCGACCTCGCCCAGGTGGTCCAGCATCATGGCTGCAGACATGATCTGGGCGGTCGGGTTTGCCTTGTTCTGGCCCGCGATATCGGGCGCGGATCCGTGAACGGCCTCGAACACTGCGTATTCCTCGCCCACGTTCGCGCCGGGAGCCAACCCCAGGCCGCCCACGAGGCCAGCCGCAAGATCGCTCGCAAGGTCTCCGTACAGGTTCGGGAACACGATCACGTCGAACTGCGTCGGGTCCATCACCAGGTTCATGCAGCAGGCGTCCATGATGCGCTCGTCGAACGCCACGCGCCCCTCGTACTCCTTGGCCACGTCGCGCGCCACGCGCAGGAACAAGCCGTCCGAATGCTTCATGATGTTCGCCTTGTGGGCCGCCGTGACCTTCTTCCTGCCGTGCTCGAGCGCGTACTCGAAAGCGTGGCGCACAATGCGCTCCGAAGCGGTGACGGAGATGGACTTGATGCTTATGCCCGAATCGGGCCGTATCGACCCTGCGCCCTCCTCCTCGCACAGCTCGATGAGCCTGCGGGCGCCCTCGGACCCCTCTTCGAACTCAACGCCCGCGTACAGGTCTTCGGAGTTTTCCCGCACGATGACCAGGTCGACGTCGTCGTACCGACCCCCGGCACCCGGCAGCGACTGCACGGGGCGCAGGCACGCGTACAAGTCGAGCTCTTTGCGAAGCGCCACGTTCACGCTGCGAAAACCCGTGCCCACCGGCGTGGCCACGGGCCCTTTGATGGCCACCTTGGTGCGTCTGACGGATTCGATGGTTTCCCGAGGAAGCGGCGTGCCGTGCGTTTCCACGCAGGCCGCGCCGGCCGGCGCCACATCCCAAACGATATCGACGCCGCTCGCCTCCACCACGCGCTGCATGGCGGCCGACGTCTCCACGCCGATGCCGTCGCCCGGGATGAGCGTCACCTTATGCTGTGCCATATGCTCTCCTTTGCCGAATCCCCGTGCGCCGCAGATCCGGGAAGGCGCGGCGAAAAAGCGGGCCCGAAAGGCCCGCCGCGTATACGGAAAAAGGTCAGCTCGCCTGCACGTTGTCGACGATCTGCTTGGCACGCCGCTTGAGCGCGCCCTTGCCGTTCTCGGCGTCGAACTTCATACGGTCGCCCAGCTCCTCTTTCACCTGGACGGCAAGCTTGCCCGCGGAGAAATCCACCACCGCAACGAGCATGTCCTGGAACTCCATGTCGCCATGCCAGCACTGGATGGCCTCGTCGATCAAGGGCCAGGTCTTTTCGGAACGGTTCTCGGTCGTAGCGCCCAACTTGCACAGAAAGCGCATGGCCGCAAGGCGAACCGGGCCGCTCTCCTCGTCGAACAGGGCGGCCTCGGCCCCCGCCACGGCCTTGTCGCACGTGCGGGAATCGTAGTCGACGAGCGACGTGAGGATGTCGAGGCACTCCCAACGCGTCTGGGCTTCAGGGCGATTGAGCGCGTCGACGAAGGCGGACCCATGGGGAACAAGCGATTCGGGAGCCCCCTTGGCAACGATGGCAAGAGCCGAAGCGGCGTTCTGACGCGCGCGTCGCGACCCTCCCGACAGCGCTTCCGTCAATTCCACGAGCTTGGCCTCGTCGCGCATCGCCAACTCGGCCGTTTTCGCCGCCTCTTGTGCCTTGTCGCTCACCAGACGTTCCTCCGTCCCCGTATGAAAGCATGCAGGTAGAATGCTCCTCGCTCCATTATACTCTCGGCCCGACCGGCCCCCGTTCCCCCGCGCAGAATCAACACGACCCCTCCCGGGAGCGCTACGGCGCGAAGGGCCGGGGAGGCCCCGTCCGGAGGACCTTGCGGCGGCCGAGGGGGGGGGTTCCGGAGCCGCCGCGGCGCGCGCGCCGCGCCCGGAGCCCCTCGGCACGCGCGGCGCGGAGAGGGGCGGGCCCCGAATCCGGCCGGGGGCCCGCGTCCCGCGCGCCGCGGGCCCCCGGAACGCCGCAGGGCCCCCGGACGGTGTCCGGGGGCCCTGCGAAAAAGAAAGCA